>JQIX01000043.1:0-77221 GCA_003934925.1 Epsilonproteobacteria bacterium (ex Lamellibrachia satsuma)
AAGCTATAAAAACCGATCCACTCGCCACTCAAGTTTAAAGTGTAATTATCTGACTGACCCACAAGCTAGACTTTGCTGCTTTAGGTGTTAACCGATACATTACTTCTAACGAACCTCATGGACAGTATAGGGTAATGGGGATTAAAAAAATTTTACATACGAGGTGAAAATAAAAAGATCAGCAGGCTTGAAAACAATATTGAAACCATATTGACATTGCAAAAAAACCTGCAAACTTTTTTAAAAGGGATACATACCCAAAAAGAACAGTTCGATCTGGCTGATCTGTTGCAAAAGAGGGTTCAATATTTCAAAGTACTCCATCCAGATGTTGCGTATTCACTTGAGATCGGAAATATCTCTTTGGATACCAGTAAAGATGCTTTTACAAGAATCATTGACAATATTTTGAGCAATGCAGGAAAATATAATATTGCAAACGGAACGGTTCATGTTTTTTTGGAAAAAGATATACTTGTGATCGAGGATAGCGGTATAGGTATTAAAAACCCTTCAAAAATATTCCAAAGATTTTATAAGGAGCAGGACAGAGGTATAGGTATAGGTATGCATATTGTGAAAAAATTGTGCGATGAACTCTCTATAGGGATCGAAATAGAAAGCAAAGAGAAAAAAGGTACAAAAGTCATGCTGAATCTCTCTGAGGTAATAGTCAAGTAATAGTGTTTAACTATAATATGATATAATACTATTTATTAGAAGGGCAAAATGAACATTATTAAAACTATTCTCTTAGTATCATTATGTGCAACAATGGCTATCTCTGCAGAGATAGATATCTCTGCGCAGATCAAACAACTCAAAAATGCAAAAAAATCTGAAAAATATATTATTATGAATAAGATAAAAATGCAAATTGCCAAGCTTAACAGCGAGCAAAGAGCCAAAGCGATCTCTCAGCTCAGAGGAGCGATGTTCGGTTCAGGCAGCAGTATGCAAATGCCGCAAATGCCTGTACCGTCATTAGCCAACCCTATGCAGGGTATGCCGCAAATGCCTGTGCCTCCGGTCATAGGTAATATGCCTATTCCGACACCTCCGGCAATGATGTCTGTACCGAACCTTCAGACACCCAAGGGAGGGCAGTGATCCCAATGAGATCCTTGATTTTACTCTCTTTGCTTTTTGTAAATCTGTTGGCGGCATCTGTAGACAGTGATATGGATGGTGTAGATAATGATGTTGACCAGTGCCCAAACACACCTTTTTTTGAATTGGTCGATAAAACAGGATGTACTACTCGAAAACTCTCTGTTAAGGAAGAATACCATTTTGACATAATGCTGGGTGCCGGTTATGTGGAAACAAATAATGGTACAAGTGATACTTTAGTCTCTTTTATGGCAGACTATTACTATAAGAATTTCATAGTTACCCTTTTTACACAGTCATATTCACAAAACAATACCTATGCAGGCAATGATCTTTATCTGTCTGTAAATTACAAGTTGACAATGGACAATGTTACACTGAAGTTCGGGCCGGGGATGGTGTTGCCAATTGCTTCGGACAGCAGTAATGAAACAGATTATTTCCTGAATGTAAATATGAATTATAAAATAGATAAATTTGATATGAATCTTTATTATAAATATACGTTCATGAATGATGCCCTGACACGTGATATAGATACAAAAGCGGTAAGTATAGGATATTATGTTTCCGATAAAACGTATCTCAACCTTGCATACAGCAGAGAAAAATCTGTCTACAGTGGCATTGAAGAGATCGAAAATGCTGCATTTATGGTAAATTATGCAGTCAATGAACATTGGTTTACAAATATAAGAGTTTCACATGGGCTCAGTGACAGTGCAAGTGATCTTTCTGCTATTGTTACGCTCGGCTATTATTTTTAAAATTTCTTTCTTATTCTTTCCTTCTTATTTTCAACATTTTTTTAGAAAGCCTCTTAAGGGGCTTTATTATAATTAATATTACTTCTGGTAATTTTTAGGTAATACTCTTTTGTCATAATTTGACCATTAAAATTTAAAGGATCGAATGATGAAAAAGACAAGTATGATAGCAGCAGCTTTGATAGCAAGTATTGGTTTGGTAGGTTGTGGCGGCGGAGGCGGTGGTTCTGCATCCTCTTCTTCTTCAACAGTAGAGGGAACAGCAGTGGATCCTGAGCTAGTTGGCGCAACAGTTTGTTTAGATATGAACGATAATGGAATTTGTGAAGTAACTGAACCAAGTGTTGTAACAGACATGAATGGTAGCTATACGCTTACAGTTTCAACAGATGATCTTACAGAAGGAGCGACACTGCTCGTTCAAGGTGGATATGACAGAGTAACCAAAATGCCGTTTATCGGGACAATGACAGCAATGATCGATGAAGCAAACCTTACTGCACAACAGATGATCACACCGCTTACTACTTTGGTGCATGAAAGAGCTGAGGCAGCTCAGGAAGATATGCAAACTGCTCAGGAAGATGTTGCGGCACTGCTTGGCCTGACAGTGGATGAATTACAGGCAAACATGCTTGAACTACAAGATCAGGGAGCACTTCAGGCAGCAATGGCAATGCAGCAGGCAGCAGAACTTGCAAGTGATGCAAATGATACCAGAGGATTCTATAGAGCAATGGCAGAAAATATGTCAGCACAATATAATGATAATCTTGATGGATTGATGCAAGCAGTTGCAGATCAAAATCCAAGTGAAGTAGAGCAATTGCGTGTAAAATACTTTGCTGAAGCTATGGATGCAATGGGTACAGTTGCTGATCCTGAACTTTATGCAATGAGTGTGGAAAGAATGCAAGAGATGATCGCTGATATGAATATCAGCAGTAGCATGACAGGACAATTGGATACAGGTTTTGCTCTTGTTTCAAACTTTGTAAATAGTATGATGGTTACTTCTCCTGATGATGTAGAAGTTTATGTTACTGAACATTTACTTGAAGCTGCAGGAATTGCTCAGCCTATTATTGATCAGGTAGCACAAACTATTGTAAATAATGCAGAAATTACTGTTGATACAGAATTTGGCATGATGGAAGCTATAATAGTAGAGAATGAAGATCTGATTAAAACACAGCTAGAGGCAGCCCCTTTAAGTATGAACCCTGATCAGGCTCAAGCTGAATATGATGCAATGATTGCACAATTAGAAACTATGAAAGCTGCATTTGAACAACCAGCTTCTTGATCGTAAAGCAATAGAAAAAGGTCAGATTTAAATATTGGATCTGATCTTTTAAATCATTAGTCTTCTGCCGCCTGTGTATAGGCGGCATAATAAGTACTCCCATCCGAAAATGTATTCACTGTCAATTTTGAGAAATTCTCTAAATAATCCCAAAAATCCTCTATAAGTTTTTTATTTACATTTTCAAGCTCTTCAAGGGCTTCCCTCATCGTACCAAGCCACTCTATACGTGATTTTTCGGTAATGGAAAAGTCATCATGTACACGGATCATATACTCATTGAGATCCATCCCTTTTGCTTCGTCTTCGTAGA
Organism: Epsilonproteobacteria bacterium (ex Lamellibrachia satsuma); assembly: GCA_003934925.1. Classification (GTDB taxonomy): domain Bacteria; phylum Campylobacterota; class Campylobacteria; order Campylobacterales; family Sulfurovaceae; genus Sulfurovum. The sequence goes on from JQIX01000043.1 coordinate 3,500, forward strand.
CTTTAGGCCCACCGCAGATCTGGATAAAAAATTTGGTATTTTTTACTTTTATCTTATGGAACTCATCTTCATCCTGAGGGAAAAAGTGGGCAATATCACTTTCATAGATCTTGTCATAGAAGTTATACATAAGTTCACGCATTCCGTCTTCTCCGCCTACAGCTTCAAAGAATTCTATAGCAGGGTTGTGAAAGTGGACCTTTTCGCCTTTTTTTACAGGGGTGATATCCATTGGCATGATTGTTCCTTGAGAAAATATTTTTACGGATTATAATTAAAATAACTTAACGTTCTTGTTACTTTTTTCTTTTTTGTACTGTGACAAAATAGAAAAGAGTAACCAAAAAAGAAAAAAATACAATACCTGCTATCGCATAAAGTTAATTATTTATGCAATCAAAGTGCTAAGTAGTAAAAAGTTTTATTTTGTTTTCCTTGAGAAGAGTGTAATGTATTCCTAGTCTTCATCACAATACCGTTTCAGCAGACAGTCATACTCTTCGATACGTCTGTCCCGCAGGAAGGGCCAGATATCACGTACCTCTTTGGTTCGTTCATGCGTTATATCGGCATAAAGTATCTGTTCACTTCTGTTATCGGCCTGTGAGAGTATCTCGCCCTGTGCACCGCAGACAAAAGAATTGCCCCAGAAACGTATGCCATCCCTTACACCGCTGCTGTCAAGTTCAAACCCGACACGGTTGCATGAAAGTACAGGAATGCCATTGGCGATCGCATGGGAGCGTTGTATGGTGATCCAGCTGTCAAGCTGCCTGTCTCTCTCTTCTCTACTGTCCTCGTCGAACCAGCCTATGGCAGTAGGGTATATCAGAAGTTCTGCACCTTTGAGAGTCATGATGCGTGCCGCTTCTGGGTACCATTGATCCCAGCAGACAAGAACTCCCAGTTTTCCTACAGAGGTTTGGATGGGCTCAAATCCAAGGTCTCCGGGAGTAAAATAGAATTTCTCATAGAATCCCGGATCATCAGGGATATGCATTTTGCGGTATTTGCCTGCAACAGTACCATCTTTTTCAAAAACAACCGCCGTGTTATGATAAAGTCCGGGTGCACGTTTTTCAAAAAGTGAGGTGACAAGCACGATACTGTTCTCTTTGGCAATATTGCTCCAAAAAAGTATATCCTGTTCATAATCGGCAGCAAAATCAAAGAACCTTGTTTCTTCACTTTTGCAGAAGTATTCGCTTTGATGAAGTTCCTGCAGTACAATGAGTTGGGCACCGTTCTGTGCCGCCTTTTCGATATTTTCGGCAGTTTTACGGATCATCTCATTTTTATTACCCTCATATTCCTGTTGGATAAGTGCAATTTGCATAAACACTGCCTTTCTGTTTTTTTGTATTATTGTAGCATAAGAATTTTATTTTATTTTAAAGTCATTTATAGTAATATCAAATACTAAAAGTTGAAAAAGCCAAACCTATTGTGAAATAGGGACGGAAAGCCGTGGGTCTTTTAGAAGATTGCCAGGTTGCCAGCGGACTGCAATAATGTTTTCCCTCTTTTTCTTTTTAGCTAAATTTACCGCATATATCGCGAAGGAAAAAACTATGTTCAGATATCTGTTTTTTAGTTTATTGTTCAGTGTAGTTTCAGTCAGTATTCATGCCGGCACGAAAGATATAGGTCCAATGGGTATGGAATTCAATACACCGTACTCTTACGATAATGATCGCACCGTGGTTCGATCCTACCTGGATATTATCAATGTTATAAGAAGCAAACCTAGAAAATGTGGGCATAAAGGGGTCTTCAAGGCGGCAACTCCATTGAAATGGAGTGACAAACTCAATAAAGCGGCATCGGAACATGCACGTGATATGGCAATGCATAATTTGACACATCATAATGGCTCTGGAAAATCCACCGATGTCACAGGGTGTAGAAAAGGGTGTGCCAGCAAAGCTTCGGAACGTGGAAAATTTCACGGATATACATATAAAAGGGCATTTGCCTTTGCCGAAAATGTAGGAGCAGGGCAGAAAAGCCTTAAAGAGATCGCCAATGCATGGGTGAAAAGCCCTTCCCATTGTGCCAATATCATGAATCCGTGTTTCAGAGAGATGGCCTTGGCAAAAAGTACGAATCCAAAATCAAAATATAAAACATACTGGACCCTTGACCTGGGCTACAGGCGTTAATAGGCTATCTGCATCGTAGAGCAGTGAAGGCTGCCTCCCTGTTCTATGAGTTTTAAACAGTTGACCGGAATGATCTCTTTATCCGGGAACAGCTCTTTAAATATTTCAGCTGCTTTTTTATCATTCCTGTCATCATAGATCGGGTAGATGAGCGCATTATTCGTGATGAGAAAGTTGGCATAGGTTGCAGGCAGTCTATCTCCCTTTTTATTATATTTGGCTTCGCACATAGGCAGTGGTACAAGAGAGTAGGGCTTTTCTTCCGTGGTAGTAAAGCTTTCGAGTTGATCCTCCATTTTTTTGAGGGCTTCATAATGTTCATCCTCTTTATCGGCACACTTGATATAAGCTATTGTCTTTTGGTTGACAAAGCGTGCCAAAGTGTCTATATGGGAATCCGTATCATCTCCGGCCAGGTAGCCGTGATCAAGCCATAAAACCCTTTTTGCTCCAAGTATCTCTTCCAATTTCTTTTCAATTTCTGTTTTGCTCAATCCGCCATTTCTATTTGGGTTACACAAACATTCTGAGGTAGTAAGTATAGTGCCCTCTCCATCGCTCTCTATGGAGCCCCCCTCCAATACAAGATCTACTTTTTCCAAAGGGGTAATGCCCATATATCCTTTTTTATGTAAAGTACTATTGACAAGGTTATCAAAACCAGCTTCAAATTTTCCGCCCCAGCCGTCAAAATTAAAGTCAAGCAGTTTGGTTTTATCTTTTTCTTTAATGCTGATGTAGCCGTAGTCCCGTATCCAGGTGTCATTGGTAGGGATCTCTATAAAGGTCATGTTGCGGGTAGAGCAGAACATGGAAGAGATCTTCTCCTTGTCTTTACAGATGATGTAAACAGCTTCCTGGTAAGCAATAGCCTGGGCTATGCGGATGAAAGGTGAAAGGGCTTCATTGAGACCACCTTCCACCCAGTCTGTTTCTTCATGCGGGAAGGAGAGGAGTACGACTCTTTGCTTTTCCCATTCTGCGGGCATTCTTTTCAAATAAAACTCCTTTTTCTTAAAACTATTCACTATTCACTATGCACTATTAACTTGATTAGCTATAATCATACATGGCATTCATTACGATCAATAAAGAAAACTTCTACCACAATCTTAACCAAATTGCACTAAAAACCGGCTCAGCGGACAAGATAGCCATCGTGCTTAAGGACAATGCATACGGCCATGGTCTGGAACTTATGGCAAAGCTTGCTTCAGAGTTTGGTATCAAGCATGCAGTGGTAAGAAAAAAAGCAGAAGCCGATGCAATAAGATCTTTATTTCAAACCATACTTGTACTTGGTGATACAATCATAAAAGATAAAGTATGCTCTTTTGCTATCAACAGTTTGGAAGATATCGAACAGGCCCAAAAAGGTGCAAAAGTCGAACTTAAAGTTGATACGGGCATGCATCGTAACGGCATAGCCCTTGATGAGCTGGAGGAGGCACTTCGTTCAATAAAAGAAAAAGGGTTGGAGCTGATTGGTGTGATGACGCATTTCCGCAGTGCAGATGAACTCAGCTCGGAACTCTTTTGGCAGCAAAAACGTTTTGAAGCAGTGAAAGAGAGTGTAAAAAATGCAGGCTTCACCAACATACGATTCCACTCCTATAACTCTGCAGCTATTTTACGTATGAAAAGTTTCGATGAGGATCTGGTACGTGTAGGCATAGGGGCCTACGGTTACAGTGAATTACCTGTTCCTTTTGACGAGGCACCACTCAAACCGGTACTCACCCTCTATGCAAAAAAAGTTGCCACTCGTGTACTTAAAAAAGGCCAAAGAGTAGGGTACGGAGGAGACTTCACAGCCCCAAAAAAGATGACCGTCTCTACTTATGATCTTGGTTATGGTGACGGTTGGTGCAGGGGTGACAGCTCAAAGCCATACATTACGGCTGAAGGTTTGCCTGTACTTGGACGTGTCTCGATGGATTTCATTGCGTTGGAGTCAGATAAAGAAGAATTGTGTGTGATGAATGATGCACAGGAAGCTGCAAAGCAGTTTGGAACGATCAGTTATGAGATAACCACTGCATTGAATAGTGATATTGAAAAGAGTGTGATTTAGTGGAAATGAGAGGAATTTAATATAGTACTATTTAATTAGTAAGGTATAAAATATCTCTTAAATTCTTCAAAGTTCTTCTTAGGCTATTGATGGACAAGTCTTATTAGATTATTATTGTTATCTACAATTTGATAGATATGATTATCATGTGGTTCTTGATTGTAGACAGCTTCACCATTATTAGCATTATCCAATGTCACTGTTATTATAGCCTTATTGTTATTGCTATCTATTGTCACCTCAAATGATTTAATCTCTACAGCAGAGACCACTATTTCATCTTCTAACTTTTTTAAAATCATTTTTTATTCCTTGATGTTGAAATTTATTTTATTATAGCAAAAATTCACTAGCTATGTTCAAAGAAGGAATTTAATAAGGTTTTGTTGGATTAGATTGAATTGTAGTTTGGTGGAGATGAGGGGAATTGAACCCCTGTCCTAAAATAGCTAGAACTATGACTCTACATGTTTAGTCGGTGCTGATTGTTCTCATCCGGTTTTGTTCAACACCCAAAACTTCACCGGACCAGCCAGAATTCTCACACCGTGGCATGGCTTCCACGGAGCATAGTCATCAGATGTGATACCCAAAGATCCGAGTAAGATGACACTCCTCGGCAGGGCAGTCCTCCGCGTTAGCGGGGTTAATGACTTACGCTACTGCGTAAGCTGGACGATAATCTGTATTGTTTGCGTTTAAGCTAAGTGGGCCGCGTAACGGAATTGCCCAGTCCGACATGCACATAGCCCCGACTACTCCAGTCGAAACCAAGTCATCCCCATGTGGCCGGATAATAACACTTTTGGGTTATTTTGTCAAGAGCCTGGATCAGAGTACAAAAAAGACCAACAATGCAACTGCTGCCAATACTCCCATAGCAATACCGATCTTCCTGTAGCTGCCCTCTAGAAGATGAACAAGGACAAACACCAATGCACCAAGAAGCAGGCCATCTGTAATGGAGTAGGTCAGCGGCATTCCTGTTACAATAAAAAATGTACTGTATTTTATGGCGGGATCCTGATAGTTGATATGCTGCAGTTCCCCGAACATCATGACACCGATAACAATGAGAATAGGATAGATCGCATTAGAGGGAATGGCCTGGAAAAAAGGAAGCAAAAAGAGTGGAAGGATAAACAGTAATCCCGCAACAACTGCACTAAGCCCGGTTCGGCCTCCCTCTTCGACACCGGCGGCACTTTCAATGAAAGCAGTCGTACTGCTTACCCCCGCAAGACCGCTCAGCATGGTGGCAACAGCATCGGTTTCTATGGTTTTTTGCAGCGCGATGGAACCATTTTCTTTAAAAAGACCTGCCCGCATACCCACACCGGCCAGGGTACCAAGTGTATCAAAAAGATCAGTGATCAAAAAGATAAGTATGACCGGTATCATCGAAAGTGTCAGAATAGAGGGGATATCCAGTTCAAAAGCTATAGGTGCCATAGATGCCGGCATAGAGACAAAGTACTCAGGCAGCTTTTCGATCCCTAACAGCCATGCAGACAGTGTGGTTAGAATGATAGAAAGAATAAATGCACCTTTGTACTTTTTGAGTGTAAAGAAGATGGCAAGTGCCAAGCCGAACAGACCGAGCAGAACATGGCTGTCATGAAAATTTCCAATGCTGACCAGCGTGGAGGGATCATCAATAATGATCTTCATCTGCTGTAAACCGATAAAAGCGATAAAAGCACCGATACCTGCACTTACAGCCCGTTTGATGTCCATAGGAATGGTTTCTATCAGCCAGCGGCGCAGCGGTGTTATACTGATAAGAATATATAAAATTCCTGATATAAATACAATGCCTAATGCACTTTGCCAGGGAATTCCCATTCCTTTGACCAAACCGAAACTGAAATAGGCATTCAGTCCCATCCCGACACTCATGGCAATGGGAGTATTTGCCCAGAAGCCGTTGAGGATCGATGCAAAAATAGTCATGACCGCTGTAGCAGTGATCAGTGCATCATACGGCATACCTGAAGCACTCATAATAGCTGCATTGACCGGTACGATGTAGAGCATCGCCATAAAGGTGGTAAATCCTGCCGTGATCTCAGTTCTGATATCGGTCTTGTGCTCTTCAAGTTTAAAAAGATCCATATATTACCTCTTGCAACTGTTGATAAAATGAAATGTCCGACCGTCAAAAAGACCTTTGTCGCTGAGTTTGAGTTCCGGAATGACCAGTAACGCCATAAACGAAAGTGTCATGAATGGGGCACTTAATGTCGAGCCCAATGTCTCTTTGGCAATGTTGTCAATATTTTCATACTCTTTGGCAACCGTAAAACCGTCCCCGGCACTCATGATCCCTGCGATCTCCAGTGGCAGAACCCATTCCTGCGTGTCTGTAACGGCACAGATACCGCCTTTGTGTCTGATGATGAGGTTGACGGCTTTGGTGATCATCTCGTCACTGCATCCTACGGCAATAATATTGTGTGAATCATGGGCGACACTGGAAGCAATAGCTCCTTCTTTCAGAGCAAATCCGTTGACATAGGCTACGGAAGGCGGTACATTCGTATAACGGTTCACTACACTGATCTTGAGAATGTCATGCTCCGGATCACCTATGCTCATTGTGGAAAAATGTGGAAGTTCAACGACTTTTTCATGGGTGATAAGTTCATGATCTATCGCCTGTATCACTTCAACGTGCTCACATAAAGGCATCGCAAAATCTTCCAGTTTTTTTGTACCTGTATGAAAATTGTTGACCTTTTGAATGGTTATGGGATCTATGTTCGATTTACCGTTTTGTGCAACTATTTCTCCATTGATCACAGTTTTTAAAATGCTAAAATCTTTCAGATCGTCCACCTCTATAAAGTCAGCACTGTCACCTTCTTTTAATATACCAACATCAAGATCATAGTGTGTAACGGGATTGATGCAGGCGATTTGCAGAACTTTGAAAAGATCATTGCCTTTTGCCAGTGCACGTTTGACAAGCCGGTTGATATGCTCACGATAGAGATCATTTGGATGGCGGTCATCACTGCAGAACATCAGCATGGCATAATGCTCATCTATCAGCGGTGCCAAGGCTTCAAAGTTCTTGGCGGCTGAGCCTTCACGTATGAGTATCTTCATACCGCGTCGGAGCTTTTCCCGCCCCTCTTCATAAGTAAAAGCTTCATGGTCTGTCATGACCCCTGCATCAATATAGTGTTGCAGATCGTCTCCGCAAAGCCCCGGAGCATGACCGTCTACTGGTTTTCTCAGATCCCGGGCAGCCTTTATCTTTAAAAGTATCTCTTCCTCCCCGTTGATCACTCCGGGGAAATTCATTACTTCACTGAGGTATTTGATCTGCGGTTTTTGCAGCAGTGCTTTGACTTCATTTACCCCCAGTGAGGCACCGCTTGTTTCAAAGGGTGTTGCCGGCACACAGGGCGATGCCCCGAAATAAAATTTGAAATTGACCTGCTCTGCATTGTCCAGCATGAATTCAACCCCTTTTATCCCAAGTACATTGGCGATCTCATGCGGATCGGAAACGGTGGCGACCGTACCGTGGCGAACGGCAAGACGCGCAAATTCACTCGGAGGCAGCATGGAACTCTCTACATGGATATGTGCATCGATAAATCCGGGAAGGATGTAGGTGGAACAGACTTCATCAATCTTTGTGATCGAGAGTATTTTCCGATCTTTAATGATCACTTTAGCAGGGTAGATCTCCCGCTGTGCAATGTCAACCAAATTTGCTTTTATCTCCATCCAAAATCCTTTATAGATCAAAAGTATCTTCTGTATTTTCCCACAGATAGGATAAAGAGTGGATTAGAAAATTAAATATAGATACCGTTGTATCTTAAGGTATATAATGCTAATATTTCCGTTATATACTTTTGTACATAAGGAAAGGTATGGAACTTTCATCAAAATTGACTTTAAACATGTTAGGCGAACCTTTTTTGCTAGAAAAGCGTATAGAACTTTTGTATGCCATAGAAGAATACGGTTCCATTTCCAAAGCAGCCAAAGCAGTGCCGATGAGTTATAAGAGTGCCTGGGAAGCAGTGGATGCCATGAACAACCTTTCTGAACAACCCATAGTCCAAAGAGAGACAGGCGGGAAAAATGGGGGCGGTACGACCATCACTCCCTATGGATCACAGCTTTTGGAAACATACAGGGTTTTAAAAGAGGAACATACCTTTTTTTTGGAGAGGTTGTCGCAGGTGACGGACATAGAGAGTGGAGCGTTTAAGACCATAGGGAGGTTAGCGATGCAAATATCGGCGAGAAATCAGATACAGGGTGTTGTAGACACTATAGAATTGGGTGCTGTCAATGCCAAAGTAAGTCTCAAACTTAAAAGCGGGAACAGACTGGTTTCCGTGATCACAAAAGAAGCAGTGGAAAACCTGAGACTGGAAGAGGGAGACAGGGCAACGGCTATTTTCAAATCGAGTACCGTTATGCTTGCGGTTCCGGGTGAAATGCAACTGAGTGCAAGAAACAGCATCAGAGGGAATATCAGCCATATTACCGTAGGTGAGGTGAATGCCGAGGTAATGGTGGATATCGGCCATCATGATGTGTTGGTTGCAGTCATCACTACCGATGCGTTAAAAACATTGAAACTGAAGGAAGGAGGCAGCATCATGGCCATTATCAAATCAAGTGACGTGATGCTGGGAAGATAGGGGAAAATGATGAAATTAAAACTACTTATTGCAGTACTGCTGCTGTCAACCTGCAGTATGGCAGGAAATATTAGCATTGCTGTAGCAGCCAATGTCTCTTACGCCATAGATGACCTGAAGAAAGAGTTCAACAAACTCTATCCGGATACCAGAGTTCAAGTGATCCTGGGCAGCAGTGGAAAACTTACAGCACAGATCAAAAACGGAGCGCCCTATCAGCTTTTTATGGCTGCCAATACGAAGTATCCCGAAGCTTTATATAAAGAGGGCATTGCCGTAACCAGACCGCTTGTGTATGCACAGGGAAGTCTTGCTTATCTCAGCAGTAAAGAACAGGATTTCAGTCAGGGTATAAAAGTGCTTGAAAGTCCGACTGTAAACAAAATAGCGGTGGCAAATCCAAAAACTGCACCCTATGGAAAAGCAGCAGTCGAAGCGATGAAAAAGGCTGGAGTTTATGAGAGTGTGAAAAGTAAATACGTGTTTGCAGAATCTGTTTCCCAGACCGTATCCTATGCAGTGACTGCGGCGGATATAGGGTTGATAGCAAAGTCTTCACTTTACAGCCCCAAAATGGCCCGGTATAAAGAGGGAGTGAACTGGGCCGATGTAGACCCGAAACTCTATACGCCTATCAATCAGGGGATCGTTGTGCTGCGAAATGGTGAATCAAATTGCGAAGTGGCTGCATTTTATGCATTTATGTTCAGTGACAAAGCGAAAAAGATATTGAACGACTTTGGATACCTGGTACCATGAGTTCTATTATCGCGGCAGTATCGGAAATCCAAAGTTGTGACAGTTTGCATATCGTAACGTTTGATTTTCATGGCCAAGCGTTATCTATGATGAGTCTGGAGTTGAGTGATACTGTCAAAACAGGCGCCAAAGTAAGATTGGCAGTCAAACCGTCATATATTGTAATAGCAAAAAACTTCATTGGAGAGCTCAGCTACTCGAACAGATTGGAATCTACTGTCCGATCCATTGAAAACGGGCAACTCTTAAGCAGTGTGAAACTAAACTTTTTTGATACTGTATTGGAGTCGATCATTACAGTGGATGCATCAAAAAAAATGGATCTGAAAGTGGGCGATGAGGTGACAGCGTTCATCAAAGCCAGTGAATTATCGATCAGCGAGGTATTGGATGATTGAATTACTCAAAACGATAGAATTTGAACCATTTCTGCTCTCATTCAAGCTGGCAGCCATCACTTCTCTTATTTTGTTTATTGTCAGTCTGCCTCTGGCGTGGTACCTGTCACAAACACGATCAAAAGCCAAGCCGTTCATAGAAGCGGTAACGGCTTTGCCCATTGTTCTGCCTCCTTCTGTTCTGGGGTTTTACATACTTGTGGCACTTTCGCACAACTCACCCATTGGTGCATTTTTTGATGATCTGTTCGGCATAAAACTGGTCTTTAGCTTTCCCGGTTTGGTGGTGGCAAGCGCTTTGTACAGCTTTCCTTTTATGGTGCAGCCGCTTCAAAGCGGATTTGAAAGTATTAATAAAAATATGCTTGAAGCCAGTTACATCAGCGGTAAAAGCAAATTCACCACGCTTTTCAAGGTAGCACTGCCAAATATCAAGCCCTCTTTGATGACAGCGGTCATCGTGACATTTGCCCATACGGTCGGGGAATTCGGAGTGGTTCTGATGGTGGGTGGAAGTATTCCCGGAGAGACAAAAGTAGCTTCGGTGGCTATTTATGAAATGGTTGAAGTGATGGATTATTCTACAGCACATATCTATAGTGCTGTGATGCTTGTTATCAGTTTCATGGTACTGCTTGGTGTATATATCTTTAATCATAAACAACATAAAAAAATAGGTGCATTCGGATCATGATCACAATAGATATAGGCAAAAAACTCCACGGAGTCGATGGCGAGATGGATCTGAAGGTCGGTCTTTCCATCCATGAAGGTGACTTTGTAGCGTTGGCAGGGCAGAGCGGAAGCGGGAAAACAACACTGCTTAGAATACTGGCCGGACTTGAAGAGGCAGAGGGAACAATACAAATCGGTGGTGAGATTTGGCTCGATGGCACTAAAGCGACAGTACCACAAAAAAGAAAGATCGGGTTTGTATTTCAAGACTATGCATTGTTTGCCAATATGACAGTAGAAGAGAATCTGCTTTTTGTGAATAAAGATAGAAAACTGGCCGAACACTTACTGGAGATCACAGAATTGAATGAACTGAAAAAACGGCTTCCCAACAGTCTGAGCGGCGGACAAAAACAGAGAATAAGTCTTTGTAGAGCTATGATGAACCGGCCAAAACTGCTTTTAATGGATGAGCCTCTTTCCGCGCTTGACCCTGTCATGCGTACCAAACTGCAAAATGAGATCCTTCTGCTTCATAAAGAGTTTGGTACCACTTCTATTATGGTAAGTCATGACCCGAGTGAGATCTACCGTCTGGCTTCCAGAGTCATCGTTTTAAATCAAGGCAGGATCATTAACGACGGAATTCCCAAAGAGGTACTTCTCAAAACACAGGGCAGTCAAAAGTTCTCTTTTGAAGGAGAGCTTTTGGATATCGTTAAAATTGACGTGATTTATATGGCTGTTATTGCTATCGGGCAGCAGCTTGTTGAAGTAGTCATCAGTAGTGAAGAAGCTAAAAATCTTGAAATAGGACAAAATGTCAATGTCGGTACCAAAGCTTTTAGCCCGACGATCACAAGTATAAAATAGTGACTAAAGTATTGTTCTGGCAATATCTAATGAAGTATGAGGAGATGTAGTGGCACCCAAAGAGCGTGGAAAACATGACCAGAATTTCGATCATATGGTGGAGAAATTTGAACAACGGATTTATGGTACGGTAAAAGGTGAGTGGCGGCTTAAGCTTCTGCAGGAAGACCTTCATTCGCTCTATGAGGGCAAACAGCTTGACATTTGGGATGCCGGATGTGGATTTGGGCAGATGGCTCTCTGGTTTGCCGAAAAAGGACATAATCTTATCTGCTGTGATATCTCTTACAAGATGCTTGCCAAAGCAAAAGAACACTTTGCAAAAGCGGGTTGCGAAGCAGCCTTCCATCAAGCCCCGGCCCAAAATATTGCTGCCCGGCTTCCGCAACAGGATCTTGTACTCTTTCATGCTGTCATAGAATGGCTTGCAAAGCCTTTGGATACCTTGGAGGTTATATCTGAACGTGTCAAACCGGGCGGTCATCTTTCTTTACTCTTTTTCAATCACCATTCGCTGATCTACCGCAATATCCTGCGTGGAGGCTGGCGACTTCAAACGATCCTGAGTAAGGCTTGGTACGGAAAAGGCAAAAAACTCACTCCGCCATATCCGCAAAAACCGGAAGAACTTATCAGATGGCTGAAGAATAACGGCTACACGATAAAAGCCCATACAGGTATACGTGTATTTCATGACTATATGGATAAAAGTGCTTTAGAAATATCAGATACGGATGAGCTGATGGCACTGGAGTATCAGTATTGCAGGGAAGAGACCTTTAGAAATATGGGACGGTATGTGCATATTCTGGCACAGAAAGAAGAGAATTAACTTTTTAGACTCTTTATCAGTGCAGCAGCACTTCCGGCCATATCACTTTTAGGCTGATAGAGATAATTATTGACTTTCCCCGGAATATGTTCAGGCTTTTCCAGTGCATCAAACTCCTCTTTTGCCGACTGTTTTGCTTTGAACAGTGCCATCTGCACGCGTGAGTAGAAGTTTGCCGCGCCTTCTCCGGAAGTTTCGATACTCAGGAAGTTTGCCTGTGAATAACGGCTTGTTACCAGAGATTGAACACCATCCGATACGGCAGAAGAGGGCATACACCCGAAAGGTTTAATGGAAATGACCAGATGTGCAAGGTTGTGTTTGACACTCTCTATGAGGTGTGCTACTTCCTGGTGCCCCTCTCCCCCGCTGCACTCGAGGGTGTAATATTCTTTGGCGTATTGAGCCAGCTGTTCAATATCGGGAATTTGATAATCGTGCAGACCGATGGCTTTGGCATAGAGAGTGAAATGGGTTTTGACAGCGGCTTTTCCAGCTTTAATAAGAAGTCTGGTCTTGACATTGGAAAAATCAATTTTTTTTGCATCTTTTACTTCAAGCTGTTCTTTTTTGTGCAAGGCTTGCTCTGCCTCCCAAAGACTGAGCATTAAACGATTGATGATAGGCTGTGGAATGCATTCTGCACCTTCTGCTTCCAGGAATCTATGCAGATTGTAATTGCCGTCACCTTCGGTCATTGCTGCCCAGAATTCACCCATGACCATCACTTTAGCCTTAGGCTGCAGACGATTAAGCTTTACTTTTTCCAAGACTCTTCGACATTTCCACATCGCTTTTATAAGGTTTGCATGTTCCATGAAAGCTGTAGAGACCAGAGTTTTACACTTTTCTATGGCCTCATCCACACTGCCTTTTTTTACTTCATAAGGACGCATTTTGTAGCCAAGCAGATTGATGATATCTCCGATGATTACAGACTTGATGAGTGTTACAAAGAACCGGGGAGTAAAGTTTAAAATGTTTTCATCGATCTCGTCACCCTGAAAGATGCCCTTGTCATGTTCAAAAGAGGTAAGCCTGAATCCCTCAAACCCTGCATCCCGCAAAGCTTTTTTATACTCGGTAATATACATTCCGAAACGGCATGGACCGCATCCTCCTGCAGTAATGTAAACATATTTTTGTACGATCTCTTCAGGGCTTAAACCTTTTTCATCACGAAGATTTTGCAGGTATTTGACCAAATTACCCACAGTAAAGTAAGTAGGATTGCACTGTCCTCGGTTTCCAAAGGCTTTGCCTGTTTGAAAAGATTTGAAGTCAGGGTTGGGCAGGGCTATGAAGTTGATGTCCATGGAGTTGAGTGCCGCTTCTACTAGTTTGTCCTGAAGGAGTGTCAACCCTCCCGAGAGGAAAATGGTCTCCTCTTTGGGTGCATACTTGATAGGTTCTTTGGGAATATCCTTCCATTGCGTCGGTACCTGGTTGATGAAGCTGAGGTCACCGTTCTTGTCAGGGGTTTTTACGGTTGAACAGTTAAAGCTCATAGGAAAACTCCGTGGACATTTTTATTGTGATTCATACGGTTGCCTTTATATGAGGTGTATTCTTGACTGCTTGTTGCTCACTACTCACTGCTAACTGTTTTTTGTATTGCTCCAAAGTATAAGCAAACGTCTTCACCCGTATCTTGATGGAACCGCCAGGCTTATTTGCATCAATATCATGCAAAGTCAAGTGCGGTGTACGGGATGCCCCCAGTATCTTGTCAATGATCGCATAAGTCGGTGCATCATGGCCACACTTGAAGGAGCTGAGGTCAAGTACTGCCACATTGGGGTGGCGTGCGGCAAATTTGGCTGCCCAGACCTTTTGGGCTGAATTGGTTGAAAAGTTCTCTGCCCAGACATCACGAATGTCATAAGGGGATTCAATGATCCTTTCTTTGACATCTTCTCCAAAGTAACGCATAAGATATGCCTCATCTTTAGGGATGGCACGCATAGAAAGTGTTTTAAAGCCCAAAGACTGGAACTCGTCAAGTACTTCATGGTTGAGTCCCGGGTCAGAGTGGTAGGGACGTCCCAGGAGCAGGATGATAATCTCATTATTGGCTACAGCTTCATCCAGAATGGTACGTCCTTCCTGCATCATCTCATCGTCATTTTTCCTGAGTGCCTTCCATGCCTGTTCTGCTGCCCAGTTGTTCTCATCTTCTGTGATATGTAGTTTATTCCCCCAGGTAGCAAAAAGTTGTTTTTTAAGTAGGTTGCCATTGTCAAAATCAAGTGCATCGTCAACATACTCTATGCCTTTTTCTTCAAAAAGGTCCTTCTCTTTGGTAAAAGCGGAATAAACCACTTTGGGTGTACCGGAGACTATGGGACAGGAAGTTTGTCCCATCGTATGTTTGACATAGCCGGGAAGCTCTGTTACTGCAGGGAACCATAGGTAATCAAATGCTTTTTTTGCAAATTTTTTGGAGTACATGAGTGCATAGACATGTGATTGTGCTACTTTAGCGGGATAACAGGAATCTACTGAACCGTATTTGGCTCCTTCAAGGTACATGTCTTCATTAGAGAAACCGGAGAACTGGATATTCAGAGGATCGATATTGAGTGCTTCAAGATAAGTACGCATAAATGGAGCCAGAGAATAGATATTAAGCACTTTCGGTATGGCGATCTTTAGATCTTTTCTATAGGCTTTATCTGTATTGCTGCTTATGTTGAAATTTCTGTTTACCTCATGTCTTAGTGTCGGCCCCCATCCTCCCAAAGTAACTTTGACCTGCTGCTCTTTGACCTGTGTGGAGCCAGTGGGCCTCTCTTCCAGTTCATAGGTAGGAGCAAAGAGGGATATAGACTCTTTTTTTACAAGGTTCGGTATGGTTTTCTGCAGTGCTTTTCTACTGCTTTTGAGTGTTTTAAACGCTTCTGCGGACTCAACTGTACCGTCTTCACATGAAAACCCTGCAATGTAACGGACTGTGTCCGAAGAAGGTGTCTGCGTATCAATGAATGTACGGGAACAGTTGATGGTACAGAAGTGACAGCGCGTACTCTCATCGGTTTTGGAAGTGTAGGTCATTTGCAATGCTTCTTCCAGACCGACAAATGTTGCGTACCCTCTCTGTGCTACAACATCTTTGGCTTCCAAAGCCGCACCGTAGGCACCGGCTTCACCCGGATGGGGATGTACATCTATTCTGGCATCGGGTACTTTTTCTTTTATGTAATCTACCTGTGCTTTGAGGGCTGCCTGGTTGTACTGCGTTCCTCCCTGTAGAACAAAATGATCTCCAAAGGCAGCAAGGTTCGGAGCCTGTACCACATACTGCCAAACATTTTTAGGAAGTACTTTGGATATACCGGCAAAAAGCTCTTCTTTGGTATAGCCCTCTTTTTGGAAGTTTACTCTGTCAGTATCAAGAAAAACGGCACATCCATAATTAAAACGTGGAGCCTGTTTAGCCGTAAAAGCTACATCGGCAAAGCCTTCTACAGGTACACCGAACTGTTTTGCCATACTTTGAAGCAGCATGCCGTTGCCCGCGGAACACTGGTTGGAGAGACGAAAATTCTTCATCATGCCGTTTCCCAGGAAAAGTACTTTAATATCCTGCCCGCCAATGTCACAAATGACATTGATACTTTCTCCAAATGCTTTTTGTGCACTCTTCATATGGGCAATGGTCTCTATGATATTTGCATCTGCCCTTAGTGCCCCTTCCAATACATCTGCTGCATAGCCTGTCACACCTAAGCCTTTGATGTCGTAAAAATTGTCCGGGTCTTGTTGTTTTATCTTTTCAAGTAACTCAACGGTATCTTCTATGGGGTTGCCTTTTGATAGCTGATAGACTTTTAAGAGAAGCCCTCCCTTTTCATCACAAAGCACTGCTTTAGAAGAGGTGGAGCCACCGTCTATACCCAGAAAACAGGTTGTTTTTTCAGTGAGTATAGGAGGCGTAAAAGGTTTGATGGTGTATTGCCTTTTAAATGATTCAAGCTCCTCAACACTTTGGACCAAAGGTGCATCAACATTGTCATTTTGATTGACACCTCCTGTATCGACCAGGGTTTTGAGTTGGATGAGACCTGCAAAAGATTTGTCATGGTTGGACTCACCTTCTCCGAAGATCACTGCACCCAACGCAGCATAATATTGTGCATTTTCAGGTACGACAATGAGTTCATCGAGTTTTTCTCTGTCATACTCTATTTCTCTTTCATCCCATAGCTCGGAGATGCGCATACGCCAACATTCCTGCAGGAACGGCAGGTAGGTATTGGGGCCTCCAAGCAGTAAGACTTTGGGCATGAGCGTATTCCCCCGTGTCAGTACAGTAAGGTTCTGCATGACGATGGCATCAGCCAGGGAGTTCATTATTTCACTAGAGGGCACAGAAGTTTTGACCAGGTTAACGATATCAGTTTCGGCAAAGACTCCGCATTTGGCTGCAACATGGTGGAGTTTGTCCGTTTGGAAAGCGAGTTTTTGTATATCATTGCTTTCCATACCTACCTTCATGGTACATTTTTCTATGGTCGCACCTGTGCCTGATGCACATTTGTCATTCATAGAAGTAAGTACGGTCTTCTTCCCGTCTTTTCCCTCTTTAAAATGAATGATCTTTGCATCCTGCCCACCCAGTTCTACCACGGCATTGACATCAGGATGGTGATGCTCTACTGCAAGCACGACAGCATTGACTTCCTGAACAAATCGCGCATTGATAGTCGGAGCAATACGTGATGCACCTGAACCTGTAATATAGACCTTATCTATGGCATCGTAAGCATTTTTATGGGTTTGGGAGAGTTCTTCGAGGAGGCGTAAAAGGGTGGGGCCCTGTTTGGTGTCATGGGGGGTGTAAGCCTTCGCAACAATGTCGAAGTTTTCATCACACAGCACGTATTTGACCGTAGTTGAGCCTATGTCGATGCCTAATGCATACTTTTCTTTTTCTATTGCTTTTGTCATGTCAGCCTTCATTATATTATCGTGTAGAGCAGGATTTTCCACCATGATTTATTTGTTGTATATATTATTTGGTGGGTAAACCCACCCTACGCGTTTTAAATGCCCATACAATCCATATTATACCAATAATTATAAACGGCATAGATAACATCTGTCCTGTAGTGAACGGAAGGGTTGTTGTGTAGTCTGCCTGTCTTGTTTTTGTGTATTCTAAGAGGAAACGGACGATGAACATATATGTCAGGAAAATACCGGGCAGTATTTTCGTTGCAAATGCCGGTGTTACTTTTTTGTAGACAGTGATTAGGATGAGTAGTAGGGTCAAGTATGCAAATGCTTCATAAAGCTGTACCGGGTGGCGTGGTACCATGTCTACCCGTGCAAAGATGATCCCCCAGGGTTTATTGGTAGGCAGACCGAGTATTTCAGAGTTAAAAAGATTACCGAACCGTACAAAAGCTGCAGTAAGTGTACCAGGGATTGCCACGCGTGAGAGCAGCCACATATAGGATTCATTGTATTTTTTTGCAAAAATATAGAGTGCTATCAGGACTCCCAGTAATCCACCATGACTTGCCAGTCCACCTTTCCAAACCTTGAGTATCTCCAGAGGGTGAGAGAGGTAAAAGTCCGGTTCATAGGCAAAACAGTGCATTAATCGTGCACCTACGACAGCCCCGACCATGACATAAATAAGTAAATTTTCAAGAACTGAAGGGTTCCTTCCTTCACGCTTATACACCCATTGAAGTATTATAAGCCCAAGAAAAAAAGAGCCTACAAAAAGTAATCCATACCAACGAAGCTGAAGAGGACCTAGTTCCAAAATATTAGGATTGACGTTCCAAATGAGGTGTTTCATTAAAATTGAGCCTTATATCTATTTGGAAGTATTATACTTTAAATAGATTAACTATTTATCTTCTCTTTTATTTCTTTGGCAATGGCAGAGATCTTAGTGATTTTCTGTGTATTGCTCAAACTTTCATCCAGTAATACTTTGACAAAAGCAGAACCGACGATAACTCCGTCAACTCCCTTAGCTTTTTCTTTAGCTGTATTTTGATCTACACCGAAACCTACATATACTGGTGTATCTGTAAAGGTTTTAATATCGCTGACTATTTCCTGGAGATCTTCACTTTTTCCTGCTCCTGTGATACCGGCATAGGCGACAAGATAGATGAATTTTTTTGCATCTGTTACGATCTGTTCTATGCGTGCTTTGGAATCTGTAGGTGCAATAAAATCGATGAGGTTAAGCCCAGCTGCTTCTATGACTGATTTATAGGGTTTGGCTTCTTCGAAAGGCAGGTCTGGGATGATAAAACCGTTCACACCTGCTTTTTTGGCTTCAGTAATGAAAGTATCCATACCTTTGTGGTAAAAAGGATTGAAATATCCCATCCACAGAGTATCTATATGTGGAGCGATCTTTGCAGAGGCTTCAAAAAGGTGGTGAAGTTTGAATCCGTTCTGTAGTGCCTTGAGGTTTGCTGCTTCGATGACAGGGCCGTCCGCAACGGGATCCGAGAAAGGCATACCGAGTTCCAGCGTATCTACACCGGATTCAGCTAAAGCAAGGGCTACATCAACTGTAAACTCTAATGAAGGAAAACCTGTAGTGATATATGCGACTAAATTTTTCAATATGGGCTCTTTTTATGTGTAATATAATATATTTTCAACATTATATGATAAAATGAGTAAAAATATAGACGGGACATTAAAAAACAGATGAGTATTCATACCCCTAAGATAGAGAAAAAAGTAACTTTGGCAACCATAGCGAAGATGAAAGGCATAGAACCTATTACAATGGTAACAGCCTATGATGCACTTTTTGCACAGCTTTTTGACGGTGAAGTAGAAATGATCCTTGTAGGAGACAGCCTCAATATGAGTTTTCTGGGTAAAGAAGATACCCTATCGGCAACAATGGATCAGATGATCTATCATACCCAGGCTGTCTGTAATGGAGCGAAACTCCCTTTTATCGTACTTGATATGCCGTTTGGTTCCTATACCACCCCCGAAATTGCAGTGCAAAATGCAACACGAGTGTATCAGGAGACCAATGCCCAGGCAGTCAAAATAGAAGGTGGAAAAGAGAAGGCACACATCGTCAAAGCACTCACACAGAATGCTATTGCCGTACTTGGACATATTGGGCTTATGCCGCAGTTTTTACGCAGTGATGGAGGATATAAGATCCGGGGTAAAGACCAGGCAGACATAGAAGCTCTTGTAGAAGATGCAAAGACATTGGAGGCAGCCGGAGTATTTGCTATTGTCGTAGAAGGAGTTAAAAGCGAAGCGGCAGAAGCTATTACTAAAGCAGTATCCGTACCGACTATAGGTATCGGTGCAGGCAATACCACGGATGGACAGGTATTGGTATGGAGTGATATGTTCGGTTTCTTCGAAGCCTTTAAACCAAAGTTCGTAAAGCAATATTGTGATGGAGCAAAATACGTCCGTGAGGGTTTGGAAACATACAGAAATGAAGTAAAAGCGAGAGAATTTCCAAGTGAGGAGTATACCTACTAAGGTATTTTATGATGAAAAGAATAGTAAGTATAGCAAGTGTCATTGCAGTGATGATAATGAGCGGATGTACGGATAACAGCAGTGCCGTACCGAGTAGAACAGCAGGTTTCAGTGCTGTTTCTGATGTGAAGAAGAGACTTGGTGAAACACAAGGGTTGCAAAATACCGATATTGTTGTGAGGGTCGTAAACGGTAAAACGGTATTGAGTGGCATGGTGTACAGTAGAAAGCAGAAATATCTGGCAAGCAGTGTAGCAAGATCGGTAAAAAGTTCCGGTACAGTAGTAAATCGTTTGGTAGTACAGTAGATTATGGAAAGAATGGTTGAAATAGAACGTTTTGATGAAGAAACAAGTTATGAAGTGACCCTTCGTCCCAGTTCATGGGATGAGTATATAGGGCAGGAGAAGATCAAAAAAAATCTCAAAGTTTTTATCGAAGCGAGTAAAAGAAGAAATGAAGCTTTGGATCACATACTCTTTTTCGGACCTCCGGGATTGGGTAAAACGACCTTGGCGAATATTATTGCTGCAGAGATGGGTGCGAACATAAAAACCACAGCGGCCCCGATGATAGAGAAAGCAGGTGACCTGGCAGCACTTTTGACGAATGTTGAAGAAGGGGATATTCTTTTTATAGATGAGATCCATCGTATGAGCCCGGCAATAGAAGAGATCCTCTATCCTGCGATGGAAGATTTTCGTTTAGATATCATTATCGGTTCCGGACCAGCAGCACAAACGGTGAAGATAGATCTACCGCGCTTTACGCTTATAGGTGCGACTACAAGGGCGGGAATGTTGTCAAATCCTTTACGGGAGCGTTTCGGTATGCATTTCCGTATGCAGTTCTATACACCCGAAGAACTCTCTAAAATCGTTTTTCAGGCATCCAATAAACTTGAAAAACCGTCCCAGGAAAAAGCTTCTGTGGAAATAGCAAGAAGAAGCCGTGGTACACCGCGTATCGCTTTGCGCTTACTTAAACGGGTACGGGATTTTTCGGAAGTGGCTAATGAAAAAGAAGTGACACTTGAAAGAGCACAATATGCTTTGGATGAATTAGGTGTGAACAGCCTTGGATTTGATGAGCAGGATATACAACTTTTAGAGCTTTTGGTAAGCGCAAAAAACAAACCGATGGGGCTTAGTACTATTGGAGCGGCACTGAGTGAAGATGAAGGTACGATAGAAGATGTCCTGGAACCTTATCTCATAGCTAATGGCTACATAGAGAGAACAGCACGGGGTCGTATAGCTACACAAAAAAGCTATGAACATTTCAAACTGGGCGGATCATCAAACGGGGAACTGTTTGATGATGAGTAAAGTTTCAGCTCGAAGGCAACAACTATGATCAACAATAAAAGCTTAATGATAACGGCACTTTTTGTATTTTCAATTATTGGTGCCTATAGCATCTATAAACCTTTTGTACTCTCTTTGGTTGTTGCGATGTTGCTTAGTATGGCTACCTATAATTTGACTAAAAAAGTGATCAAGTATTTTAGATCAAGAAAGATAAGTGCTATTATTGTCACAATCCTTTTAACCTTTATTATTTTTGTTCCTATCGTTTATATTGCAACTGTCGGAGTAGCGTATGCTTCAAATATCGATGTCAAGACCATTAAAGAGGTTACTGCTGTTATCAAAACATTTGCCGAAGAGATCCCTTATCTGAAAGAGTGGGTTGAGACAGGGTTGAGTGATGAAAAGATCGCAGAGTACATTAAAGCATCAACCCTCTATATGACCACTGCAGGAAGTGTAGGACTTGGATTTGTAAAAAATATGCTGCTTGTTCTTGTATTCTACTTTATCATTAATTATTATGGGGAACGTTTCTTTGATCTGATACGTGCACTGATGCCTGTAAGTAAAATGAAAAGTGCAAAGATGATACATGAAGTTTCTTCTACGATGGAGGTAGTTTTTTATTCTATCATAGTAACTGCGATCTTCGAAGGGTTCCTTTTTGGTATAATGGTAAGCCAGTTTGGATTTAACGGCTTGTTATTCGGTGTTATCTATGGTTTTGCTTCTCTTATTCCTATTATCGGCGGTGCAGTAGTATGGGTACCGGTCGCACTTTACAGCTGGACAAAAATAGATGCCAATACGGCGATTGTCATCGCGAGTTATTCTGTGGTAATTATTTCTATTATCGCAGATACTTTCGTCAAGCCAATGATCATTAAAGTGATCAAGGAAGACTTGCTTAAAAGTACGATAGAGATCAATGAAATCGTTATATTCTTTTCTATCCTTGCAGGGATGAGTACGTATGGTTTCTGGGGTATGATCCTGGGGCCGGCCATCACTTCCTTTTTGATCGCCATTACAAAAATATATATTGATTACAACTATAAAGAACAGGCTGTGGGAAGAAACTAAAAGTTTCAAAAGAAAGTTTTCATACAGTAGATGTTATGATTCATGCAAGAGATATATTTAAAATATATTAATTACTTTTGGTAATTGAGTAAAAGGAAAAAATCATTATTAAAATACTGATCATAGAAGATGATCCTGAATTGGCACTCATCTTAACAAACTATTTAACGAAATATGATATGGAAGTAATTGGAGCAGAAGATCCCTATATCGGGCTCTCTTTACTGACCCAACATGAATTTGACCTGGTTATTCTGGATCTGACTCTTCCCGGAATGGACGGGCTTGAAGTGATCCCAAAGATCAGAGAGATAAGTGATATCCCTATCATCATCTCTTCGGCACGGGATGATATTACCGATAAAGTGATCGGTCTGGAACGCGGAGCAGATGACTATATGCCAAAACCTTATGATCCAAGAGAGCTTGTTACCCGTATTAAAACGATTTTAAGGCGTACACACAGTACGGAAGAGAAGGTCGAGAAAAAAGAGGAGCTATTCGTAGAAGACAATAAGGCACATACGATTACTTTTAAAGGCCGATTTTTAGAGTTGACCGCTGCAGAATATGATATATTATCCATGTTGATACAGCACAAGAACGGTTCCGTCTCCAGAGAACAGCTTCTTTATGAAAGTGAACATATCGACGATGACAGCTCCATTAAAAATATTGATGTGATCATTTCGAGGATCAGACAAAAAATCGCTAAAATAGATCCTGACCATGTGTATATCAAACCTATTCGTGGTGTAGGGTACCTATTAACCGACCGAGTATGAAAAACCTTTCTGTAACCACATTCATCCATATTCTTTTTTCTGTGGCGATCACTATACTGATCGCTACCTTTTTGCTTTTTCTTTCCTGGGATGAAGATCGCCATAAGATCGATGAATTCAAGCGATATCAGCTTATCTCTCTCACTTTTCTTTCAAATTTGCGCTTGAACCCGGATAAAGAAGAACTGAAAAAACTATATAAAGAGCTACATGTTAAAGCTATATCGCCTCTAAAGGCAAAAAAAATAAAAGAAGAAATAGAAAAAAGTGGTGAAACGATCTTCTCCGGAGGTTCTTCTTTGGGACAGGTACGTGTGTTTAATATTAATGACACACATTACATCTATGTACAGCGTATGGAGCATAATTTGATGCTCAAAGACAATAGGCCTAAGAGTTACTATTTTGAGATTGCTGTTACTTTAGGTGTATTTCTTATAGGGTTGTTATTGTTGCTTTATCTGGCTGTTTTACGGAAGCTTTATCCTCTTAAAAAGCTGCATAAACAGATACAAAGATTTGCTAAAGGAGATATGCAGACACGTATTACCTACCTCTATGATGATGAGATAGGAAAGATAGCCAAAAGTTTCGATGATGCCATTGTCCATATCAATGAATTAAGTACTTCTAAAAATCTTTTCATGCGCAACATGATGCATGAGCTTAAAACACCTATCACCAAAGGGCGCATCGTAGCTGAAATGCTGGAAGATGAGAGCAGTAAAAAGATATTGGTACGTGCCTTTGAACGAATGAATGAGCTTATTTCGGAACTTGCAGAGATCGAGAGGGTTACTACACAAAGTTTTGAGCCTAATTTTGAATATGTAGCACTCAAAGAGATCGTAGAAAAAAGTCAAGAACTTTTAATGACAGAAAGTCATTGTGTGAAAATAGAAATAGAGAATAGAGCATTGACAACAGATGTAAAACTGATGGCATTGGTAATTAAGAATCTACTTGATAACGGATTAAAATATGGTAAAAAGAAGTGTGTACTGCTTCGTACAAATGCCCAAACCATTGAAGTTGTCTCTGAAGGGGAAAAATTACAACATCCATTATCTTATTATACAGAACCTTTTTCCCAGGAAGAGAAGAGAAGCAGCGGATTTGGATTGGGACTTTATATTGTACATAGTATTTTGGAAAAATTGGGATATCAGTTGGGATATAGATATGAAGAGGGAAAAAATATCTTTATGATAGAGGTGCAAAAGAGTTGCCAGATTTAATTATGAGCATTCAAGGTTATTAGAGGTACCCTTATCCCATTTATGAACAAGATAATAATAAAATCCTAATCCTTAAGTGCCTCAGCAATCAACTCTAAGGGGTTCTTAAAGATGGTTTCTACTTCTGCATTGTTCATAGATTCACTGATCTGTACTCTACAGGCAGAACACTCAGCTGAAACATAGTGGGCTTTGGTCTCTTTGATCATCGCTGCTTTTGGTTTTCCTGCTGCTTCGGCAAAATGGAATTTTTCGGTTTGCATCGTTACTCCGCCGAATCCGCAGCAACGGTTAGGATCGCTCATCTCTACCATAGGGTAGTTTGGAGCAAGCAAGTTACGTGGCTCTTCGTAAATTCCCTGTACTTTTCTTGCATGGCAGGGATCATGGTAAGTGACTACTTCATCAAATTTTTTGCCTTTTTGCTCTAACATCTCTTTGAGGTTGGTATGGTCATGCAGCCAGGCTGTTGCCATGTGTATTTTTTCACCCACTTTTTTTGCACGTGCTTCCCACTCGGGCATTTCATGGTTTTTAAAAAAGACTTGCCAGTCATGTTTTACCATGGCTGAACATGTCGCTTCAGGGATGAGCATTGCATCACAATCATCCATAAAGCTTTCAAAGTATTCTATATTCTTTTTGGTCATATACTCTACGGAACTGATATCTCCCGTAAAGTAGGCGGGAGCACCACAGCAGAGCTGCTTTTTAGGGATGAAGATGTCAATGTTCAGCTTTCCAAGTATCTCTACCAGCCCGTCACCGATACCTGTATAGTTATAATTCCCCAAACAACCGATGAAAATGGCTATACGGGGATTTTTCGATTCTTGTATGTGTGCAGGTATTTCTTCAGGGTAGCTGTTGAGGAAACTGGTTTTTGCCATTGAAGGAATAAGTCTACCTTTTTTCATCATCGGCAATGAAAATCTGGCTCTTAAGCCTCTGCCTTTACTATCTTCTGCTAAAGCGCATGTTTTGAACATAAAACCGAACTTCATTACAAGATCCATGATCTTGCGGTTACGAAGCAGGAAGAAGAAGCCTCTTTTGAACCAGGCAATACCATATTTGTCTGCTATATCAGCACGTACTTCTTCTATGACCATATCAGTCGGAAGTGAATTGGGACAGACATCTACACAATTAGTACATAGAAAACAG
Organism: Epsilonproteobacteria bacterium (ex Lamellibrachia satsuma); assembly: GCA_003934925.1. GTDB lineage: Bacteria > Campylobacterota > Campylobacteria > Campylobacterales > Sulfurovaceae > Sulfurovum. The sequence continues at coordinate 29,032 of JQIX01000043.1, forward strand.
CTTTCAAAGATATTTTTTGTATTTTTGTCCAATTCAAGATCACCACGCTTATAGGCACCCAAAAGATCTATGAAACCCCGGGGAGAAGTCGTCTCATCGGGGTTGATCTGGTGGATGGTACATACGGGGATACATTTACCGCATTTGATACAGTCGTCACTGGTTGCGGTGAAGTTGAAAATGTCTTCTACTTTTTTCAAACTCTTTCCTTAGTATTATTGTTCTTTGTTCATTTTTTTTCTTTGTCGGTGCAACAAAGAAAAAAGAACGAACCAAAAAAAAGAAAATGCAAGGAACTGACGTCTTTCACGAATTACCTTGCTTGCTAAAGTTATTTTATATCAAACTCGCTGCCTATCATTATACCGTTTTAGAAAAACTTTTCTTATTCCCACCATACTGGTGCATGTAGGCATCGAATGGCATGGCAATATTACGGATGAGTAGAGTTCCTGTCGGGCTGACGGTGATTTTATCATCGGTAATGGTGACAAGGTCTGCATCCACGAACTCCTGTAGCTCGTTCATAGCATCGGCAAAATAGGTTCTGAAATCTATGCTATGCTCTTTTTCCACACGCTTGATGTCTATAGAGAAGTTTGCCATGAGTTCCATAATGACTGCTTTGCGCAGATAATCATCCTCACTCAGTTCTACACCTCTCTCAAAAGGGAGTTTCCCTGCATCTATGGCTTCTTCATAAACTTTCATATCTTTGGTGTTCTGTGCATAGTAATGACTGCCTTCGCCGATACTTGTCAGTCCGATACCGATGAGGTTAGCACCGCCTTTGGTGGTGTAACCTTGGAAGTTTCTGTGCAGTTCCCCTTTTGCAATGGCAGCAAAGAGTTCATCTTCAGGTTTGGCAAAGTGGTCCATACCTACCATTTTGTACCCGTTATTTTCAAAAAATTCAATGGTGTATTGGAATATGTGTAATTTAACATCCGGTGCCGGTAGCGTAGTTTCATCGAACTTACGCATGGTTTTTTTCATCCATGGTACATGGGCATAGTTGAAAACAGCCACTCTGTCCGGTTCCAGACTAAAGGCCTTTTGAAGGGTTTCTTTGAAACTCTCGAAAGTCTGGTACGGAAGCCCGTATATCAAATCTATATTGATACTGTTGATTCCGTATTTACGCGCAAGATCCACGGCTGCTTTGGTCAGCTCATAAGGTTGGATACGGTGGATCTCCTGCTGTACTTTCGGGTCAAAATCCTGTACGCCGAAACTGATTCGGTTGAAGCCGTGCTTTTGGAAGACCTTCATCTGGTCTTCATTGAAGAAGCGGGGGTCTATCTCACAGCTTATCTCGGCATCTTCGCTCCAGTTAGGGAACTTGGACTTGACGTAAGTGACGATCTCATCAAGTTCAAAAGCTTTATAGAAAGTAGGTGTTCCCCCACCGAAGTGAAACTGGATCACCTCACGATTGCAATCAAGGTGTTGTGCCAGGATGTCTATTTCTTTTTTGAGATATTCGATATATTGGCTGAGTTTTTCTTCCTTGGAAGTAAAGACAACGTTGCATCCGCAAAAGTAGCAGGCTGATCTGCAAAAAGGAAGGTGGATGTAGAGTGAAAGTTTGTCTGCACCTTCATCAAGGTATTTCAGGTATTTATCATAAGTGAAATCAGCACTGAATTCCAATGCCGTAGGATAGGATGTATATCTTGGCCCCGGTTTGGAGTATTTACTGAATTTTTCTAAATCTATTTGGCTCATTGTTTTCCTTCGGAAAAAGCGTTCAGCGTTCAGCATTCAGTGTTCAGAGCTTTTCTCTTTTTCACATTGCTTTATGCTTGTGACGCATTAATATTATTTTTATTTGTTAAAGTCCTTAACGCTTAGCGCTGAACGCTGAACGCTTGGTTAGATCAGCGGTGCTGATCTAACCATACCATGATCCCTTTTTGGGCATGAAGTCTGTTCTCGGCTTCACTGAAGATGATATCTGCATGTTTTTCAAAGGTCTCTTCGCTTACTTCGTACCCTCTGTAGGCAGGAAGACAGTGCAGGAAGATGGCATCTTTTTTTGCCAGTGACATCATCGCTTCATCTACCATGTAGCCCTCAAATGCTTTGAGACGGATCTCTTTTTCATCTTCTTGCCCCATGGAGACCCAGGTATCGGTTGTGACGACATCACAATCTTTGACCGCCTCTTTCGGATCATGTCCAAAGGTGATCTTGGCACCACTCTTCTTCGCTATCATTAAAGCATCTTTAACAATGGCTTCATCACATTCATACCCTTGTGGTGTAGCTACCCTGAGTTCGAATCCGAGTTTGGCTGCAAGCATCAGCCAGGAATGTGTCATGTTATTCCCATCACCCACATAGGCAACAACAGGGTTCTTGTCTTTACCGAACTCTATCATAGTAAGGTAGTCTGTCATGAGCTGTACCGGGTGGTAGGAGTCCGTAAGGCCGTTGATGACAGGGACTTTGGAGTACTTGGCAAACTCTTTTAGTTTGGATTGTTCAAAGGTACGTATCATCACCATGTCCACCATACGGGAGATAACTCTGGAAGTATCTTTCATAGGTTCACCACGCCCTAGCTGGATGTCATTGGATGAAAGGAAAAGGCCTATGCCGCCAAGCTGGTAAATACCTGTCTCAAAGCTCACACGTGTACGTGTAGAACTCTTTTCAAATATCATCCCCAGTGTCTGATGCTCCATATAGGGAACAAACTTGCGTTGCTTGGTCTGTGCCTTGATCTTCTGTGCCAATGCTATCATCTCCAAGATCTCATCTTTACTGAAATCTTTGAGTGTTAAAAAATGTCTCATAGGACTATCCTTATACATTATAATATAAATGCATATAAAATTTAAAAGAAATTATTTTACCATAAATGGGTTGAAAGTTGTAGAAAAGTGAGATATTAAAAAGGTTCGGTTATGTAGGATGGGTATTCTTACCACCCTACAAATTATTTATTTAGAAGTATTGCTGCCTCTTTGGCATGGTATGTGATGATAATGTCAGCTCCGGCACGCTTAAATCCAAGCAGGGTTTCCATCATGACCCTGTCATAGTCTATGACACCTGCTTTTGCAGCCATTTTAAACATAGAGTATTCTCCACTTACATTGTAAACTGCCAGTGGCAAGGTGGTATTATTCTTTACATCTCTGATAACATCCATGTAAGCCAGAGCAGGTTTTACCATAAGAATGTCTGCACCTTCCTGTTCATCGGCTACACTCTCAGCAATGGCTTCAGTGCGGTTTGCCGGGTTCATCTGGTAACTTCTTCTGTCCCCGAAGCTTGGACTGCTTTCTGCTACATCACGGAACGGACCGTAGTAGGCTGAAGCGAATTTGGTAGAGTAGCTCATGATCGGCAGGTTTTCAAACCCTGCACTGTCAAGTCCTTTTCTAATAGCCTGGATCATCCCGTCCATCATACCGCTCGGAGCGATCATATCTACACCTGCTTTAGCATGGATAATTGCCTGCTTTGCCAGGTTGTCAAGTGTAATGTCATTGTCAACCGTTTCCAGTACAGGATCGAGTACCCCGCAGTGCCCATGGTCCGTATATTCACAAAAACATAGATCGGTGACAACGAACATATCAGGATGTGCAGCTTTGACAGCTCTTACCGTTTCAGCGATTATCCCGTGTTCACACATGGCATCGGACCCCACAGAGTCTTTGGTGTCCGGGATGCCAAAAAGAATGATGGACCGAATGCCAAGATCTTTGAGCACATCACATTCTTTCACGACCTCATCAATGCTCATCTGATACACACCGGGCATAGATCCTACTTCATCTTTAATACCCTCACCGCTTCTTGCAAAAAGCGGATAGATGAAATCATTCACAGATAAATGTGTCTCTTGCAGCAGATCTCTTAAAACAGGATTGATTCTTTTTCTTCTAAAACGTGTGAACATAGTCAGCCTTTGGTAAATATTTTCAACATTTTAACAAAAAATTCCTAATTCCTAATTCCTAATTTCTAATTCTTACTGTATAATCACGTCATGAATATTATAGATATATCCCAAATCGCTATTTTACCGACTATATACGGCACCTTTAAAATACAGGCTTTTAAAGAGAAGGACAAAGAACATTTAGCTGTTTTTACAGATAATCTGAAAGAGATTGACACCCCTGTTGTCCGTGTGCATTCTGAATGTCTGACAGGAGATGCATTAGGGTCTTTAAAGTGTGATTGCGGAGAGCAACTTCATTTTGCTCTCAAGCTTATAGCCAAAGAGGGAGGAATGCTCATCTATCACCGTCAGGAAGGCAGAAATATCGGTCTGCTCAATAAGGTAAATGCCTATGCACTTCAGGATAAAGGATACAATACTGTTGAAGCCAATCATCAGCTTGGTTTTTCTGCCGATGAAAGAACGTATGAGATCGTAGAGTTCATTTTAAATCATTTCGGTATTAAAAAACTCAAACTCTTAACCAATAACCCAAAAAAGATAGAGAGTCTCGGATCCATAGAGATAGTAGGCCGTTTACCTATACAGATTATTCCGAATCCTTATAATGAAGAGTATTTGAGAATAAAAAAAGAGCAGTTGGGACATTTTCTTTAAATCTTATTATGATCTGATTAAAACCCAAAAGAATACCTGTGTTTATAGTGGTTGCAATACTTCTTTTGCTTCTTCTTCCAATATGAATCACTAATTTTTACTCGATAAAGTAGTGCTAAAATATTTAGGAAAGATGGATTTATGGTTGTTCTGTAGCATAAATGATATTTAAAAAAGATAATATAATGATATTTTCTGTAATTTGTAAGATTATTCCTACAAAAATAGTGTATAATTCTGCATTACATAAAAAAGAAAAGCTACACCTGTTGCGAAGTAGGGTCAGAAAGCCATGGGTCTCTTAACTTAAAAAGAAGAGATCGCCAGGTTGCTAATCCCCCCTATTATTTATGTTAAAAAACCGAAGTGTACCTTTGTATTATGCTTAAATTAGTGTAAAGATATACAGAAAGATAAAGAAATGATGAAAAGTGCAAAAGCATATAAAACGTTGTTTGATATGAAGAGAGTCGGGAGAAAAGTATTACCAGTATTGGCTTTTCTGGCCATTTTAGTCCCAAATAGTACCATTTTTGCCGGAACGACGACAATCACAAATAATGAAACCGGCGCCATTAGTGACAATAGTTGTATTGACAGAACATTTGATATGGTGTCTTCTGTTATTGTTACTGATGTTAAAATCGAAGTAAATATTGACCACACATATAGAGCTGATCTGGATATTACTTTAAGTTCACCGAGCGGTACCTTGGTAAATTTAACGAGTGATAACGGCGGTAGCGCTGATAATCTATATGTTCAATTTGATGATGATGCGGCGATATCTATTGGAGGCGATACTTCGGCACAGCCACCAACTGTCGAGCGCAGGCCGGAACAGCTTCTAAATGCTTTTGATGGAGAAGATGCACAAGGAGTCTGGACACTTCAGATTTGTGATGATGCCAATCAGGATACAGGTACATTCAATTATGCGGTACTTGATATCAATGATACTCCGCCGCCACAGCCTACTATAGGAAGTAATTTATCCGTAAATTTACAAATGGATGAATGTTACTGGCTTGACAACATTGGTGGTATAGTGGGAGATGTGAAGGATTTTTCCCCTTATGGCTTGGATGCGACTTCTTACGGGTCAGCATTTACGCAGAATATTGTAAGTCAAGCACCATTGTGCAAAGCAGGTGTTTTTAACGGTTCTTCCGACTATTTAGATATGCCGGATAATGCAGTACTGACGACGACGAATAATTATTCAATCGAAGCTTGGATTAAGCCAAATACGTTTACGCAGAGTTATGAATTTATTGCTATGAAAACAACGGATTATGTTGATGGATTCTCTTTTTATATCTACTGGGATGGCACTGATAGCAACATAGGGGAAGTTGTATTACTGACGGGTGATGGTACCAACCGGGATGGAGTAGTGGCCAATATTAATGCAAATGTATGGACGCATGTCGTCGCGACTTATGATGGAAGCATGATTAGAATGTATGTTAATGGTTCGGTAGTTGGAACCAAAGCTTTTGCAGCCAATATACTAAATGCCACGACACCGCTTGTAGTCGGTGCTGGATTGAATGGAAATTACTATTATGATGGTGAAATAGATGAGGTAAAACTCTACAACAGGACATTAAGTGAGACCGATATTAATACTACATATAATAATGAAAAGGCAGGATTGAATTATGATGGAACATCCCGTACCTGCAACATCTGCAATGCGAATATCGCTGCACATGCATGGGAATTGGTCAGTATTCCTGCTGAGTTAAGAACGAGTACAGAAACAGTAAATAGTGTGTTTGCTGATGATATGCTTGGAACATATGGAACTGACTGGATCGTGTATCGCCGTGATTACAGTGAAAGCAATAATAGCAGTTGGAATACGCAATTGAGTGAAACAGATATTTTGGAATTTGGAAAAGGCTATTGGCTGGGCAGTAAGAATACAGAGAGTTGGAATGTAAATGATATTGGAAGTGTTGATTATAATTCAAGCAACAATGCATGTACTGCCAATCGTTGCGTAGAGGTTGATCTTAAAAGTGTTTCACTGGATAGTGAAAGTGGGGATGATCTGCTTGGTACGGGAGCCCACCGTTATAATATGACAGGATTTGTGGGGAAAACAGCAGTAGATTGGGCAGATTGCCGATTTATTATCGATGGAACAGCATATACACCGTCTGCTGCATATGAAGCCGGATATGTTGAAAAACAGATATGGCAATATAATCCAGGAGATGGAAGTGCAGATGCAAATGGATATACAACATGTGATGATACGACACCGGGAGGATGCAAGCTTGAGCCATATAAAGGTTTTTGGATCAAATTGCATGGTCCAAGCAAAAATAAAACAGTTAAACTGTTGATCCCGCAGGAGTAGCAGATGAAAAAAAATATATGGATCTCTATTATGTTGGTATTGGGATTGGCAGGGTGTGGTTCCGGTACACAAAGTGCAGATGAAGAAAGTAGTGTACCTCTAAAATCTGAGACTGCAGGGGCAAAGCCGTCAGACTGGTATATTCGAGTGGTGGTGGAAGATTCTGCAAGGGCAATGAAAACAGCCAGTACACAGTTAGGAGAGTTGAACACAGATGATAATATCTCTAAGCACACACTGAAGTCACTTAGTCCATTTGACAGTACCTATTTGGATGTGGTTTTTATTGATCCGCCAGATGTGACACCCGGAGAATATAAAACAAACTTCCACAAATATCAGAAAAACAGTGAAGATAGCTGGATGTTTACAGTCAAGACTGATGACAGTAATGCAAAAATAGAGTTAACTTGGCGTGGACTATATATATTGGATCCTTATATAGATACTGAAAAGCGCACGCGCTATCATGAATACCGGTCTATGGCTAACCCCCTACTTAATCAGATGAAGTTGGTTGATATGGCAAATGGTAAAGAAATACCAGCTATTGTTAATGGTAAGCCGCAAGTATATTCCTTTACAATGGATGGAAGTAATGAGAGAACCTTTAAATGGGTGGTACAAGCAGAGGACGTTAATATTACTAGTATAAAGTACACTCCAATGAGTGAGCAGGATAAAGTAATGAAAAAAGATACTTCTTCAGATCAGGACAGGATCATAGAAACCAAAGTAGAATCGTTTGATTTAAACAAGCCACCGACCAATAAAGGAAGAGAGTAATGGGTGAGAATAAAAAGCAGAAAAACGTAATATTATCCGGAAAAGAAAAAAGAGCAGATCAATCCGGCAGACGTTCTTTTTTAAAGAAAGCGGCTTACTCTGCACCAGCCTTAATTACGTTAGGACAACTGGCTAAACCTTCCAAAGTACATGCTGATGGTTCTCATGGTCCATCCGGACCTCCAGATGACGGTTGGAATGTTGGATACTAGCAGGCTTATACAAAAACATTATGATCAAAATAGTGTGAATGATAGTTTTTAACCGTCATATTGTTTTTCAAAATGAGGAGACATTACAGACCCATATTTCTCATGACAGTCTGGAAACAATCAATGTTGCAGAAGAGAAGGAGTATTCTCTTCAAAAGAACTTTTTGTTGAAGAGTGGCTGGTATCCCATGTCCGGCAGGGAAATGAGATACTATAGCAGCAAACCTTTTGAAGAGGCGGGCAGAATTTTTTCATGGGCTTTGGAGATTAAAGATACCATGACATTGGTCTGGGATGCTGATCAGAGAAATATCTTATATACCAAAAAAAAAGAATATACTCCCCAAATACTGAAGTTTTGGGTACTTCATACATTTATTCCCCTAATACTGGAACTTGAACGGAGCTATCATTTTCTTCATGTGGGCTCCGTTGAAGTAGCGGACAAAGCAGTACTTTTTTCAGCTTTCTCTTATGGTGGAAAATCAACATTAACCGATTATTTTATGCAAAACGGCCATGCGATGCTTACGGATGATTCCATAGCCATAGAGAGCCGGGGAGATACGTACTTTGCGGTCTCTTCCTATCCTTTTCATCGACCTTTCAGGGAGATAGAGACACTTGGTTATCCTGTAGTAAATTTTGTCACTGACCCTAAGCCGATCCATGCTGTCTATCTTCTTGAAAAAAGTGAGCCGGATGTTGCCATAGAGGTTACAGAACTCAAAGGAATAGAGAAGTTCAAAGCCTTTTACTATAGCAGTTTTATTGATTTTGACTTTATGAAACAGGAACGTTTTGGCTTTTTTGCAGAGATGGCGAAGAATGTAGCTATTTACAAAATTACTATCCCGTGGAATATTGAAAGATTGGATGAAGTATATCATACAATTGTTGATAGGATTGATCCTCCGGATATGGTATAATTCCTGTAAAAATAGAAAAGAGATCATGAACCTTAGCCAAAAGATTATATTTGTTGATACAGTTTTTTCCCAGGAAGTAGATGGTGAAATGGTATTGTTGAACATGAATAATGAAAATTACTTTGGACTAGATGAAATGGGTACAGCTATCTGGCAGGTCATGCAGGAAAATAAAACCCTACAGGAAGTTTTAGAAGCGATTTTGGAACAGTATGAAGTAGAAGCAGAGGTTTTAGAGAAAGATCTTTTGATTTTTGTAGATAGGCTCGTTAAGAGCGGACTTATTAGAATTTTGAATGATAAATGTTGAATGAAGTAAGGTACATTTTTATATGAATTTAGAGAAACTTTTGAGTCTGGAAGGTATTGTACTTTCTGAAGAGATTATTGGTAAATTGGAAGTGTTTGCACTATTGTTGCATGAGTGGAACCAGATCCACAATCTTACCGGAGCAAAAAATATTTCCGCTATTTATGACAATATCGTTGATTCGCTTTATCCTCTAACTTTTATAGATAAACCAAAAACACTTTTAGATGTAGGAACAGGAGCGGGATTTCCCGGTCTTGTACTAGCTATAGCCCTGCCGCAGACAAAAGTTGTACTCGCCGAACCACTGAAGAAACGGGTGTCTTTCCTTAAATATGCTGCCATAGACCTAGAACTTAAAAATGTAAAGGTGGAAGCAAAGAGAGTTGAAGAGGTGGAACATACGGCTTTTGACCTTATCAGCTCACGTGCCGTGACCAATACAAAATTGCTTTTGGATCTTACAAAAAATATCTCAGATAAAAAAACAGCCTATCTTTTCTATAAAGGTTCCCGTGTTTTTGATGAGATTGATGAGGTACAACATCAGTTAGATTATGATATAGTACAAAAAAACCAACGAAATTACTTATATATAAAGAATGAAAAATGATCTTAAAACTTATTATTTTTGCAATAGCCGGCCTGTTCATTTATAAACTTCTTGGAGGAAAACTTCCAAGTATAGGAAAAAACAACGAAGAGAAGAAAATCGATGAAGATACCCTGGTAGAATGTTCAAAGTGCGGTACGTATGTAACGATCAAAGAGAGTATTATAGTCAATGGTAAGTATTATTGCTCCAAAGAGTGTCTGGATTAAGATAAGATCCTCTAAATAACTCAGAATATATAGGGTTATTTAGAGGATTTTGTGAATTTAAAGGAAGTGATATGATAATCATCGGTCATCCGTGGATAGAGTGTAATCGTTTTTGTAAAGTTTTTTCCCAAGAAGATATTAAGAAAAGTAAAGTAAATGATATTATGCTGCTTGAACCTTTGGTAGACTCCATTGATCTTGCCAAATATTGTCAAAGTAATGATATCCCCTATGCTGTAACTGTAAATACACTTAATGAAGCTATTTTTGTAAATGCTTTAAATGCCGAGTTTATGATTTGTGAAGAAGATGAAGCAAGCACGATCCAGCCTATAGCAGAGGAATATCTTTTTGATACGAAAGTTCTAGTACTTATCCATGATGAGAAAGATATCTCTAAAATAGCGAGATTCGGTATCGATGGTGTTATTTTTGCAGAGGCTATTTGTTAGCAAATACTGTAGATGGATGAGTTAAGAAAATATAAGATTACTTATGGACTTATTGTTTTAAATTTCATTGCCTATCTTTTTTCTTCATTTTTAAGTGGGAGTATCATAGATATGGAGTTGCAGCCTCTTGTCGATATGGGTGCACTTTATGGTCCACTTACTGTGCTTAAGGGTGAATGGTGGCGGCTCTTTTCTGCCATGTTCCTTCATGGAAGTATGACGCACCTTTTGATGAATATGTTCGCTTTGTATCTCATAGGGCGTGGCGTAGAGGCCTACTTTGACAGCAAATCATACTTTGCACTTTATTTTTTTTCCGGACTCATAGGTGGACTGGCCTCACTTTATGTTCATCCTTTGAGTGTAGGAGTAGGGGCATCCGGTGCTATTTTTGGTCTATTTGGTGCCTTGGCAGGATTTTTTCTGCTGCACAGGAACAGACTTGCCGCCTATTCTAAAGCTTTTATGAAAGACTTTGCAGTGATTATCGTGATCAATTTTGTCATGGGGTTTTCTATAGAAGCGATCGATATGAGCGCACACATAGGCGGACTGGTCATCGGCTTTATCGGTGGTTTTATGATCTCAGCCAATCCAAAACTGATATGGATATACAGTACAGTTATGCTGCTCTTTATGTTTGCTGTGACCCGTTATCTTCCTGGCCAGTATGCACAAACACTGTTTTAAGTTCCTGTTACTTTGCTTTTTGCTTGCAGGTTGCACGGTAAAACCTGTTCCAGCACCTCAAAACAGCATAGCCAAACTCTCCAAAACGTTACGATCTCTGGATAATACTATCCCTTCTAAAGAAGCAATGCTGCTTTCGCATGATGTTTTTGAAGAGACTACCAGACTTACAAAATCGTTTAAGCTCACTTCCCCTCCGTGGTTCCATAATTTTTTGGTCAATATAGGACTGAAAGAGAAAGGGCTTTGTTATCATTGGAGCGATGCATTATATATGTATTTGTCAAAAAAACAATATCCCCATTTTGAATTTCATCTGGTCGGTGCAAATATAGGGGAGTATTTTTTTGAGCATAATGCTCTGGTGATCACGGCAAAAGGAAGTAAAGTACTTGAAGGGGTTATCATAGATCCCTGGAGAAATTCTGGAAAACTCTATTTTTCCAAGGTACGTGAAGATACGAAGTATCGGTGGGAACATAGAGCCAGCAGAGGGTGTAAAAGATACTTAAAACGGTAAATAGATCTTATCGATCAATTCTTCATACTCACTTTTTGCATTGGAATCTATGGTGATCCCTCCGCCACTTTTGTAAATAAGTTTTCCCTTCTCTTCTTCAATGAAACGTATCATCACGCCTGAACGAATATTCTCTCCATCAAAGAGCCCAAAGACTCCTGTATAGAACCCCCTGTCATAGTTTTCAACACGCTTGATGATATTTACGGTACTTTTTTTAGGTGTGCCGGTAATGGATCCTGCCGGAGTTAGCTTGTCAAGCAGTGTTCCTATGCTGTCTCTCCAGTTTCTGTCTAGTTTTGCAGTGATCTTGGAGCTGACTTGCAACAGCTCTTTCTCTCCTGCTTTGATCTTCTCTACGTAACGGAATTTCTCTACTGTTACTTCTGTTCCGACAATACCTAGGTCATTACGCATCAGATCGACAATCATTACATGTTCTGCCATCTCTTTTTCGTTGCCCAGAATAGTCTCTTTCGCATCGGGTAGGTTCGCATCTATCGTGCCTTTCATAGGATAGGTAGCGATGGTATCTCCTGTTATATCTACAAAACGTTCCGGGGAAAAGCAGATGAATTTTCCTTTGAAATAGAGTTTGAATTTGGCTCTGGCATAGGCGAATATCTCTTTAAGACCAAAACTGCTTTCTACAGATGTTTTAAAGGTAAGATTAAGCAGGTAAGTATTGCCCGAACGTATCTCTTCGAGTATTTGCCCCATGGCATTTTTGTAGGTAGAGAAATTGATGGGTTTTTTAGAAAATATAAAATCTTTTTCTCTTTTTTTGACAGGGTAGTTACGCCAATCTTCCAGCTTGTAAAAGATCTCATGATCTAAATCATCAAGAGGTTGCGCAAATATTTTTGTTTTATCATAAGAGATGATGAAGAGAAAAGGAGTACGGTTTTGACCAAATGTATTGATTTTCTCAAAACCTTCTTCTTTATGTAGCCAAGTCATTCATTCCCCTGTAGGTCGGGGTGTCCTCTCCCCGACAATAATTTTAATACAACAATTAAACTTTTTTCTGTATGCAAGCCAATATTGGGGAGAGGACACCCTGACTTACGGTTATGAATCCAATAACAATAATTTCAAAATAGCCATACGCATATAGACCCCGTTCTTCACTTGTTCAAGGACTTTACATCGGGGGTCTTCAAGCATCCCGTCAGAGATGTCAATGTTTCGCATGACCGGTCCGGGGTGAAGGACCAGAATGTCTCTATCTCCTATACGATCCTTGTCTATGCAGTAATGTTTTGCATATTCGTCATAATCATCAAAGATCGGTGAAGCATGACGTTCAAGCTGTGCTCTTAGAGACATGATGACATCTACTTTGTCTATGACATCTTCAAGATTCTCATACTGCGGCAGATTACTTTGGGGCATGAATGGCTGGGGTGCTACCAGTACAACATTCATCCCCATACGTGTAAGGAGGCGTATACCGGAGCTTGCCACACGAGAACTCACGATATCTCCTACAATGGCAATGGTCTTGCCCTTTACATCCCCGAAATGCTCCACCATTGTAAAAAGATCAAGGAGTGCCTGAGTCGGGTGAGCATAGTTTCCTGCTCCCGCATTGATAACAGGGGTTACTTCCATATCTGCAAGGATCTTTGGAGTATCATTCTCGGAGTGGCGAATGATGACCCCGTCAGGCTCCATGGCACATAGATTTGCAAAGGTGTCTTCCAGACTTTCCCCTTTTTTGGTGGAAGAACGGGAAGGATCAAGATGCACTACCGCTGCCCCCAGTCTTTTGGCAGCTACCTCAAAGGAGCTGCGTGTCCGTGTAGAAGCTTCAAAGAAAAGGGTAATAAGAAGCTTGTCTCTAAGAAGTTTCGGTGGACATTGTGCCTTAAAAGTTTCAGCATCTTGCAGTAGGTTTTGTATCTGTTTGTCTGAAAAGTTGTTAGTGTCTACTAGGTGTTGCATACATATCCTTGGTGGGTTCGGATTATAATGATATGATTATAGCAGACGGGTGGTAAAAGTGTTCAGTTAACATTTATTATAGAAGAGAGTAGTTTCAGTTTGTTCGATAGAGGCTGGTTCTTAGTATGATTGAATAAATTTATTTAACCCGCTCTCAACACTCCACCATCCGGGAAATACTTCGTCATAAAAAGGTTTTGTAACCTTTTTAAACGCTTCTTTGTCCGTATGCAGGTTCACACACCAGTCAAACGGCAGATCATAGGTTCGTAAAGCCAGAATGGACAGCAGAGTATCATTGATGCAGCCAAGCCGGCTTGGAGTGACCAAGAGGGTCTTGGCTTTCAGCTCTTTAATGAGGTTTATCATCATGTACTCCTTTGTAATGGGTACCATGAGCCCGCCTGCACCTTCTATCAGTAGAATGTCGCATAGTTTTGATAATGCTTCATACTTTTCTATGATCTTTATGAGCTTGATCTCTTTGTCTATGTCTGCACAGAAAGGTGCAGCAGGAAGGGGAAAAGTATAAGCTGTGATGTCCTGTGGTGTGAGGTCTTTAAAATTCCTGTTAACCTTTCGGCAAACTTCTAATAGTATAGTGGCATCAGGTGGTGTATCGCTCACACCCGTTTCGATGGGTTTGAATACACCAACCTTTAAACCTTTGGAGGCAAGTGCCTCTATGAGTTTGAGAGTAGTATGCGTTTTACCTACATTGGTGCCGGTAGCTGTGATGAAAAGTGGCTGCACTTGCATTTCTCCGAAAATTTTGTATAATAGTATATATAAATTATAAATAATTAGGATTTTAACATAATATGCCAAAGTTTGAAGAAGAGTTAGAAGTAGAGGTAGAGCTGCAGAAACCGCAGATGTTTAGAGTGGTCTTGCATAATGATGATTATACAAGTATGGATTTTGTAGTGGAAGTATTAACAAGAATTTTTCATAAGACACAGGAAGAAGCGGTAAAGACCATGCTTCAGATCCATGAAAAAGAGAGAGCTGTATGCGGAGTATATAGCTTTGAGATCGCTCAGACTAAAGCAGAACAGGTCAAACAGCTTGCGAAACAAAACGAGTTTCCATTGCTTGCGACCATTGAAGAAGATGTATAAAGGATAGATAAATGATTAGTATAGCATTGAATGATGTATTTAAAAATGCAGTACGTTATGCCAAAGAGAATAGACATGAATACCTGACAGTCGAACATGTATTTTTGTCTATTGTAAGAAGTGAAGAGGGGATAGAGATACTTTCTGCACTTAATGCGAATCTTGAAATATTGGAAGAGGGGATCGTTGAGCATATCAATAAAACCATCCCTTCACTTAAAGAGGCGGTGGAACCATTTGAGACGGTTGCACTTTCCCGTGCCATCAATGACATGATGACACACATCCACAGTGCAGGGCGTACGGAAGCAAGTATAGGAGATATGATAGCAGCGATTTTCATGCAGGAACACTCTTATGCCGTGTATCTGATGAAGAAAGAGGGCATTGCCAGAGTGGATATACTTGAAGCGATCTCTCATCGCAATGTGGCAAAAGAGCAGACACAAAAAAGAAGGCCCAAAGAGGAGACACTTCTTGAGCAGTTCACAATGGAGCTTGTTTCTCTGGCTAAAACAGGGAAAATAGATCCGGTCGTAGGCAGAGTAAATGAGATAGAGCGTGTCATGCAGACACTTTGCCGACGTAAGAAGAACAACCCTCTGCTCGTGGGTGAACCGGGAGTCGGAAAAACTGCCATAGCAGAAGGTTTGGCATTGAAGATCTCCCAGGGAGATGTACCCGAAGTGCTGAAGGACTCAAAAGTATATGCCCTGGATATGGGTGCATTGATTGCAGGGACGAAGTACAGAGGCGATTTTGAAAAACGCCTTAAAGGCATCATTACTGAACTGAGTGCTATGGATAATGCTATTTTATTCATCGATGAGATACATACCATGGTGGGTGCCGGTGCAACAAGCGGTGGAAGTATGGATGCTTCCAACCTGCTCAAGCCGGCATTGGCTCGCGGGGATCTCAAATGTATCGGTGCAACAACGTATGCAGAATTCAGGAACTTCTTTGATAAAGACAAAGCACTCAGCAGAAGATTTGCCAAAATAGATGTGGAAGAGCCAAGTATCGAAGATACTTTTACCATCCTCAAAGGTATACAGCATAAGTATGAGGATTACCACAATATTAAATTCACGGATGCAGCACTTCACTCTGCCATTGACCTTTCCGTGAAGTACTTGCATGACAGATTCCTTCCGGATAAAGCAATGGATATCATTGATGAGGTGGGAGCACACTTCATGCTTAGAGGGAAAGAGGGTGTTACGGTAAAGCCTAAAGACATTGAAGAGAGTGTGGCAAAGATGATGAAACTGCCTTCAACAGTCATAGGTACGGATGATACCAAAAAGCTAAAAATACTGGAAAAAGACCTGCGATCCCATATCATTGGGCAGGATGAGGCGATCAAAGCATTGTCAACTGCTATCAAACGTTCATATGCCGGGCTGAATGCACCTGACAAGCCCATAGGGTCATTTCTTTTTGTGGGACCGACAGGTGTAGGAAAAACGGCACTTGCAACACAGTTAGCGGAGACGATGCATGTCCATTTTGAACGGATTGATATGAGTGAATACATGGAAGCACATACTATCAGCCGCCTGGTAGGTGCGCCTCCGGGATATGTAGGGTATGAGCAGGGAGGACTGCTTACAGAGATGATCAAAAAACATCCCCATACTGTGCTACTGCTTGATGAGATAGAAAAAGCCCATCCTGATATCATGAATATTCTGCTTCAGGTAATGGATGGAGCAAAATTGACAGATAATAATGGTGTGGTCAGTGATTTTAAAAACGTGATCCTTATTATGACTTCCAACATAGGTACAAAAGAAGCCAATGTCATGGGCTTCAATAAAGATAATTCGATGAAAACAGATAAAGCGCTCAAAGCTTTCTTCAGCCCTGAGTTCAGGAACCGTTTAAGTGCGATCATAGAGTTCAATACACTTGATCTTGATGCACTTATCACGATCGTTGACAGAGAGTTGGATAAATTGAATCTTTTACTCAAGCCTAAAAAAGTAAAAGTTAAACTGAGCAAAAAAGCCAAAGAATATTTGGCCAATGAGGGATATGATGAACGCTATGGGGCAAGACATATTTCCCGTGTGATAGATGAGAAGATCAAAGAAGCCCTTACAGATGAGATCTTGTTCGGAAAACTGAAAAAAGGTGGAATAGTAAAAGTTGGCTTGAAAAGTGGAAAGTTGCAGTTTGACTTTGAAGGGAAATAGGATGAGCGTTCAGCGTTCAGCCTTCAGCACTTCAAGGGTATTTATCATTATGTACGAGCATGTTCAGAATAAAAGTACTGCTATACAATGTAAACAGTCATTTCTCACTTACAAATTTCAAAGGAATTTGTAAGATGGCTTCTATGTTCGATGAGGAGGAGTATCTTATTCCTCCCTTGAGTCGGTACTCCTATACTTTTCCAAATCCGCGTTATGCTTCGGATGAAGGACTTTTGGCGTATGGAGGTGATCTATGCTCTTCCAGGCTGCTTACTGCCTACCGTAACGGTATTTTTCCCTGGTACAGTCCCGGGGACCCCATACTCTGGTGGTCGCCCAATCCGCGGCTTCTCCTCTACCCGCATAAATTCCACTTACGTAAATCTTTTCGCAGGGTACTGCGCAGCGGTAAATTTACCGTAACATTCGACAAAGAATTTTCAAATGTTATTAAGCATTGTGCAACGGTCCCGCGGGAAGGACAGGAGAGTACTTGGATCGTAGAAGAGATACAGGAAGCTTTTATACGGCTCCATGAAGAGGGTTTTGCCCATAGTGTTGAAGTCTATAAAGAAGGCAAACTGGTAGGCGGACTTTATGGTATCGCTATGGGTAAGGCTTTTTTTGGGGAGTCGATGTTCTCTTTGGTATCAGATGCCTCTAAAGTAGCTTTTAAAGCACTCAGTGATGTTTTAGGCGATAGAGGTTATGATTTTATAGATTGTCAGATGAAAACAGATCATATGGTAGGCCTAGGGGCACAGACAGTTCAGAGGGATATTTTCCTTGATGAACTACATGAAGCGCTGCAAAAACCCAGTGATCTGGGGAATTGGCATCATTTTACATGGAAATATAAGGATTAAAAGATGGTAAATAGAGATATAAGATTCTCTTTATGGCTAGATTTTGTTGAGAGAGATTATCTTAAAAATGAGTTTTTGACACTGATTGAAAAAGGCATTATCAATGGTGCGACCAGCAACCCATCTATTTTTGCTTCAGCGATCAGCAGTTCTCCGGCATATAAAAAGCATTTAAAGGATTTGACGGGGAAAAGTGCCAAGGAGAAGTATGAAGCACTGGCTATTGAAGATATCCGTACAGCCGCACAAGCATTAAGACCTTTATATAATAAAGGAAATGATGGCTATATCTCTATAGAAGTCGATCCATTCCTTTCCAATGATACGCAAGGTACCATAGAAGAAGGTAGAAGGCTCTTTGCTGCTATAGGAGAGCCTAATGTAATGATAAAAGTACCTGCAACGGAAGCAGGGTATGCGGCAATGACTGAACTGATTAGTACAGGTATCTCTATAAATGCTACGCTTGTTTTCTCTCCAAAACAAGCACAAAGGTGTCTAAAAGCACTGACTAAAGGATTGGATCGTTTCGAGGCAGATGGCGGAGGGAAAGTAGATGCTGTTATCTCTGTGTTCGTAAGCCGTTTTGATAGATTGCTTGATGCTGACCTGGCACAAGAAGGAATAGAGGTATCCAAAACAGGTATTTATAATGCTGCCAAAATATATAACCTCATAGAAAAGAACCATACTCCGAACATACGCACACTTTTTGCCAGTACAGGTGTAAAGGGGAATGACCTTTTGCCTGATTATTATATAAGAGAACTTTTGGCTCCACATTCTGTCAATACTGCGCCATTGGCAACCATAGAAACATATATTAAAAAGAAAGAGACGGCACCCAAACTGCCTATAGAAGATGATGTCATCAACGGATATTTTACAAAATTGGCTGATAGCGGATTTGATATGGATGAAGTGTATGCTTCTTTGTTGAAAGATGGATTGAAAGCTTTTGAGGAAGCATTCCAGGAAATGTTGGACAGCATTAAATAAACAGCTGAAAGGAAAAATTAATGGAAGAGAAACTCAAACTTTATCTGCGAACGATGATCAGCAATGAAGGAAGTGACCTTCATCTTAAATCAGGTTCTCATATTAGAGTACGTATTTTTGGTGTATTGAAAATACTCGGTAAAGATACATTAAGTGCAGAGATGCTGGATATGCTTGTCAGGGAGATCACTACCAGTGAACAGTATGAAAAACTGATCAATGACCGAAATCTGGATTTTTCTTATGTATTGGATGCTGAAAATCGATTTCGTGTAAATTTCTTTTACCAGATGGATGATTTGAGTGCTGTTTTCCGTATTATTCCTGTAAAGATATTAACATTGGATGAACTTAAGCTTCCGCAAGTCCTTAAAACTTTTACAGATGTACAAAGAGGGCTTGTTCTTGTTACGGGTGTAACCGGTTCGGGTAAATCGACTACATTGGCAGCGATGGTCGATAAGATAAACAGAGAACAGAAAAAACATATTATCACGATAGAGGATCCTATTGAATTTGTTCATAAAGACAGAGGATGTTTGATCAACCAAAGAAGTATAGGACAAGATGCATACTCTTTTTCAGATGCGCTTAGGGCGGCATTGAGAGAAGACCCTGATATTATTCTAGTAGGGGAAATGAGAGACCTGGAGACGATTGATATTGCAATTCATGCGGCGAATACCGGTCACCTTGTGTTTTCAACGCTTCATACATTGGATGCTAAAGAGACAATAGACAGGATTGTCGGTATGTTTGCCAAAGAGGAACAAAACCGTATCCGTATGTCTTTGGCTTCAGTACTGGAGGGCATTATTTCCCAAAGACTCGTTCCTACAAAAAGCGGCGGAAGAATGGGCTGCGGTAGAGGTACTTAAAAAGACAGCCAGGATCAAGAAACTTATCGCAGAGAAGCGTGATGTAGAGATCCCTGATGCACTTTTTGACGGGAAAGAGATCTATGGTACACAAACCTTCGACCAGTCACTTCTGGATATCTTGCGCAGAGGTGAGATCACAGAAAAGACAGCTCTGGAGTATGCAACAAATCCTGCAGACATGAAGCTTAAGATACAAGGTGTCGGGAAAGGTGCCATTATTGACGAGAATATAAACAATAACACAGAAGAAGTCTTTGAGTTCAAGGATGAGGAGAGTTAAGCAAACGTGAACAGTTTCACGTTTATAACGACGGAACCGGAATGGTCGGAACGAAAAGAATAATTTAAATTTTTTTCGGTATAATCCGCTTCTATTTTAATTTAAGGAAACAAATATGTTAGAAGGTATCGTTAGAGAGAGTATCGGAAAAAGCAATGCAAAGCAGCTTAAAAGAGATGGTTATCTAATCGCGAACATTTATGCAAATGGTGTTGAGAACATTCATGCTGCATTCAAACGTGGAGAATTTGCAAGAACAGTAAGAAACAAAGAGACACTTGCATTCCCAGTGAAAGTTGGCGATAAAGAACTTAATGTATTTATTCAGGAATATCAACTACACCCGGTAAACGGTGATGTAGTTCATGTAGACCTGAGAGTGGCAGTACCGGGGCAGGTAACAAACTTCCTTGTTCCTGTTATAACTCATGGTACACCGGTCGGTCTTAAGAACAAAGGTGTCCTCGTAATGTCTAAAAAAAGAGTAAAAGTAAGAGGGGCTATCGAAGATATACCTGCAAAATTTGATCTTAATGTTGAACCACTTGAGAGGGATGACTCTATTCTTGTAAGAGATGTAGAAGTACCGGCGAATTGTAAAATGATGGATAGACCGGATGTTGCAATTTGTGGTGTGATCAAATCTAAATAATTCATGTTATGAAAGCATAGTCGTGACACTTTTCGTAGGTCTAGGTAATCCGGGATCACAGTACGAAAATACACGGCACAATATGGGCTTTAAGGTCATTGACAAATTGGTCAATGACTTTTCTGCCCGGGATATCTCCAAAACTTCTTTTCAAGGTAAGCTCTATCGTGCTTCCAATTCACTTTTTTTAAAACCTACTACTTTTATGAATCTTTCCGGTAAGAGTGTTCAGGCAGTCAAATATTTTTTTAAAATAGAATTAGATGATGTGATTGTTATACATGATGATATTGATCTGCCTTTTGGTGCAGTACGTTTTAAAAAAGGTGGTGGTAACGGTGGGCATAATGGACTCAGGTCCATTGATGAATATATCACTAAAGAATACCTGCGTGTAAGAGTAGGCGTAGGTAAACCCGAACATAAGATGCAGGTAGTTGATTATGTATTGCATGATTTTAATGAAAATGAAAAAAAGGTTCTTGGGATACTTATCGATCATGTTGCAAAAGCATGTAAACTGTTGATGACGGAAGAATTAAATGAAGTAAGAACCAAATATAGTTTAAAATCCATAGAAAGCTTAAGTATATGAATTTTTTCTTCCCTCCGCTATATTTCAGATATCTGGCAGAACTGTATATTAAAAATCTGCTAGCTATTTTATTTGGTCTTTCTTTTGCTTTTGCAGCAATTGATTATTTTCAGCATATTCAGAAGCTTAATGTTTCTTCAAACTATAAAATACTTTATATCTTCTATATGTGGCAAGAAGCATTGGGATTATTGTACCCTTTGGCTATCATTTTTGCTTTGATCATGACGAAATTATCATTGGTGAAAAATAATACTATGGGAGCGATGCATGCTTTCGGATATAATAAAAAAAGACTTTTTTTGCCTTTATTTACGGTAGCGTTATTAACCTATTTTCTTTTTACATTACTGCATACAACCGAGTTCTCTTATGCCAAGGATAAGGCAGCAGTGTTGCTTAAAAATGAACTGCATACCTATGAAGTAAATAATCTTTTTTTTAAATATAATGATACATTTGTCTATATTAAAAATCTTGATCCAGTCGCAAAAAAAATAGATGATATTACTATTTTCAAAGTGAAAGGACATCAGGTACAGTATACGATAAATGCACCTACCGCGATTTTTAACGGGAAAGAATGGGATGCTAGGAATGCTACGCTTAAAACACATGTTTATAAAGATGGCGAACTGGAAAAATACACTGTAGAGCATAAAGAAAGCATTAAAACCTTGCAAGGATACAAACCCAAGATCATTGAATCACTGTATGAAGGGAAAGCCCTTAATATCATAGATGCATTTAATACATGGCAACTTTTGGATAGGCAACATCTTAATTCAGATAAGATACGTGCAGTACTGTACGATAAAATAATAGTACCTTTATTCGCCATTGCTCTTTTACTTATTCTTTTTTTCAAATTACCTTTTCATGTCAGAATGATGAGTTTTGGTAGTATTATCGCACTCTCTCTTGGTGCAACTTTTGTGATATGGGGTATTTTATTTGGCCTGAGCCAGATAGGGGCCAATGGGGTTTTGGCCCCTGAGCTAACAACTATCCTTCCTATTGTTCTTTTATGGTCATATGCGATATATGTGTACATTACAGATGAAAAGAGCATAGCTTAATCCCCTTGTGTACTTAAAAATCCGCTTTTTAGTCATTTTTAGATAAAATCGTCCACAAAATAGATACATTATTAGGATTTTATGAATGAATATTGATTATAAAGCATTGGCAAATAAATATGGTACGCCATTGTATATTTATGATTTTGATTATATTGAGAATAGATATGCTACGCTAAAAGAAGCATTTGCCGGTAAAAAATCACTTATTAATTATGCGGTAAAAGCAAATTCAAACCTTTCCGTGATCGCGCATTTGGCGAAATTGGGTGCAGGAGCGGATTGTGTAAGTATCGGCGAAGTCAAACGTGCTTTAGATGCAGGAATAGATAAATACAAAATTATTTTCTCAGGTGTAGGGAAACGTGATGATGAAATACGTGAAGCTCTGGAAAAAGATATTTTACTGCTTAATTTAGAGAGTGAAGCTGAAATGAAACGTGTAGAAATGGCGGCTAAAGAACTTGGTAAGGAAGCGCGGATCTCTATTCGTGTTAATCCAAATATAGATCCGCAGACACATCCGTATATCTCAACAGGTCTGCATGAAAATAAATTTGGCGTAGAGATAGATATGGCAAAACGTATGTATATTTATGCGAACAAGTCAGAATTCTTAAATCCTGTGGGGATCCATTTCCATATCGGCTCACAGTTGACAAAACTGGAACCTATCCGGGAAGCATGTGTGATCGTGGCTGATTTGGTACGTTCACTTAAGGCAATTAAAATAGACATAAAATTCTTTGATGTAGGCGGGGGTATAGGTGTGGTGTATGATGATGAAATAACAATCTCTGCAACAGCCTATACTCAGGCTATTTTTGAAGCGACAAAAGGGCTTGATGTGACCTTGCTATGTGAACCGGGACGTTATATGGTAGCCAATGCAGGTGCATTTTTCACTAAAGTACTGTATGAAAAAATGAATGGCGGCAAACGTTTTGTGATCGTTGATGGCGGGATGAATGATCTGATAAGACCAAGCCTTTACAATGCGTATCATAAAATAGAGGCTGTGATGGTAGAAGGCGAAAAAAGTCCGGCTGATGTTGTAGGTCCGGTATGTGAGAGCGGTGACTTCTTTGGTAAGAATGTACCGCTTCCTCCGCTTGAACATAATGACCTTGTAGTAGTACATTCTGCAGGTGCTTATGGATTTACCATGGCAAGTAATTACAATACCCGTCCCAAACCCGCAGAAGTGGCATTGGAGGGCGGAGAAGACAGATTGATCCGCAAACGCGAAACGTATGAAGACCAAATACGTCTAGAAATTGAGTATCTAGGAAAATAAAAAGGTGAAACTATGACACTGGATGAGTTGAGAAACAAGATAGACAAGATCGATGATACACTTTTAAAACTCTATAATGAACGTATGGAACTTGTGCATCAGGTTGGTGAAGTTAAAAACACAACAGGCGCCCCTATTTATCGTCCGGAGAGAGAACAGGCGATCATCAATCGTCTTAAAGCACAAAACAATGGCAAACTTACAGACAAAGCGATAGAAGCACTTTTTTTGGAAATGTTTGCTGTAGCAAGAAATCTAGAATTACCCGAAGCTGTAGCATATCTCGGACCCGAAGCCAGTTTTACCCATCAGGCAGCAGAAAGTAAATTCGGTGCGATGAGTCACTATATACCTATAAGTTCTATTCAGGGGGTTTTTAGGGAAGTAGATAAAGGAACAGCTAAATTTGGTGTGATTCCCATTGAAAACTCTTCCAATGGTATCGTAAGTGACACGATCAACTGCTTGGATGAGTATGATCTGAAGATCATTGCTGAAGTCATGATAGATGTGCATCTTTCTTTTGCAACACTTGCTGAGAATATCAAGGATATAACAAAGATCTACTCTAAAGATATTGCTTTTGGCCAATGTAGAAAATTTTTACAGGATCTTGGGTTAGATGAGGTAGAGCTCATACCGGTAGAATCCACAGCAAAGGCTGCCAAGTTGGCGCGTGAAGATAAAAGTGCCGCAGCTCTTTGCCCCTCTGTAGCAGCGAAACTCTATAATTTGCCGATACTTTTTGAAAATGTAGAAGACAATATGAATAACAGAACCCGTTTTTTCATTATTTCCAATTTTGAAAATCTGCCTTCAGGGAATGATAAAACTTCCCTGCTGGTAAGACTGCCAAACAAACCGGGAGCTTTGGTGGAATTCCTAAATGATTTTGAAAAAGAACACATTAACCTGACTAAGATCAAATCACATATTGTTGAAGGTCAATCGATCTTCCTAATAGAATTCAACGGGCATAAAGATGATGAACCTATCAAAGCGATTCTGAATAAACACCGTGATGTGGTGAAAGTACTGGGATCCTATGTCAAAGAGAGCGATGATGTATAAAAATAGTGAGCTACGGAGAATGAAATGATAAAATTTAATAAAGTATTAGAAAATATCAAAACGTATGAAGCGGGGAAACCGATCGAGTTGGTAGTACGTGAATTTGGGATCGCCCCTGAAGATGTAGTGAAGCTTGCATCCAATGAAAATCCTATAGGTACAAATCCTGCAGTAGCTGAAGTGATCAAAGAAAATGCAGATAAAGCACATCTCTATCCTGATGACAGCATGTTCGAGCTCAAAGCTGCATTGAGCAGTAAATTTGATGTAGAAGATGAGAATATTATCATTGGTGCAGGGTCTGACCAGGTACTCGAATTCATATCGCGGGCAGTATTGGATGAAGATGCTTCGGTACTTATGTCAGCTGTGACATTTGCCATGTATGAGATTTATGCGAAACAAATGGGTGCAAAAGTAATACATACAGCGAGTTATGAACATAAATATGATGAATTTATGGAAGCATTCCGTTTGCATCAGCCAAAGATCGTTTACATCTGTACACCGAACAATCCTACAGGCGATGCAACAAGCAAGGAAGAGGTTCTTTCTATGATCAGAGCAATGCATAAAGATGCGATCATCGTAGTTGATGGTGCCTACATGGAATACGCTGCTGCAAAAGATGCCAAGTATGCTATTACACCTAAAGATCTACTGGGCTTTGAGAATGTAATCTATCTGGGTACTTTCTCCAAAGCATATGGTTTGGGTGGTATGCGTGTAGGCTACGGTATTGCACAGGCCGGACTTATAAAAGAACTATATAAAATGAGACCGCCCTTCAATATTACTACACTCTCACTTGCTGCAGCGATAGAAGCCTGCAAGGATGAAAGTTTTGTAGAAGAATCTATTGCCCTGCATCAGGAACAGATCAAACGTTATGAGAGTTTTGCACAGGAACATGAATTTGAATATATAGAGAGCTATACGAATTTTATTACCTATCTGTTCGATGAAAAGTTGGATTCCACACAAATAGCAGATACTCTGCTCAAACGCGGTGTGATCATCCGAAACCTTGCTTCTTATGGACTGAATGCCATACGTATTACTATCGGTACGGCAAAACAGAATGATGTGTTCTTTAAACATTTTTCAGAGGTTATAGCTTGAAAAAAGTAGAAATCGTAAAAATCAATGAAATAGAAGTAAAACCCTTTCGTTTAAATGACTTTATAGAAAAAAAAGATAAAACCAGCAGCATGGAAACAGTAAGTAAAAAAGAGATTAAGCATCTGGCTAAAAAATTAGGTTTGGTTTATGATGATAAACAGATTCAATTCACTAAAAAGCTCATGGTTGCATATTTAGCAAAGAGATAAAGAAGAGAAAAATGGATATAAAAGCATACTCTATAGAAGAGCTCAATACCTTAGCAGAAAAAATTAGACAAAAAATATTGGTAACGGTAAGCAAAAATGGTGGACATTTGAGTTCTACTATGGGTGCAACCGATCTTATTGTAGCCATGCATAAAGTTTTTGATGTGAATAAAGATCCTTTTATCTTTGATGTAAGCCATCAGGCTTATGCGCATAAGCTCCTTACAGATAGGTGGGACAAGTTTGATACTCTACGTCAGTTCGGCGGTATTTCCGGGTACACAAAGCCAAGTGAATCTAAGTATGATTATTATGTGGCAGGGCACAGCTCTACTTCCATCTCTCTTGCCGTAGGTGCTGCAAAAGCCATTGCACTTAAAGGTGAAGAGAGGATCCCTGTAGCATTTATCGGTGATGGCAGTATGAGTGCAGGAATGGTATATGAAGCACTTAATGAACTGGGTGACAGAAAATATCCTGTTGTGATCATACTTAATGATAATGAGATGAGTATTGCCAAACCTATAGGTGCTATCTCAAAGCTCCTTTCTCAGACAATGGCAGGTTCTTTTTATCAGAAATTCAAAGGTAAAGTAGAAAAAGTACTTGAGCATTTCCCTGAAGGTACAAGTTACATGGCAAAAAGATTTGAAGATTCCTTTAAACTTATTACACCGGGTATCCTATTTGAAGAGATGGGTATAGAGTATATCGGGCCGGTGGACGGACATAATATCGAAGCTCTGATAGAGACAATGGAAATAGCAAAAAATCTTGGAAAACCAGTGCTCATTCATGCTCAAACTACCAAAGGTAAAGGGTATGAGATCGCGGAAGGGAGTAAGGAGCATTGGCACGGTGTAAGTGCTTTTGATCTGAAGACAGGTGAGACACCTAAAAAAAGCGGTGCAAAAGTGGCTACAGCTATTTTTTCTGAGACTTTGGTAAAAATGGCAGACAAAGATGAAAAAGTTGTAGGTGTGACAGCTGCGATGCCAAGTGGTACAGGTTTGAGTGCAGTAATGGAAAAGTATCCGGAGCGTTTTTGGGATGTTGCCATTGCGGAACAGCATGCTGTTACTTCTATGGGGCCTTTAGCAAAAGAAGGGTTCAAGCCTTTTTGTGCGATCTACTCTACTTTTTTGCAAAGAGGATATGATCAGGTGATCCATGATATTGCTTTAATGGATGTAGGGGTAGTTTTTGCCATAGACAGAGCAGGGATCGTGGGGGAAGATGGAGAGACACATCAAGGGGCATTTGATATTTCATATTTAAGAGCTATTCCCAATATGACACTCCTTGCACCTTATAATGAAACAACAATGAAATTGGCTATGGCATTTGCAAAAGAGTATGATCATCCCTGTGCATTCAGATATCCCAGAGGAGCTTTTATTTCAGAAGATAGAGAAAGCCCGGCCTATGAACTAGGGAAATCCGTCCTGCTCCGGGAAGGAGTGGAAACCCTTTTTATCGGGTATGGTAATGGGGTAGGACGTGCGGAACAAACAGCAGAATTGCTGGATCAGAAAGTTGCAGTTTTGGATCTGCGTTTTGTGAAACCACTAGATGAAGAGATGCTTGTAAAGTTAAGCAAGCATTATAAAAAATGGTTTATTTTTAGTGATAGTGCAAAACAAGGGGGTGTAGGTTCTGCTATATTAGAGTTTTTAAGTGAAAAAAAGATACAAGATATAGAACTTACAACATTTGAATATGAAGATGCGTTTATTACCCATGGTAATACAAAGCTTGTAGAAGAGAGTTTGGGGTTGCTTCCGGAGCAGCTTGCAAAAAAAATAATGTAGGCCGGGGTGTCCTCACCCCGACAATGAGTTTAATTGAAAATCAAACATGATTTTCAATTAAGTTCAGTGACAGTGGACAAATTCTAAAAAAATTTTTTTATTGGAGTATTCTGAGCCAAAGGCGAAGCTTCAGTGAGATGAATTGAAAGATCGGCTTTGCCAATTTTCAAGAAGAGGAGCATGAATGAACGAATACATTTTTACAAGTGAATCGGTAACAGAAGGTCACCCGGATAAGATGGCTGATCAGATCTCTGATGCGATATTGGATTATATCATTGCACGGGACCCGAAAGCCAGGGTAGCTTGCGAAACGTTACTGAGTAATGGTTTTTGTGTTATTGCAGGAGAACTAAAAACAATAGCGTATGCACCGATGCAGGAGATCGCGAGAGAGGTAGTAAGAGAGATAGGGTATACAGATGCGAGTTATGGATTTGACTACAGATCTGCAGGTGTATTGAATGGTATAGGTGAACAGAGCCCGGATATTAACCAGGGTGTAGACCAGGCATCTGGAGAGATAGGTGCCGGCGATCAGGGACTGATGTTCGGGTATGCATGTAAAGAGACACCGGAGCTTATGCCTTTGCCTATTTCATTGGCACACAAGATCACTGCAAAACTCGCTGAAGTTCGTAAAAATGGTACTGTCCCGTTCTTACGTCCAGATGGCAAAGCACAGGTTTCTGTAAAATATGTAGATGACAAACCTGTAGCTATCGATACTATTGTTGTCTCGACACAGCATCATCCGGAAGTCTCTTTGGAGCAAGTTCAGAAGGCTGTACTGGAAGAAGTGATCAAGGCAGTTATTCCGGCAGACTTGATGAGTGATGATATTGTATATCATATCAATCCTACGGGACGTTTTGTGATCGGTGGACCTCAGGGTGATGCCGGGCTTACCGGAAGAAAGATCATTGTAGATACCTATGGTGGTTCATGCCCTCATGGCGGGGGTGCCTTTTCGGGGAAAGATCCTACAAAGGTAGACCGTTCAGCAGCATATGCTGCAAGATATGTAGCAAAGAATCTCGTAGCATCGGGTGTATGTGAAAAAGCAACATTGCAAATAGCTTATGCGATCGGGGTGGCAAAACCAGTCTCTATCTATGTGGATACTCACGGTACAGCATCTGTAGATGAAAATAAGATCACAGCATGTGTAGAAGATATTTTTGATCTGACACCAAAAGGCATTATGAAAGCTCTGGATCTGTTACGTCCTATTTATCGTAAAACAGCAGCGTATGGACATTTTGGTAGAGAAGATGTTGATTTCACTTGGGAACAATTGGATAGAGTTGAAGAGATTAAAGCTTATTTCGACATATAATTAAAGAATAATTTAAATAAGTTTTGATATAGTTTGTTAACTTTAAATTAAGGAGAAACAATGGCAGTAATGATTACAGATATTTGTATTAACTGTGCGGCATGTATTGATGAATGTCCAGTAGAAGCAATCGTAGATGAGGATGATAATCCAACAGGTGAAGAAGTCTACTATGTATATGCAGACAAATGTGTTGAATGTGTAGGTTATCATGATGTACCGGCTTGTGCCGAAGCATGTCCGACTGAGGGTTGTATCCAATGGGATGATGTAGTAGAAGGTATGCCATCTTCTGAGAACAGAGGAGAAAAAGGCGAACCTGTTATTGAAGATTAATTACTTCTTTGTCAGGCTTTTGCCTGACAAAACTTTCTTATTTTATTCTATCTTTATTTCTTAATAAATATTTTATACTTTTTTGGGTATAATGCCGCCCGAATACTTCGTATGGAGTAAATTATCGCTTAGGAATATAAGTATGGAACAAACATTATCAATCATTAAACCAGATGCAGTCGCTAAAAATGTTATAGGTCAGATTCTTGCTAGATTTGAAGCAGCAGGGCTTAGAATCGCAGCAACAAAAAAGATCAGACTTTCAAGAGTAGATGCTGAAGCATTCTATGCGATCCATGCTGAAAGACCTTTTTTTAAAGACCTTGTAGACTTTATGATTTCCGGTCCTGTTGTTGTGACAGTATTAGAGGGTGAAAATGCAATGGCTAAGAATAGAGAGCTTATGGGTGCAACGAATCCAAAAGAAGCAGCTGCAGGGACGATCAGAGCAGATTTTGCTGAAAGTATCGATGCAAATGCAGTTCACGGAAGTGATTCTGTAGAAAATGCTGTAAATGAGATCAATTTCTTTTTTGCACAAAGAGAGATCAATTAAGTTATTTTCCTGTGAAAATAGTTTTTGATAAAGTAGGTTCTACAGCCAAGCCTATTGAACTTGAAGTTCAAGGAGCAAAGCTTGAGGGGACTTTACAAAAAAGTGGTTATCATCAAGTATCTTTAGATGCGAAGATGAGTGGCAATATTGTATTGATATGTGACAGATGCGGAGATACATTTGTCCATGATTTAAATAGCAAGTTGCAACTCAAACTAAGTGATCAAATATCTGAAGATAAAGATGATTTGGATATAATTGAGTTTTTAGATGGCGAGATCGATATTTCGTACATCCTGGAGAGCGAAATTAATGCAATCAAAGGTTCTTATCATTATTGTACTAAATGCGACAATGGTGAAGAGGATTTTGAAATAGAATATTAATATATAAAGGATATTATCATGGCAGTACCTAAGAGACGTGTGAGTCACACAAGATCAGCAAAAAGAAGAACACATTACAAATTGACATTACCAATGCCAGTAAAAGATGCTGATGGAACATGGAGAATGCCTCACCACATGAACATGACTACCGGTGAGTACAAAACAACTAAAGCGTAATCTTGATGATCAAGATCGCTATTGATGCAATGGGTGGGGACTTTGGTCCCGAGCCCATTATAGAAGGTGTGGTTCAAGCACTGGAAGAAAAAAAATTCCTACCTATTTTAGTAGGTGATAAAACAGAAATACTCTCTCTTCTCCCCCAATATTATATTGATAAAGTTCAAATTGTTGAATCGTCAGATGTGATTTCAATGAGCGAGCAGGCGACCAATGCTCTGAAACGTAAGGATTCTTCCATCTATAAAGCAGTTGAATTGGTACGCAACAAAGAGGCGCAAGCTGTGGTTTCAGCTGGGCACAGCGGTGCAACAATGACACTTGCGACATTGAGAATAGGACGTTTACCGCATATTTCAAAACCGGCACTTGCTACATTGATGCCCAGTATCACAGATATAAAAACATTGGTTCTGGATGTAGGAGCGGTGACGGACTGCACACCTCAGAACCTTTATGAATTTGGTGCGATGGGTGAAGCATATGCACAGAAAATACTGGGTGTCAGAACTCCGCGTGTAGGACTTTTGTCAAACGGTTCCGAAGAGAGCAAGGGCAATGCATTGACAAAAGAGGCTTTTGGACTTTTAAGAGGGCTGAAAGGATTTGTCGGAAACGTTGAAGGAAAAGATATTTTCAATGGAAATGTAAATGTAGTTGTCTGTGATGGATTTACGGGAAATATATTGCTTAAAACGAGTGAAGGTGTTGTCACAACGGTTTTTGCTCTGATGAAACAGTATATCCGTAAATCACTGCCTGCAAAGATCGGTGCATTGATGATGAAGAAAAAAGTATTTGCCAATATGAAAAAGCAGGTGGATAAAGATGAATATGGCGGAGCACCGCTTCTTGGTATAGACGGTTGTGCTATTATCAGTCATGGAGCTTCGAATGCAAAAGCGATCAAAAATGCAGTATTCCAAGCTATTCAATATACACAATCCGATGTTAATACTGTAATAGAAGAATTACTTACAAAAGAGAAATAATTGATGGGTTGAGTACCTGTCAATTATACTTTCTGCCTCATTACTTACTCCTACTTTAGACCTCTCCTTAGAATATTATGGTAAAATATACTTCATAATTTATATGGGGTACCTCCCAGATAAGGATAACCATGTTACAAACAAAGCCAGTCTATGCTTCATTTAGATCAATAGGTGCTTATGTCCCCCAAAAGACTTTATCTAATGCAGACCTTGAAAAGATGGTAGATACTACAGACGAATGGATATTAAAACGTACAGGTATTAAAGAGCGTCATATCGCAGATGAAGAGGAAGCCACAAGTGATATGGGAGCAAAAGCTGCAGAACTTGCAATTAAAAGAGCCGGTATTGATAAAGAAGAGATAGATCTGGTACTATGTGCCACCGTAACACCAGACTACTTCAATATGCCCTCAACAGCCTGTATCATTTCAGATAAGATAGGTATTAAAAATGTACAGGCGTTTGATATTTCTGCTGCATGCAGCGGTTTTGTTTATCTTCTTTCGGTAGCCAAGGCATTTATTGAGTCAGGTATGAAAAAAAATGTACTTCTTATTGGAGCCGAAAAGTTTTCTTCCATCGTTGATTATACAGACAGAAGTACCTGTATTCTTTTTGGTGACGGTGCAGGTGCAGCAGTGATATCTGCTACACAGAATAAAGAAGAAGCTTTTATCGATATACATGCCAGTGCAGATGGTTCTTATGCTGATTTTTTGGTAACACCAGCTCCGGGAAGTATTAATCCTGCAAGTCAGAAAGTGATCGATGAAGGACTTAATTTCGTACAGATGAAAGGCAATGAAACCTTTAAGTTGGCGGTAAAAACACTTACCAAAGATGTGAAAGAGATACTGAAAAAAAATGAAGTAAAAGCAGAACATATCCCGCATTTTATCCCGCATCAGGCTAATTACCGTATCATTAAAGCTGTAGGGGATGCTTTGAAAATGAGAGAAGATCAGGTAGTTATCACAGTAGATAAATATGGTAATACCTCTGCTGCCTCCATCCCTATGGCAATTAATGATATATATGAATCAGGAAGACTTCAAACGGGTGATTTGATGCTGCTTGATACTTTTGGTGGCGGACTTACATGGGCTTCAGCCTTACTTCCTTTTGCCGGGGAAACCCTGTAAATCAGAGGATTTAATAGTCAAAGGAGTCTTTTGGCTTTAGCTGCAAAGGAAAAATTATGAAAATAGGGTTTATTGGTGATATTGTAGGTAAACCCGGACGACTGATGCTAAAACATCATCTTGAACGTCTAAAACAAGAACATTTCATTGATTTTATGATAGCTAATTATGAGAATGCTTCTCATGGCTTTGGTTTGACAGAAAAAAACTGCGTAGAACTGCTGGGTTATGGTATCGATATGATGACAGGCGGCAACCACAGTTTTGATAAAAAAGAAATATTGAAACTCTTTGACAAGCATCCTCTTGTCCGTCCAATAAATTATCCTCAAGAGACTGTAGGCGAGGGCTTGTTCCAAACTACGATCTTAGGGCATGAAACGGCAGTAATAAACCTTATGGGGCACTATACGATGCCTATGGTAGACAATCCTTTTACTATGATTATGGATGTAGTGAAAAAACTTAGATCTCAGTGTATTAAACATATTATCATTGATATGCATGCAGAAGCAAGCTCTGAAAAACAGGCTCTTTTGTATATGCTGAAAGAGAAAGTGAGTGCTATACTTGGGACACATACTCATGTAGCAACAGATGATCTGCAAATAGTGGATGGCTGTTGTTATGTCACTGATATAGGAATGACCGGTTGTCGTGACGGAGTGATAGGAATGGATCCTGAAGTGCCGGTTAAACGTTTTTTAACAGGTTTGGGCGGACATTTTGATGTAGCTGATGAATGTAAAAGAATTTTGCAGATGGTAGTGTTTGAATTGGATGAGAATGGACGTTGTCTGGATGCAGAGAAGATCAAGATCTATGATGATAACCCCAAGATCGTTACTCAGGCTTGGAAGGAGTAGGTGTGACCATATGTCACACGCCAAATCCCAATTCATTATGCATGGGAATTTGAACAACTGGTATATCGTATGAAAACCAATGGCATTTTATTGTGGTGTGTGGTACGGCCAAACTAGGAATTTCGTTTAATTCTTACTTTTTTAGGGTTAAAAAGTGCTATAGCTTCTTTGATCATAGGTTCTTCCAGCAGTGTAGAAGGATCCTTTTCCTTGGCTGCTTCTATCCCTTCTGCTTCGGGAGCGATACAGGAATTTTTCATTTCCACATCTTCTATCATGGATGCAGATTCGTTACATTCTTCTTCTATAGCTGATGCATGAGGATCAATTTTTTTTTTAGTAATGTTCACAATCTTCGTTTCAAATCCAAAAAGTTCTTTGACGAACATATGAATGAGACCCCAGTGGGTGATAAGCTGTTTTTTATCCTCACCTTCCGCACTGGAACTCCATGTGAGTTTTCCGTCTTTAAAGCTTTCAAAGGTAATGTTTCTTTCAAAACAGGCACCCAGATCATAATTTCTATCGTATATTTTTTTTATAAGTGCATCAAAAGTTTTTAAGTATGGATCACTCTGTGGTTTAGGAATTGTTTTCTTTATTTTGTCTGGAATTTCATCTACTTTCTGTATGGAGGGGGATAGGACTGTTGCCGTAGTCAGCTCCTGGGGTTCCAAATCAGCAGTCTCTTCACTCTTCTTTCTTTCCTGCCCCTGAATACTTTTTTCTTTAGGTAAGGTGGCAATGATCTCTTCTTCTGTGATAGTGATCACTTTTGCAGGTGCAGACAGATCGGGTGCAGGGGTAGTGACCATGATCTCATTCACCTCTACACCTTTCAGTTCGCGTTCCAGTCCGCGTATCATGGTGTCAATGTCTTTTATTTCTAAAGCTTCCATCATTTTAAACAAAGAGAGGGAAAGAACAAATTCCCCGTCACTCCCCAGCGCAAGTAAACTTTTTGACTCTGCGATCACTCTGAAGAAACGTTCTATGATCATGGGACTGAGTTTGCCGTTTCCGGAGAGAAGCAGCTCTTTGAGGTAGAGGGTGAGTTCATCCAGTATCATTTCCGCTTCATAGTCAGCTGCCATTTTGATGAACTCCAAGACCTTAGTATTGTCTTTGCATATAATATCATTCAAAAGGCTTTCCAGAAGACTGGGTTCGATGATGCCCAGCATACCTGTTACAGTACCTACATCGACAAAGTTCTTGGAGTACACGATAGCCTGATCCATCAAAGTAAGGGAGTCTCTCAGGCTTCCTGCACCTGAACGAGCAATGATGTCTAAAGCCTCTTTCTCATAACCTATCTTCTCAAGATTCAGGATATGTTCCAAATGTTTGAGTACAAGATTTTGAGGAATTTTTTTAAATCTGAAATGCTGTGTACGTGAAAGGATGGTTGCAGGAAGCTTTAACGGATCGGTCGTTGCCAGAATGAACTTCACAAAATCCGGTGGCTCTTCCAGGGTTT
Source organism: Epsilonproteobacteria bacterium (ex Lamellibrachia satsuma) (assembly GCA_003934925.1). Lineage (GTDB taxonomy): Bacteria > Campylobacterota > Campylobacteria > Campylobacterales > Sulfurovaceae > Sulfurovum. Next base: position 64,120 of record JQIX01000043.1, read on the forward strand.
TCAGCAACGCATTGAATGCCTGATTTGTCAGCATATGGACTTCATCGATGATAAAGATCTTGTAACGTGCCGAACTTGGTTTGTATTTGGTGTGTTCTATGAGATCCTTTATGTCATCAATTCCACGGTTGGAGGCCGCATCCATTTCAATAATATCCATATGACGGTTCTCACTTGCCATGATACAGTGTGTACATGTTCCGCAAGGATGGGATGTGGTGCCTTTTTCACAGAGTAAAGCTTTTGCAAAGATGCGCGCTGTAGACGTCTTGCCGCTTCCCCTCAGCCCTGAAAAGAGGTAAGCATGAGAAAGTCTGTTGCCATCCAATGCAAGTGATAAGGTCTGTGAAACTGCTTCCTGGCCGATGAGGTCGTCAAATGTGGCAGGACGGTATTTCCTTGCTAGGGCTAAAGACAAACTGGCTCCTCAATTTTTAGTGATACTATTGTAGTTAAATTTTACTTTTGATTGGTATAATCGAATAAAAAACAAGGCTTTGATAGAAGATTTTGCATTTTAAGTTTTTGTGGTGCTTGTATGTGAAAATTTGACGTTTGGCACGGCTAAACCTACAATGTAAAGACAACGTTATTGGATACCTTTACAGAAGCATCTAACCCCTTATTCGATATAATTCTTTCAATTAAATAATCACAAAACAAGAGAGAAAACATGAGTTACAATCCAAGTGAGATTGAAGCCAAATGGCAGAAAAAGTGGGAGGCTGAGCAGGCATTTGAGCCTTCTGATTCCCTTACACAAAAGAAAAAATACATTTTAAGTATGTTCCCTTTCCCTTCGGGACGTTTGCATATGGGACATGTAAGAAACTATGCCATTGGAGATGCATTCGCACGTTACTATAGAAAGCAGGACTTCAATGTGCTTCATCCCATCGGATGGGATGCATTCGGTATGCCTGCAGAGAATGCTGCCATCAAACATGGAAAACATCCTAAAGAGTGGACCTACTCAAACATTGACTATATGAGAAAAGAGCTCAATGCTCTCGGGCTTTCATTTTCAAAAACACGTGAATTTGCTACCTGTGATGAACTTTATACGAAGTGGGAACAGGAATTCATCATTAAAATGTTCGAAGAGAAACTTCTTTACCGTGAATCCACAACAGTGAACTGGTGTGAATCATGTCATACGGTACTGGCGAACGAGCAGGTGGAAGAGGGATGCTGTTGGCGCTGTGACAATGAAGTGCAGCTCAAAGAGATGCCAGGGTATTACCTTGACATCATCAAATATGCGGATGATCTGCTTGAAGACCTGAAGCTGCTTGAAGGAAAGTGGCCAAGCCAGGTGCTTACAATGCAGAGCAACTGGATAGGCAAGTCCCAGGGGCTGGAATTTGAATTTGAGTTAAGTAAAGCCAGTAAGGAAAAGCTTGGTGAAAAATTCGATAAATATACGGTATTTACTACACGGCCGGATACTATTTACGGTGTGACATATTCCGCACTTGCGGCAGAACATCCTATTACAAAGTATCTTGTGGATCATGGCCTTCTTGATGATGATATTGCCCAAAAGATCATACATATCGCCAATATGACGGAACGTGAAAGAGCACAGGCAGACAAAGAGGGGTATCCTTTGGGGATTACGGTCATTCATCCTCTGACCAAAGAGGAAATACCGGTATGGACAGCGAATTTCGTTCTGGGTTCTTATGGCGGCGGTGCGGTCATGGCGGTTCCTGCACATGATGAAAGAGACTTTGAATTTGCTACGAAATATGATCTGCCGATCAAACGTGTCATAGAAGGCGGAGATGACCTTCCGTATACGGGAACCGGAAACCTTATGGACAGCAGCCGTTTCAGCTGTACAGACAGCAGTGAAGCCAAAGAAGCGATCATTCGTGATTTTGAGGAAAAAGGTCTGGGACAAGGAACAACGAACTACAAACTGCGAAACTGGGGTATCAGCCGACAGCGTTACTGGGGTGCACCTATCCCGTTCGTACATTGTGATGTTTGTGGGCTTGTACCTGAAAAAGTAGAGAATCTGCCTATTGCTCTGCCTGAAGATGTTGAAATCACCGGTGAAGGTAACCCTCTTGAGAATCACCCTACCTGGAAGCACTGCAGTTGTCCTAAATGCGGAAAAGATGCTGTCCGTGAAACCGATACACTCGATACCTTTGTACAATCTAGCTGGTACCAGTTTCGCTATGCAACCAACCCTAAAAAGTGGAATGAAGTAGGCATAGACAAAGAGGATGCGAATTATTGGTTGCCTGTAGACCAGTATATCGGTGGTATCGAGCATGCCATCCTGCATTTGCTCTATGCGAGATTTTTCACTAAAGTACTGCGTGACCTTGGCTACCATGATATTAATGAACCTTTTGAAAACCTGTTGACACAGGGAATGGTCCTGATGAATGGTGCGAAGATGAGCAAATCCAAAGGAAACACGGTCGATCCGGATGCACTGGTTGAAAAATACGGTGCCGATACAGCACGGCTCTTCATACTTTTTGCTGCACCGCCGCAAAAAGAATTGGAGTGGAATGATTCAGCGGTCGAGGGTGCTTTCAGGTTCATCAAAAAGTTGTATGACAGAAAAGCAAAAGTAGTGGGGACTACTTTACCGAATATCGATCAGGCAAACCTTTCCAAAGAGTCAAAACTGGCACGAGTAAAAGTATATGAAGCTCTGCAAAAGTCATCTGATGTATATGAAAAGACCTTTGCTTTCAATACCCTTATTGCAGCCTGTATGGAAGCACTCAATGCACTGGACAGACAGAATAATGCAGAAGTATGGACAGAGGGAATGTATATTATGCTCAATCTTTTGGAGCCTATCATCCCTCATGCGGCAACAGAGTTGAGCGAAGTATTGTTTGCGAGAGAGAATCTTCAGGTAAAACTTGAAGTCAAAGAAGAAGTGTTTGTGCAGGATAGCATTCTGTATGTAGTGATGATAGGCGGAAAGAAACGAACAGAGATAGAGGTAAGTCCCTCTGCATCCAATGATGAAATATTGGCAAAGGCTAAAGGGGCAGGTGCAAAATGGCTTGCAGGAATGAGTATCGTCAAAGAGATCGTGGTACCGAACAAATTGGTTAATCTTGCGGTTAAACCAGCTTCTTAATGAGGAGTGAGGATTGAATGTATGCAAAACAAGTTTTGCTATTATTGAAAAGGAATGATAAAATGTATATAAATAAAAGTTTTTCACAGAAAAACAAACCAGCACTCTTCACTCTTCACTCCTCGTTCTTCACTTTAATAGTAGCTATGCTGCTATTAACTGCTTGCGGTTACAAACCATCTTCGCATATGATCAAAAATATCTTTGCTGATACCGTTTATGTTGAAGTATTGGTAGATAAGGCAGAACCTGAAAATGCTCCTTTTTTGAAAGATGAGATGAACCGGATGGTCTATACACGTTTTAAAGGGCAGATTGTTCCCAAGGAGCAGGCAGAAAGTCAGATACGTATCGCTTATGAAGGAAGTACATTTACGCCGCTATCCTATGAAAATGGATATGTGACACGTTATCGTGCGAATATCACGGTTCATTTTGATATGCTTAGCAACAAAGAAGGCAGGATCAAAAAAACGATCAATAGTGTTTTTGAATCTGATGTGCATACCAGTTCGCTATATTCTTCTACATTAAGGACAGAAGCGATCAGAAAAGGTTTAGAAAAAGCATTGGATGAATTTCTGGCGTATGTAAGTGCCAGGGGGGCATTAAGTGTGAAGCCAGTGAGCAGCTAGCAGTGAGCAGTGGGCAGTTAAAAGAGTTTTTGGACTCCAAACCTCTTTACTATAAAGAGATAGACCATGAGCGTGTGCATGTTGCTTATGGGATGCTCAAGCCTCATATCAGACGACCCAAAACGGTACATATCGTGGGTACTAATGGCAAAGGGTCTACTGGTAGAATGATCGCATACCTTGCTTGGAGGCAAGGCGTAAAGAATTATAGTGTTGGGCATTTTTCTTCTCCTCATATTTTAAAATTTAATGAACGTATCTGGATCAATGGATCAGATGCTTCAGATGGGCTACTTGAAGAGGCACATCAAAGACTTTTTGCTATTTTGGGTAAAGAAATGAGTGAGGCATTGAGTTATTTTGAATATACCACACTTTTGGCTTTCGTAGTTTTTGAACAGTGTGATCTCATGGTCCTTGAAGCAGGGCTTGGTGGTGAGTTTGATGCGACCAATGTATGTGACAAGGAACTAAGTATCATCACACCTATAGGGATAGACCATCAGGCTTTTTTAGGTGAAACGATTGAAGAGATTGCTGCTACCAAGATACGGAGTATTCAGAAAAAAGTTTTGTTGGCACCGCAGCTGTATGAAGAGGTGATTGAGGTGGCAGAAAGGATTACATCTAATGTAGGGGCATCCCTTGTGGTTGCCCAGAACATGGAGGGTACCCACCAGGGGTACCCCTACAGTAAGCTAAACAATATTGCAAAACAAAAAGGGTGGCCCAAATATCTTGTAGAGAATGTACTTGTAGCTATGCAGGCACTTGACATATTGCATATTCCCTATGATGTAAATGACTTATTAAGCCTGGAACTCTTTGGCCGTTTTTATCCGCTGACAGAGAATATCCGTATTGATGTGGGGCATAACCCATTGGCAGCAAAAGCGATAGAAAAAGCATTGAATGAAAAAGTAGTACTCATTTACAACTCTTTGGATGACAAGGATTATGAAGAGGTCCTGAGAATATTAAGTCCCAAGGTTAAACGGGCAGAGATTATTCCCATCGAGTCGCAACGCGCTACAACACTAGATGAAATAGAAAAAGCTTTACAGAATGCAGGCTTGGAATACAGCTATTTTAGAAATGAAATAAAAGAAGATGAAAACTATCTGGTTTTTGGATCTTTTTATGTTGTAGAAGAATTTTTAAAACAGCGTGACTTGTAGGGTGTTGTGCCCTCACAACACCTTGCGAAAATAAGGATAGATGACGATTTATGTACCAAAGTAATATATATGAATATTTAGAAGAACATAACGAGACAAAGTTACTGATTTGTAAAGATGACAAGGAGGCAAAACAGATAGCTGATGTGGCAAATCTGCTTGGATATGATACCTTTGTTCTCCCTGATCTTCGTGTTAATGTCGGTGAAGACCTCCGTGCTTATGGGGAAGATGTGCATCGTATGTTCACACATCTGGCAGCTTACCATGCAAGCAGGAAAAAGAAGGTGCTTATTTCTCCGCTGAGAACACTGCTTGTCCCTTTCCCAAAACAGGAGCTTTTTGCTACAAAGACGCTGGAGTTTGGAGATACCCTCAACTTGAACGAACTCAAAGATACACTGTATCAGTGGGGGTACCATTTTACAGATATTGCTGCACAGAAAGGTGAAGTCTCTTTTCGCGGAGATATCATCGATATCTACCCTATCCATGTGGAGAGGCCGTATCGTATCTCACTCTTTGATGAGGAGGTGGAGGCGATCCACTATTACGATGAAGTTACGCAGAAACGTCTGCCTGATGAGCTGGAATCATTGGAGATCACTCCTGCATTCCTGGCATTGGACAAAGTACAGCATGAAGTATTGAAAAACAGATGTGAAAGAAGCAGTTATGATACTTTTGTTAAAGATATCGATTCTCTGGGATTATGGCATCTGGATGAACTGGGGCAGAGTGCATTGGAGCAGTTTAAAGCAGTATGTGCCAGTAATATAGATGATGAGCTTAAAGAAGTATATGAACTGACAGAGCCGTTGGTACCGAGAAAGTCCTTTTTGCTTCCGTCTATTCCGGAAGGTGCCAAATACCGTGACCTTGAAGTAGTAAATCCCAATAAACTGCTGGAGTCACATAAAGACAAAAAGATCATTATTATTGCCAAAAATGAGAGTATCGTTCGAGGGTCAGAGTTAAGCAGTTTTGAAAATATCGAATTTGTCTACCAGGACGGGATCGTCAATATTATGGGAAATGAAAAGCTCATCATTTCCCTGAACAAACCGTTGAAGAAGAAACGGGTCAAAAAAGCGACGATCATCCTTGATGAGCTCAAACCCGGTGATTATGTGGTGCATGAGAACCATGGAGTGGGTATTTTCAGAGGGATCGAAAAACGTGATGTACTGGGGGCGACCAGTGAATTTGTGGTTATCTTCTACCAAAATGAAGATTCTCTGCTCATTCCTGTTTCAAGTCTTGAGGTGATCGACCGTTATGTGGCTGAAGGTGGTGCGTTGCCCATACTTGACAGGCTGGGAAAAGCGAGTTTCAAAAAGCTCAAAGGCAAAGTCAAAGAGAAACTCTTTGCGATTGCTTCACAGATCATCAACCTTTCTGCCCAGCGCCACCTCAAAAAAGGGATCAAATTAGTGAGTAGTGAGCAGGTAGCAGGTAGCAGTGAAGAGCGGGAGTTGGCACAAAAGATCGCTGCTGAACATCAACTCTTTCTTTCAAAGGCAGGTTTCGTTCATACTGAAGACCAAGAGAGGGCGATCAACGAGATGCTGGATGATATGGGTTCAGGCAGGATGATGGATAGGTTACTCTCTGCTGATGTGGGGTTCGGGAAAACGGAAGTGGCGATGAACGGGATGTTCGTAGCAGTCAGGAATGGATATCAGGCGATGATGATCGCCCCTACGACACTGCTGAGCTCCCAGCATTACAAAAGCCTCAAGGAGCGTTTTTATGATTATGGTATCAAGGTGGCGAAACTTGACCGTTTCTCCACTGCCAAAGAGAAGAGTGCCATTTTGAAAGGACTGGCTGAAGGAACGATAGATATGGTAGTGGGTACCCATGCTCTGCTTAAAGCAAAGTTCAAAAACCTGGCTTTGGTGATCATCGATGAAGAGCATAAATTCGGGGTCAAACAAAAAGAAGCGCTCAAAGAGATCTCCATTGATGTACATCTGCTCTCTATGTCGGCGACACCTATCCCGCGTTCTTTGAACCTTGCACTTTCTGAGGTTAAGAGTTTCTCGGAGATCCTTACTCCTCCAACCGAGCGCCAGGGGGTCAGGACCTTTGTGAAGAGTTATGATGACAAAGTGATCAAAGAGGCGATCTTACGTGAGATGCGTCGCGGCGGGCAGACCTTCTATGTATTCAACTCCATTGCCGGAATAGAAGAGAAGAAGAAACAATTACTTGAGATACTGCCTAAACTGCGTGTTGCCGTCCTACACTCCAAAATCTCTGCCAAAGAGACGGAAGATGAGATGTTAAAGTTCGAAGATGGAGAGTATGATGTGCTGCTTTCTACTTCCATTGTTGAGTCCGGTATACATATGCCCCATGCCAACACGATGATCGTAGATGGTGCGGACAACTTCGGTATCGCCGATCTGCATCAGCTCAGGGGTCGTGTCGGGCGTGGAGGCAGGGAAGGGTACTGCTACTTCATGGTGACAGACAAAGACAGGTTGACCGACAATGCCAAAAAAAGGCTTATTGCACTTGAGTCACACTCTGATCTTGGTTCCGGCGCCGTGCTGGCCTTCCATGACCTGGAGATCCGCGGGGGCGGCAACATTATTGGTGAAGCGCAGAGCGGGCACATCAAGCAGATCGGTTATTCACTCTATCTGCGCATGTTGGAAGATGCTATCCGGGAACTCTCCGGACAGGACAAAGAGGTGGCACACAATATCGATATGAAACTCTCCATCGATGCCTATTTGAACGAAGAGCTTATCGAAGAGGACAGGCTGCGTCTTGAACTCTACCGCCGTCTCTCGCTTTGCGAAACCACAGGGGAGGTCTATGAGATAGAGGCTGAGATCGCGGACAGGTTCGGCAAGTTAGATACGATCACAAGGCAGTTCATCGATGTGATGGTCATGAAAGTCCTTGCCAGGGAGCAGGGTATCTCCAAAGTCTCCTCCTATGGAGAAAATGTTTTTATCGAGTTCAGGGAAGAGGGAAAAGAACGTGTGGTGTTGAAGTCCAGAAGCAAAGATGATGATGATATTATCGCGACAGCGATGAGGTATTTGAAGAAGTAATCAGAATAGCAATGAAATCATTTATTAAAACAGATATACCTGATATTGATATCATCTTTCTTTTGCTTTAAAGTATAATTTCTAAATGAAAATAGAGACTTCTCTATTTTTATTTGATAATCCACAATTTATTAAACTACAGTTAACTTCACTCAAGTATACTTTTCCTAATCAACTATTCAGGAGAAACACTTGAGTCAAATCATACAGAACATTAAAACAGAAATGTCAAAAGTCGTAGTCGGCCAGGAGAAGATGATCGAGGGATTGCTTGCAGGATTACTTTGTCGCGGGCATATTTTGCTTGAAGGTGTACCTGGGCTTGCAAAGACCACTACGGTCAATGCTTTGGCAAAAACCCTGGGCTTGAACTTCAAACGTGTGCAGTTCACGCCGGACCTTTTACCTTCCGACATTATCGGTACTGAGATATATGATCCTTCCAACAATGCTTTCAAGATCAAACAGGGGCCGGTTTTCACAAACCTTTTACTCGCGGATGAGATCAACCGTGCTCCTGCCAAAGTGCAGTCTGCCCTCTTGGAAGTAATGCAGGAGAGACAGGTGACCATCGGGGATGAAAGTTTCAAGATCGACCTGCCATTCCTGGTTATGGCAACACAAAACCCGGTTGAACAGGAGGGAGCGTATGAGCTTCCAGAAGCACAATTGGACAGGTTCATGATGAAGGTGGTTGTGGGCTATAACACCAAAGAAGAAGAGCTTGAGATCGCAAGACGTGTAGCTAACAACAGCTTCGGAGAGATACAGCAGGTAGCTACAAAAGAGGATCTTGAACAGATACGTGCAGAGGCGATGCAGGTACATATGGATGAAGAGATAGAATCTTATATTATCGAACTTGTAGCTGCAACACGTGATCCGAAAACCTATGGTCTTGAAGAGCTGGAAGCGTATATTGAGTTCGGTGCTTCACCGCGTGCGAGTATCGATATGTACAAAGCAAGCAGAGCGATAGCATACCTGAAAGGACAAGATTATGTCTCTCCATTAGAGATAGCATACATTGCTAAAGAGATATTGCGCCACCGTATTATTTTGAGCTATGAAGCCCAGGCGGAAGATGTGACGCAGGATATGATTATTGAGAAGATATTGGCAGCTGTTCCAATTCCTTAAGGAATTAGAAAATGAAGAGTGAAGAATTAAGAATGAATGTATGCGGTGCAGTGACTCCGCTTTAATGAATGGAGTAGAGAAGTTTGAATAAAAAAGCGAAAAAGATCGTTCTTAAAACCAAAAAACAAGTCTATGGAGATATGCTTGGAAACAATGCATCATTATTCCATGGTGAAGGTTTTGAGTTTGCTGAGCTTCGCGAGTATATTTACGGTGATGATATCCGTAAGATAGACTGGAAAACCACTGCGAAACTGGGTAAACCATTTGTGAAAGTTTACAAAGAGGAGCGAGAACTCAATGTGGTTGTAGTCTCTATTCTCTCTGGTTCTATGTATTTTGGTACAGTCAAACAGAAGTCTGATGTGCTTGCTGAAGCTGTAGGTACGTTAGGCTTCTCAGCTGTAAAGAATGCTGATCTCTTTTCTCATATGCTTTTTTCAGATAGACTATACGATCTGAGTAAGCCAAGTAAAAAGCTTTTTTCTGTGCATAAAGCAGTAGAGCAGATAGTTGAGTTTAATCCTCTTGGGAAAGAGGGGGATTTTAAGGCACTGGTAGAGACCCTGAACAACCGACTTAAAAAGAAAGCCCTGCTTTTCATTATCTCAGATTTTGTAGGCGACATTGACCTGAAACTTTTAAGTAAAAAGCATGATGTGTTTGCTGTGATGATACGTGACAGATTTGAGGAAGACCCGAGAGAACTGGGCTACTTAAGACTCATAGATATGGAGACAAAGCAAAGCTTTGAAGGTAACATAGACAGTGGAACACTTAAGAGCTATAAAAAAGCTCTGTATGAGAATGATGAAAAACTCTACAAACAGTTTAAAAAACAGGGTATCCGTTTTACTAAGATCTACACAGATGAAGATGCAGGGTTGAAACTGATGAAGTCTATGAGATAAGAGGAGAATAGCAATGAATGAACAAAATTTAACAGCACAACTTAAAGATATAAAGCCGCTGCTTGAGATCCCTGATAGTTCTTACTATATTTACTGGGGACTCATTATTGTAGGGAGTCTGTTACTTCTTGGTATTCTCTTTTTTGTTGCCAAGAAACTTTGGGAGAATAGAAAAATAAATCTTGCCAAAGGATATTTGGAAAAAATTAAAGCCATTGACTGGAAAGATGCTAAACATAGTGCCTATGAGGCAACACATTATGCGAGACTTTTGGCAACGGATGATAGAAGAAAAGAACTTTTCTCTCAGCTTGAACCAATGTTGGAGAAATATAAATATAAAAAAGAGGTAGAAGAAGTAGATCAAGATACTTTAAATAAATTCAACCTCTATGTGCAGGTGGCAGATGAGTCAATTTAGTTTTGAATATCCGCTTTTTTTAGCACTGATACTGCTTTTTTATATCTGTGCCAAATGGTGTAGGGAGCGTAGCCGTGCAATCTTCTTTCCGCATGTAGAGACACTGATCGCCAAAACGGCGAAAAAAAGCTCTCTGCTTAGTTGGCTGAAATGGATAGGTATTGTCTCAGCAGTCATAGCACTCTCCTCACCTGTGATCACCAAGAGTTATTCCAACTCAAAAAAAGAGGGTAGGGATATCGTCTTGGTCTTAGATGCGAGTGGTTCCATGCGGCAGCAGGGTTTTGATCCTAATGATATTTTCAAAAGTAAATTTGATGTAGTCAAAGAGGTAGTAGCTGACTTTATTAAAAAAAGAAAGAATGACCGTATAGGGATGGTGACATTCGCAGATGTGGCTTTCATTGCTTCCCCGCTTACTTTTGAAAAAGAATTTTTGACAAATATTACAAAAATGCAAAAACTTGGCATGGCAGGAAAGCGTACAGCGATCAATGATGCGTTGGTGCAGGCGTACAACCTCATGAGCAAGAGTAAAGCCAAATCAAAAATAGTCATACTTTTGACCGATGGGATAGACAATATGAGCAAGATCCCTTTTGCAGATGTAAAAAGTATGATCGAAAAGAGGAATGTGAAACTCTATACTATTGGTATAGGCGGTCCCGGGGACTATGACGGCAGATATCTGCAGACGCTGGCTCAGGCAGGTAAAGGAGAGGCTTATGGTGCAAGAAATGCGGAAGCACTCAATCAAATATATAATGAGATCGACAAACTTGAAGCCAGCAAACTCAATGACAAGAAAGTTGTAGAGCATACCTATCTGTATATCTATCCACTTTTTCTGGCTGTTTTGAGTCTGTTGTTGTTTGTCTATTTCAGAAACTCTAAAGGAGTGTAACAGTGAGCAGTGAGCAAGTAGCAAGTAGCAGTGAAAGAAGGAGATTTGTATGGAATTTGTAAACCCTTATTTATTTTGGATACTTATTGTCCCTTTTGTGCTCTTTGCCTTTCTTATTTCCACGAATAAAGAGCGTTTGTCTCGGATATTTGATGAAAAGGTATTGAACCGTTTAAGTGCAGCAAATGAGAGTATGCCCTTAATGCTGAGAAACGTTATAATGTTCCTGGCTATTTTCTTGATGATCGTAGCTCTTGCGAGACCGGTCATTGATGAAGGAGATAAAACGGTAGAGATACAAGGGCTCACTGTTTTGACAGCATTGGATATATCTGGCTCGATGCGTAGTAAAGATGTCTATCCTAACCGTTTGGAGTTTGCCAAAAAGAAAATGAATCAACTTTTTGATGCAATGCCAAGTGATGAGATAGGGGTTATGGCATTTGCCTACTCTCCTTTTGTACTGGCACCGTTCACCTCAGATAAAGAGACATTGAAGATGATGGTAGCCGGTGTAGATGACAGTTATATTAACATGGGGTCTACTGATTTTAGAGCGTTGGCAGAACAGGCAGCACAACTTCTGGACAAGAAAGACCCAAAAGTACTTATACTCTTTACTGATGGTGGTGATGAAGAGGCGATCGCAGGATTTGGTGATCTTTTAAAAGAGAACCATATTGACCTTTATGTGGTCTTAGTGGGTACAACCAAAGGGTCTCCGGTATTGGATAAAAATGGCAAACCTATGACCCTTAAGGATGGTACGATTGCCATTACCCAAAGAAATGATGCTTTGGGTAAACTGGCTAGAGCCAATGACGGAGCCTATGTAGTAGCAGGTAACGGGAAAGAGGATATGCAGAAGCTTGCCTCTTTTGTTAAGGGTAAGTATAAAAATCAGCAGCAGGGTAAAGTAAAGATCAGACAGAGAGTAGAACTCTTTTACTATCCGTTGGGGATTGGTCTACTACTACTGCTTATAGCATTTAGTTCAATGCCGAGAAAAGTGAGCAATGAGCGACAATCAATTAGAAACAGAGGTGAAAAATGAGAAAATGGATATTAATACTGCTCACTGTCCACTGTACACTGCTAACGGTGTTGAATGCCGGTCTAACTGATTTTAAAACTATAAAAAAGGCAAAAGACGCATATGATGCCAAAGCATATGCAAAGAGTGCCGCACTTTTAGGGGGGCTAGAATCAAAAACGGCTCAGAAAGAGTATGACATAGGAAATGCCTATTATAAAGCAGGTAAGTATGATGCAGCACTGAAAGCATATACGCAAGCTGAAGGTGTAGATGAACATCAGCGTCTTCACAATGTAGGAAACAGCTATTTTCAGAAAAAGAAGTGGGATAAAGCCATAGAGACATACGAAAAAGCATTAAAGATCAAAGAAGATAAAGATACGCGTTTTAATTTGGAACTAGCGAAAAAGATGAAAAAGAAACAAGAGGAGCAGAAAAAAAAGAAACAACAGAAGAAAGACCAAAAGAAAAAGAAAAACCAAAAGAAAAAAAACGATAAGAAAAAACAAAATAAAAATAAACAAAACAAAGATCAGAAGAAAAATAAAGACCAAAATCAAAAAGACCAAAACAAACAAAATAAACAAAATAAACAAAATAAAAAGAAGCAGGATCAAAAGAAAAAAGATCAGAAAAAACAAAATAAAAATAAACAAAACAAAGATCAGAAGAAAAATAAAGACCAAAA
>JQIX01000043.1:77265-102973 GCA_003934925.1 Epsilonproteobacteria bacterium (ex Lamellibrachia satsuma)
AGAAAAAACAAAATAAAAATAAACAAAACAAAGATCAGAAGAAAAATAAAGACCAAAATCAAAAAGACCAAAACAAACAAAATAAACAAAATAAACAAAATAAAAAGAAGCAGGATCAAAAGAAAAAAGATCAGAAAAAACAAAATAAAAATAAACAAAACAAAGATCAGAAGAAAAATAAAGACCAAAAGAAAAAAGAGGGTGGCAAAAAGCCCTCCGATTCCAAAAAAGAAAAGAAGCCTGAAGATAAAAAAGGTGACAAAGCTTCAGGACAGCCTAAAAAGCAAAAGATGAGCAAAGAAGAAAAGCTTAAAGCACAGGAGCTCAAAAGACTGCTTAAAAAGATGGGTGCCAAGAAGACCCCGACGATGATCTATCAGTTGGGTGAAAACAAGAAACACAAAAGGAATGACAATGTTAAACCGTGGTAGTGATGTTTTGGAACGATTACTCCAACAGTCGCAAATGCTGAAAGCACCCTATGGGATACGTGCTCCTTTGTCACAATCGTTCCAAAAATCTCATAGAATTATAGGAGAAAAAAAATGATAAAAAAACTATTGATACTATTCACTGTTCACTGTTCACTATTCACTTTCATCAATGCTGCTTCCGTTGATGCACAGCTTGCAAACAGTGAAATAGTGCAGGGTAATATGGCACAACTTCGTATTGTCGCCCATGGAAACAGAGCAGTATTTCCACAAATCACTGAGATCGGTGATTCAAAAATATTGGGGAGACACCAAAGTTCCAATAACTCTATCAGTTATATCAATGGAAAAATGACAACCGATCGCAGTATAAGCCTTGTACTCACTTTTGCACCGCAACACTCTATGACCATACCATCATACCGTGTCAATATAGATGGGACTGACTATAAGACGGATCCATTGGAATTGAAGGTGGTAAAATCAAATGCACCGGGTGTAACTAGCGGTAATAGATTTTCACTTCATTTACGTGCAGATAAAAAATCTGTGATCGTGGGAGAACCATTGCTTGTTACTGTATTTTTCTCTTTAAGGAACGGAGTGCGACTTTCTGAGAATCCCCAATACAGCAAACCTGAATTCAAAGGGTTTTTTGTCAAAGAAATAAAAGAAGAGAAAGCATACAGAAAAGGGGATCAGCAAATACAGGAGCTTAGGTATATTCTTACCCCTGAAGCAGAAGGAAATTTTACTGTAGGACCTGCAACAGCAAAAATTGGTGTAGCTGATAGAAGCAGACAGGATATATTTGGAAGATTTTTTGGTACGAACTGGACATCTATTGCTTCTAACACTGTAAATATTGAGGTCAAGCCGGCACCGAAGGATGTAGATCTGGTAGGGAATTTTACGATACAAAGCAGTATAGACAAGAAGAATGTGAAAGCAAATAAACCGGTGAACCTCACTGTGAAGATAGAAGGTGAAGGGAGTCTGGAGGATCTTGACTTCCCAAATTATGAGATAGATGGGGTAACGGTCTATAGTGATGATGCCAAAATAGAAACAAGGATCATGGCAGGCAGCCTTAAAAGTACTTATGTGAAAAGTTTTGCTTTTATTTCAGACCATGATTTCAGTATACCTGCACGCAGTTTTTCTGTATATAATCCGAAAACCAGAAAAGCAGTTATGCTGAAAATACCTGCATATGAAATAAAAGTAGAAGCTGCAAAAAGTATTTCATCTGTGCCGCAGAATGTTTCCAAAGGAGTGGTGCAAACCGATCTTAAACAAACAGCTACTCCACTTCAAAATAGTGCAGATAGGGAAAAAATAGAAGTAAAAAATGTAGCCTGGTGGATGCTTGGATCTGCATTTGCTCTGGGTATTCTTTTTACATATCTGTTTCAATTGATACCTTTTGGAAAGATAGGCAAAGGCAAAAATCCGTATAAAGAGTCCGAAGCACTGAAAATATTGTATGCCCATATCAATGAGGATAGAGAGATTGAAGAAATGGTAAAAAAACTTTATGCACGCAAAAATGGAGATAAAAGTATACGAATAGATAAAAAAGAGCTCAGGGAGATGGTGGAACGTATTCAAAAGAGAGCAGATAAATAGAGAGTAGCAATCATAAACATGTTACAATATCTTTATGATTTATTATATTTATTCAGAAGACAGCCAAACATTCATAGAAGAGAATAAAACATTGGAAATATGGAGTTCGAGGATAAACTATCTTCCTTTTTCAAAGCTCAATGAACTTGATGTGACGCGGGTTTCGCACCTGCTTGTTACCGGATGTCTTGAAGAAATAAAACTTCTTATAGGGGTCGCCAGCCAAAACAGTATCCCTCTGGGTATCATCCCAACCTCTGAACAAAAAGAGCTGATAAGTACTTTTGAGCTGCCGAATAAAACAGAAGATGCTATCGCTTTGGCACTGACCCCAAGTCAAAAAAAGATCGATGTATTATATTGTAATGAAACCATTGTCCTGCAGGAAGTTGTTGTGGGGGATGCCCCTCCGCTTGATCAGTTTGATACAGCACTTAAGGGTAAAACATTTTTTGACAGAGTAAAGCTTTTCTGGCATACAGTCAAAAAAGTGAAAGATCTTAAACATACACAGATGAAGATTACTGATGCCAAAGAGAATGAGATCAAATTCTCAGCTGTCGGTGTGGTAGGTGTAGAGTATAATAATACCACTTTTGCTGCGAAACTGATCTCTTCACAATTAAGTGCTAATGACGGGAAGCTCTCCATTGTTATACTTTCTCCTATTTCTATTATGCAGTATATAGGCTATCTCTTTAAATCATTTGTCTCCCGCCTGACACCAGAGAATTTGCCTAAATCTGTCGGATATATAAGAAGCAGCAGGATCATTATAGAACCTAATGCACCGATGGAGGTACTGATAGATTCTTCACAAAAACAGCAAACACCTGTGGAATTGGAAGTAAAAAAAGAAGTATTAGCTCTTGGTATTGGTGAAAAATTCTGGGAAAAACAAAATAAAGAGAAAAGTACAAAAGACAGTATTAAAATAGATCATCTTCCTTCGGATGAAGAAAGTGCAAGCTATCTTGGTAATGCCATTCCTCTCTTTTCACATGCAAGTCAGGAACAGTATGCGGCACTTTTCACTAACCTAAGAGAAGAAAGCAGGTTGAGTTCGACGTTTATGATCCTGCTTATTTTGGCAACAATGATCGCTACTTTCGGACTTTTCATTAATTCTGCTTCAGTGATCATTGGGGCAATGCTTCTGGCGCCTTTGATGCAGCCGATAGTAAGCCTTAGTATGGGGGTGCTCAGACAAGACAGTGACTTACAGATCAATGGAGCAAAAACGATCTTTGTCGGTGTATTTGCCGTGCTCTTTACAGCAGCGATCATCGCATTCTTTACACCGATAGATAGGTTGACCACAGAGATGGCAGGACGGCTCTCTCCCACCATACTGGATCTTTTTGTGGCTATTGTTTCCGGTGTAGCGGCAGCTTATGCAAAGAGTAATGAAAAGATACTCTCCTCATTGGCTGGTGTGGCTATCGCCGTGGCATTGGTGCCTCCCATTGCTGTAGCAGGAATAGGACTTGGCTGGGTTGACTTGCATATGTTCAGTATGGCCTTTTTGCTCTTCATCACGAATCTTGTCGGTATTGTACTGGCAGCAGCATTTACCTTTGTTGTTTTAGGTTTTTCACCTTTGCATATTGCCAGAAAAGGTATCTTGACCTGGATGGGTATTGTAGCTGTCGTTGCAATACCGCTTTTTAGTGCATTTTTAAAAATGGAAGAAGATATCAATATCCAGAAAACCCTTTCAAATCTTGCTTTTAATGTAGGTGAACATGAGGTGAAACTTACGCATATTGAGTTGTTCCATCGTTCCAAAACGGATGAGATAAGATGCGAAGTCATAAGTACAGGTATCCTCCAGACAGAAGAAAAAAGACGGCTCAAGGAAGCTATACTCAAAAGTATAGATAAAAAAGCTGAGGTGATCGTAACGTTCAGATACAGGCTCTAACCGGCTTTAGTAGGCCTTTGGTTACAATTTTGCGTACGGGGCCAGATGAAGTTTAATCCAGAATATCATGTAATTTATTTGCATCCTGCATCCAGCTGTTCAGTGTATGCCATTCTTCATTCTCAACCATTTTTTGGCACTTTTTCAGTTCAGCCTGAAAAACATTGATGGCTTCAAGAAGATTATTTTTATTTTGTCTGAAAATATCTTCCCACATACTGGGTGAAGATTTGGCTATACGGCTCATATCCTTAAAACCGCCACCTGCAAGAGCAATGATACTTTCTTTTGCTTCCTGTTTCATCACAGAATTGGCAAGTGCATAACTGAGGGCATGGGGCATATGAGAGATGAAAGCAGCATGTCTGTCATGATCTTTTGCATCCATATAGACCAGTTTCATGCCGATGTTTGAGAAGAGCTCTTTGGCTACTTTCTGTTGGTATACCCCACTTTTTTCCATATCGCAAAGTACAACTACTTTATTGGTATAAAGGTCTGCAACAGCAGCAGTAGGGCCAAATTTTTCTGTCCCTGTCATAGGGTGTGCAGTAACAAAATTGCTTCTTATTTCTTTTGGGATACTTTGAGAGATCTTTTCTTTGGTACTGCCAAGATCGATTACAGTACATTTTTCGTTCAAGTTCTGTAACTGTTTCGCAATAGCTATAATACCATCAACAGGAATGGTTAAAAAAATGATATCGCAGACTTTGATCTCATCGAGTGTCTTGGCAATTTCGTTTACCAACCCCAATGATAGTGCCTGTATGCAGTGCTCTTTATTATGGTCCAAACCGATAAAATAAAAATCTTTTGAAGTTTCTTGAAGTGCTATACTGAGGGAACCTCCCATAAGCCCAAGCCCGACAATACCAATTTTTTGTGTCCTCATCATTATACCCTTACCGCACTTTGATCATTTATGAAGATTATAGCATGATTTCTTTGTTTATTATGCGCTTCTTATTGAAAAAAAGATAGAATATTAGCAAATTATATTAAGGCTTGACTATGATAAAGAAACTGGCTCTTTCATGGATATTAATAGGATCACTGCTATTGGCACAAAAGGTGACACAGATCAAATTTGAGGGACTTGTCCATCTTTCTCCTTCTGTGGCGATGGAGATTGCAGATATTCGTGTGGGTGATCAAATGGATCCCGCAAAAATTGATGAATCTATCAAGAAATTCTTTGAGCAGGGATACTTTAAAGATGTATGGGTTGATAAGAAAGGCGGTGTGCTTATCTATCATTTTAAAGAAAAAGTATCTATAGCCAATATTCAGGTTAAGGGGTATGGTTCCGGTAATGATGGAGAGGAACTTTTAAAAAGTATAGGGCTTAAAAAAGGTGATCTTTATGATGAGGCACGTATCAAAAGGGCTAAAAAAACACTGATAGCCAGACTTGAAAGCAAGGGCAACTATGATTCAGTTGTTGAAGTCACTACTACGCCTGTTGGAGAGGGAGCTGTATCGGTTGTCTTCGATGTCAATAAAGGTGAAAAGATCAAGATCAAAAAAATTAATTTCATAGGTGCTTCGGCCCTTGGTCAAAGTGACCTTGAAACGGATCTTGCCAATCAGGAAGAAGATTTTCTTGGATGGTTGCCATTTATGAACAGCGGAGATGTAAAAGTAGATCAACTTGAATATGACGCATATAGAGTGAAAGACACTTATATGAAACACGGGTATCTGGATGCTGAAGTAAGTAAGCCGTTAATGCGTGTGGATTACAGTTCATACACAGCAGAGATCGACTATCAGATAAAAGAGGGTGCTCAGTACCGTGTAGGTGATGTAAGTATAAATCAACATATTAAGGGGCTCGACACTAAAGAACTGACTAGTGAGCTATCACTTAGAAAAGGACATATCTTTAATATCACACGTATGCGTAAAGATATGAATATGCTTCAGGAAGCAGCAGGAAATCTTGGATATGCTTATGCCAAAGTTGCTCCACAAATGAATAAAAATGCAGCAGAAAAAACTATTAATCTGCAGTACGTAATCCAGTCGGGTATGAAAGTAACAGTGAATGATGTACTTATTTCAGGCAATGACAGTACAAAAGACAGAGTTATACGTAGATATATTTATCTTGCTCCGGGAGATACATTTAATGCAACAGATTTAAAAGACAGCAAAAATGCATTGGGAAGAACGGGTTTCTTTGAAAAAGTAGATATTCAAAGCCAAAGGATTTCAGAAGACAAGATCAATCTTCTCGTGAAAGTGAAAGAAACAGCAACAGGTACTATTTCTCTAGGTGGTGGGTATGGTAGTTACAAAGGACTTATGCTGAATGCTTCTGTTTCAGATAAAAATATTTTTGGATCCGGGATCAATGCAAGTGTTGGTTTTGATATTTCAAAGATTTCTACCAACTATAATCTTTCATTTACAAATCCGAGGGTTTGGGATAGTCTTTATAGTTTAGGCTTCAGTCTTTATAAAAAAGAGTATGAATATGTTGATTATACACAGGATCAATTAGGCGGATCATTAAGTGTGGGTAGAGAGTTTCTTAGACATTTCTATGCTTCTGTAGGAGTAGGATATGTTGATAATGAGTCGACGATCAATAATGATGCGAACAGTACCCTTTTTGAGAGCTATCTTTACAATGATCAGTATAAGAAAACTTCTCTGTTTGCAAGTCTGAAATTTGACAATACGGATGATTATTATACACCAAGAGAAGGGATGATAGCTGCTGTGAATTTAGAGTATGCAATTTTGAATGGTGATCTGAATGCTACGGAATTAGCAGTTTATCCGAATGGATATGGTGATTTTATTAAAACGAGTGGGAAGCTTGGAGTATATTATGGCTTGAATGATTGGATCGATTATGACCTTATCTTACGTTTTAAAGCAAGGGCGACTGTTATTAGTACTGGAGATGATGAAAAGCTTCCTACTGGAGAAAAACTTTTTATGGGTGGTATAGGAAGTGTCAGAGGATATGACCCATATTCTCTGTCTCCATTAGATAGCGATGGAGACAGAATAGGAGGGAAACAGCGTTTTTCGACAAGTGTAGAAGCAAGTATACCTCTCTCAGAAGCAGCAAAAATGAGACTGACATTCTTCTATGATTATGGTATGATCGGTGAAGACAGTTTTAATGAAATTAAACGAAGTTCCACTGGTGCCGTTATAGAATGGCAGTCAGGATTTGGACCAATTAACCTCGTTTTTGCTCAGGCACTTGATGATGAAGCAGGAGATAGGACATCATCATTTGAATTCTCTATGGGAACTAAATTCTAGGGTTGAGGATTAAGAGTTAAGGATTAAGAAAGCTTAGGTGTTAAATTCTTGTAATAGCACTTAGCACTTAGCACTTAGCACTTAGCACTAAAGCCCCAACTCTTTATTTTGCGGTAACTTCTCTTTATCTTCTACAATAATGGCGAACGGTATAGGTTTTTCTAAATTTTTTATCTTCTCTTTTGCCAGATACAGAGGTTTATCGGAGGAGATGGTCAGGGTTCTGTTCTGATAGGAAAAATCGATCTTTGCATGATTGGACGATTCATGCAGCAGGACAGTAAGTGTATAAATGAAACTTAACCATAGAAATTGTTTTTTCTCCGGCAGCAAAGGTTCGAAGTTCTGAAAAAGAGGCTTATGAAGGAGCTCTTTTCCGTGCATACGAAGCAGAAGTGAAATAAGCAATATCTGTTTATGGGTGAAGCCATAATTTAATTCCTGCATGGCAATGTAGAATGCATGCTGATGTGATTTGTATATGGTAAGTGTTTTTCCGATCGTAGAAAGTCTGAGTGCCCAAAGCAGCTCGGTATGGTACTGTTGCCGATCGTTTATTTCACCTTGGAATTCTTTGTAAAGAGCAGATGCGATTTTAAGTTTATTTTTTTTCTTTGCTTCTATATTGATATAGGGCTTAAACCGATCTAAAATGGATGTAATACTTGGGTTGATACTGCTTGGAAATTTTAGATTATCCTGTTTGAGGGACTGTTCAAGAAAAACCCCTTCTCTTACACCGACAGAACTGGTTATGACCGACTTAGCTCTAATATGGGAAAGTATCTCATTCCAGATGAGCGTTCCTTCCCGAATGGTATCATAGCGGTTTTTTTTCAGTCCGAATTTTTTAAGATTTTTTGCAGAAGAGAGAGGTATGGCCTTTAGATATTCTGTAAAATCATCGATCTCATATTGAAAAGCATGAAGTTTATCCAGAGGATATTCGCTGAGCTTCATAATGCCCTTACTGAGCGTTCTTGCTGTACCGCCTATCCCTATGGCCGAACTACTCTTGAAATGTGCAGGAAGCTTTTCCAGTTCCCTTTGTATATAGGATTTTGCTTTTTTGTTGGTCTCTTTAAGGGATATCTCTTTATCAAAGAAAAGTTCTTTAAGTCTTACTGTACCCAAATTAAGAGAATAGGTATCGACAATCGTTCCATTTTTGATGAGTGCTATATCAGATGACCCTCCTCCTATGTCTATGGTTATACCTTCATCGAGAGGAAGCAGGTTTTTGGCAGCAATGGCTCCATACGTTGCTTCTTTGTTCCCATTAATTATTTTAATGGAAAGTCCTAATTCTTTTTTTATCCATTTAACAAAAAGTTTTCCATTAGGTGCATCTCTGAGTGCAGAAGTGGCAACGCAAAGTATTTTATGGGCCTGGTATTTTTCAATGGTATGAAGAAAAGACTGAAGGGTTAAAAAGGCTCGTTTAATACCGGGAGGCTGGAGATACCCCTCTTTGCCATAGGCACCTTCTCCTATGCGCACTTTTGATTTCTGTTCACATATAAGGTGAAAACCGTAGCGGCTTGTTTTTTCAAAGATAACGAGTCTGGCTGAGTTTGAACCGATATCAATGATCGCGGTTCGTTTAGCCATGATCCCTGTTACTCTTCTTCCTGCAGTTTTTCAAACTTGAATTTAAGCTCTTCAATATTTTCAACATTGTCTGGATCTGGGACAATACAATCAACAGGACATACAGCAATACACTGAGGCTCATCAAAGTGACCTACACACTCTGTACATCTGTCTGCATCAATAATATAAATCGGGTCATTCTCTTCAATTGCTTCATTTGGACATTCTTCTCTACATGCATCACATGCTATACATTCATCACTTATTAAAAGGGCCATGTTATCCTCTGTTAGAGCTATATTTATCCTTGTTTAGATATGCTCTATTAAATTATTTATACGAGTTATAACCTAGCATTGCTTATGCTTTATTTAAATATAGAATAAATTTTTTTTTAGTGTAGGTTTTTGGGTAAAGAAAAGCGCTTTTTACGCTTCTCTGAAGGTCATATTTTAAGAGAAATCAAGAGATCTTTTTTGGAAAACAGAATCGGTAACCGCGTCTTCTGACTGTTTCGATCGTAGTTATATCAAGCGGTTTATCCATTTTTTGACGAATTTGGTTGATAGCTACTTCAATCACATTTGGCGTGACAAGCTCCGGTTCTTCCCAAATGGCATCGAGAAGCTGTTCTTTGGAGACGATCTGATCCTTGTACATTGCCAGGTGTGTAAGCACTTCAAAAGGTTTACCTTTAAGTTCGATCTCATTTCCCTGATAGATGATCTTTTCCTCTTCAGGATTAATGATAAGATCCCCGATCTCAATAATATTGGATGCCCCAAAACGTAATTTTGCTTCGATACGTACAAGTAAAATATCATAATCAAGAGGCTTTCTGATAAAATCATCTGCACCGGCACGCAAGGCTTCTATCTCACTCTCCTTATCCTTACGTTCAGAGAGGACAATGACAGATGTTTTGTGTGCATTCTTTTTTATTTCAGAGATGAAATTTATATCATTGGTTCCTGTTTCTCCCCATCCGATCAGTACCAGATCATAGTTACGAATATCAAGATAATATTTGGCATCACCAAGATTTTCTGCTATATCACATTGGTAATTATTCTCTGTTAGGAGTTGAGAAAGTGTTTTACTTAGTCCAGCATCCTCTTCTATGATCAATACTCGCATCTGTGAACCTTTATATTTAAGTTATATTTAATAATTATAGCATAAAAATAAGGTTTCTGAAAGTTTCTTAAAAATTTAGAATTCCCAGGAATGACTTAGGGCAACAGAACATTGTGGAAGAATGTCCGGTTTTGAAATTTTAAGAGTGAGCGTTTGAATATGCGGATAAGCTGTATAAAGGAGAGCTTTGAGTCCAAGTAGAGCCTCTTCAAGAAGCGTATAGCGCTTTTCTTTAAGTTCTTGCTGTATTAAAAAGACCATATCTGCATAATCGATGAAATTTTCATCCGTATAATCGTAAGATGCTTCCATATCAATGATGATCCGCTGTGCTCGTTCCCTTTCAAAGTCCAATATACCGATAATAATATCAAGTTCCAAATGCTCTATATGTATATTCATTCTAAACTTTTCCCTCTTCTTTTTTAAAAAGTCTTATGATATTCGGAATATGCTTGTAAAAGATGATCAGAGCAATGATCCAAATAGGGGCATGTGAACCGATACCCGGCACGTCAGGATAGATAACATATGAAGCAATGATAAAGGCAGCAAGTCCGATAAGTGATGAGAGTGATGAGATTTTCAGCCCTTTGCCTGCCCCAAGCCATACAGCAATGGCAATAAGTGCCGGGATAGGCATCATAACAAGAAGTACTCCAAATCCTGTGGCAACACCTTTCCCCCCTTCAAAAAAAAGAAATGCCGAGAAACAGTGTCCCACAACAGCAAGTACAGCGATGGTCCAGAGTACACTTTCGGGAGCACCGAGTATTTTGGCAACCAAGATAACAACAATACCTTTAATGGCATCCAAAAAGAGCGTTGCTGCGCCCAGCTTTTTAGCAAGTGCAGGATCTTTTTCTTTGACAACACGAAGTACATTGGTCGCACCGATGTTGCCACTTCCCTCATTTTTAATGTCAACGCCTGCAAATTTTTTCGCAAGTAAGTATCCAAACGGGATACCGGAAATAAGATAGGCCGCAAGATAAAGCAATATATTCTGATTGAGTAAATCCATTTTTATTCCATGATTTTAAATTAGACTGAGTCTTGATGTATGCAATTTTAACCGAATTTTGCTAAAATAGCTACAATTTGTTAAGGACTGAGAATGAGTATTGATTATAAAGCAGAGATAAATAGACTTAAACAAGAGTTGGATGTAACAGTGGTTGCACACTATTATCAGCGTGATGAAGTGTTTGAGATGGCAGATATTACAGGTGACAGTCTTGAGCTTGCACGTAAATGCAAGGCAGACAAGAATCCCTGGGTAGTCTTCTGCGGTGTCGGGTTTATGGGCCAGAGTGTAAAGGTCATTGCACCTGAAAAACGTGTATTGATGCCTAAGATCGCATGTTGCGCCATGGCACGTATGATCGATGGAAGTTATTTCGATGATTCTGTGAACTATATGGTGGAACGGGGTATCCCCAAAGAGAACATACTGCCTATTACCTATATCAATTCAGATGCTACGGTTAAAGCAAAAGTAGGAGAGATGGGCGGTATGGTATGTACCTCTTCGAATGCTTTTAAGATCATTGAGAAAGGTTTGGAGAGCGGAAAGAAGATACTTTTTGTACCGGACAGATGCCTTGGGCAGAATTTTGCTATTCAGATGGGGTTGAAATCCTGTGTGATCGGTGTAGGAGAATGTGATCCCAAAGAGGCGGATATCATCTGTTTCAATGGTTTCTGTTCTGTACACCAGCTTTTTACGGTAGATGATATTACTTTTTACAGAAACAAATATCCGGGTATCAAGATAGCCGTGCATCCGGAGTGTGATCCCAAAGTTGTTGCAGCAGCGGATTTTTCAGGTTCTACGTCGCAGCTGATCAAATATGTGAATGATCTTGATCCTGAGCAGAAAGTAGCTATAGGTACGGAGTACAATCTTGTACACAGGATGAGACAGAAGAATACATACGTACTTTCATCGACTAAACCGGAGTGCCCTACAATGAATGAAACGACGCTTGAAGATCTGTATCTGACCCTTAAATCCATAGAAGACGGGAAGCCTATCAATGAAGTTATCGTTGACCCGCATACCGTAAAATATGCGAACCTTGCACTTGAACGTATGTTGGCGATCAAATAAGTTTGCGTAGGAGCAGACCCACGTGTCTGCCTAGAGTAAATACAGGGGGCTGCCTCTGAAAAGAAAGGGAATAAAGAGATGCTAAAAGAACAGTTTTTAAAGGCAATGGTTGCTGAAGATATCGGCAGAGGAGATCTTTTTTCCCGTATCAGTACAAGTAAACAGATACGGGCCTATATCATTGCTAAAAGTAATGGGGTATTTGCCGGGTGGGAATATGTAGAAGCATTTGCCCAGATGTACGGATTGTCTCTTGAATGGAATGTGGAGGATGGAAGCCGGTTCAATGAGGGCGAAAAACTGCTTTTTATCAGCGGAAATTCCAAAACGATACTTTCCATGGAACGCTCTATACTGGATATAGTGCTTCATGCTTCTTCTATTGCTACGCTGACAGCGGAGTACGTAGATGCTATAAAAGATACAGGTGTGAAACTGCTGGATACACGAAAGACTAGGCCACTGCTTCGTGAGTTTGAGAAGTATGCAGTACGCTGTGGCGGAGGTATCAACCACCGTATGGGCCTCGATGACTGTTTGATGCTGAAAGATACGCATTTGCGCACGATCGACGATATGGATGCCTTTATGAAAGAAGTGCGCCAAAAGATCCCTTTCACGTCAAAAGTAGAGATAGAGTGTGAGAGTCTGGAAATGGCAAAACGTGCAATGAAAGCCGGTGCCGATATTGTGATGTGTGACAATATGTCTACGAAAGAGACAAAGGAAGTAGTAGCCTATAGAAATAAAAACTATCCACACGTACTGCTTGAATCCAGTGGCAATGTTACGCTTGATACGATCAAAAAAATAGCAATGACAGGAGTGGATGCGATCAGTTCCGGGAGTATTATCCATCAGGCAAATTGGATAGATCTGTCGATGAAAGTAGAGTAATACCGGTTATTATCCGGTATGATAAAATATTAAAAAACATGGTAAGAAAGTGATCATATGACAGAACACAAAATTCCTGTTGGGGAAGTAAAAGAGCAGTTGGAACGCTTTAAAAATATTACGATACTTACCCATTTAAATCCGGATGCCGATACGATCGGTACAGGTTTAGGTATTTTTAACATACTCAGCAGGGATAAAACAAAAAGGGTAGAAATAGTCAATGCGTCCAATATGCTGCCACGGCATCTGGATTTCCTCCCATTGTTTGAAAAGATAAAACATAAAATGGATTTTGAGGAAAGTCTGATCATTTCATGTGACTGTGGCAGTATCGACAGATTGGGTTTTGATCTTAAAGGCAGAGAGATACTCAATATAGATCATCATGAGAGTAATCAATATTATGGAATAGTGAATGTAGTCATACCCGAATATGCTTCAGCCTCACAGGTAGCGTACAGACTTTTTCAAACATTTTATCCTATAGATGCGGATGCTGCTACCTGTTTCTATACAGCACTTTTGTCAGATACGAGATATTTTACGACAAATTCTGTGAATCAAGAGGTATTTGAAGTAGCTAAAGAATTGGTGGATATTGGAGCAGAACCTGCCGACATAGCTTGTCATTTTACACAGCGGCGATCATTGAGCTCTTTACGTATATTGGAAAAAGCTTTGAGCACTTTAAGGCTCTGTTGTGACGCAAAAGTAGCAATAATGATGGTAACACAGGAGGATATTGTCGAAACTGGTACCCGCATGCCTGATGTAGAAGGTATTGTAGACTACGGCCGCTCTTTAGCCACGGTAGAGATAGCACTTTTTGCAATGGAACTGGAAAACGGCATACGTATATCATTACGCAGTAAAACAGTGGATGTATCGAGAGTTGCTGCCGAATTTAATGGAGGCGGGCATAAAGTTGCAGCAGGTTTTACCCTAAAGGAAAGTGGATTACAAGAAAGTATAGATACAATTTTAAAGAAGATAAAAGAATTAGGATTATTAGATGAGACGTAAAAAGCATAAAAGAAGTAGTGGAAAGATCATAAGTATATTATTATTGTTAGGTTTGCTTTTGGGGGCAGGATATGTTTATACCGCACCTGAGTTTGAGAGAGTGGCTCCTACAGTAGACAGCAGTACCAATATATTTTGGAACCGTAAAGAGCCTCTTAAAATAAAGATGGCAGATAATAGAGAGCTGAAGAACTTTGAACTTGTGTTAAGTGATGGACGAAAAAGTCTTATAGTAGGGAAAGGGGATTTTGCAAAAAATACCAAAGAACAGATCCTCTCGGTCAATTACCCTAAAAGCAAGATACTTGATCCAAAAGCAAAACATTTAACATTGAAAGTATCTGTGCATGATAGCAGTATGTGGAATTTTCTGGAAGGAAATAAAGCTGAAAAGATCATCAACATCAATGTTGACTATAAACGTCCCAATGTAAATATACTTTCCAACTCGTATAGTATTACGCAAGGGGGAAGTGCTTTGGTTGTTTTTCAGGCAGAAGATGAAAACCTTGATACCCTTTATATCCAGGCTGCAGGGAAAAAGTTTAAGGTACAACCCTATAAAAAAGAGGGATATTATGCAGCGCTTATTGCCTGGCCATTTACAGAAACAGGTTTCTCGGCAAAGATCATTGCTACGGATAGAGCAAAGAACAAGCGTGTAATAGATATACCTCTTTATCTTAAAAATCACAAATACAGGGTTTCATGGATCAAGGCAACAGATAAATTCATTGATGGAAAGATTTCGGATCTTGCTTCGAGTGATCCTGAATATGCGGGTATAGAGAATAAATTTGACAAACTCAGGGCGATCAATGAAACCATGAGATTAAAGAATGAAAAGCTTATTCATACTTTAAGTGATAAAGTGCCGGAGGAAATGCTGGACTCATGGAAAATAAAGAAATTCTATCCTCTTAAAAACGGTGCAAAAGTTGCAAGTTACGGTGATGAAAGACATTATTATTATGGATCGAAAGATAATGAGGTTTCCCACTCCTATCATGTAGGTTATGATCTTGCCAGTACAAAGATGGCAGCGATCAAAGCATCGAACCCGGGTACGGTAGTCTATGCAAATGAGAACGGTATTTACGGGAATATGCCGATGATAGACCATGGGTTGGGGCTTTATACGCTTTATGGCCACTGTTCTAAACTACTTGTAAAAGAGGGTGATAAAGTACGTGAAGGGCAAATTATAGCAAAAACCGGTATGTCCGGCCTGGCATTGGGAGATCATTTGCATTTTGGTATTTTGATCCAGGGGATAGAAGTACGACCTGTCGAATGGTTCGATGCCGGATGGATCAAGACCAATATAGATGATGTATTCAAGGCAGCAGACAAGATAATATCAGGGAAATAGTTCATAGAAAATCATTCTGAGTGCCAAATGTTGTGGACTAATACCCAAATCCCGAAATAGAAATTCAGCACTCCTTACAAAGATTGCAAGAATCCTATTTCGGGATTTGGGAATACAACACTTTGCAATTATAATGATATTACACTATAATATCAACAATAAAGAATGAGGAAAGGGATAGTTATGCAACAACGAACGATCAAAAAACCGGTTGAAGTCATCGGTATCGGTCTGCATAAGGGCGAACCTATCAAGCTCCGGCTTGAACCTTTGGGTGCAGATGCGGGGATTGTATTCTACCGAGAAGACCTGGCACTTAATATCCCACTTTCCCCTTCTTCCGTTGTCGATACACGTATGGCTACAGTAATAGGAAACGAAAAAGGCTTTATTTCCACCATTGAACATTTTTTATCTGCTGTGTATGCCTATGGTATTGATAATATGCGGGTCATAGTAGATGGAAACGAAATGCCTATAATGGACGGTTCTGCCATTTCATTCTGTCTTTTGCTTGATGAAGCAGGAATAGAAGAGTTGGATGCCCCTAAAAAGATCATTCACGTAAAAGAAGTTGTTGAAGTACGTGAAGGTGACAAGTTCGTACGTCTTTTACCTCATGAAAGTGCGACATTTGACTTCAGGATAAAGTTCGATCATCCGGTGATAGGAGAACAGAGTGAAAGTTTTGATTTTAGTACTCACAACTTCGTGGAGGAAATAGCGAGAGCAAGGACATTTGGTTTTGCCAAAGATATTCAGTATCTGCAAAGTCAAAATCTCGCATTGGGGGCAACACTTCAAAATGCCATAGGATTGGATGACCATAAAGTGCTTAATCCTGAAGGACTGCGTTTTGACAACGAATTTACAAGACATAAGATCCTGGATGCGATGGGTGATATGATGGTCTCCGGACATAATATCCTGGCAAAGTATGAGTCTTTTGCAGGCAGTCATGATCTGAACTACAAGTTGACAAGCAAACTTCTGTCAGATAGTAAAAGTTATGAACTTGTAGCAGTAGAAGAATTGCAAAGTAGAGAATTTGCAAAATCGTTCGCATAAATATACACTTCTGATCATTTCTCTCTCTTCACCTCTTCTTATAGGTGTATATGAGGAGGATAAGCTTATTAAAACGATTTCCAGTGATCTCAAAACATCCGAGGTACTTCTACCGCTGCTCAACCAATGTATGAATGAATATGATATTGCAAGGTTCATCTATACTCGGGGTCCGGGCTCTTATATGGCGATCAAACTTACCTATATCATGCTTAAAACCATAGAGATCGTAAGAGGTATTGAATGTAAAGGATGCAGTGGGTTTGCTTTAAATGGAGGACAACCTATCAAGGCAGCAGGAAATCTTTATTTTATCAAGGAAAAAGAGACTATAATTACAAAAAAATTTGAACAGCCAGTCAATGCAAATTTTGCATTACCTCAAAGTATTCAAGATCTTGCAATAGATGAAGAATCAACCCCTGAGTATATACTGCCAGCTGTTTAGCGGAAGAAGTTTATTATGTTTATAAGTGTTCCAGCAACCTCTGCAAATCTTGGACCGGGATTTGATACTTTAGGCCTAGCAATAGATCTAAGAAATGAGATCATCATCAAGCCCTCCAAGTTTTTAAGTATTTCTACACATGGAGAGGGTGCAGATAACCCAAAGATCAAAAAAAATTCTTTATTTTTAAGTATTTTTAATGAAAACTATAAGCGCCTTGCAGGCAAAAATGATAATTTCAGATTTGAATTCCATAATCGTATACCGATCTCAAGAGGGCTTGGAAGTTCTTCCGCCGTGATCGTTGCAGCATTGAGCGGTGCATATATGGCAGCCGGTATAAAATATAACAAAAGAGAGATCCTTAATCAGGCACTTCGTTATGAACATCATCCGGACAATATTACACCGGCTGTCATGGGTGGGTTTAATGTAGCTTGTGTCGAGGGGGATCGTGTTTATAGTAAAAAAAGGCGCATGCCTGAGTATCTCAGAGCAGTAGTGGTTGTACCTAATCGCACCATTTCTACAGCTAGATCACGTACAGTTTTGCCTAAAATGTACAGAAAAGAGGAGACAGTCTATTCACTCTCACGGGCAGCATATATGACAGCACTTTTTATGAGTGAATCCTGGGATCTGCTGCGTATTGCATCTAAAGACAAGTTACATCAGGCAAGACGCATGAAGATGATGCCGGAACTTTTTGACGTGCAAAAACTTGCACTGAAACAAGGTGCTTTAATGAGCACACTTTCAGGTTCAGGATCCACTTTTTTTAACCTCGCCTATGATAAAGATGCAGATAAAATCGCACAGGCATTACAGGTACGTTTCCCGCAGTTTAGAGTTTTTACGCTCTCTTTGGACAATAATGGTGTCAGCACTAAAAATTAAGCTGTACGCTTAATCTCTTTTTAGGTATAATACGCATGAAAAAATCACAGCCTATACGAATGTGCATCGCCTGCCGTAGTAGACATCCTCAAAACAGTTTGATCCGATTAAAACATGAAGGTAAAGATGTTGTAGCATTTGACGGTAAAGGAAGAAGTTTTTATCTTTGTGATATTTGCAGTACAAATGAAAAAAAAATCAAAGGCTTGAGCAAACGTTTTAAACAAGATGAAAAATGTTTTGCAGCCATTATCAAACAGTTGACCTTAGGAGTCAGCCCATGCAACTAGTTGCATTATATTAAAGGAGTTAAGCAAGAATGGATAAAGTTAAAATCCAAGAAATAGCAGATGAAGCGGGATTGTCAAATGGAGATTTACTAGACAAAGCTAAAGAATTAGGTTTTGATGTAAAAGCAGCCAACAGCACAATCAGTATGGAAAATGCTGGTATTCTCGTAGATTATGCGATTAGTGGAACATTGCCAAAAGGCTTTAAAAGGCCTGGCAGTAAACCAAAGATCAAAGTGGTAAAGAAGAAAGCTGTTGAAACTGAAGAAGAGAAAAAAGCAGTTGAAACACCGGTAGAAGAAAGTAAAGAGATCTCTGAAGCTAAAGAGACCAGTGTAGAAGCGGAAGAAGCTATTCCGGTAAAAGAGATAGAAGCAGTTAAAGAAAAAGTGACGGAAGCAGTTGAAACACCGGTAGAAGAATCTGTTGAAAAACCTATGCTTAAAGAAGTGAAAAAACGTAAAGGTATTTCTGTTGTCAGTAAAAAAACAGAATCCAGCGCAGCACCGGAAGCAGAAAAACCAAAAAGAAAGACATTATCTCGTGGTGGAATCAAAATTGTCAGAAAGGCAAAACCTGCACCGGTAAGAGCAGCTACCAAGATATCAATGGGTGAGCAAACGCCGTATGTAGCTAAAAAGAAACCTAAAAAAGTGGCAGAAGCAAGAGATTCCGGTACAAAAATAGATATTTTCAATCATGACAGTATGAGTAGCGAAATAAGTTCTGGCTTTGGTGAAGAAGAAGTTGTGCTGCTGGATTTTTCTGATAAAAATATTTATGAAGAAATGATGAGACAGGAACAAAAACGCAAGGAAGAAATGAAAAAAAGAGAAGCGGCAAATGGTGGACCTGCAAAAGGCAGACAACCGTTCCGTCCTCAGCAAAAGCGCTCACTTAAACGTGGGGGTAAACGTAAAAAATACGTAAAAGAAGAGCATGCAGAAGCGGTTACTTCCATAGAGATCCCTGAAAATGTAAGAGTATATGAATTTGCCGAAAAAGTGAATAAAAGTGTTGGTGATGTGGTCAAAGTACTTTTTGCACTGGGTATGATGGTAACGAAAAATGACTTCCTGAGCAAAGATGAAATAGAGATATTGGCTGAGGAATTCGGAGTGGAAGTCAGCACGATGAACCCTCTTGATGAACTTGATTATGCAGAAGCATATGATGCTGTTGAAGATACGCATCTTGAAGAAAGACCGCCTGTTATTACGATCATAGGGCATGTTGACCATGGTAAGACATCACTTCTTGACAGAATTCGTTCTTCAAAAGTAGCAGATAAAGAGGCAGGCGGGATTACACAGCATGTAGGTGCCTACCAGGTGGAGAAGAACGGCAAGAAGATCACGTTTGTAGATACCCCGGGTCACGAAGCTTTTACAGAAATGCGTGCACGTGGGGCACAAGCAACTGATATCGTTATCATTGTCGTCGCAGCCGATGATGGTGTGATGCCTCAAACCAAAGAGGCGATCGCGCATACTAAAGCAGCAGGTGTTCCTTTTATTGTCGCGATCACTAAAATGGATAAAGAAAATGCAAACCCGGATAATGTCAAAGCACAACTCGCAGAAATGGATGTTATGGCAACGGACTGGGGTGGAGAATATGAGTTTGTACCGGTTTCTGCATATACAGGAATGGGTATTGATGAGCTGCTTGAGACCATTTTGCTTCAAGCGGAAGTAATGGAATTACAAGCTGATCCAACAAGAAAGGCTAAAGCCGTTGTTGTTGAAAGTTCTGTGGAAAAAGGTTTCGGCCCTGTAGCCAATGTGATCATTAAGAACGGTACGCTTCACGTAGGTGATAATGTTATTGTTGGTAAAACTTATGGACGTATCAAAGCGATCAAACTTGATGATGGAAGTTCAGTCAAAGAGATAGGGCCAAGTACTCCTGCAGCGATCGTAGGACTCAATGATGTACCTGGTGCAGGTGAGATACTTGTTGCAATGAATACAGATAAAGAAGTACGTGAACTTGCAGAGAAAAGAGCGGAATATGATAGAGCAAAACAACTCTCTAAAAGTACAAAAGCATCTCTTGATGATCTTTCCGCACTTATTGCCGAGGGGCAACTCAAGTCGCTTCCGGTTATCATAAAAGCAGATGTTCAGGGTTCACTTGAAGCCATCAAAGGCAGTTTGGAAAAACTTCGAAATGAAGAGGTTAAGGTAAATATCATCCATGAAGGTGTAGGTGGAGTAACGGAGAGTGATCTTACACTGGCAGATGCAAGTGAACATGCAGTAGTGCTCGGCTTTAACGTGAGACCTACCGGTGCAGTGAAGAAGAAAGCAAAAGAGTTGGGTATTGAGATCAGATCATACAATATCATCTACGATCTTCTTGATGATGTAAAGGCACTTCTTGGCGGCATGATGAGTCCTGTGATCAAAGAAGAAGTTACAGGTCAAGCTGAAGTACGTGAGACATTTGTGGTCGGTAAAGTAGGTACGATCGCAGGTTGTAAAGTATCTGACGGGGTGATCACAAGAAATTCAAAAGCAAGGCTTATCCGTGACGGTGTGGTTGTATATGAGAGTTCTATCTCCTCACTCAAACGTTTCAATGAAGATGTAAGAGAAGTGAAGAACGGATACGAATGCGGTATCATGCTTGAGAACTTCAATGACATTAAAGAGGGTGATGTGATCGAGACCTTTAAAGACGTTGAAGAACAGGTAACAATGTAAGATGACACACGAAGAGATCAAGCGGCACAGAGTAGAATCTGTACTTAAAGAGATCATTCCTGAAGCACTCGGTACACTTGATGATGAGCGTATTAACGGGCTCAGCGTGACTGATGTTGTTTGCTCAAAAGGCAGATCAGATGCAAAAGTCTATCTTGATACCTCTTTTTTAAGTGAAAAAGAACAAAATGAAGCATTGAAGCAGTTACGAACAGTGGCTGGATACATACAAAATCATTGCAAACAGAGTGAAGGATGGTTCAAAGCACCGCGTTTTACTTTTGAATTTGACCACCAGTTGGAAAAAGTAAGCCGTATGGAGGATCTTTTTAAACAGATAGGTAAAAGAAAATCTAAAAACAATGACACTAAAGAGGGCGAGGAGTCTGAGAATGAATCTTGAATCAGAAATTTCTAAAATAGTCGAAGCCAATGGTGCTGCACTCTATGATACAGAAGTAGTAACAGAATTTGATGAAACCATTTTTCGTGTATATATTACCAAGACAGGGGGTGTTTCGCTTGATCTTTGTGCTACAATCTCTAATGAACTTTCTCCTTTTTTAGATGTACATCCCCCTGTAAACGGACATTATCGCTTGGAAGTCAGTTCTCCGGGCATAGAGAGAAAACTGACCAAGCCGGCACATTTTAAAAATGCATTGGGTGAAAAGGTAAAACTTAAATTACCGGGTTTAGAGCGTATCAAGGGAACACTTAAAAGTGCGGATGATGAGGGCTTTACGCTTAAAACCAAGCATGGAGAAGAGTCATTTACTTATGGACAGTTAGGTACGGCTAAAACCTATTTTGACTGGAATTAAATAAAAACATTAACGAAAGGGCTAGTATGCATTTTGATGAAACGTATATGCAGCTTGCTCTTGACAAAGCCTGGAAGTACCAGGGTTTGACCTATCCCAATCCTGCTGTAGGTGCGGTTGTTACTCGGGATGGCAAGATACTTGCAATAGAAGCCCATCAAAAAGCCGGTACTTCCCATGCAGAAGTCTTGGCACTGCTCAGTGCCTATGAAACGCTTTCACAGACCACAGTAAACTTCGATATATACGATGCTAAAAAAGCACATCAGTTTCTTTTGGGTCTTCCTCCGGAATTTTTTTCAGAATGTACGATCTATGTGACGCTTGAACCCTGTTCTCACGAAGGCAGGACCCCCTCTTGCGCATCACTGTTGCAATCACTGGATCTGGCAAGGGTTGTTATTGGAACTGTGGACCCCATAGTGGGGCATGCCGGCGGATCACAAAAGTTGAAGA
This sequence comes from Epsilonproteobacteria bacterium (ex Lamellibrachia satsuma), assembly GCA_003934925.1. GTDB lineage: Bacteria > Campylobacterota > Campylobacteria > Campylobacterales > Sulfurovaceae > Sulfurovum. Next base: position 99,370 of record JQIX01000043.1, read on the forward strand.
ATGTAACACTGGGTATACTTGAAGAGGAGTGTCAAGCACTGCTTGAACCTTTTGTGATATGGCAAAAGAGAGCCTTTGTTCTTTTTAAACTGGCTCAAACTTCCAATGGCCGTATAGGAGGAGGGTATCTAAGTTCTAAGGCTTCACTTAGACATGTGCATCAGCTTAGAGAAGTATGTGATACATTGCTTATAGGCGGAAATACTGTCAGGGTCGATAGGCCTACTTTGGATTGCAGGTTTACAGGAGCGAAGGCACCAAATATCAAAATTTATTCCAAAGATAGAGATTTTGACAAGGATATACCCCTTTTTAATGTACCGGATAGAGAGGTGGATATAGTAGAAAGTTTGGATTTTTTACATGAACCATCATTTGTAATGGTCGAGGGTGGTGAGGGGATGCTAAAAGCATTGCAAAAAAGACTGGATTGGATATTGATCTATCAGACACCTAAGCTATCTACCAATGATTTATCCTATAATATCGACATGAATTTAACATTTTTGCATCAAGAAAAAAAAGATGTAGATATGATACTATGGAGTAGACAAGTTGGGGATTGAAAAACTGACGGACAAAGAGGAAAAACAGGAAAAGATCGTAAAGATGTTCGATAACATCGCTGAAACGTATGACCTTGCCAATAGAGTATTGAGTATGGGTATTGATATACAGTGGCGTAAAAAAGGGTGCGATAAGGCATTTGAGATCTTGGGTAAAAGTGAGCTCGAGCAGATCACTGATGTGGCTACAGGTACTGGAGATCTGCTGATCTACTGGAAAGAACAAGCCCAGAAAAATGATGTAAATATAAAGAGATATGTCGGCATTGACCCATCGGTCGGAATGCTGGAAGTGGCAAAGAAGAAAGTTGATTTTGCAGATTTCATCGAAGGAAAAGCACAGGCACTTTCAATAGAAAGTGAGAGTACTGATGTAATTTCTATCTCTTATGGTATTCGTAATGTGGTCGATAGAGTAGAAGCACTGCAGGAGTTTTATCGTGCACTCAAGCCGGGCGGGATCGTAATGATCCTGGAGTTCACCAAGCAGGATAGAAGCGGAGTGGTAGATAAAGTAGTGGATTTTGGGATGAAAAGAATACTGCCGCGCATCGGAGGATTGATCTCTAAAAATTATGAAGCCTATAAATATCTTCCCGACTCCATAGAAGAATTTTTGACTACCGAGATGCTCAGTCAAGAGTTGGAAGAAGCAGGTTTTGAGATGAAATACACCAAATCTTTTTCAATGGGTATTTCAACATTGCTGGTTGCCCAGAAGAAATAATGTAGGGTGTGCAATTGCACACCAAAACAACAACATTTTAAGAACATGGTGTGCAATTACACACCCTACAGGATATCTTATGTCGACTATGATGACCGTTTCATCACTTAATACCAAAATAAAATCTCTCCTTGAAGCCACTTTTATGCATATCCTTGTAGAAGGCGAAGTGGCTTCTGTGACGTATCATACTTCAGGACATCTCTATTTTTCCATAAAAGACAAAGAGAGTTCTATCAAATGTGTAATGTGGCGTTCAGCTGTTTCAAAATTAAAGTTCCATCTTGAAAAAGGAATGCATATTGTTATTGAAGGCTCCGTAGGTGTTTACACCCCCAGAGGAGAATATCAGTTCTATGCAGTACATGTTGAACCTTATGGCAAAGGGGCTTTAGCCCTGGCCTATGAACAGCTTAAAGAGAAGCTTAAAGCCAAAGGCTACTTTGATGCACAGCTGAAAAAAGCTATTCCCAAATATATTAAAAAAATCGCATTGGTAACGGCTAAAGAGAGTGCTGCACTACATGATATGCTTAAGATCATAGAGAAACGTTGGCCATTGGTGGAAGTTATTATTGTTGATACTTTGGTACAGGGGGAACAGGCAGCCTCACAGATAGCAAAAGGGTTGAAGTATGCAGATTCTTTGGGTGCAGATGTCATAGTGACAGGTCGTGGCGGAGGTTCAGCAGAAGACCTTTGGCCTTTTAATGAAGAAGCGGTGGCAGATGCGATCTTTTCACTACAAACACCGGTAGTTAGTGCAGTAGGTCATGAAGTAGATGTTATGATAAGTGATTTTGTAGCGGATCTACGTGCTCCGACACCCAGTGCAGCGATGGAAATGATACTTCCGGACAGGCAAGAAGTATTATATGCTTTGGAAGAATATGCTGAGCGTCTGGAATATACTGTAGAACAAAAACTTCATCATTTGCAACAGGAAGTGAAGCATGCAGAGGAAATACTCTTAAGAGCTTCTCCTTCCCGCCGGCTTCAAGAGATAAAAGTAAAGTTTCAATATCTTGAAAAGGAGTTTAAGCGGCTTGTACAGTACAAAATAGAACGTTTTTCCGTACAGTTGCCTGAAATTCAAAAAAGTTTTGTTCAAAATATACATTTTGTATTGCAACAAAAAGAACAACATATCGAATATGTCTCCCAAAAAATAAAGATGAGTGATCCTAAATTGCAGTGCAGAAAAGGTTGGGCCCAGATCTCGCAGAATAATGTACCTGTAGATCTCGATATGCTTGAAGTCAATGAAAGATTCACACTTGAAGATGCATCGCATAAAGTAGAAGCTTTGTGTTTGCAGGTACTTAAGTATAAAAAAGATACCATATAATCCAAAAATTAAATACTAAACGATTTGTAAAAATAGAATGGAAATCATTGGGTCTTATTTAGGATATCCGGGTTGCCTCTAATACCCAATGAGAAGGAAACTCAATGAATTTTTCAGATATAAATAACTTGTTTACATTTGAAAACATAATACTGTTTTTCGTTCTTTTCACTCTTCTTTTATGTATCTATTTGCTTACAAAAGGAAAAAAGAAACTTCAAAGGCGCATAGAAAGAAAGAACAGAATATTTCAAAAAGCATTTGATCTTTCAGAGGATGCCATCCTTATATTTTCAGATAAAAACAGAATATTTTATGCCAATAAATCTATGATAAAACTTTTTGGATTGGATGAAGGATATAAGCATAAACCTTTAAGGCCAATGCCTAAAGTAAAAGTGAAGAACGAATGGCTGGATCTAGATATGGTTGTTAAATCAATGCAACATAGGCCAGCCGAAGATAAAATGCAAATTTATTCTCAGGTAAGTTTATCGGTAAGCGATAAGAAAAATGAGGAAATACCTGTCAATCTTTATATAGAGAACTCTCCATGGGAAGAATCCAATACATCATGGTGCAGTATTGTTTCTATCCATGATCTGAGAAAAGAGAAGAAAAGGATCTCTGAGGCATACAGGCATAAGCTTACGTACTTGCCAAATCAACTACAGGCTCTGCAGGATCTGAATAAATTTTATGCACAAATGCATTTAGACAATAAAAAATTAGCATTGATACTTCTAAACATAGATAATTTCTCTCAATTAAGAGCGATCGTCGGTGTCGAACAAACAAATACTATACTTAACTTTCGCACCTAAATAATCAATAAATTCTATCCAAAGACCCCTTAATTTCTATCGTAGACAGATACTACCTTAGAGTACTTGACATCAATTTCTATAAGCAATATTTTTCACACATAACATCTTAATAAAGCCCTGTATACGGGGCTTTTAG
>JQIX01000022.1 GCA_003934925.1 Epsilonproteobacteria bacterium (ex Lamellibrachia satsuma)
GTTGGGTATTTTTAGGAGAACGTGGAAGCAATTTTAACACCTATTTCGACCAAGAATTAGTCTGTTTTGTTATGTTTATTGGTTGTTATTATACCCTTAAATCACTTCCAAAGTACCTATTTTTGGGAGGTGTTTGGGTTTTTCAGGGGTGACTATATAATGAAAAGAGGGAGTAATAATGTCAATATTAAAAGCATCAATATTATTTTCCAAAGCATCTAATGTATATTCACAATTGAGATCAATCAATACGAAAGAAGGTAAAGGAAAATATAAAAAACTTCTAGATACATTAGATATCCTATATGGGAGCGACAATACAAAAGAAAACAGAGATCGGCTGCAGGATTTTATAGATGAATATGGTGAAGATATTTATAAAAAATATCTTAAAATCAGTAATGATCAGTTCTGGTTAGAATAAAATTATATTTAGATCCAACACTATGAGGAAGAGGAAAAGGGTTGAAATACTACAGCGATGAACAAAATAAAAAAGCAGGTTCTATGCTCTTTTACAGCGTACAGGTATTTGTATTGCTCATTGTGTATAGTTTTGTCTATACCTCTTTTTTGGCAGTGAATCTCACTAGAGCCGAATCTTCTTTGACTTTTATGGCATATATTCCTGAGGTATTGGCTTCTGTAGTATTTCCTGCGGTTTTTTATAAATCTCGACAGATGTTCCAAAACGAAAAAAGAGTGCCTGCTGTAGGTTGGATGATGGGTTGGGCTGCAATGATCATTGGTCTTCTATATTTGCATCTTTCTCGGCTTGCAGAAGTATAAAAATATCAAGATACTCTTTGGATTTTCCAAGAGAAGAAAAAATATATCTATAAAAAGCAGTGACAGCTTATACAACACTCTCAATATCAACCGCATCAACTATAAATCATAAATACCCAATGAGTACCTTTGGAACTTGGAATGCAAAGTTGAGGTACTTGTTATATCGATAGAGCTTTACCTTGATATATATGACCAAGACCCTCCTATGCCCTCTCATGTTTAAAATTTTGTCAAGGAAAAGAGGATATACTTGATATTACAGCTGTTGTAAGTTTTTATACGAGAAAAGAGTTGGGTTTATGTATAAAAGTTGAATCATCGTTTTAATATAAAACATTCCAATAAAAAGTAAAGGGGAAAAGATGCAAAAAATACTTTATAGTTTAATTTTTATATTTCTATTTATACAAAGTGTATGGGCTTCGTATCCTACCCTTTATGAGCAGGAACCTAATGATACACCGGCAGAGGCAACACCATTTTCTGGAAGTATGATACTGACAGGGATGATAACCGAAGGTGACCAAGATGCTTTTATGTGGAAAATTGGTGATGAGGATAGCCAGTATCGCTGGAATATAAAACTTATAGGGATACCTAATGCCTTAACACGTATCGATATCATGAAAATTAAATTTACACAAAATGGTAAAGAAGTTGAAGATTATCAAAGGTTTTTTTCTTTTGGTACCAAGACAGGCAATAAACCTGTTACATTGAAGAATCTTTTTTTTGATAAAGGAGAATATTTAGTTGCTATCTCTTCTCGTAGCAATATGGAAAAACCTACATCTAAAACTTATCAAGTTATTTTAACGAAAGAAAGAAAAGTAAATGATTCTGTAGATACAGCATCAAAAGAGGAAGCAAACAGTCTTGATAAATCCAACTTTGATAATTACCTATTTAAAAAAACATCAGGATGGTTTAAATTTAATATTAATCAAAAAGAGAGTCAAAAATTATGGACACTTAAAGGGACTACTACAATAGGGCATCAGTTAAAAGCTAAACTGACAGATGAAGAGGATAATGAAATAGCCCAAAGTTTTACCAATAAGTTTGGAAAATTCAAGATAAAAGATCTGGAACTGGATGAAGGAGTTTATTATCTACATTATGAAGGGGATAAAGAAGGTACAAAAAATGGTGTACTTCTCTATAGTACGGGTAATCAAAAAATAGATGAAGATGAAGTAGAACCCAACAATGAAACAAAAGATGCTAATGCTATCGACTACAAGAAGACGATTCACGGGACTATTGATAAAGATGGAGATGAAGATTATTTTACATTCAGTTTGCCAAAAAAACTTGAAGATAAATTATTTAGTATAAAATTAGATACAGATTCAAAAGATATGACACTTTATTTAGAAGATAATACTGGAAAAGAGCTTCAACGCAAAACAGTTGATAGTAATTATACAATGCCGCAACTCATGCTACAAACGGATACTGACTATAAAATACAAGTTTATGGTAGCAAGAAAGGAGCTGAATATACTTTTAAATTCAGTAAGGGCTATGAATATAATGCTACAAATGAAGCAGAACCAAATGATAATAGAGAAAACTCTTATGGAGTAAATAAAGAAGAACCTATTAATGGACATTTTACAGGTTATGAATGGGATTGTTATCACTTTAGTATTGAAAAAGCCAATAGACTTTGGAATATCAGTGCAGCAGGAGCTGCACTGGAAAGGTTGAAATTATCTAAAGGTAATTCAAATAATGAATTGTTTGATCTGTCTGATCCGAAAGATAATAGATTAACATTAAAAAATCTATTACTTTTACCCGGTCTCTATAAAACATGCGTAATAGGGACAAATGGTGCATACACATTTACTGTTAAAGAAGCCTCTCTTAGTGATCTGAATCTTACCTCTTTGGATGATATTGAACATGAACCCAATCAAGATGAAAGCCAGACCAATGCTTTGGCGTTTGGACAAACTATTAAAGGAATGGTGGAACATGAACAGAATGAAGATTATTTTCATTTTACACTCAATAATTATGAATCCATCCGACTTACTGCCATACCTCCTAAAGAGGGTGATGTACGATTTAAACTAAAATCCAGTTTCATAGAACATTCATCCCGTCCACAGATAGGCCAACAAGCCATCATAGAGGGTATCTATCCTCCCGGAAGATATATCATAGAACTATGGAGTGAAAAACCAAGCTATCAACTCTATAGTTTGAAACTGGAACGATTAAACCCCTTTGAATCAATAGATGTAGAACCTAATGATAATTATGATTTGGCGTATCCATTACCTTTGTCTTTTAATTTAAAAGGTCATAGTAATTCAGAAGATGAGGATTTTTATACCTTTCCTGCATTTATGAAAGAGACCAATGTGACCATATCAGGTGATAATCTGAAAGATAATATTAGAATCTATCCCAATAAAAAAGACGGAAGCCTTTCGCTTGAGTGGGATGATGAGAATAAAACCTACACAACAACACTGAAAACACCCCAAACAAGTTATATTGCAGTAGAAGATGAAACCGGGTTTTATGATTATAATCTTAGTTTTACAGGGTATGAACCAAAAAAATTAAAAGAGTTGGATATTTCCCTTAAAGTAGATGTTTTAGAGGACAAAGTAGCTACCTATAGTGAGTATGGTCAAAAAGTTACGTTCAATGTTGCTATAGAGAATTTAAATGATGAGGTTTATGAACTATCTATGGATTCTCATATTAGTGATAATTCCTGGAAATTAGATTTTGATAAAACTATACATTTGGAGAGCAAGGAGAAAAAAACCATTCCCCTTGAATTGGTTATCCCAAAAAATGTATCTAAGCTTCCTGTGGTTACTACCCTTAAATTTATGGATAAAAATGGTTCATTCAAAACTACATCCTTTGAAATAAAACCTAAAGATAATGCAAAAGTTATCAACCCTTATGAGGATTGGGGCATGCCAACATCTATATTGGGTGGGTTAAACGTCGCACGATTGGATTTTGGTGCAAAAAGAGTGATTGAACACAATGAAACAGAGTTAGGGCACGTTCCTGAAATAGGTAATGGATACCATCTGTTATTTGATGACATTGTTTATAATGCTGATAGTTTTCACTTATATAGTGAACGTGAAAAAGCTGATGAAAATGTAACAATAGAGCTCATGGGAGATGAGCCAAGTCAAGTGGTTGGTGTTATTCTAAATCCATTAGGGGAAGGTTATCCGGGAGATCGATTAAAAGATTTTTCCATCTCATTATCAGAAAATGGAAAAGAGTTTAAGCATGTTTATAAAGGAACTTTAGGTTTAGAAAGTCAAGACCAGGTATTTACGTTTGATAAATCTTATTTGGCTAAATATGCAAGGTTAACTTTGCATAATTCCCATAATAATAAAACAAAAGATGATATTAGTCTAGGTGAATGGAAAGTTATAGCAAAACAAGAGAGTATTGGTATAGCAGAACCATTTAATATAGCCAATCCAAAGCTTGGCGGACATGTCGTACATGCTTCAAAAGAGTTAAGTGGTGAGTGGGACAGAAATATTCTTACAAAAGAAAATGATATGCGTAACAGTACCTATTTGCATAAAAAGCTAAAAGAGCTGTCTTGGGTTGTAGGATTTAAAAATGAGAGAGTAGCAAAGATTACAGATATGGTCTGGAGAGAACCGAACGGAAGTAAAAAAGAGACCTATGTTAAAATGGTTAAAATCTTGGTATCGGCACAAACTCCAAATGGACCCTGGGAAGAAGTAGGTGACTGGCATAAAAGTGACAACAATGAAAGCTCTTACCATTTTAAGAAAGCAACTTGGGCTAGATATGTTAAGTTTGCGATACCTATAGAGAAAACAGCATATTATGCTATGCCTGAAGAGTTGCGGATATTTGAAGAGAAGCCTGGTGCTACTTATGCATCTATATTGGGTGAGTGGGGAAAGAATAATCATAAATCTTTTTATGAGTATCAGCAATCAAGATTCGAAAAAAAACAGCCTGTCATTGTAGGGAATGGGAGCAAAGAAAAAGCTTTTGCCTTGGATATGAATCAAACAGTTAGAGGCAGAGTTTCAGTAGCAAATCATGAAAAAGATTGGTATAAAATTATCATACCAAAAGACCATAATGAGTTACAAATCAATCTCTCTGGTAAAACAGGAGTAGATGTGAATTATGAGTTGTTTGATAGTAATGACTCCAAAGTTGCAGCTACTAAAGTAAAGAAAAACCCTCTACATCACACGTTTACTTTTGAAGTTACTGAGGGTGAATACTATCTAAAAGTAAAACAACCTCCTGTCTCAGTTATTTTTGCTTGGGATAATAGCGGAAGTGTTTCACCTTATCATACACAAATTTTCAACTCTGTTAACAATTATATTAGAGATATTCAACCTAAAATTGATGCTGTAAATTTAATATGTTTTAATGACGATGATATATTTTTACTCTCAAATTTTTCGGATAGACCAACGCAGATACAGACTATTTTTAATAACTTTGACAGGGACTGCAGTGACAGTGATGCTGAAAGACCTCTAAAAGTATCTTCTGAAAAATTAAAAAATCGAGATGGCATTAAAGGAGTAATTATTATCGGTGATGCTGTAGGAAGTCGTGATATGAAGCTTTGGGATAAGCTCAAAGAAGTTAAGCCAAAAGTTTTTGCTATTCGTGTGGTTTCTCAATATAATGACAATGAGATATATGAGGGAATTATGCAGAGTTGGTCGCGTGTTAATAACGGTACCTATGCCGTGGTAAACGATGCTGTTGGTATGTCCAAAGAGATCAACAAGGCATCAGCTATATTAAGAAGGCCGGTCTACTATACTCTCAATGTGCAAAGTCGATATGAAAGACCTTTGGGTCCAGGAAGTCTGCAGATAGTAGAAGCTCCGGAGAATAAAAAAAGAGTCAATAAAAACTTTGCTATTGAGCTTATTCTTGATGCCTCCGGAAGTATGCTTAAGCGTATAAAAGGAAAGCGACGTATCTCTATTGCAAAAGATGTACTTAAAAAAGCAGTTACCGATATTATTCCTCCTAAGACATTAGTAGCATTAAGAGTATTTGGACATAAAAAAGCCGATAGTTGTCGAACGGATTTGGAGATGAGACTACAGCCTCTTAATCCTGGAAAAACGATAAAGATCATTCGTAAAATCAATGCCAAAAACTTAGCAAAAACACCTATTGCGGACTCCTTGGAAAAGGTTGCCATCGATTTATCAAAAGTCAAAGGTAAAAAAGTAGTGATTTTGGTCACAGATGGAAAAGAGACTTGTGATGGTGATCCTGCCAAAGTGATAACATCATTAAAAGAGCAGGGTATTGATGTCAGAATCAATATCGTAGGATTTGCCATTAATGATGAAAAACTTAAAGAGCAATTTAAAGAGTGGGCAAGACTTGGAGATGGCGGCTACTTTGATGCCAGCGATAAAAAGTCTCTTAATGAGGCAGTTAAAAAAGCATTGCAGATTCCATACAAAGTTTATGATAATAAAAAAAATATGGTTGCAGAAGGAATTATAGATTCTGATCCCATCAAGCTCAAAGGTGGAACTTATAAAGTGGTTATAAAAAGTTCTCCAGAGCAAGTTCTTGAAAATGTGATCGTTATTGGAGAGCAAGATAATCAGATTACATTTAAATATGAGGATGAAAAATGAGGAAATTGATACTAATATTTTTAGTGATACTGTTTACAATGTTTTCAGTTTCAGATGAGGAGTTTGATACATTTGATGAAGATATGGGTACAGGTTTTGTTATAAAAACGACTAAACCAAAAAAGATCATCACCAAAACATTAGCACAAGAGCATATTTTTTCTACATTCCCATCTTCAGGAATAGGAAAAAACAGTGCAATTTCTATGCAGGTAAACAGTGTGGCAATATACTCTAAATTGAAAGATGTCAATGCCAGATATATTACGCTTGATCTTTCACTGAAAAATATATTAAAGCCACAAAAAGTAATCGTTCTACAAGGTTCAAATCATCCCAGCCAGTGGGTGGCTAAAAGCAGTGAAGAATATGAATACAAAGAAGCTATTCCTCTCTATAGAATTCCAAATATTATGCAGCACCTCTATCTTAGGGTCAACAACTCTTCTGAAAGAAAGATCGATTTGATATCTCTTTTGCTGGACAATCCTTTGATAGACTTCGATAGTAATACCATCAATATTTTGCCTGCGTCAATTAAAAGGGGACAATTGGCCTTTAGGTTCCACCAAGGAGAAGAGATTAAACAACTCTCTTTGCATTATTATGATACAAGATACGGAAATATCGATATTCCCCTGTTGGGAGAGATGAAAGAGAAAGCCCATCAAGTCACAACCCTGCCTAAACAAAGGTGGGAAAAAATGTCCGATAATTTTGCACTTACTGTCACGGGGTATGAAACAACAGAGCAGGTACAGGGGAATGAAGCTAAAAAGGATGGTCAATTTGAAATTGTTGAGGTTGATATAGAAAGCAAAGTTTATGCCTTGTTGCAATTTGATCCTTCCAAAAGATTTTATCTAAAGATCGGTGATGACCATATTGTCAAACTTCACCCCATTACCCAAGCATTACCGATGGGACTTTATCGTTCAGTCTCTTTGTCACCGGGGTCAAATAATAAGTTTTTATTGGCCTTTTATGTTCCTAAAGGATTGGAGGAGAAAGCTAGAAGCTTGATGGTAGAACTTCATGGAAAGGATATTGTGATACCTATTAAAAAAACTAAAAGCAAGGATAATACATCACAAAAAATATTGGCTTCAAATGCTATTGAAGGTACATCTTTGGAGATCAATGCTGTCTATGCCTATGATGATAAACTACTTATAGATATTACATTTGACGATGATGCAAACGATTCTTTCTCTACAAAATTAAGCAATATATTTTACCTCAATACAGAGGCAAAAATACCAGACAGGAATGAGATTACCGAAGAAGATATAAAGATAATGAAGAGACAGCATGCCGGGCTGGGGAATTTTGCGGTCAATCGTGCCAAAGCAAAGTGGCGTGAATCACTACCCAGTGATAATAAAGTATTTGGTATGAAAAAGGAAGAGTTGATTTTGAATGGTACTAAAAAAAGAATGTTTGTTTTGTTTGATGATCCCTTTGATGATACAAGTACCGCACCTTGGTATCTTGTCACCCCCATCTTTAAATCGTTGCAATTCAAAATAGATAAAAAACCGCCGGAATTACCGGATAAACTTAAATATCTTTTGGCACAGACCTACCCGTATCAATATCATCAAGACAGTATTGACAAAAAAGTTTTAGCTATGGTAAATGATTTTAAAGAAAAAAAACAAAAAGAGGCTAAAGCACAACAAAAAAAAGAAAAACCACTTATTGTCACGCTAGATAAAAAAGAGAAAGAATTTATAACAGTTCCTCCACTCTCAGCCAGTAGTTACGGTAAAGACATTGTTGCTAAAATTGATTCAATTGACGGATTGACAGCAGAATTAAAAAAACTGAAGTGGGTTCCATCGGGATATGGTGCCAGAACAGCCATCTACTCAACGCCTGCCATCTTTACTCAGGGATGGACAAGTGAAAATGAGATGTTCATGGCAGTTTATGATCAACTAAAAGAGAAAAAGTATGATCTCAAATATGGGAGTTGCTCTCTTAGTGATGAAGGGAAAAGACATCTCAAAACATTAGCTAAAAATATACCTCTTTCAAATTCCATTCCATTTGTAGAGTGGATAAAAGATAATAAAAAACACTCTCTTGTATTTCCATTTTTACAATCCATAGATAAAGTAGAAAAGTATGTTGCCAATAAGCAATACAGCAAAACAATAAAACATGAAAAAGCTACGATCGAGATGAAACTCACCTATAAACCTAAAAATGATGGAAGCACAAGAGGAATGATTGGTGGTTTAGGTAATGCATTAAGCGGAGGGGGGAGTTCTGATTTTACAGATATTATCTTCAAAAAGTCCTGGAATTTGAATGAAATCTCTGATACGCCTATTGATGTCTTTTTCCTGTCAACAACGGCTTTTTACAATGATGGAAATAGTACACAGGCGGACAAAGCACATGCTTTAAGTAGCAAAAAAGTAATTCCAAAAGTGTTAAATGTAACTATTACAATGCCAGATGGCCAATTAGATACCTATAGCTGTTACTTCAAAAAGAAACAGAAATTACAAGATATCTTTTTTACATTCGCCCTGGCAACTCCGGATATTCCCAAAACGGCACTTGAAAAAATGGAAGGGAAAAGAAAGCTTTTTTTCAAAGATAAAAATGTGACAAAGATCGATCCGTTATCCAGACTACAGTGGGAAAACAGAGCAAAGATATATAAATTTATTGCCATGCAAACATCTTATGAAAAAAGATTAGGAAGAACACTTCAAGTTCAGGCCAAAAGAAACAAAACTCCCAGAACCATTATGACAATGATAGAAAAAACACCTGATAAAAAGCTTGTTAGTTCAATTGATCTAAGACGGGTCTTTAATGATGTATATGGAGATATAAATGCTATCGAGTCTTTCAACATTATGAGTGGAATACTTAATACAGAAGCAGAAGCGAAAGCAGTTCCTCTAGGTAAAAATGTTTTTTCATATTGGGGGGATCAGAAAGATTTGAAAGTAGCACTTATTCTTCCGTCACGTAAAACCCAATTTTTAAAAAAGATGAAAGAAAAAGGAGTGAGTGAGGATATTCTCACAAGATTAAAAAAGAGTAATAAAGTTTGGATATTTCCTATCAATCAAAGGGAGCATTTGGGTTGGCTAGAGATAGACCCTAAAAACTATAGGATGATATCTGTCTATCAAAACGGTATGTATTCTGCGATGACGGAAAGAGCCGTCATGGAGGATATGGAAAATACATTAAGGTATACGCTTGGATTACTGATCGGTACGGATGTTTCCATAGGAACAACAATAGGCTATGCACTAAAAGAAGAGGATTATCAAATATTAAAAGAGAAAGCGCATATGCATGCCAAGTTGATAGCCTGTTTTCTGAAAAAATTTCAAACATTCAATATAGAGGAAGCTATAAAAGAAGAGGCAAAAGAGCAAGGGAAAGCGATAATCTCCGGCAAAGAAAGGGGTGATCCGCTTGATGAGCTCATGAAAAGTCTTGATTGTGATGAGAGTGATTTAGGAGGTGGTGATAATGCGGAAATCCCAGAAGACTACAAAGACTACGTTAACTTTGGAAAAGGCTTGGATGATGCAATAGCTCGTTATTTTAATTAAATCGTAAATTGGGTTTGCCGCTAAAGTAAAATTTAAGATCTCCCAAAAAAATCTTTTACCTTGATCAGGAAAAAGCTGAATACAAGCATAGATGCTATTTTCGTAATTCTATTGTATAATTCTGGTTAAAAAAGAGCCAGCTTGATAAAACTTTTTCCACTTAAACACCAAAAGATACTCAAACTCTCTGTCCCTGCAGCCATAAACTCATTGATGGATATGCTGCAAGTGATCACTGACCTTATTATGGTGGGGCGTCTCTCTGCTTTTGCGGTTGCAGCTGTAGGGCTTGGACTGCAGTCTCTTATGTTTGTTTTTGCTGTACTGACCCTGCTGCATGTAGGGACATCCGCATTGCTTTCCCGTTTTGTAGGGGCAGGAAGGATGAAACGGGCCTCCATGGGGCTCTCTACACTGCTTAGGTTTGCCTTTATGTTGAGTCTGCCTGTGATGGCAGCATGGTATTACCTTGCCTCAAATATCTATGTGTGGTTCGGAACAGCACCTGAAGTGGTAGCACTTGGAGCAGACTATGTGCAGATGCTTACATGGATGCTGCCTTTTGTCTTTATGAAACTGGTTTTTGTCTCTGCGCTCAATTCTGCAGGTGATACCAAAACACCGATGAAGGTGAAAACAGGATCGATCATTCTCAATGTGATCTTAAACTATCTCCTTATTTTTGGACATTACGGTTTTCCTGAACTTGGTGTGTTGGGTGCAGCGGTAGGAACAGTTATCGTGAATTTTCTTGAGTTTCTTGTGTATCTCATTCTTTACCTTCGGAATAAAACACCTTATATACCTGCATGGCGCTACTCCAAGTCTTTGCTTTCACGTGCACTAAAAGTAGGGATACCTGCATCATTTGAGCGTTCACTGACATTTGGGAGTTTTATGCTTTTTACAGCCATCATTGCCAAGTATGGTACAGCGGCTCTTGCAGGATATCAGATAGGCTTGCGTGTAGAAGGTTTGGCATTTATGCCTGGGATGGGGTTTACCATAGCAGCGATGGCACTTATGGGACAGGGATTGGGTGCAAAAAAACCGCAACAGTCCAGGGAAGATATTATTCTGGTACTCAAATATACTTCAGGCTTTATGTTCTTTCTTTCATTTTTTATGATATTTATGCCCGAAAAGATCGTCTGGCCCTTTACAGATGATGCTCATACGATAGAAGAGGCCAGTCTATATCTTCGTATTGTGGGCGTCTCGCAGATCCCTTTAGCATTTAACTTTGTCCTATCTGGAGCATTAAGAGGAGCGGGTGATAGCAAAAGAACCTTGAAGATAAATTTGGTCTCTTTATGGGTTGTACGTATTATTCCTGCATTTGTGTTGAGTTGGTATTTTGAATCTATACTCTTAGTTTATTTGGCAATGATCTCCGATACCTTTGTCAAAGCTGTCTGGCTCTGGAGAACGTTTGACAAAGGGGAATGGCAGAAGATAAAGGTTTAGGAATCTGTTAAATCCATAGCAGAAATATAAGGGATCAGAAAGAGTGCTCGATCTTTAATCCTACACTCTTCCCTCCTCTAGGAGAGTTTTTGATTACTGGCGATAAAATATATTTATCTGTTACAAAAGCTCCAAATGCTGATCCTGCGATATGTGAAGCAGTATCAAGTAGTTGCCCTCTTGCATCTCCATGCAAAGCAAATTCTACATACTCTGCCAGGATTATAGAAGCTGAACTGATTCCAAAACCGATCATTCCTCTATTTTCAGCATATTCAGGGTAGTAATGATCAACTATAGCGGTAATTCCCCCAGCCATTACGACCCCTCCGACTACATGACTCATTTCACTGTTAAAACTTTCGTTCGCCTTTACCTGTAATTGGGTTGCCAATAACATACTGCCGATCAAAAGAGAATATTTCTTCATTGATAATCCTTTTACAAAATTATTTCTATTAAATATTTATAATATGCTTAAATCTGGATGATCTGTAAATTTTTGGCTTTTGCTGTTAGTATGTACAGATATATTTAGAATATATTAAAAAATGGGGGGGGAATGGCAGAAGATAAAAGTATAATGTTACATAGTTCTTACATCTAAAAAACTTCCGCTTTCATACTCCAAAAGTCTGCCAAATGTAGATATAAGCAACTTGGCTGCTGCTTCCGGGGATTGGATGTTCCCCTCTTTGAGAGTTTTGGCTGATGGAAAAATATGGGTATTTACATTATTAATGATGCCTTGAACCATAGCTGTATCTATGACACCAGGGGCAAGTGAAGTGAAATGGATATCAGGCAACTCTTTTGCATAAACAGAGAGCAACATATTCAGTCCGGCTTTGGAGATCGAATAGGCACCCCAGCCTTTTGATCCCTTAAATGACGCTCCTGAACTGATACCTACGACCTGTTTGATGTGTGCATATTCATTGAGTGTATCGATAAGTTCTTTATTTGCCCAAACATTGATCTCCATGACCTCTTTGAGTTCTTCCAAATTGGTTTGGTTTAACAGTTTGATCTCGCCGAGTATGCCTGCATTCAAGATAACCATATCAAAAGAATGTTTCTCTATGAATGCTCTGATCTCTGCTTTGATCATAAAGGTTTGACTCAGATCATATGGAAAAAAGAAAAAATTGGGGTCCTTATCCAGAATTTTTGGAAAGGTTTTTCCGATAGCGTAAACAGTACAGCCATGCGTAAGATATTCTTTGGCCAATGCCTCACCCAATCCTGAACTAACACCCGTAATAAGTATATTTTTACAATTCAACATTTAGCATTCTGCTTGTAATGAAATTTAATTCTTATCATCAGGTAACCCTTTTATTCTCTTGCTATGCTATAATTATATCAAAATAGATCATATCAATTAAAAAAGGATGGAAATGAGTAAAGAAGTAAAAAGTCTGGATGAGAGAATTGAACGTATTTACAGAATGGCAAAAGAGCATTTTGGTGAAGTACGTTTTGTTGGAATTAAAAAACATAAGAAGATCGGCTGGGTAGCGAAGGTGCAGTTTGATGAATTTGAATCACTGATGGCGGAAGGTGAAACAGCAGAAGAAGCATTGAAAAATCTGCGCAAACGTCTTAAGAAGATCATTGACCGTTATAATATGGTGTAGTGATGATGCAATACTTCTTCTGGATGATATAAAATGAAAAAAAATATTATTTTAATAGGTTTTATGGGTATAGGGAAAGGGACAACGGCACGTGCTTTTACAAAGAAATACGGGATCTATATTATTGATACGGATGATCTGATCGAATCCAAAGAGAACAGAGAAGTAAAAAAGATCTTTGAAAAAAAAGGCGAAGCCTATTTCAGAGAGCAGGAACAGGTCACTGCCAACTGGATAGAAAAGTGTGTTAGAAATACGTTCATCAGCTGTGGTGGCGGATTTTACAAAGTAAAAAACCTTAAAAAACTGGGAACGGTCGTATTGCTTGATGCTTCTTTTGAATGGATACATAATCGTCTGAAAAGTGCTAAGAATTCAGAAGCAAAACTGGCTAAAAGGCCACTTTTCTCTAAAGAAAAAGAGGCAAAAAAACTTTATAATGAGCGCGAAAAAGCCTATAAAAAAGTGGCAGATGTTGTTGTCAATGTGGAGAACAAAAATATCGATGAGGTGATCGCTGAAATCGCCAAAAAATGTAAAGTGTAAGTGGAGGATATCTTAGAGCATAACCATTCTCAGGAAAAACGGTCAGTATCTTTCCCCTCTACAAAGATCCCCAGTATAACGAAAAGTACATAGGTGACGATAATGATCAGAAGCGTATTCCCTCCTAAAGAAAAGATCATATCTTTGAATGATTCAAAGTTCTCTTTTATGTCTATCGTTAGATTGACCCAGACACCAAAAGCGATCAAGATCAAAATACCTTTCATGTTAAAAAGAGTGGAGTTCTTAACGGTTTTTTTCTTCATGTTGTTTTTCTCCTACTATATTGTTGTGATTCTCCCAATATTCAAGTCCTTTAAAAAGTCCGGCCAAAAATCCGAATATCAGTTATACAATAGGGAGCTTACTCCATAAAAGAAGCTGATGAGCGTGAGATAGTAAAAATAATATATCCCCACACCCAAAAAATCGTTTTGCCTATATAATCATTGCTGATATTGTTTCTTTTTCCATATGATTATTTTATCCAAATATAGGTATAATCTTCCCAATAATTTTTATCCAAGAGATTTAATGCAAAAATTTGAAACGTACCTTAGTGAAAACTTGCCGAAAGTACCAAGCTTTCACCCTATATATGAAGATGCTTTAGGGGTAATGCTTGAGGCAGGAGGAAAACGTTTTCGTCCGATGCTGCTTTTAAGTATTGTAGATGCGTATGAACCTATGCTTTATGATTCTGCACTGCCCGTGGCATTGGCTCTTGAAATGTTTCATACCTATTCTCTCATACATGATGATCTCCCCGCAATGGACAATGCAGATTTAAGACGCGGGCATGAAACACTGCATAAACGTTATGATGAAGTAACTGCTATCCTTGTAGGAGATGCCTTGAATTCCGATGCTTTTTATCTCATTGCCAAAGCACCGCTGCGTGAAGATGTAAAGATAAAACTGGTAGAACTTCTCGCACGTGACGGGGGAAGCAGAGGTATGGTACTGGGGCAGGCGATAGATTGTTATTTTGAGAATAAACCACTTGACCTTGATCAGATCAAAATACTGCATACCAACAAAACAGCTAAACTTATTGCCGTGAGTTTGCAAATGGGCGCAGTTATTGTAGGGCTTGAGAAAAAAATCCAGGATATGCTATATACTTTTGGTATAGATCTGGGATTGCTATTTCAGATACAAGATGATATCATAGATGAAACACAGAGTGAAGAGGAAGCAGGTAAAACAACGGGAAATGATGCAGATAAAAATAGCTTTGTCAATCTTTTAGGACTGGATGAAACTGTCTCTCAGGCAGATGCACTTGCAAAAGATTTGCAAAGACGATTTGAAGACTTCGATGAGAAGCTGCAGACAGCTTTACAACCCTTGGTGACAAAATACCTCACACGACATAAAGGATAGATAAATGGCAATGACAGAGCAAAATACAATGCGTAAAAAAATGGCAAATACTATTAGATTTTTAGCTGCCGATATGGTACAAAAAGCAAATTCGGGACATCCGGGTGCACCTATGGGGCTTGCAGATATTGCAGTGGTGCTCTCTGAGCATCTTAGCCATAATCCAAAAAACCCGAAATGGCTCAATCGTGACCGTCTGGTTTTTTCCGGCGGACATGCTACCGGACTTATTTATTCATTGCTTCACCTTTGGGGATATGATGTGAGTATGGATGACCTGAAAAATTTTCGCCAGCTAGACTCTAAAACACCGGGACATCCGGAGTATGGACATACGGACGGAGTAGAGATCACCACAGGACCATTGGGACAGGGAGTCGCCAATGCAGTCGGTTTTGCAATGGCCCAGGCCTATACGGCAAACCAGGTGAATTCAGAGACTTGTGAGCTCATTGACCATAAAGTCTATTGTCTGTGCGGTGATGGCGATATGCAGGAAGGCATCAGCTATGAAGCCTGTGCTTTGGCGGGACATCTTGGGTTGAAAGATCTGGTATTGATCTATGACAGCAATGAGATCACTATCGAAGGTGATACAAGCATTGCATGGAGTGAGGATGTAGCAAAACGCTTTGAAGCACAGAACTGGAATGTGATGAAGGTCAACGGTCACTGCTATGATGATATTGACAAAGCGCTCAATGAAGTTAAGAATGCAGACAAACCGACGATCATTATTGCCAATACGATTATCGGAAGAGGCGCAGAAGGACTGGAAGGAAGCCATGAAACACATGGTGCACCTTTAGGAGAGGAGACGATCGAAGTTTCCAAGAAAAAACTCGGTTTCCCGGAAAACGAGACCTTCTATATTCCGGAAGATGTACTGTTAAGATTCAGATGTGCAGTTGAAAAAGGTGAACTTGCTGAAAAAGAATGGATCCACAGACAGAAAGAAGCTCCGCTTATAGAACAGAATGAAGCACTTGCAAGGCTGCTCAATCCTGATTTTTCAGCGATCGAATATCCGGATTTCTCAAATGATGCAGAAGTTGCGACCAGAGATTCGAACGGAAAGATCCTGAATGCAATCGCTGCAGCAGTACCTTCTTTCCTCGGCGGTTCTGCCGACCTTGCACCATCCAATAAAACAGCACTTAAAAATATGGGCGACTTTCCTAAAGGCAAGAACATACATTTTGGTATCCGTGAACATTCTATGGCAGCGATCACCAATGCGATGGCACTTTACGGAACAACGATGCCGTTCAATGCAACATTCTTCGTTTTTTCTGATTACATGAAGCCTTCGGTACGTATCGCTGCACTGACAAGTATCCAGAACTTCTTTGTCTGGACCCATGACAGTATCGGTGTAGGTGAAGACGGTCCGACACATGAACCGATAGAACAGATCAGCCAGTTCAGGGCATTGCCGAATTTCTATCTGTGGAGACCGGCAGATGCAACAGAAAATGTGGAAGCCTGGAAAACAGCATTGACCATGAAAGCACCGCATGGCTTTGTACTCTCTCGTCAAAAACTCAAAACACTTAAACCAAAAAGAGATTTTGGTGATGTCAGTCAAGGTGCCTATATCGTTAAAAAAAGAGAGGGTGCCACTATGACACTGATGGCAAGCGGTAGTGAATTGATGCCGTGTCTTCAGGCTGCATGCCACCTTGAAGTACTGGGAGTAAAAGCAAATATCGTTTCTGTACCGTGTCTTGATCTCTTTAACGAGCAGGAGAAGGACTACAGAGAAACAGTAGTTGATCCTGCTACCAAAGTATTGGCAGTCGAAGCGGCTACGGCAACAGAGTATTACAGATATGCCGATGATGTGCTTGGAATGAAAAGCTTTGGTGCATCCGCTCCGGCAGAACTGCTTTTTGAGAAGTTCGGATTTACCATCCAGAATATTACGAAAAGAGCTTGTGATTTAGTGGGAGCAGAGTATAAAAAAGTAGATCTAGGAAAGTGCTAAGCGGGAGGGTGGGTAAGTCCACTCTGCACTTATATCCTTTCTAACTCAATAACCCTCTTACTTCATCTTCATCTATTAGATTTTTTTCATATTTCACTACAGCAATGTTTTCAGTTTCATTCACGTAACTTTCTACGATCGCTTCATGCTTAGTAAGTGCAGCAACTTTTTCTCTGTCGAAGATATCCAGCGGTAGGTAAACGTTTCCTCTGTTGTTTGGATTGGGCATAGTGGCTACCCATGTGAACCAGGCTATGGAGATGACAGCAACGACTATGGCAAGTGTTCCTCTACCGAAGTGCTGCATAAGGTACCCCGCTAAAAGACCTCCAAGGAAGATGCCCACATAGGCAAAGGTATTGGCTACACCCAGTGCAGCACCTTTTTGATGTACTTTGGCGAACTTGGCTACGAAACTTTGTAAAAGGGGCTCGAACATGTTGAAGCCTATGAAGAAGCAGACAACACCTATAATGAACACCCATGGTGTTGTTGCAAATCCCATAGCGAGGAAGCCTAGGAAGATGATAGCAACAGAGATCATGAATACCTCTCTGCCTTTACCGTACTTCTCCCCAAAAACAGCAGCAGGTCCCATGGAGATAAGCCCAAAAATCATTGCCGGCAGGTAAACTTTCCAGAGTTCAGATTTTGCCCAGGCAAAACCGCCTTCATCCAGACTTTGTGTCATCACAAGGGGAATAATGAAGAAGGCCATCGTCATAATGGAAGAGTGGAAAAGAAAAGTGATGTACATGCGTGTGAGTGATCTGTCCTTAAAAACATCGAGCATTTTGGACTCTTCCTCCGAATAGCTGTGAACGATTTTTGGAGGTTGCGGTACTGCGGTAAAGAGAATACCTATAGCCATAACAGAAAGAATGGCAGTGAGCCAAAAGAGTTTGTCGATTCCCCAGTATCCGCCGACGATAGGGGCAATGATCATTGCAGCAGCAAAACTCAGTGCGATCGTACCTCCCATGATAGCCATGGCATGGGCACGTTCTTCTTCTTTTACCAGGTCTGCGATCATAGCTGAGACCACTGAACCTATAGCTCCGGCACCCTGCAGAAAACGTCCGATAAGAAGCATATAGATATTGTCACTCATCGCTGCCATGACTGAACCGGCAATAAAGATAAGCAGACCAAAAAGAAGAGTTTTCTTACGTCCTATTTTGTCACTCATCAGCCCGAACGGTATCTGGAAACCAGCCTGCGTCAGGGCATATCCTCCGACGACTAGACCTGCAAGGAACGGTGTTGCACCATCCATTTCGAGTGCGTAAATAGAGAGTACAGGCAGGACGATAAAGAGCCCGAAAAACCTTAGAGCCACAATGAGACTAAGCGGCATGATCTGTTTAATCATGGTAATACCTTTAATACGATAAAATTTGTCTTATTATAGTATTTAAAGGTTAATTGGAGATGATAAATAAGAATTTATTATCTTTCAACAAAGCTGAAGCTTTAGTGAAAGGCACCAAAGGGCATTTCCTGCGGTCAATTTTCATGGAGCTTTGCTCTGTAAAAAGGAGAATATATGAAGTTAGTTTTGGCAACTGGAAATAAAGGAAAATTACGTGAATTCAAGCAGATGTGCCATGATGAAGTGATTCCTTTTTCTGATCTGCTGGGTGAGTTTGACATTATAGAAAATGGTGATACCTTTGCGGAAAATGCATTGATCAAAGCACGGACGATATATGAGAAATTGGGGGATGATTACCTGGTCATTGCAGATGACAGTGGAATATCCCTACCTGTATTGGGTGGTGCACCGGGCATCTACTCTGCACGTTATGCCGGTGAAAATGCTACAGATAAAGATAATCTTTACAAACTTATTGAAGCTGTGAAAGAAAGGGCCCTAAAAACTACACCCGCATATTATACGGCAGCCATTGCTATTGTCAGTAAATACGGTGAATACGTGGTTCATGGCTGGATGTACGGTGATGTTATAGATGAAGCCAGGGGAGATAAAGGTTTTGGGTATGATCCCATGTTCATCCCTGCCGGATTCGACAAGACTTTGGGTGAGTTGGATGATGAGGTGAAAAAAAAGATATCTCACAGATCCAAAGCTTTGAAGTTGGCTCAACCTATTATTAATATGTTACGAACAAAATAACTGTAGGGTGTGCAATAGCACACCTTTGTGAATAAATATTTTAATTGGTGTGCTATTGCACACCCTACGGAGAAATAAATGAAAAAACAACAATTTATGCAAGATCTGCAAACTATTTATGATGAGTTACAGGAAAGACAGGCAGAACTGAACAGTTATTATAAACTTTTGAATGAAGGTCATGAAAGAGCTTCCGAAGCGGTAGATGCTTTTTTAACACTGTTGGATCTGAAAAAAAATGATGATTCGGTGATGGCGGCATTGATCCGTATTGTGAACCTTAGAGAGGATGCACTTGACCAGGTGCTTCAAAAGAGCGGTTTGAGCGATGAAGAGATCATTAACAAAAAAGAGTTGGCATATGGGTTTGTGAGTCATATGCATATCAACCGTCATGAAGATTTTATTGCCTGGGTAGAACAGCATGAACTATTGACACCGTTTTATCGTTCTCTTATTCTGGGAGTGCATTATGTAGGTATTGCAATGAGCGTCTGGCAAAGTGTTTGGGCCGATTATATCATTAACGGTATCAATCGGGAACTCTCCACCCTTTTTGCCGGAGATGATGCTAAAGTATTTTCCAAACTTCAAAAAGAAAATCTACTGGATTTGGATCCAAGTGGTTGTGTGGGTGACCGTTGCTACTCTGTCTTAATGAAAGATGATAAAAATGTATATAGAAGTGTGGCATATGCAGAAGCTTTTCCCAAGGAAGTAATGGAAGTCAGGAACAGTCTGGAGCAGCTTATTATTCTGTTGCAACAGCATGAAGATGAAGTATTTAACCAAAAAACAGAATGGATCGCTTATCTTTTAGCCATTGAAAGTGCATTAAAAGAGACACAGGTAGATAAACTCATTGGTAGTTGGGCAGATGTGGACAGAGCCTGGATGAAAGTGACAGCACCGATCCAGATAGGGCATCCTCTGGAGTATTATGAAGATCATTACCGTAAAGCTGTAGCATTGGAATGGGATCTTCGTATCATCAATCCTGAATTGCAGAAAGGTTCACATGTAAAAGAGAACATTAAAAATTTTGCTTCCAAAATGGCGGAAGAGTTTGGAGAAGATGCCCAGAGGATCATGGCAAAGAACCTTATGCAGGTTGATGAAACACAACTTTATATAGGGCAGCCTATGCTCTATTATGCGGCAGAATTCAATGGTCTTTTCTCTGCACAGGTCGTACCCAATGATGAGCAGGTCTCAGCAGAATTCGGCAAAAAGATATTTGCCTATGCGGATTTTGTGATGGAGAGTAAAAGATCAAAACCGGTTATGAAACTCTCGGTAGAGATGATGGGAGAGGATTTTGTTAAAAAACAGCGCTTACTCATAGATGATAAGCCTGAACTTTGGCATGAAATTTACGATATTTCGACAGTAGGGCATGAGTACGGCCATATTTTATGGATAGACTCGGATACCGAGATGAAGATGAATGCTACAGGGCAGTTCAAGAACATTGAAGAGTTTAAAGCGACTTCCGGCGGATTGATGGCATTTTTCTTCAGTGAAAATAAAGCATTGAAAACCCATATCGTTGATGACCTTGTCTCCCGGGCGGTTGGGCTGATGGCATGGAGAGAAGTGGGAGAAGTCCTGCCGTATTACTGCGAGGGTCTGATCCATTTGGATATCTTATTTAGTTCAGGTGTTATCACTTATGACGGACAGGTCAAGATAGACTATAATAAATATGATGCAATGAAAGAGGTATATCAAGCAGCCTATAAAAATTTGGCAGCATACTATTTGGATAAAAAAGATGCCAACACATATTTAAGCCAGTATGCTTTAAAAGAGGAAGGAGTGTATTTACCGGTTAAAAAAGAGATAAAAGATTTTGTAGAACATTATTATTCCCGCTATCAAGAGATAGGGCAACAAACAACAGCTCTTGGCTAAGAGCTGTTTTTACATCTTTTCTCATCTTCCAGAATATATTTGGAAAGTGCTTTGCAGAAATCTGAATAACAAACATAGTTTTTATTGCCCACTTTGTCACTGTGTTTGAGCTGAAGTCTCAAATAATCCTCTTTTTTATGATAGAGGAACATGACCCCGCTATAGAAAAAGCCTCTATTATTCATGATTTTGATGACTTTGTCGATCTGCGGGATATTTTCTAAAGAGATATCCGCATAGATCATATCACAATGTTTTGCTCTGAGCTGAGAGACCAGAAGCAGGAATTTGTGTTTGAAATCTTTGCCATAATGATCAATACGAATAGTAGCAATATTAGTCGGAGGATCGAACTTATAGGTTAAAAAAACATGTTCAGGAAGAGTATCGGTCTTTTTCTTTTTCTTTGCAAAGGATATCTTTGCATTCTCATAAGTCTTTTTGATCTGATCATGGTAGACCTTGGGAAGGTAAAGTGATTTTTTATAGACATGAAAGAAACGGTATCCGATCAGAACAGCTCCCCGTTTATAGACCTTGGTCAGTTCATTGCTCTCTATGGTAATGTCCACAGGTGTTTTACCCAGCATCAGAGCACTCTCAGAAAAATTATGCCTTAGATTGCTTTTTTGACTGAAAATATGATACATGATCGCTTCGCCAAAAACTGCATCAAGACCGACATCTTCGGCTTTCTTGAGGATAAGCTCGATCATGCGGTTCATAATCCCTCTTCCTTTGAAAAGAGGGTCGACAACTACTATGCCGATCTCTGCGATGGAGGATTCAGGTATAAGGATGAATGCAAAATGTCCGATGATTCTGCCCTTGCTTTCTGCAACGACAGAATAGAATTGTCTGCCATGCAGTTCAGCTATTTTTTGAGGATAATAGAAGAGATCTTTTATGTAGCTATGGCCATAATTCTTGTAGATAAGGTAAGCGATCCCATCTTCATCTCCCTCTTTAAATTCCCTTATCAAAATAGGTGCTTCAGGATCCACAATCTCTTTGGATTTTTCTGAAAGTGCAAGAGAAGTATCTGTGGGGAGGTTTTTTTGTGTATGTAAAGGGTGGGATGCATATTTTATAATGACGAATTTCTTGCCTTCTTTGCCTAAATTGTGATATTCAAATATATCTACCAGATCATAGATATGATTAAAACCAAGTGATGCATCTTTGTCGATAGGGATACTTTGATGCCTTTTGTGGGACATTGGTATACCCCAATCATGCACATCGATACGCAGGCCGGTTTTAAAAGGATGTAATGAAACTTCAATGGCTCCTTGCTCTCCTTTATAGGCATGAGTGATGGCATTCTGTATCAACTCTTCGACGCTTATGAAAAGTGCCTGTGTATCATCTTGTGTCAAAAGCAATGTTTCACAAATATCCAGGATCATATCTTTGATCATTTTGACATATCGGATATCAGCAGGTATTTTTAATATGATACTCTCATGCATCATAGCTCTTTTTGTGTAAGAAAATGCAAGGCAGAAGCTCCCATGATCTTCATGCCGATCTGCAGAGCATCATCATCGACATCAAAACGGCTGTTATGTTGTGAAACACAGGTTTTTTTCGCTTCATTGCAAGTTCCAAGTCTGAAAAATGCTCCCGGAACGATCTTTAAATACTCAGAAAAATCTTCTCCACCCATGACTGGATCTTTAAGGTCTATACAGTGCTCTTCACCTATGATCTCTTTGGCCTCCTGGACAATGATATCTACCATTTCATGATGATTGATCAATTCCGGCTGTCCAAATTCATAATCAAAATGATATGTCGCTCCCATCGATTTACAGATACCCTTGATAGAATCCTCCATCATTAAAGGAATATTGTTGCGTACCTCTTCATTGATGGTTCTGACCGTCCCTTTCAGTATGACATGGTCACAGATAATGTTGGAAGCCCGTCCTCCTTCAACGGTACCCAGGGAGATGACTGCGGGATGCAAAGGATCGATCATACGTGAAACAATGTGATTTAAAGAATTTACGATCATAGCAGTGACCAAAATAGCATCTACTCCCTCATGTGGTCTTGCTCCATGAGCAGATTTTCCAAAGACCTCAATGGTAAAGATATCTGCTGAAGCCATCATTACCCCGTATTTATAACCGATCTCACCAGTTTTAAGATAAGGGTAGGCATGCAGACCAAAGATGCCATTTACACCCTCAAGTGCACCATCTTCGATCATCTCTACACTGCCTCCCTCCTTGCTCTCTTCAGAAGGCTGAAATATGAAACGTATATTTCCCGGTAGGTCTTCTTGATGTTCCGCCATTGCAATGGCGGTTCCCAAAGCGATGGCAGTGTGGCTGTCATGTCCGCAGGCATGCATGATCCCTTCTTCCCTTGAAGCATAGGGTTTGCCTGTTTGTTCCTCGATAGGCAGGGCATCCATATCTGCACGGATAGCGATTGTTTTGGCATTGTCATCTACTCGCAGATCAGCGATCAGCCCAAAGTGTTTATCACTCTCTTTGATCAAATATCCACTTGCCTCAAGTATACCCTTGACCAGGTATTTTGTGTGTTCTTCGTGACCGGAAAGTTCAGGGTGTGCATGAAGATCATGCCGGATCCCAATAACATGTTCATTGATCTTGTCTATGGTTGAAAACAAATTTTGCTTTAAATCTTCCATCATTCATTCCCTTCTTGCTTTGTACTGTTTTTAATTATACACCTTTTTCGCTCTATTAAAAATATATTTTTATATTCATTTTTATATTCACTTTTTTAATGTTGGTGAAAAGTTTATTCATACATAGGATTTTTTACTTTATTTCATAGTGAAATCATCCTCTAACCTCTTTTTGGCTATAATCGCCATTAATTATGCCATCACAAAAGTGATTTTAGAGGATAGATATGCTACTTTTTACACCAGGACCTACACCAGTACCGGAGTCGGTAAGACTAGCTATGGCTACACCGACACTGCACCACAGAACACCGGAGTTTGAAGCGATCTTTAAAGAGACACGTGAACTTTTATTCAACCTTTTTGCCACGGATGAAGTGGTAATGCTTGCTTCTTCAGGTACGGGGGCCATGGAAGCTGCGGTCACGAACCTTTGTCATGATACACTGCTTAGTATTAATTCCGGAAAGTTTGGTGAACGTTTTGGAAAGATCGCACTTGCAAGCGGATTAAAAAATGTGGAGATCAAGCATGAGTGGGATACACCGGCTACAGCAGAAGAGGTAGTTGAGGCACTAAAAGCGAATCCACAGGCAGATGCCCTGGCGATCCAGATCTCTGAGTCTGCGGGGGGACTTCGCCATCCTGTTGAAGAGATAGCCGCAGCGGTTAAAGCAGTGAATCCAAATATCATGATCATAGCAGACGGTATTACGGCTGTAGGTGTTGAGCGTATAGATGTGAGTAATATTGACTGTCTTATTGCAGGGAGTCAGAAAGCTTTGATGCTGCCACCGGGATTGGCTATTCTGGGGCTTAGCAATGCAGCGATCGAAAAGATAGGTGAAGGAAAAGGATACTATCTTAATCTTGCTTCCGAGATCAAAAAACAAAGACAGAATACAACGGCCTATACTGCAGCGACAACACTTATCATCGGTCTTAGGGAAGTACTTAATCAGATAGAAGCCAACGGCGGTACCGGAAAGCTGTATTGCGATACGGCACGTCGTGCAAAAGCAACACGTTTTGCACTGGAAGCACTTGGACTGCACTCCTATCCGAAAACACCGGCACGTTCGATGACAACGATTGATGACGAAAATGCTTCTGAGATACGGACTTTACTGAAAACAGATTTCGGAGTGAACGTTGCAGGCGGGCAGGATCATCTTAAAGGCAAAATCTTCCGTATCAATCAGATGGGGCTTATTGAACCTTATGAGATGGTATGGGTGGTCAATGCTGTGGAACTTGCCTTGGCAAAACTGGGTCGCAGAGATTTTGACGGTACAGCAAGCCGTGTATTTAATGAAGAATTTTTTAAATCAATGTTGAAAAAAGAAGAGAAATAATGATATTTGAACATGAGATCCCAAGTGGGAGCCGACTTTATTTTGGGGAAAGTGCTAAACTGAAAAGAGAGATAGAAAGTGTGGCAAGCCAAACATTTGACTCTCTTGGCTTTGAAGAGATCGTTACCCCTTTTTTTTCATATCATCAGCATGAATCTTTTAATGATAAAAAACCGCTCATAAGGTTGAATGATAATGAGAACCATGAAGTGACTCTTCGTGCAGATTCTACGGCAGATGTCGTACGTATTGTTACTAAGAGACTGGGACGTTCCACAGAGTCTAAAAAATGGTTCTATATTCAGCCTACTGTGAGTTTTCCGACCAAAGAGCAGTATCAGATCGGTGCTGAGGTGATAGGAGGGAATTTTGAAAAGATGGCAAAGACGGCGGTTTTGCTTTTGGAGCAGCTGGACATTGAGCCTATCTTGCAAATTTCAAATATACATATCCCCCATCTGCTTAATGAGAAATACGGTATCTCTTTGGAAGTATTAAGGTCCATGCATGTGGAACAGATACTTGCAGCGGACCTTCCATGGATAGAACAGTTGGTCAGGATCGACTCTGAAAGTGATCTCAGTGATCTCAATGTATTTCCTGATGATATAAGAACTGAACTTGAAAAGATCAGAGAAGCAGTTTCAAAACTGGAATATAAAAAGTTGGTCATCTCTCCCCTCTTTTATGCGAAGATGAGATATTATGATTCTTTGACTTTTAGAATGTTTGAAGAGAATAATCTTTTAGCTATGGGTGGGATTTACAGTATAGAGGGTGTTGAGGCAGCAGGCTTTGCGCTCTACACAGATGAGTGTATCAGTAATAAAATGAATAGGGAATAAGATGAGTAAAGCAGATTTGATCGTAGGTCTTCAGTGGGGAGACGAAGGAAAAGGAAAGATCGTTGACCATATGGCGCAAACACATGACTATGTGTGCCGTTTTGCAGGCGGACACAATGCAGGACATACCATTGTTATCGGCGATAAAACATATGCACTGCACCTTATCCCATCAGGTGTACTGAATCCTGAAGCTAAGAACATTGTAGGAAACGGTGTGGTACTTTCTCCGAAAGATTTCATCAAAGAGATGGAGCAGTTCGATGATCTGGAAGGAAGATTGTTCCTTTCAGATAAAGCACAAGTGTTGTTTCCTTATCATGCACTTATAGATCAGGCGAGAGAACGTATGAAAGGCGATATGGCCATTGGTACGACAGGAAAAGGGATCGGACCTGCCTATGGCGATAAAGTAGCACGTGTGGGACATAGACTTGGAGAATTGCATCATCCTGAAAAATTGACAGCGAAGATCATGGCATTCTTTGAAATGAATCAACCGGTATTTGATGCGATGGGTGTCCCTGCTCCTATAGAAACAGAACTTTTGGCAGAACTTAAAGGGTACAAAAAAGTGCTTGCCCCGTTCATTACCGATACTACACAACTTATGTGGAAAATACTTGATGACAGTAAAAAAGTACTGCTTGAAGGTGCACAGGGTACGATGCTGGATATTGATCATGGTACTTACCCCTATGTTACTTCTTCAACAACAGTAAGTGCAGGAGCCTGTTCAGGTCTTGGAATTAACCCAAAAGATATAGGTAAGGTAACGGGTATTGCCAAAGCATACTGTACAAGAGTAGGAAATGGACCTTTCCCAAGCGAAGACTTTGGCGTTCAAGGGGATAAACTGCGTGAAAATGGGCATGAGTTCGGTACAACTACCGGACGTCCGAGAAGATGTGGCTGGTTCGATGTAGTAGCTATGCGCCACGCAGTACGTGTGAACGGCGTTGATCAGGTAGCACTGATGAAATTGGATGTACTTGATGGTTTTGATGAAGTCAAAGTATGTATAGCCTATGAGGTAGAAGGAAAAGAGATCGACTATGTCCCCTATGATCTTGAAGATGCAACACCCGTTTATAAAAGTTTCCCAGGATGGGAGAAAACAGAAGGGATAAGAACATTTGATGATCTGCCGGAGACAGCAAGATCATATATCCTAGCACTTGAGGAGATGATAGGGACAAAAATGGGGATCATCTCCACCAGTCCGGAACGTGAAGATACAATAATCAGATAATAAAGGGATAGCAATGAGATTAAAACCACAACAAACAGGATATGTAGCGACCAAAATAGGGATCGATCTGGCGAATGCACCTTTTGTCACACTGCCAAAAGGCAAAGAAGCAGTGGTTGCAGCTGCAAAAAAGATCATTGATGAAAATCTTGCCAAAGAGCATGCTTTGGATGAGAAGGTCAAACAAATCCTCGATGAGAATTATGATGAGATCGAATTCCAGCATGCAGACGAGAGACAGCTTTTCTTTATGATCAAAAAGAAGATGGCTCCTGAATATGGAGTGATCATGAACTATGATGACCGGTATAATGATCTTGCACACCTTATATTGGACGACTTGTATGAAAATTATCTTGCAGAGTACACAGTGAATGAAAATCAGGTAAAAAATGTGATCTTTAAATCATTTAAAGCTTTTGCAGATGCTTATGATGAGATAGATGATATTGTTTATGATAAGATCAAAAATATGGAAAGAGAAGTCATCCCGGGTTCTCAAGATTATGAACTGCTTTATGAAAGGCTGTATCAGGAAGAACTTGCCAAAAGAGGAATGCTTTGATAGTGAGCAGTGAGCAGGTAGCAAGTAACAGTAATATTGTAGGGTGTGCAATAGCACACCAAGGAGTGTAAAATGATAAGAATTAAAATTCGATGCAGGGAGGCACTAAATGCTGAGTCGTAAAAAAGTAAGCTTATATTTTGAAAACGGATTAATGCTTGAAGCAAAAAGTTTCGGTGCAGATGGAACTTCAGTAGGTGAAATCGTATTTAATACTTCTATGACCGGGTATCAGGAGATCGTTACCGATCCTTCTTATGCGGGACAGTTCGTAACATTTACAATGCCGGAAATTGGTAATGTAGGATGTAATGCACAAGATATGGAAAGTAAAGGTGCTCATTGCAAGGGGATCATCGTTCGTACTTATCAGGATAGACCCTCTAACTTCAGATGTGAAGAGACACTGGCAGAGTTGCTTAAAAGAGAGAATGTACTTGGAATTTCAGATATTGATACACGGTTTTTAACGAAGATGCTCAGATCTGAAGGGGCCATGATGATGGTGGCTTCCACTGAAATACATGATGAAGCAGAACTTAAAAAAGTATTGGAGTCTTCTCCTCGTATTGAAGAAGTAAACTATATTGAACAGGTAAGTACCAAAGAGTCTTATGTACATGCAGAGGCGCGCTATAACACAAATACATTTGAATATGATGCACCTCAAACAACAAAGAAGATCATTGCATTGGACTTTGGTATAAAAAGAAATATCTTGAATGAACTAACACATGCAGGAATGGAAGTCACCGTTGTACCGAACTCTATGTCTGCCGAAGAGATCATTGCCAAGGTAGAAACAAAAGAGATCGATGGCGTATTTTTGTCAAACGGTC
This sequence comes from Epsilonproteobacteria bacterium (ex Lamellibrachia satsuma), assembly GCA_003934925.1. Lineage (GTDB taxonomy): Bacteria > Campylobacterota > Campylobacteria > Campylobacterales > Sulfurovaceae > Sulfurovum. The sequence continues at coordinate 28,659 of JQIX01000022.1, forward strand.
CCGGGGATCCTCTTATCTTAAAAGAAGAACAAGAGAAGATCAAAAAACTAATTGCTGCCAAAATACCGTTGTTCGGTATCTGTTTGGGACATCAGCTCCTGTCTATCTCTCATGGATATGATACCTATAAACTGAAGTTCGGCCACCATGGTGGGAACCATCCTGTAAAAAATACGATCACAGGAGCAGTAGAGATCACAGCACAGAACCACAACTATAATGTACCTGACAACATTACAGAAGTGGCAATAGTAACACATGTGAACCTTTTTGACAATACGATTGAGGGACTCAAATATAACGATTCTCGGATCATGTCGGTACAGCATCACCCGGAAGCAAGTCCCGGACCGCATGAAAGTGCCTACATCTTTGGTGAATTTGCAAAGATGTTGTAAAAAATATTAAATAATGTTGTGGTGAACGCCCTTGAAAGCGAAGTGATTCGAGAGCCACGACGACTTTTGTTTACTTTTCTAGAAAAGTAAGTGGAATGATACTGCCACAAGTGGAGTAATAGGGCATTTAGAATAACAAAAGGATATCAAATGAACATAGCAATCCTATTTGGAGGGTCAAGCTTTGAGCACGAGATCAGCATTGTCTCTGCTATCACCATGAAAAAAGTACTCAAAAAAAGCAACCTTATTTATATTTTTGTGGATTCAAATAGAGAATTCTATCTGATAGATACAAAAACCATTAATTCTAAACTCTTTTCTTCGGGAGAGTATAAAAAGAGTAAACAGTTAACGCTTAAAAAAGGCGGGTTTTTTACAGAGGGAATGTTTGGAAGCAAAAAAATAGAGTTTGATGTTGCATTGAATCTTGTTCATGGTAGAGATGGAGAGGATGGAAAGATCGCTTCTCTTATGGAGTTTTTTAATATTTCATTCATCTCTCCACGCCTTGAAGCCTCTGCCTTAAGTTACAATAAACTCTATACGAAATTTCTGGCAGAAAGCTTAGGTGTAAAAACAGTAGCCTATGAGCATCTCTCTAAAAATGATGAAAGAAAGATCTCTATGGAATATCCGATCATCATTAAGCCGGTGCGTCTTGGCAGCAGTATCGGTGTGAGTATCGTAAGAAATGAAAGTGAGTTGGATTATGCACTGGATGTGGCATTCGAATTCGATACAGATGTAATCATTGAACCGTTCATAGAAGGTGTTCGTGAATATAATCAGGCAGGTTCCTATACCAATGTATGGGAACTTTCTATTGTTGAAGAACCACAGAAAGAAGAGTTTCTGGATTTTGAGAAGAAATATATGGATTTTTCAAGAGATTCACAGGTTTTAGCTGCAGATATCTCTGATGATCTCAAAGTGAAGATCCAGGAAAGTTTCAAAAAGATCTATGACCCTCTATTTAAAGGGAGTATTATACGTTGTGATTTTTTTGTAGTGGATGATGAAGTCTTTTTAAATGAAATAAATCCTATTCCCGGATCCATGGCGAATTATCTTTTTGATGATTTTGAAGGGATGGTTCACAGACTTTCAAAACATTTACCGAGCGAACAGAAGATCACCGTTAATTACGACTATATTCACTCTATCCAAAGTGCAAAAGGGAAAGTATAATATGCTTTTTTTAGTGGTTTAATAGGAGTAATTTACTCTTACTTGAACCTTGAATTCTTCCGATGTGACAGTCATTTGTGTTGATTTTCCGTGCATTGTTAAAAATAATTTAACAAATCTTTTTTACACCTTCTTATTTTAAGCTTTATATGTGAAAAAAAAACCTATAATTAAGTCGAATGTTGTCAAATCATGTCAAATCATGGTTTATGTATGGCAGCATAAATTTTTACAAGGGGGTATGCATGCAATCAAATGCAGCATTAGAATACGACTACACAGTAGCAAAATTGTTTACATATACAACAATTGTGTTTGGATTAGTGGGTATGTTAATTGGTACGCTTATCGCGGCTCAAATGGCATTTCCTGAGTTGAACTACTTATTGGGTGAATATGGGACTTTTTCAAGATTAAGACCATTGCACACAAATGTAGTTATTTATGGATTTATGTTAAGTGGAATCTGGGCAACGGGTTACTACTTTATGCAAAGGGTGTTGAAAGTTTCCATGGCGGAGTCAAAACTGGCAATGTTCTTGGGTAAATTTCACTTTGTGGTTTATCTTGTTATAGCAACAGGAATGGTAGTTTCTCTATTTATGGGAATCACGACAACAAAAGAATACGCACAAATGGAATGGCCACTGGATATACTTGTGGTTGTTGTCTGGGTAACTTGGGGTCTATGGATGTTTACACTTATTGGAATTAGAAGAGAGAAAGCACTTTATATTTCAGTATGGTACTATATAGCAACATTCTTAGGTGTGGCTATGCTCTATCTTTTCAATAACATGGAAGTACCTACTTACTTTGCATCAGGCGGTGTTGGTGCCATTACTCACTCGGTTTCTATGTATGCCGGTACAAATGATGCCATGGTTCAATGGTGGTGGGGGCATAATGCAGTTGCATTCGTCTTTACTGTGCCTATCGTTGGTATGATCTATTATTTCCTTCCAAAAGAGTCCGGACAAGCGGTTTATTCATATAAATTGTCACTTCTCTCTTTCTGGGGATTGATGTTTGTTTATCTTTGGGCTGGCGGTCACCACCTGCTTTGGTCAACAGTACCTGACTGGGTACAGACAATGGCGTCTATTTTCTCTGTTATCTTGATCCTTCCTTCATGGGGTTCTGCGATCAATATGCTTCTTACTATGAAAGGTGAGTGGAATCAGTTAACTGAGAACCCAATTATTAAATTCTTGATTTTGGCTTCTACATTCTATATGTTGTCAACACTTGAAGGACCAATTCAGGCAGTTAAATCTGTCAATGCAATTGCACACTTCACAGACTGGATCCCTGGACACGTGCATGATGGTGTACTTGGTTGGGTTGCATTTATGGTATTCTCAGGACTTTATCATATGGCACCAAGAATCTTTAAAAGAGAGATCTATTCTAAAAGTCTTATTGAAGCACAATTTTGGATTCAGACAACAGCCGTTGTTCTTTACTTTACTTCTATGTGGATCGCAGGTATCACGCAGGGTATGATGTGGAGAGCGGTAGATGAGTATGGTAACTTGATGTATTCATTCATCGATACTGTTACGGTACTTCACCCTTACTATGCGATCAGAGCTCTTGCTGGAGTCCTCTTTATGATTGGACTTGTAATGTTCGCTTACAATATGATAATGACTATGGCTGCTTCTAAAAAACTTACAGAAGAACCACAGTTCAGATCACCTATGGCATAAGGAGGTAGGTTATGTTTCATTGGTTAGAAAAAAATCCATTCTTTTTTGCGGTAGGTGTATTCCTAGTTATCGCTTTTGCCGGTCTTGTGACAATACTTCCAAACTTTGCGGAGTCAGCAAGACCTCTTAAAGGGCTTAAACCTTATACAGTACTTGAATTAGCAGGTAAAAATGTTTATATGAAAGATCAGTGTATTGCTTGTCACTCGCAGCTGATCCGTCCATTTAAAGCAGAAACTGACAGATATGGCCAGTATTCACTTTCTGGTGAGTATGCGTATGACAGACCGTTCCTTTGGGGTTCAAAAAGAACAGGTCCGGACCTTCACCGTGTAGGAAACTACAGAACAACTGACTGGCATGAAAATCACATGTGGGAACCGACATCGGTTGTACCCGGATCTATTATGCCGGCATACAAACATCAGTTTACAAACATTGCAGATATCGCAACGGCTTATGCAGAAGCGGTTACAGTTAAAAATGTATTTAAAACACCATATGGCAATGATATTCAGCCGGGTGTAAAAGCATTCGAGGCCTATAAGCCAAAAGTATTGGCAGAGGCTAAAAAGATCGCTGCAGATATGAAAAACAAAGATGTTAAAGATGCCGTTGCAGCAGGGAAGATCCCTGAAATCGTAGCATTGATTGCATATCTTAATAGATTGAAGTAGTAAGAAAAAATGGATATTAGAGAACTTCAAGCGTATGCTACTCTCTTTGCAACCATTATTCTGGCGGTAGTACTGTATTGGTATATCGTATATCTTTACAGAAGTGAAAAAAAAGGGGAGAAGGATTACGAGAAACTAGGAGATATTGCACTGGATGATGAAATTCATAGCAAGCCTATTAATACAAGTGATCCTCTCCCAGAAAAAAAGGAGCGAAATAAATGAATGCGTTAGTAATAAAAGCATTGGCTTTTGCAGGTGTACTGATCGTGGCTACACTTGTTGTTATAAAGCAAATGAATATAGATTTGAGTGATCCTGTTAACATGATTACTTTCATTGGTGCAGTAGCGATCGCGGTACTCGCATTTGGTGTCTCTGCAAAATATATTGCACAGATGAAAACAGATACAGCAAGTGGTGAGCTTGCGGAAGAGAACTGGGATGGTATCGGTGAGTATAAAAATGAACTTCCCGGTGGATGGGCATACTCATTTTTAGGAACAATGATCTGGGGAATGTGGTATTTTACTTTAGGGTACCCAGTAAACAGTTTTAGTCAGATCGGTCAGTGGAATGAAGAAGTAAAAGCCTACAATGCAAAGTTTGAGGCAACAAACAAAAATGCAGATGCAGCGACTTTGCAGCAAATGGGTGAGTCTATCTTCCTTGTACAATGTGCACCGTGTCACGGTACAACAGGTGATGGGCTTTCAGGAAAAGCACATGATTTTGTAGATGGTAGAATTTCTAAGAAGCAAGTACTTGCTGTGATTAAAAATGGTTCAAACCAATTGGGTTACCAAATGGGTGCGATGCCTCCAATGATGGCTCAAGGCAAAGATGCTGAAGATATCGCAGCCTATGTAGCCGGCGGTATGAAGGGTGAACAGCCTGCAGCATTTGCGGCATGTGCTTCTTGTCACGGAGCAGACGGTAAAGGGATGAATGGTATGGCTGCCAATATTGCAGACTATGATGAAAACCTTATCACCCATGTGATCAAAAACGGTAAAAAAGGTGCGATCGGTACGATGCCGGCATTCCATGATAGAATGACTCCAGTACAGATCAAAGCTTTGGCTACTTACATTAAATCATTAAAAGGAGAATAAGATGGCAGTAACTGAAAATACAAACAGATCCGTATTTAGTCTTCATGGTGTTACAGGTATGTTGATCGCAACCGTTTTGTTGCTTTCTATTCTTGCATTCCTTACAGTATGGAATATTGGTGTACAACAAAAGAATGCTAGTAACTTTTATGATCCGGCACCAATTACAAGTAATTTGGACAATGTAAAATCACATAGCAAAGAAAATGCAAATTTCGCATTTAAAGATGCTAAATAATTCATAAAAGGATAAAAAATGATTAGAATTATGGATAAAGTACTTGCTTTAGGGTTAGTTATTATGGCAGCTTTTACATTATGGGCTGTGTTGACACCAAACCATCTTTATATAGGCTAAACAATGATCAAAGTTCAAGTAAGGTACGTCTTGCTTGCTTTGTTACTTCCACTTCTTCTGAATGCAACACATATTCTCAAAGATAACCTTTTAAAACCTGAAGCTTCAAAACTTATTGAGCAAATGGGAGATGAATTATTTTCAAAAACAGGAATAAATGGGTATGTGGTAGCAACCAATGAAAATTTCCCTCAGGGGGCTAATTTGGTAGCATACAGCAAGAAGTATGAATTTAATATAAGCAAGCCCTATGTAATGTTGATTTTTGCACCCAATGCAATCATTACAAAAGAATCTGGTCAAAAAGGAAGAGTAGCGATTATTCCTTCTTCAAAAGATATTGCAAGCCTTTATAGCAAAAGTGATGTCATGGACGCAACGATTGATGTTGTGGCAGCAAAAGATGATAACACAAAAGAAGATAAGTTCAATATTGGTATTGTCCAAGGGTTTTCAGAATTGGCAGACCAAATAGCCTCTTCAAAAAATATGAAGTTAAAGACAACGATCCCCAACGATACAAGAACTATGATCGGATATGTTAAGATTTTAGTATTTATTGGTGCATTTTTTGTACTGTGGATATTTATTTTACGACCACTATGGATGAGGATAAAAAATGGCAAACAATAAAGAAAAAACCTATTGGCCACATATGATCATGGGCTTTTTGTTGATAGGAATAACCTTAGGGTATTGGACAGTGAAATCAGCAGTTTCTGTTCCTGTGCAAAAGTCAAATGAATATATGATGAAGTACCAGCAGGCTGATATGAACATTAATACTATTTTAGAAAAGAAGGCACTGTTTGATAAACATTACACCATAGAACTTATGGATGCCAAAATGTTTACAGAGAAGATAGCTTATTCGAAAGTTGGAAAAGAACGTCAATCTGTTGTGTTGGCAAAAGGTAAGAATGCTTTTGTTTATAATGTCGTTCAAAAAGACGGTACAGTGATCTCGGATGCCAATGTTACTTTTTTACTGACAAGACCACATACAAGAAAAGATGATGTTTACATCGAAAATATACCTTTTGTAGATGGGCAGTATAAAGTAGAAAATATAGATGTGGTAAAACCCGGGAGATACACGCTCCAACTAAGAGCCAAAATAGGTGATGCTGTCGGATATTCAAATATATCTGCCTACCTGAAACCTTAAATCGGTTAACCTTATCGTGGTATGCTACATTTTATTTTAAGATGAGATACCATGATGTCCAAATTCACTACCACACTTCTTTTTAATCTCTTTGTTTATCTTGCCTATAAAATTATCGATGCCTTATTTGCTTTTTTAAACCTCTATTCCAATCCAAAATTGGGGGAAACACTCTCTATTATGCCTACAACGGGAGATGTAGTACTTATTGCTCTTAATATCCTGCTCTCATCACTCCTTAGCATTTATTTACTTTATGAGATCAAAGCCAAAATAGTATAGCCTCTAGTTTATGTTATACTTCAATGCATGAACAGACTACAGATATATCCCACCTCCAGAGCCTTGCGAACAGTAAGTGCAAAATATAAAGAATCAGATGGATTTTTGCCTACACTTATGCGTATGGATGAGTTTGAACAGCGTGCCATACTTATGAAAAATAAAATTCAGATAGATCCTCTACAGCGTATTTTGCTATTGGGGGAAGCTGCAAAGTTTAAAGAATTTGACGGACTGAAAGTCAATTGTGAACTGATACGCTTTTTTACCAAAAGTGATGCTCTGTTTAAATTTTTTGAAGAGCTGGCGGCAGAAAATATAGATTTTCAAACATTGGCCCAAGCTGATGCATATGCGGAGTTTGAGAGCCATCTGGCTATTTTGGAACAATTGCTGGACAACTATAAAAAACGTTTAAATGAAAAAGGTTTTACCGACAAAACATTCATCCCCGGCAGTTATGTACTGAACGAAGGTTTTATTCAAAGTTATAAGACTGTAGAGATCTATCTTGAAGGATATTTAAGCCATTTTGAATTAGAACTTCTAAACAGCATATCACAAAAAACACAACTTATCATTCATTATACGACCAGTAAGTTCAACAAAAAGATGCAAGAGCGATTTGAGGTGTATGGTGTAAAGCTTACCAATAACTCACATGTCTCTTTTGATCTTACAAAAAAAGAGATCATTTTACAAGAGAAAAACACTTTAGAGATAAATGCTTCGGTGCTAAGCGTTGAAGAGCGTGATGAGCAGATTGCTGTGGCCTTTACTAAAATAGAAGAGATGGTGAAGTCCGGTACAAAGCCTGAAGAGATCGTACTTATTTTACCTGATGAGAAGTTCAAAGAACACTTTATGCTTTTTGACAGTCATAATAACTTGAATTTTGCAATGGGATATGACTATAGTCAAAAACGTATCTATAAAATACTCGAAGCTATTTATGCTTATTGGCAGAGTCCTGATCTGCAAAGCAAATATCAGCTTGAACGGTATGGGGTAAACCATGAGCTTGTAGAGAAAATATCATCATCCAAAACAGTAGATATAGAATCTTTCTTTACTATTTTGGAGAGCTTTGAATTACTGGAAAGCACAGAAAAAGCAGATGAGCATGTAGTTGAAGCACAGTTGCATTTTTTGAAGATCTTTGAAGATCGAAAACTTGCAATAAAAGAGTGGCTGTTCATGTGGCTTAATGCACTTTCGAAGATCACCATAGATGATGTCAGAGGCGGACTGGTTACAGTGATGGGTGTTCTTGAGACCAGAGGGGTAAGTTTTGAGGGTGTGGTTATTATAGATTTTAATGAAGGTATTGTTCCTGCAACTTCAAGCAAAGATCAGTTTTTAAACTCTTCTGTACGTGCTTTTGCAAATCTTCCTACCAAGAATGACAGGGAAGCTCTACAGAAGCAATATTACAAGCGTTTGCTGGAACAGGCGTCACAAGCGGTGATACTCTATAGTACTTCCGATAACAAACTTCCTTCAAAATTCCTCTATGAATTGGAACTGGATAAAGCAGAGCAGACCAAAGCACAGCTTGATCTTCTTTATTCGCAGCCATCACAGCTTATAGCAGAAAAAGATCCTGTAGTAGAGCATTTTGATGCGTTGGCTATTATATGGTCGGCTTCAAGACTTAAAACCTATTTGGAGTGCAAACGGAAGTATTATTACAAATATATCCAAAAGATAGAAGCCAAAAAAGAGAAAGAGCTTATAGAAGGGCTCTTTTTACATAAGGTACTTGAACACCTTTTTAAGAAAAAATCATTTTATACCTCAAAAGAGGAGATGCTCAAAACACTGGATATACTGTTGGATAAACTGCACCCGGGAAGTGATGCAAAAGCAGAATATCAAACACTGCTGTGGAAAGAAAAATTAAAGGGATTTGTGGAAAAGCAGATTGAACATTTCAAGTCTGGATGGAAAGTGCTAGAGAGGGAAAAAGAGTTTCAGGGTGATATAGGAGGTTTACGGTTTAAAGGGCGCATAGACCGCATAGACCAGAATGCCACAGATACACTTGTGCTGGATTATAAAAGTGGTTCAACCAAAGAGGCGAACAGAACCAGAAATCTGGAAAATCTTACAGATTTTCAAATGAGTATCTATCATCATCTTCTTAGCCGAAAATACCAAAATATCAATCTTGCTTTTGTAAAAATCTTAGAGAATGGTGAGATACAAGAGATAACAGCTTTGGAAGAGAAGAATATTCTGCTGGCAGAACATATTGTAGAGCTAAAACAGACTAAAAGTTTCGTGGCCCAAAAATGTGAAGATTTGCAAAAATGCAAATATTGTGAGTTTGCCTTAATGTGCGAAAGAGGAGAGTATCTATGAGGTTTAAACCCTTTTTTGCCTACTCTGCAAGTGCAGGAAGCGGTAAGACCTTTGCTCTTTCCGTCCGTTACATTTCACTCCTTTTCATGGGTGAAGCCCCAAGTAGCATACTGGCAGCAACGTTTACCAACAAGGCAGCATCTGAAATGCGCCAGAGAGTAGTGGACTCTTTGCGTGAGATACCTGAAATGCTGCATGATAAAAAGAAAAAAGTTTTTATTGAACAAATTTGTGAACAAACAGGTTTTACTTGTGATGAAATAGTTCAAAAACAGCCGGAAGTGTTGGCCCGGTTTTTGGCAAGTAGTTCTTATATTGTCACACTTGACAGTTTCTTCTCCTCTATTTTGCGTTCTGCCTCTCTGGAGCTTGATCTTGAGCCTGATTTTGTGACCAAGGAGCAGGGAGATGAAAAGCTGGAGATGCATTTCCTTGAAGAAGTACAGGCACAAGGACTGCTTTCCTCTCTGGTAAAACTGGCAATGGATATAGAAGACAAACGGTTTGGAAAAATCTTTGATCTGATGCAGAATTTTTATAAGGTTGATCCTCTATTGCCGAATGAAACGTATGAAGTGGTGAATATAGCCAACATTGAAGATAAGGTCAATATTTGCCGCGATGAATTATATGCAGCGGTTATAGAGTCGGGTGCATCAAAAACAGCTATTGGCAACTTTGCTCCTGCGAGTGCCAAAACCCTCTCTTCCAAAACGGTATTTAATAAAGAGACCCTTCTTGAACATCGTAATTATAAAAAATATGTTGTGAAATATCCTCAAATAGAAATATATTTCCAAAAATTAAAAAGCTTATTGGAAAAATGGATAAAAGCAAAAGAAGTTATTGTTTTGCATAACCTCTTTAAAATATATGATTATTATAGAAATGCAACGATCACAAACGCCAAAACATCTGGAATTTTAAGCTTTGATGACTTGAGCTATTTTACCTATAGACTTTTGCATGAAAGCATCTCCAGGGAATTCTTCTATTTTAAAATAGACTCCAAATTCAAACATATTCTGCTGGATGAATTTCAAGATACTTCCACTTTGCAGTTCCTGCTTTTGAAGCCACTTATAGATGAGATATTTGCCGGGCACGGGCAGAGTGAATTCAAGTCTTTCTTTTATGTGGGAGATACAAAGCAGTCGCTTTACCGTTTCCGTGGCGGGGTAGAGGAGCTGTTTGATAAAGTGGCAGATCACTATGAGGTAGAGATAAAACAGATGGATACCAACTACAGAAGTTCCAAAAATGTAGTAGAACAGGTAAATCGCTGGTTTGAGCCTATTATGGAAGGCTATGTTCCTCAAAAAAGTAAAGAAGAAGCAGATGAGGGCTATGTAGAAGTAATGGAGTCTGAGGTGCTTATAGACGAAGCAGTGAAGCAAGCCAAGAGACTCTTGGAACTTGGTGTGAATGTGGATGATATAGCCTTTCTGGTCAGTACCAACAAAGATGGCCAGGCATTGCATGAGCTGTGTGAAGCCAAGGGCATACATACCTTGCTGAAGACGTCATCTTCTTTAAAGTATATGCCAAAGATCGCCGCACTGGTTGCAATGGTGTCGTATCTCTTTTACGGAGAGAAGATCGATGCTGAAGCAATGCTTTTGAGAGTGGGAAAGTCACTGGATGAGATAGATCTCTCCTGGTTCTCTGTGTTCATGTCTCCATCGCATGTAGTGGACAGACTGGTACGGGAGTTTGGGTACTTCGATGCAGATCTGAATATTTTGAAACTCCTGGAATTTGCTTCCGTGTTCAATGACATTCCCACATTTTTAGAAGAGCTTGAGACTTCAAACATTGCTGTAGCATCGCATTCGGTACATGGATCGAAAATCATGACCATTCACGGCTCCAAAGGCTTAGAGTTTGAATATGTGATACTGCTTGACAGATTGGGCAAAGCAAACAGTGACAAGTCGCCCTTGATCTTTCACTATAATGATGATCTCTACATCGACAAGATACTTTACCGTACTTCAGGCAGAGAGAATTTTGATGAGACCTATGCCTGTATCATAGAAGAACGTAAAGCTTCATCTCTTAAAGATAGGATGAATGTACTCTATGTTGCGTTGACACGTGCAGTAGAAGGCATGATCGTACTACGAAAACCAAAAGATTCCATGTTCGATGAGATAGATATGAGAACAATGCGCCTTGGCTCATTGAAAGTGAAAAGCGAAGAGAAAATAGTGAAGCGTGAAGAGGAGAGTGAACAGATAACTATCTCTAACTATGGTACCCAGGAAGTCCCAACCCGTGAGGATGATGAAGAGAAGGATTATGAGGCGATCCTGTTCGGTACAGCTTTGCATTATACTTTGGAGATGATGGGTTCCTTTAATGAAGAGAGTCTTGGTGCAGCAGTGAATGCTTTGCAGAATAAGTATGGAGAAGTACTGAATCAGGTACAGACTGAACAGATAGAGCAGAGAGTACGCAGACTTATAGATGATGAATTTTTTCAATCTTTACTCAAAGGAGCGGTTCTATATAAAGAGCAGGCTTTGAGTTACAAGGGAGAGTTAAAACAGATAGATCTGCTTTTGGAGTATGAAGATAGATATATAGTCGTAGACTATAAGAGTTCTGAAAAATACCATCTTAAACATCGGGATCAGGTAAATTTTTACAGAAAAGCCATTACGAATCTGACTAAAAAACAGACCATGGGTGCAATAGTTTATCTTCTGGAAAAAGAAATTATTATAGAAAACTTAAAATAATCTTAATTTAAAATTATTTTAAGTTTAACTGGGTACAATCCGTCCACAAAAGTACATTTACACTGTGAACTGTACTATTAAAACAAGGAAATATCATGAAAATGACAAAGGTATTAAAACCTGCCGAAGTACAACGTGACTGGGTTCTGATCGATGCAGAAGGTAAGACTTTTGGTCGTATCCTAACTGAAGTTGCGACACTTCTCAGGGGTAAACATAAACCATCGTTTACTCCAAACGTAGACTGTGGTGACTATGTAGTGATCATTAATGCTGAAAAAGCAAAATTCTCAGGTGTTAAACTAGAAGATAAAGAGTATTTTACTCACAGTGGTTACTTTGGTTCTACTAAAAGTAAAAAACTTGGTGATATGCTTGAAAACCATACAGAAAAACTTTATAAGTTAGCTGTAAGAGGTATGCTTCCAAAGACAACTCTTGGTAGAGCAATGCTTAAAAAACTAAAAGTATATGCCGGTGCTGAACACCCGCATACTGCACAAATCAATAAGGAAGCGTAATCATGGCAACTATTTATGCAACAGGAAAAAGAAAAGCGGCTATCGCTAAGGTCTGGTTGACTCCGGGTAACGGTGAAATGCTTATCAACGGTAAAACACTTGACCAATGGTTAGGTGGGCACGAAACACTTAAAATGAAAGTAAGACTTCCGCTTGAAGCGACTAAACAACTTGAGTCTATGAATGTAAAAGCGACTACACTTGGTGGTGGTTATGCTGCTCAGGCAGATGCACTTAAACATGGTATCACTAAAGCGCTTGTAGAGTTCGAACCTTCTTTCAGAGCGATCTTGAAGCCTATGGGTCTTCTTACTCGTGATTCCAGAGTGGTTGAGCGTAAGAAACCAGGTAAGAAAAAAGCGAGAAGATCTCCTCAGTTCTCAAAAAGATAATCGGTCTTTTCCGATATCTTCTCTGTTCAAAACCTTTTTGGTTTTGGCAGAAACTCTCTATTTAGTAAATTCACTTATCCCTTTCAAAAATATGTTAGTATACGGGTTATTCTTTCTACTTTTTTTAAAAAAAGTAGACAAAAAATCGTCACTTCAGAAGTGTACTTTGATATTCTCGGCACGTTGCTGCGCAACTTCACATCGGTATACCCGGTGGTCAGAATAGTAAAAAAATAAATCTCTGTAGGGTGCTGTGCCCTCACAGCACCAAAATAAAGGCAAATAATGACCATTTGGAAATATGAAGAAAGTAAAGATATGCACCGTCTGGTAAAGTTTTACAAGGAAAACCATGGTGAAGGTGAGTATATGGGCGATCTGGATGAACAAACCATCAAAAAAATGATACTTGAAATCAAACCGGATATAGAGGTGAACCAGGCTTACGGAACATTGTCCTATTTTGGGATGTTGCCTTTATTGGTGATCGTTAAGAAACAGTAAAATTAATTTTTAAGCTAGAGGTGATAGTACCCAGGAAAGGAACCTGGGTGTAGTCTTTTAGTGGTGTGATTTAACAATCAGTATTGTCATTTTAAGGTTGATCCATGCAAATTGGATAATCTGCCAAATAACACAGTTTCTTAAAAAAAGTGTAAATTTCCCCGATACTGGCGTATAACCGCTCTGCTCGTATTGTTCTATATGTTTCATTGATTCTCCTTTAATCGTAATAATATTTTTTGTTTATTCAGGGATCAGTGTCCAGCCTGGCTTGAGCTTGGCTTTCCAGATAAATCCGTAGTGAAGCAATAGCTTAACCCAGTGACCTGCCAGTCCAATAGTTCCAAATGTTCCGTTAAGGTCTCTTCCGTACTCATACTTGTTATAGTCTGGAACCACAGGATACATAGTCATAGAAACTGCTGTACCGTTTAAGAGCCCTTTCCCTGTACTTGCTACACAGGCTGCACCCATTTCTGCCATATTCGCTGTATGTGTAGGTGTGTCTGATACACCCTTGATCATATCGCAGATAGAAGCGGCAACTGCTTTTCCCATCATAGCACTTGGCATACCTGTACGTGGAGGCGTAGGGTTGATGGCTGTACCGTTTGGCGAACTCATAGGTTTAGAGATAAAGTGTGGTGGTGCAAAGGCAATACCTACAGCAAAAATATTTTTATAGGTAGGGTTTTGTAGTGTACTTGGCCAGTCATTTGGAGACCAGTTCTCGAATCCTCTAGCGCCACTTTCATAATCCGCATCAACTTTCATCATGGTGTTTGGAGCAAAAATCACACTTGACATATCTGAACCATCTTTGGCCGTAGCAGTCAATCCTGCTCCTGCAAATGGAGGGATAAGCATAGCAAAGTCATACGCTTCTTCATGCATTTCTCCATCAAGTGTTTCGTAGTGTACTTTGTCTGCTTCTACTTTGTTCACATGTGCACGAGTGATCCAGCGGATCCCTCTTTCGGTATAGAGAGATTCGGCAAAAACTTTACCGCTGGTCACATAACCACCAGATTTAATGTGCATACCGCCCACACCAAAGTCACCCAGTTCATATTCGTTGGAGATGTAGGTAATAGTAGCTTTGTCTCTTACGCCTTCTTGTTTAAGATAGTGGTCAACGTTGAAGATGTATTCAAATGCTGCACCCTGACAGGTACACATACCGTGTCCTAGACCAACGAGAATACGCTTCTTTTCACCTGCTTTCATTTTTTCTGCAAGTGCTTTGAGTTCAAGTGAAGCATGGACCGCATGATCAGCAGTACATACAGATACAGTATGTTCACCCAGATGACCTTTTCCATCTCCTAGCCCCGGTGTTGCATCAAAGTTCAGTTTTGGACCGGTTGCATTGATGAGGTAGTCATATGTCAGTTCTTCTGCTTGACCCTCTTTGCCTTGACCGGTATATTCGATGGTGATAAATGGTGTATCGTCTTCTGTCTTTCCCTCTGGGTGTACAGAGACAGCTTTTGCCTGTCTATAGTCAATGCCTGCTTTTTTATAAACAGGTGCGAGAGGAAAAGTAACATCCTCTTTTGTCATTTCTCCTATGCCTACAAAAATATTGGAGGGGATCCAGTTCCAGAGTGAGTTGGGTGTTACCACCACTACTTCATGCTCGTTTCCGAGCCATTTCTTTGCAAATGATGCAGCAGTGTGTCCGGAGACTCCACCACCCATAATTATCAATCGTGCCATAGCTTTCCTTCATGTTAAAATTTAGTTCATTTTTATTCTAGGGCAACATCATTTAAATCTAAATTAATTCTTATAATTTAATCTTTTTCATTATCAATACTTATCTAATAAATTATTCAAAACTATAATAATTATTTTATATGGGGATATTGATCAAAATAAAATAAATTAAATTGATGAATATAAGAGTAATTATATCTGAATTAATAGGCTGAGGTATCCAATAGTTAAAGTATGATAAAATCTATTCTAAAAAGGGATTGTTTCAAATCAAATGGGTATACAATACATTAAAATATACTTTATTATATGTATCGCTGTTATCTACAGCCATGCTGCAGTTTGGAATAGCCCGCACAACAGCAAAAAAGTAAAAACAGATACACTCTTTTCCTCTTTTTCATTGCCGCCTAAAAGACTTGATCCGGTGATCTCATACAGTGCCAATGAATGGGCGATCATAGGTCAGATATATGAGCCTCCTCTGCAATATAATTACCTTAAAAGACCTTATGAACTGGAGCCTCTTACCTTGAGAAAAATGCCAACCATCCGTTACCTGAATAAAGATGGGAAAGAGGTGGATGGGCGTTCAGATGAAGTTTTGTTTACTGAATATCGTTTAGATTTGCGAAAAGACATTATGTACCAGGATCATCCTTCTTTTGTTAAAGATGCCAATGGAAGCCTGCTTTATGCCGTATTAAGCGAAAAGGAACTGAAGCATATCGACTCGCTTGAAGATTTTAAAAGAACAGCAACCCGAAGACTGAAAGCCTCTGATTATGCTTATGCGATCAAGCGGATGGCAGTAAGACAGAACCACTCACCTATTTTAGACAGTATGCAAGAGTATATAGTGGGCCTAAAGGCATTTTCCAAAAAGATCAGCAAGATCGCCAAAGAGAAAAAAAGGGGGCATCAGGTGCTAGACTTGCGTCCTTACTCTATAGCAGGAGTGAAAGTAGTAGATGATGATACGCTCACTATCAGGATTAAGGGGCGTTATCCACAGTTTCTCTATTGGTTGAGTATGAATTTCTTTGCCCCGATCCCCTGGGAGGCGGATCTATTTTATCAGCAGAAGGGCTTGATAGCAAAAAATCTGACACTAAACTGGTTTCCTGTCGGGACAGTCGCCACCTATAAAACTCACCTAATATGATACCAAAAGTAACTTATTTCACTCAGACTCCTTTTCCACAATACCTCTCTGAAAGTTATAGTTCACATCATATTTTCTATCATTCTTATAAAGTGAATGCGCAGTGATAATGAGTTTTCTCATTACCGCAATCT
>JQIX01000036.1 GCA_003934925.1 Epsilonproteobacteria bacterium (ex Lamellibrachia satsuma)
TAAAGATTTGGAATGTGAACTTCATACACTGGCAATAGCCATGCAGGTCTTTATCTCTATACTTGATGAAATAGCTAAAATTGAAGAAGTAGTCAATAGGAATGAGGATTTAGTGAGTATTATCACTGTGTTGCAGGATGTCACTCAGAAAATGCTTGGGTTTAGGTGCGAAAGTTAAGTATTATTTTTAATAATATTTGAAATTTTTTTATTTGTAACTCTTTGGATATCTTCTTTTGGAGCATTCTCTATAGCTTCAAAAGTTCCAAAATAATCGATTAATTTCTTGATGGTGGCTTTGCCTATGCCTTTTTTGTTCAGTAGGGAGACCTTGGTATCTTCTTTTCGTTTTTTATTTTGGTGGTACGTAATAGCATAGCGGTGTGCCTCATCTCTTTGACGCTGGATCCAGTGTAAACGTTTGTCGTTCGGTTTGAGTTCCATGAGCCCGTTGAGAGTGTAAATGAGGTCTTTTGCGGCACCTTTGGCACGATGTGCTTTGGCATCAAGTTTTTCTTTGGCAATGGCGATGACATCAAGATTTACATTTGCTTCTTTCAGAAGTTTCCGTGCAAGGTTCATGTTTGCCTGGCCGCCGTCAAGTATCCAGAGATCCGGTGCAGGATGTTCCTTGAAGTCTGCTATGCGTCTGGACAGCATTTCTTTCATCTGTCCATACTCATCACGCGCATGCAATGCGTAGCGTCTATAGGAACTTTTATCCCATTTCCCTTCATTCCAGACCACCATCCCGCCAACAGTGGCTACTCCCATCATATGTGAATTGTCAAAGGTCTCTATACGGTAGGGTATAACAGAGAGATCAAAAAGGTCAGCTATGCTTTGTTCTATGATCGTATCACTCTGTTTTGTACGCAGCAGTTCTTTACAGTTCTGCAGGGCAAGCGAGATGAGTTTGGCTTTGGCTCCTCGTTGAGGGGTAAGTATTTCTATTTTTTTGTTAAAACGGCTACCAAGTGTAAGTGCTACCTGTTGGCTGTCTTCAAAAGTATGTGCCGTGAGGATCTGTTTTGCGATATTAGGTGTATCAATGGTGTAAAATTCCAGTAAAGCCTGTTTGTAAGCTTCATTTTCATCAAAAATATGCGTATGCCTGAAATAGGAATGGGAACCTGAAATGATCTTTCCGTCACGCATGAAAAGTTTGACTATGACCCCTCTTTCATCACCATTGTGTATGGCAAAGATATCCAGGTCAAGTTTGTTTGTCAGGTCAATATTGGATGAAATACTGAGAGAGGTGATGGCTTGAATGCTGTCCCGCATGGCTCCGGCCTCCTCGTAGCGTTCCTGCATGGAAAGTTTCAGCATCTTTTCTTCCAGTGCAGAGATCAGTTTTTTGCGTTTGCTAATGGATTCTTTTGCCTGAGTGACGATCTTCCTATATTCCTGAGGTGTTACTTTTTGTTCACAGGGGGCTAGACATTTTTTTATCTGGTAGAAAAGACAGGCTTTTCCTTCTCTGAGACAAGATTTTTTCTGGACCAAAGGATAGATTTCATACAGGGCATCAAAGAGTGCTTTCCCTCCTGTCGGAAAAGGGCCGTAATAGGTAATATCCTTTCCTTTTACTACTTTGCGTGTCATTTCAAAGCGTGGATAAGGGGTGGATTCATTGATGTAAATATAAGGGTAGGTCTTGTCATCGCGTAAAAGGATATTGTATTTGGGTTTTAACTGTTTGATAAGAGAGTTCTCAAGGATAAGTGCATCTTCTTCGGTTTCTACAATGATATATTCAAGTTTGTCTGCTTCCTGCAGCATCTTTAAAATACGTGTGGAGAGTGTTGGGTTTGGTTTGAACTCTGGCGTAAAGCGCCAGTAGCTTTTTACCCTGTTCTTTAAGCTTTTGGCTTTTCCTACGTAAAGCAGTTTTCCCTTTTCGTCAAAATACTGATAGACTCCCGGATCGGATGGAAGGTTTTGAATGGTTGATTTCATTGGCTGTGATCTTTGATATGTGTCTTGGTCTTTTCAAATTTTTCGACAAGTTCCTCATCTTCACTCTCTATTTTAAATTCACAGGAAGCCAGTTCATTGTAGTAGGGAATGGTTGTGCTGTCTTCTTCATTTTCAGCTATAGGATGATACTTGCTGTGAAATACTACGACCTTATCGGCTTTCATCATCTCGCATTCATTATGATGGGTTGCAAGCTGTGTTAATACGCTTTTTAATAAATCTCTATTATAATTAAGTTCCATTTTAAAGCCGGGATGAGTAACGGCAATAAAAAGTGTATCGTTCTTGATATAAACGAATGCGATAGCCTTTTGCCATTTGGACCCAAGCAGTGAGATATATTTTTTATAACAGTCCTGCTGCTTTAAATATTTAAATTGAGGTTGATTACTGAGATGAGACAAAATCATAGACGCTTTTTTCATATATTTATTATAGCATCTGTTTGCTGTATGGTCATGGCAGGATGTGGGCATAAGACAAATCCGGTCTATGTACCGGATAATAATATAACACTAAAAGGATGATAAGTGCAGAAATACGACGTTCTTATCGTAGGGGCAGGTATTTCCGGATTGTATGCTGCCATGCAACTGCCTGAGAGTAAAAAAGTATTGGTTGTCTGTAAAGACATTCCCTGGGAATGTAATACCTTTTATGCCCAAGGAGGAATGGTCACGGCTTTGAATGAAGCGGATATACCGGTTCATGTTGCAGATACGATGGCAGCAGGAGCATACCACAACAATGAAGAAGCCGTAGAGATACTTTCCCGTACTTCACTTGAAACGACAGCCGATATCATTGCCAAGGGGATGGAGTTTGATAAAGATGAAAAGGGCAATATTCTTTATACGAAAGAAGCAGCCCACTCTGTAGCACGTATTGTTCATGCGGGGGGAGATGCTACCGGCCGTTATATGCACTACTTCATGATGGTGCAGAATAAACACCAACTTCAAAAAAATACCCTGGTATATGACCTTCTTATTGAAAATGGGAGATGTTACGGAGTAAAAGCTACAGTCAATTATGAACCTACGACTATCTATGCCGATGATGTGATCATCGCATCAGGAGGAGTAGGTTCGCTTTACGCATACAATACCAACTCCCGTACGGTTTCTGCAGACATACATGGTATCTGTGTTGAAAAAGGGATAGAGCTTTCCGATATGGAGTTCATGCAATTCCACCCGACAGTATTTGTCGATACCCCCTATGCCAGAAAGCTACTTTTAACCGAAGCCTTGCGCGGAGAAGGTGCACATATAGTAGATGAAGATGGTAAACGTTTCTTGTTTGAGTATGATGAACGCGGAGAACTTGCGAGTAGGGATATCGTGGCACGCGGTATCTTTAAACATAAGCGTGAAACAGGTAAACAGACTTATTTGGATTTTTCTATGTTCGAAGAAAAATGGTTTGAGCATCGTTTCCCAAATATTACACGTACGTTTGCTGCATTGGGCTATCATTTTCCAAAAGACAGAGTACCTATCTCTCCGGCATTTCACTATGCCAATGGGGGCATAAAATGTGATACACATGGCTGTATTGAAGGTATGGAAGGACTTTATGTCATCGGTGAAGCAGCCAGAACAGGAGTACATGGAGCCAATCGATTGGCTTCCAATTCACTGCTTGAAGGAGTGGTTTTCGCAAAAAGGGCAGTAGATCATCTGTTAGGCAAAGGACATCAGGTGGTTAAAACACCTACTTTTGAGAAGGATTATGGTAATATTCTGCACAAAGAAAATGATAAAATCTATAAACAAAAACTGCGTCAGGTGATGTGGGAGGATATAGGTATAATCAGGACGACCAAAGGACTGCATGAGGCAAAAAATCTCATTTATGATATGAAAAATCATGAAATAGGGCGTTTGCTTCAATTACGGCTCAATACGGCATCTGCCATTGTTGAAGCAGCACTTGCAAGAAAAGAGTCTTTGGGCTCACATTACATAGAGTCATAAGGTCACTTTTAATAAAAGAATAAATACTAATAATATGAAGGATTTAAATGCATGATCTGCACTTAACCGCCACTTGGGTAGGAATACTCTCACTTGCTGTCTTTGTCATAGGGTACTACTTTATCGCAACAGAAGATAAATACCGTATCAACAAGGCAAAGCCGGCACTTTTTGCTGGAACCGGTATCTTTATGCTGATCGGCCTTTACTTTGCAATGAACGGTTTGGATGGGCACAGCCTTGAAGAAGAAGTTAATGATCTTATTGTAGAGATAGCAGGGATATTCTTCTTCCTCTTTGTTGCCATGACCTACATTGAAGCAATGATCGATAGAGGGGTGTTCTCGGTACTCCGTTATAATCTTGTTTCCAAGGGTTATACCTATAAAAGACTTTTTTGGGTCACGGGGCTTTTGGCCTTTTTCATCTCTCCGGTAGCAGACAACCTTACTACAGCATTGATCCTTTCAACAGTACTGATCACTATCGATAAGGAAAATAGAAACTTTTTGGTTCCAGGGGCGATCAATATCGTCGTAGCAGCCAATGCCGGCGGTGCATGGTCTCCATTTGGGGATATCACGACTTTGATGGTCTGGGTAGATGGAAAAGCAACTTTCTCAGAATTTCTCTACCTTTTCCCTGCTTCTTTCCTGGGATGGTTTGTCACGGCATTTTTACTGAGCAGAGTTGTGCCGGAAGGTACACCGCCATTTAGCAGTGAAGAGAAGAAAATAGACATGCTCGAGGGCGGTAAGATCATTATAGGACTTTTCGCATTGACCATTGTCATGGCAGTTATTTCTCACCAGATATTGCATCTTCCGGCAATGTGGGGAATGATGTTCGGTCTGGCGATATTGAAACTCTATACCTATCAGTTAAATCAGAGAGGAAGTAAAAATTCAGTGAATGTCTTCTCCTGGATCTCCAAGATAGAAAATGATACGCTACTCTTCTTTTTCGGTATTCTTGCTGCGGTCGGCGGGCTTCATTTCCTTGGGTATTTAGAATATTTTACAGCACTGTATGAACAGTTCGGTGCAACAGCAGTCAATATCGGAGTCGGGTTCATTTCAGCGGTGATCGATAATGTTCCTGTAATGTCAGCCGTATTGAAAGCCGATCCGAACATGGGTACAGGCATAGAGATACAAGAGCAATGGATGCTTGTTACATTGACAGCAGGTGTCGGCGGATCACTTATTTCTTTTGGTTCCGCTGCAGGTGTCGGTGTCATGGGTAAACTACACGGTATCTATACGTTTGCGGCCCATATGAAATATGCATGGACCGTACTGGCAGGCTATATCGTTTCGGTGGCTATCTGGTATGTGCAGTTCGGTATTTTGCATATAGGGTAATTTTTTTATTTCTTGAGCTTGTTCCCGTAAATATCATGGGAACGAGAACCCTATTTATATAAGTAAATCTTTAATGAAGGATTTACTCATATAAATATAAGGAAATATCATGAAACAAGTACCTATCCTCGTTTTGGATTTCGGTTCACAATATACACAGCTTATTGCCAGGAAACTTAGAGAAAGCGGTGTATATACAGAGGTCGTACCTTACCGTGAAAGTATTGAAGACATCAAAGCAAGAAAACCGCAGGGGATCATTCTTTCCGGAGGACCGGCTTCTGTATATGCCGAAGGTGCCTATCATCCAAATGAGGGTGTGTGGGATCTTGGCCTGCCTATTTTAGGCATTTGCTACGGCATGCAATTGATCACACAGCATTTTGGCGGTTCGGTCATTCCTGCAGATCATCATGAGTACGGCAAGGCTAAACTTCACATAGAAAATGAAAAATCCCCTATTTTTAAAAATGTTGCACAGGACTCTATTGTATGGATGAGCCATGGCGACAGGGCAGAGAGACTGCCAGAAGGCTTTGAGGTTGTAGGTACAAGTGAGAACTCTCCGTATGCCGCGATCGCAGATGATGCACGAAAGATCTATGCATTTCAGTTTCACCCGGAAGTACACCACTCAGTAGAGGGTACGGCCATGCTGAAGAACTTTGCCAAATATATCTGCGGATGCGAAAGTACATGGAACATGGGAAGTTTTGCGAAAGAGAAGATCGCACAGATCCGTAAGCAGGTTGGTGACAAAAAAGTACTTTGCGGTGTAAGTGGAGGGGTTGACAGTTCTGTGGTCGCTGCTATGCTGCATGAAGCACTGCCTAAAGAGCAGCTTATCTGCGTATTTGTTGATCAGGGCCTTTTGCGTAAAGATGAAGCGGAACAAGTACAGGATATGTTCAAAATGCTTGATATTCCGCTCATTACCATTGATGCGAAAAAAGAGTTTATGGAAGTGCTTGCGGGAGTAACAGATCCCGAGACGAAACGTAAAGCCATCGGTGAGAAGTTCATTGAAGTCTTTGATAAAGAAGCGAGTAAACATACGAATGTCAGTTTCCTTGCCCAGGGAACACTCTATACCGATGTGATCGAATCTGTATCTGTAAAAGGTCCTTCAAAAACGATCAAGTCGCACCATAATGTAGGAGGATTGCCTGACTGGATGACCTTCGAACTGGTTGAACCGCTTCGTGAGATATTTAAAGATGAGGTGCGTAAACTCGGACTTGAACTGGGACTGCCAAAACACATGATAGGCAGACACCCCTTCCCCGGACCCGGACTTGCCATAAGAGTGATGGGAGATGTCAATGAAGAAGCGCTTAGGCTGCTTAGAGAGTCAGATGCCATTATGCAGGAAGAACTCAGGGCTACAGGTTACTATGATAAAGTATGGCAGGCATTTACTGTACTTTTAAATGTACAGTCTGTAGGCGTGATGGGTGATAACCGTACATACGACAACACAGTATGTATCCGTATGGTTGAATCCGTTGACGGCATGACCGCAACATTTGCCCATATACCGCATGATGTACTTGAAGGTATGAGTAGAAGGATCATTAATGAGATAGATGGTATTAACAGAGTGGTTTATGATATAAGCTCAAAGCCGCCAGCAACAATCGAGTGGGAATAATCTTATCTCTTATTTCACATCATCTTTGGATGAATTGGTTCGGTCACATACTTGACCGTATGCTCCCTCATCTATAGAGTTATTCTTTAAACATTTTGGGATAGATGAAAAACTTTAATTTTCCTTCCCCCATGCTGAATTTTCTCCAATGATCAATAGGCAGTTTGACCGCTACGATACCCAAAGTTGGGACATTATCAATATATTCATTGATCAGCATATTGCTAAGTTCTGTTATTTCCGGGTTATGGCCTACCACAAAAAGAGTATCATACTTATCATTGATATCATTGATATACTTAAGTATGGTCTCGGGTTCTGCCATATAGAGTGTATCCGTAAATGTTATTTCTCCAGTGTATCCGATCTCTTTGGCTAATCCTTTTGCTGTAAGTCTGGCTCTTTTGGCTGAACTTGAGAGTATAAGGCCCGGCATTATTTTTTTTGCTTTAAGTACTTTTGCCATGGTATGGATCGCTTTTTTGCCTCTTTTGTTGAGTCCACGGTCAAAATCGTTCAGGCTCCCGTCACTCCAGTCTGATTTTGAATGTCTTATTAGATATAAAGTTTTCATAAGTAAATTATAGCAAGAATATAAGTACTTATATAGTTTAGTGGAATTGACTAAACTATCTTTCAAAAAAACTTGAAATATTTGCCAAAATATATTATAATCCCACAAAAATATTAATAATATAGGAGAAATAAGATGGCAAAACATCAGTTTCAAACAGAAATAGGACAACTATTAAAACTCATGACACATTCTCTTTACTCAAATAAAGAGATCTTTATACGTGAATTGGTATCGAACTCAAGTGATGCACTGGATAAATTCAACTATCTTTCTTTGACAGATGAAAAATTTAAAGAAGATAACTGGTCCGGCAAGATAAGTATCAAACTGGATAAAGAAGACGGTTCATTGACTATCGGCGATAATGGTATAGGTATGAATGAAGCAGACCTTATGGATAATCTCGGAACGATCGCAAAGTCCGGAACAAAAGCATTTATGGAAAACCTGACAGGTGATGCAAAGAAAGATTCAAATCTTATCGGCCAGTTCGGTGTAGGTTTTTACTCAGTATTCATGGTAGCAGACAAAGTAGATGTTGTCTCCAAGAAAGCCGGTGAAGAACAGGCATATATGTTCAGTACGGACGGTACTGGTGAGTATGAACTCAAACCTGTGACCAAGGAAGAACACGGAACGGTCATTTACATTAAATTAAAAGAAGATGAAAAAGAGTTTTTGGATAAGTGGAGAGTACAAGAGGTAGTTAAGAAATATTCCAATCACATTGCTTATCCTATTGTGTTGAATTACTCCGAAGAAGAAACAACAGGTGAAGGTGATGACAAAGAAACGAAAACGGTTCAAAGATCTGAGCAGATCAATGCTGCTACTGCTCTCTGGACATTGCCGAAATCTGAACTGAAAAAAGAGGATTATATAGAATTCTATAAAACGATTGCACATGGTGATGATGAGCCGTTAACCTATTTGCATAACAAGGTAGAAGGAGCGAATGAGTTCACAACACTCTTTTATATCCCTAAAAAGGCCCCTATGGATATGTACAGGGCCGATTATCATCCTGGTGTAAAACTGTATGTAAAACGGGTATTTATCACCGATGATGAAAAGGAATTATTGCCGCCATACCTTAGATTTGTCAAAGGGATCATTGATAGTGAAGACCTGCCTTTGAATGTAAGCCGTGAAATCCTTCAGGAAAACAGAATTTTAGCAAATATCAAACAGAATTCAGTGAAGAAGATATTACAGGCTATTAAAAAACTTGACGGTGAAGATGCTGAAGTGTTTACAGAGCAGTACAATAGAGTGATCAAAGAGGGTATCTATACGGACCATACCAATAAAGAATTATTGCTTGAGATCGTACGCTATAAGAGCTCAAGTGAAGAAGGGCTTGTCTCTTTGGATGATTATATTTCCCGTGCTGATTCTGAGAAAAAAGAGATCTATTATATTACGGGGGAAGATGAAAAAGTCTTAAGGAATTCACCACTGCTTGAAGCCTATAAAAAAGCAAATATAGAAGTGCTCATCATGGATGATAAAGAGGTGGATAGCATAGTTTCACCAATGATAGGGAGTTATAAAGAGTGGACACTCAAAGACATTACGACTATAGACGCACCGGATTCCAAGACAGAAGAGGAAAAAGAGGAGATCAGCAAAGAATTCAAGCCATTAACAGATAAGATCAAAGATGTCTTGGGTGACGAAGTCAAAGAGGTTAAGATCTCTACAAGACTCACTTCCAGTCCGTCATGTGTACTGAAAGACAGTTCAGATCCTATGGCAGGGATGGCTGCAATGTTCGCCCAGATGGGTCAAGAGATGCCTGAAATTCCGCTTATTTTAGAGATCAATCCAGATCATGAAATGATCAAGAAATTAGATGGACTGGAAGATAAATCTTTATTTGAAGACCTTTCCTGGATACTTTTAGATTCTGCAAAACTTTCTGAAGGATTGGAGCCTAAAGACAAAGGTGTATTTGCACAGAGAGTAGCAAGCTTAGCTACAAAAGCGATATAATCTCTCTTGTAGGTCGGGAGACTACGACCTGCGGGGGATTTTTAATATAGAAAAAGATATAATCGATATATTGAACTCACAGGATTTTGCTTGAAAACACATATGTCTCCACAAAAAAAAGCAACGGTTGTTTCCAGTTCGGCTGCTACATTGCTTGTAGTCATAAAACTGGTCATAGGTATAGCCAGCGGTTCTGTTGCCGTACTTGCTTCGGCTATAGACTCTCTGCTTGATACGGCGGTTTCTCTTTTTAACTTTTTTGCCATTAAAAAATCAGAAGAAGATCCTGATATGGAGTATCAGTATGGTAAAGGCAAGATCCAGGCGATAGCTTCTGTCATAGAAGGCACGGTCATTACAGTTTCCGGTATCTATATTATTTATGTGGCACTTAAAAAATTAAATGAAGGTACGGTAACTACCTTGCTTACCCCCTCTATTTTTGCCATGCTGTTCTCTATCGTCATTACCTATTTGCTTGTGCGGTATCTGCTTAAAATTGCAAAAGAGACAAATAGTCTTGTGATCAGAGCCGATGCGCTGCATTATAAAACAGATCTTTGGAGCAATGCCGCTGTATTGGTTGCTTTGGGGCTGGTTACGTTGACAGGCCTTGACAGTATAGATGCGATCTTTGGTCTTGGTATCGGGATATACATTATTTACTCTGCCTATGAAATTATAGTAGAAGGGATAGAGATACTTCTTGACAAATCCCTGGATGGCGAGATCGTGGCGAAGATAGGAGAGATCCTCTCTTCCCATCCTGAAGTCACGAGCTATCATTGGCTTAAAACGCGTACTGACGGTACAACGAATTTTGTCGAGTTCCATATGGTACTGCGTCCCAATATGCTTTTACTTGAAGCACATCGTATAGCAGATGAAGTGGAAGATAAAATGATGTCACTGGATAAAAAAAAGAGATGGGTTATCACACCGCATTTTGATCCGTATGATGATGAAGATATCAATGTAGCAATGCTTTATGGAAAGCCTTTGGTTGAATCGGATAAAGAGAATTGATGTCCAGAGCGATCTATCTTTTGTCCCCTGTCCCCAAAGAAGGAACAATAGCTTTGCCAATGATCGATTTTCGTATTACTGCAAAATCAATAGATTTTTCTCATATTGACACTTTGATGTTTACCTCCAAGCAGGCTGTTGTAACAGCTGACAAGATCGATCCTTCCTGGAAAAACTACCCTTGTATAGCTATCGGTTCAGCGACTAAAAAACAGATAGAGGAGTTGGGAGGTAAGGTCATTTATCATCCAGGATCTTTTTATGGTGAAGTATTAAGTCAGGATATAGCAGAATTTTTCAGAGACAGAAAATTACTTTACCTTCGTCCTAAAGAAATCTCCTTTGACTCCAAAGGTTTTTTGGAAAAAGAGGGTATAACACTTCAGGAGCAGACCATTTATGAAACATTCTGCATCAAATACTCCCCCGATAGGAAGCCTTCAAAAGATGCTGTTATTATTTTCACTTCTCCTTCTACCATTCATTGTTTTTTAAAGAGCTTTGAGTGGGATGAAAGCTATATGGCCGTGGTCATAGGCAGGTCAACCAAAGTACATTTGCCTAAAAATGCTGTGTATACAATAGCTGATACACCGCTAATATCTTCATGTATTGAAAAAGCAAAAGAAATTTTACTGACTTCTAACTCCAAATAGGTTATAATAACTTTAACCTAAGTGGTTCGATCACTGTATATGGGGTCCAACATTAGATTTTAGTGGGACATGTAGCAGATCGGTGTGTAGACATTTTCATTTGAGTAGGGGAACCTGCGAGAAATTGCCTCCTAAAGAGATGCTCTCTCCTGCACTGTTGGCTTATTAGGGCCGACTAACAACAGAACGGCCACTCGGGGTATCATTAGCGACGATTCTTGCACGCATAGGACTTTCAAAAGGTCATCGACGAACAGGAGTTCGCCTTCAAACCTTTTGAAAGTCCTCTACGCACAATTATCATAACTACTGATCACACTGTAAATTAAAAAGTATAAAATATTTTGTACTATTCTTTTAATTTCTAATTTCTAATTTTTTCGGAGAAAACAGATGGATATATTGATCATAGGTTCAGGCGGTAGAGAGTACTCTATTGGATTGGCATTAAAAAAAGATGAGAATGTCGAGAAGATATATTTTGCACCGGGTAACGGCGCAACCGATGAGTTGGGTGAAAATATAGATATCAGTGATTTTAATGCATTGGCTGATTTTGTAGAAGCCAAAGGAGTTGACTTGACGATCGTGGGTCCGGAAGCACCATTGGTCGATGGCATCGTTGATGTATTTGAAAAAAGAGGATTAATCATTTTTGGACCTACTGCGAAGGCAGCACAGCTTGAGGGTTCAAAAATATTTATGAAGAATTTTCTTGCACGACATAATGTTCCTACCGCACGATATATCGAAACAGATTCCCTGGAAAATGCTTATAAATTCATTAATACCCTTGAAGCACCTATCGTTGTAAAAGCAGACGGACTGTGCGGCGGTAAAGGTGTCATTATCGCACAATGCCATGATGAAGCAAAAAAAGCTGCAGGAGAAATGCTTTCAGGCAACTCTTTTGGCGATGCCGGAACATCCATTGTAGTCGAAGAGTTCCTGGATGGGTATGAACTCTCCGTTTTTGCTATTTGTGATGGGAAAGATTATGTAGTCTTACCTGCAGCGCAGGATCATAAAAGACTGTTGAATAATGATGAAGGCCCGAATACGGGTGGGATGGGAGCCTATGCACCGACTCCGCTCGTGAATGATGATATCTATTCAAAACTGGATGAAAGAGTCATTAAGCCGACACTGAAAGGCATGGAAGAAGAGGGTATGCCATTCACCGGTGTGCTTTTCATTGGAGTGATGGTGGTCAAAGGCGAACCTATTATACTTGAGTACAATGTACGTTTTGGCGATCCTGAATGTGAAGAATTGATGCCATTGCTGAAATCACCGGCAAGTGAACTTTTCTATAAGGCAGCAACAGGAGATTTGAAGAATGCCAAAATAGAGTTTTATGACAAATATGCGGTAGGTGTGGTGATGGCAAGTAAAAATTACCCTTATAAAAATACTCCTCCTGCAGAGATCATTGTAGATGATATCTACCATGAAGAGCTTGATGGAAATGCACATATTTCTTATGCAGGCGTAAGCCGTGGTGATGACGGAAAACTTTATGCAACAGGCGGAAGGGTTTTGGTGTGCGTAGGGATCGGCAACAGCATCAAAGAAGCGCAGAAAAGGGCATATATGCTTGTAGGGCAAGTGCATTTTGCAGGAAAACAGTGCCGTACTGATATTGCTTATCAGGCACTCTAGGCTTTTTTATGGCAGAGTCTATCTCTCTACCTATCGCAGATATACAAAAGCGTATAATGTCATTTGTGATAGATGATATCGTTATATCTGTTTTTTTTATAATCATTTTTTATGATCAAATTTCTCTGCTTTTCTCAAATTCAGGCATGAATCAGACTTTACATGATAAATTTTCCAATTGTGTAGTGACAGATGCTTAGAATTATATTTCTCTTTTGCTGTATCTTTATCTGGCAGAAAACACTTTTTGCAGCTCAAGAAAATAGTAAAATAGAGGTAATGGCAAAGCACCTTTATAGTACAAAAATAACAGTACATGCTACAGACGGCATTGTTGTATATTATCAGGACTCTGTGATCAAAGCAGAGTCTGCCTCTTATGATAAAGAAACGAAGGTCCTTGTATTGGATGGCAAAGTAGAGATGATAGGGTATAAGGGTACCAAAGAGCAGACAGATCATATGGAGATACATACAGATAATAAAGAAGTGAACTTTAAAAAACTCTTTTTGGTCAGTCAAAATGATATCTGGCTTTTTTCTGACAACGCACATCGCAATGAAGGCAATTATACTTTAGGACGAACGGTATTGTCGAGTTGTGATATCAATGATCCTTTATGGAAAATGGTTTTTTCACGTTCAAACTATGACAGTGATGCCAAATATATGAAGGTATATAACGCAAAAGTATATTTTAAAGATATACCTATTTTTTATTCTCCTTATTTAGCTTTTTCTACCAATAACGAAAGAAGTTCCGGTTTGCTGTTTCCCCTGTTTGGTTATACCCAAGAGGAAGGGTTTGTTTATGAGCAGCCCATTTATTGGGCTGTTTCACCGAGTATGGATATCGAATTCAACCCACAGATACGTACAGATCGCAGTATAGGACTTTATAGTACTTTTCGTTTTGTAGACAGTAACCACTCTTCCGGAAAGTTAAGGATAGGGTATTTTAAAGATAAAGCAAGTTATGCGGAATTAAACAGCTTGCCTGAAAGCAGTCACTATGGATTGGAATTCAACTATGAATCATCTGAAGTGTTGAGCGGAAAATTGTCCCAGAATTTTACAGATGGTTTATATATTAATACTACATTTTTAAATGATATAGATTATCTCAACTTGCAAAAAACACAACTTCAACATTTTGGTTTGAATTCGCTACAGGAATCACGATTAAATTATTTTTTATATAATGAAGATTATTATGCAGGTATCAATGCAAAATATTTTATAGATACACGTAAAGAGCATAATGATGATACGCTTCAGATACTTCCCTCTGTACAGCTCCATAAATACTTAGATCATTTTTTATGGAATAACCTTACCTATAGTGTTGATCTTCAACTTGAAAATTTTGACAGGAAAAAAGGGGTTACACTTAAACAGGTAGAAATGAAAGTACCTTTAGAATTCACTGCTTCCTTTTTTGATGATTTCCTCAATGTCTCATTGGGCGAAGAACTCTACTATAGCAAGTTCTTTTTTGGGAATGGAAGTTATGTATATGATGATTTTCAATATTACAGCAATATTTATAAAGTAAAATTGTTCACAGATCTGACAAAAAATTATGATAGTTTTGTGCATGTTTTGCAACCTTCATTGGAATATGTAAAGCCGGGTAATGAAAGTGAGAAACCGGTTCAGTTTGATCAATTGGAGGATAAGCAAAAAGAACTTTTTACTGTGGGTTTGCCTGAAGAGAATTATGCTTTCTCATTAAGCCAGTACTTTTATGATACAAAAATGAAACTTGTATTCTATCAACGGCTTTCCCAAAAATATTATATGAATAGAACATATAAATTTGCAGATATCAGTAATGAAATGCAGTATAACTGGAAGCAGTGGCAATTTTATAATAACCTGGTATATGCACCTAAGTTTGGAAAAATACGTGAATCATCCGTCCATATTTCACTGCATGAGAAAATGTATGATTTCACTGTAGGCCATTCTTATAAACAGGTATTGTCCGATCAGCCTGACATCATACCTGCGAATGACATAAGTTTTGATTTTGGATATATGTTGAATGATAGAGTTAAGTTTGACGGCAGCTTCACTTATAATATAGATGATGCTTCGAGTAAACAATGGAGGATCGGAGGAAGTTATAACCGTGACTGTTGGAGTATGGCTGTTTCCTTGAGAGAAGATATTATACCGAGGCCTACAGGTTTTACCAAGGATAACGGCTTTTATGTTCAATTCAACTTTATTCCTTTTGGTGGACTTAGTACAGGCGGGAAACAATAATGCCTACTCCTATGGAAGAGATCAACAATGCTTTGGAGGTTCTGTCTTTGCCAAAATTGATCACAAGATCAGATATCAAAAAACAATACCGCTTTCTTGCAAAAAAAAATCATCCTGACCAGGGAGGAGATGCAGTGAAAATGGAACAGATCAATCGTGCTTACAAACTTTTGATGAAGTATATAGAAGAGTTTCGTTATACTTTTGATGAAGATGAAGTCAATAAACAATTTCCGGGAGCAGAGCATGCCGATCGATTCAAACTCTAATACATATTTTGAGAATAGAGAGGATGCAGCAGTGAAGCTTATAGAT
The DNA here is from genome assembly GCA_003934925.1 of Epsilonproteobacteria bacterium (ex Lamellibrachia satsuma). GTDB lineage: Bacteria > Campylobacterota > Campylobacteria > Campylobacterales > Sulfurovaceae > Sulfurovum. Next base: position 15,480 of record JQIX01000036.1, read on the forward strand.
GCCCTGCCTCTTGAATTGCTGAAAAATAATGAAACGGTTGTTATAGGAGTAAGTGAAGGTGGTGTATATTTTGCGGATCGGATCTCAAGAGCAGCAGATGCGCAAATGGATATTCTTCTTACTGAACCTATCTTGGCACCCAATAATTCTGAGTTGGCTATAGCAATGGTTTCTGAAACAGAAGAAGTCGTTATGCATAAGGCACTGATAGATTCATTTGGGATTAATGAAGATTATGTGTACAATGAAGCGCAGCGTAAGTATGAAGAAGAAGTTTTAACATACATTTATAAATATCGTAAAGGGAAAGACCTGATCTCTCTTAAAGGAAAATATGTTGTACTGGTAGATGAATGTATAGAAACAGGGCTTACGATGATGGTCGCACTCAAATCTGTCATTGCAAGGGAAGCAAAAAATATTTATATCGCTACACCCATTTTAGATAGGGCAGTGTATCGAAATCTACTTTCTGTATGTGATGGAGTTTTTTGCTCTCATAAGATACAAGATTATATTTCGATAGAATACTATTATAAAGAGTTTGTACCATTGGCTTTTGAAGAGATATCCGGAATAGTTGAACAGCAGGAAATGAGAAGTACAATAACTGAAACTGAAATAGCTGAATAACTATTCCCATTATTCTGAAGATATATGGCCAGAATAACCCATTAAGAACTATGCTAAAAGGAAAAGAAAAAGCATGAAAGAACAAATTGTAGAAGTAAATGTCAATAACCTTGATGAAAAATATGAGTTTAATAAAATAGCCAAACAAGCCAGTGGTGCAGTAATGTACAGACAGGGGAAAGCAGTGCTTATAGCAGCAGTTGCTATAGATGAAAAGCCGGTAGAGGAAGACTTCCTCCCTTTGACCGTTCAATATATCGAAAAGGCTTACGCTGCAGCCAGGATACCGGGAGGCTTCATTAAAAGAGAGACAAAGCCGGGTGACTTTGAGACACTTACCTCTCGTATAGTGGACAGGTCACTACGTCCATTGTTCCCTAACGGATTTCATTATCCTGTGACGATTACCGTAATGGTGGTCAGCAGCGACAGCGAAGTTGATATGCAGGTTGCTGCACTTCATGCTGCTTCGGCAGCACTTTTTGTTTCAGATATTCCTGTAACACAAAGTATTGGAGCTGTTAGAGTAGGGAAAATAGGAGATGAAATGCTTATCAACCCTAGCTTGAGTCAGCAGGATGAAAGCGTGTTGGATCTTCTTGTTGTCGGTTCGGGGAAAGATATCCTTATGATAGAGATGCGTGTGATGGCATCAGAGATCATAGATGATGTGGAAGTAGATCTTATAGATCCAATGATGGGCGCTGCTCCTTTGATACTGGAGCATCAGGAGTGTAATGAAGTGGATGAAGAAGCCCTGGTCTCTGCGATCGCTTTGGCAGCTGAAGCCATTCATAAAGCGACCGAGACCTATAGAAGGGAATTCCTCCCCCTTGTCAGGGAATCTCTCTCTTTGGAACTTACCCAAGAGAAAGTAGATGAAACACTTTATGCTTATATAGAGGATAATTATGCAGAGGATGTAGAGAATGCCATTGCCCATATGGCAAAAAGCGAACGTGCAACAGAGCTTAAGAAAGTACGTTCGAAGATCATGGAAGCATTGGAATCTGAGGATAAAGAAGCAGATAAAGCATTGGTTTCCAAGGTACTTGAACGTTATAAAAAAACGGTGGTACGTACGATGATCCTGGAGAAGAATGTGAGAGCAGACGGACGTGCTCTCGATGAGGTAAGACCTATCAGTATAGAGACGAACCTTTTACCGTCTGTACACGGCTCATGCCTTTTCACACGTGGACAGACACAGGCACTTGTAACTGCGACACTGGGTGATAAAAAAGATGCACAGATGTATGAACTCATTACTGATAAGACGAGTAGAGCAGAGAATTTTATGGTACATTACAACTTCCCCGGCTATTCTGTAGGTGAAGCAAAGTTCATAGGTGCACCAGGGCGTAGAGAACTGGGACATGGGAACCTTGCCAAAAGAGCATTGGAACCGGCTATTCCCCTGAACTACGATGGAACGATCCGATTGGTGTCAGAGATCCTTGAGAGTAACGGTTCTTCTTCTATGGCGACTATCTGTGGCGGATGTCTGGCGTTACGTTCTGCAAAGGTGGACATGGTGGATCTTGTTGCCGGTATCGCTATGGGACTGGTAAGTGAAGGAGATAAATATGCTATCCTTACAGATATTATGGGGCTTGAGGATCATGACGGTGATATGGACTTTAAAGTAGCAGGAACAAAAAACGGGATCACGGCACTTCAGATGGATATCAAATTGGGAGGTATTGATCTGGCAGTTCTGAAAGATGCGCTTACACAGGCAAATAAAGGCAAGAATTATATTTTGGCACTTATGGAAGAGGCAGAAGCGAATATAGTTGAAAGCGGTGCACTTCCAAGTACCGAGCACTTTACCATACATCCGAGTAAAATAGGTGATATCATTGGAAAAGCAGGTGCAACAATACGTGATATTATTGAAAAGTTCGAGGTAAGCATCGATCTTGATCGTGATGCAGGTGGGGTTAAACTTTCCGGTGAAGATAAAGAAAAAGTAGCTGCGGCGAAAGAACATATCAAGAAGATCGCGGATGCACCGGTCAGGAAACAGATGACCTATGAAATAGGCAAAAGCTATAAAGGTAAAGTTAAAAAGATCGTTGATTTTGGAATATTTGTGGAGATGCCGGATGGATTTGATGCGTTACTGCACATTTCCAAGGTGGATAAAGAGAGAGTCAATAACCTGCATGAACGTTATCATGAAGGTGATGAGATCACGGTGGTCGTTTTGGAACAAAAAGGGAAAAAGGTAGAGTTGGCCACTCCTGAATTTTTAGCATAAATTAAATCTATGTTAGCTATAATTACGCCGTTTATACGAAGTGATAAGTAGGGAAATGTAGGCATTTATGTCTATGTTGGCAATGGAAACATTGTTTACGCTATCCGAACGGACTTTGGAAAACAGTCAACGGGGACTTAAAACCCATAATTTAAAGGATATAAAATGAAAAAGTTTTTCTTACTTTTCTTAGCACTTGGTGCTGTTGCATTTGCTGGTGAAGCAGATGGTGAATCTATGATCAAAGCATACTCAGTAGTTGCTGCCGGTGTTGGTCTTGGTCTTGCTGCTCTTGGTGGTGCTGTAGGTATGGGTAATACTGCTGCTGCAACTATCGCTGGTACAGCTAGAAACCCTGGTCTTGGCGGTAAACTAATGACTACAATGTTCATCGCATTGGCAATGATCGAAGCACAGGTTATCTATACACTTGTTATTGCTCTTATCGCTCTTTACGCTAACCCATTCATCGGATAAGCTAAAGCGATCTTAAGTTTGTGGCGGTATACTTCCGTCACAATTTACTGTTCAAGTTTCGATACACTTTAAAAGTATCTCTTTCCAATGCGTCAGTGGTGGAACGGTAGACACGCTACCTTGAGGGGGTAGTGCCCTACGGGTGTGGAGGTTCAAATCCTCTCTGACGCACCATTTTAAATAATACTTCAAAGAATTCTAACCAATATTTACATATTCAATAATCATAATTCATATAAATAAATTAAAATAAGTTTAGTTTAAAATGTACAAATCTTCGTCAAATAGCCTAAATTAGGGGCTTTTTAGCTATTTTTTATCTTTTTTTAAGAGTTTATTGTGTTATAATGATTGCATCTTAAAAAAAAGGAAGAAGAATGACAAAAGCAGAGTTTGTAGAACTAGTACAAAAAAATGGTGAGTTCGAAAGTAAAGCAGCAGCAGAGAGAGCAGTAAAAGCTTTCATTAACTCAGTAACGGAAGCACTTGTAAATAAGCAAACAGTATCTCTAGTAGGGTTTGGAACATTTTCTACAGTTGAAGTAGCAGAAAAAAGCGGTAAAGTTCCAGGAACTGACAAAACTTATACAAAAGCAGCACATACTGCACCTAAATTTAAAATTGGTAAAACACTTAAAGACGCAGTAGCGGGTAACTAAGTTTTATCTTTTTTGGCTACCAACTTTTTAGGTAGCCAACCTTTTATTATCTTTCAATTTTTATTTTTAATCACATTTTCAAACACATTATAATTAGCCCTAAGATATACTATAATATTATATTAATTTCATAAGGAATTCCATGGAACTTAAAAATGTTATAGGACTTGGTGTTGCAGGCAATTTTGCGCATCATTTAGAACAAGCAGGTGAGCTTAAAGATTTTGAAAATGTTGTTACAGAGGAGCCGGATGCCCCTAAAGGTATATTTCCCTTTTACCTACCCGGCTCAGATACTTTTTTAGGGCTTTATTCTATAGGTACAGATAAGTTGGAGCTCCCTGATTATGAATCTAATGCTCAGGTAGAACCGGAAATAGCTGTACTTTTTGACATTATTTATGATGAAGATAAAAATGTTATTGACCTGCTTGCCCAACAGTTCACTGCTTTTAATGACTGTACCATACGTAAAGAGGGTGCTAAAAAGATCTCAGAGAAAAAGTCCTGGGGGATCAACTCCAAAGGAATAGGTGATAAGTGGATACCTATAGACAAATTTGAAGAGGGCGGGGTGATGGATAACTATCATCTTTGTTCTTTTGTAAAGCGTGATGGCGTTTTGCATCCTTATGGGGTAGATGCACCGCTTCCTGGATACAGTTATTTTTACGGGAAACTGAAATCATGGCTCATAGATAAAATGAACACACAGGAAGATTTTGGACCGTTGGAAAATATCTCTGAGCATCTTAAAACATGTGCTTATCCCAAGCAGGCACTTATCTCTATCGGTGCTACGGCTTATGCAGAGTTTGGTGAAAAAAATTATCTGCAAACGGGAGATGAAGTTTATGTGATCGCTTATGATGCAAGGCAGGATGATAATGGTTTACAGCCTTCTTCTACCAAGGCAGTACTGCACCAAAAGGTACAGTAGGTACTTATGAACCAGATGGCCTTCTAGCCGCGGCTGCTATCCTGGCATTTCTTTTTAAAGTACTCTTTGTCTGCTTTACATAAAGGGCATTTTTCCGGTGCTTTTTTGCCTCTGTGCACATGTCCGCAGACTTCGCAGATCCACTCTTCATTGTTCTCACTGTCAAAGAAACCTTCTGCTTCCAGTACGTCTTTAAGTGCGAGGTACTCTGCTTCATGTTCTACTTCCACTTTGCCAATGGCTCTAAAGAGTCTTGCGATATCATTTAAGCCTTCTTCTTTTGCAATAGCTGCAAAGTTAGGATACATTTCTTCATGTTCGTAACGTTCACCTTCCGCTGCATAAGTAAGATTTTTCTTAGTAGTATCCAACTCAATGTTGTTTAAAAGTTTGTTATACGCTTTATATTCTGCCATAGCATGATACTTTTCATTGTCTGCTGCTTCCTGGAAATGTCTTGCGATTCTGTGCAGTCCTTCTTCCATAGCCATGTCTGCAAAGAACTCGTATTTGTTCCTGGCCTGACTCTCTCCTGCAAATGCTTTCATAAGGTTCACCGCAGTAAGGTTCTCTGTGATACATTCCATCTCTTCCCCACAGCAGACAAGTGTCCCTCCGCCTACTTCCTGTACCTCTATTTCGTTGCCGCATTTATTACATTTGTATGTTTCGTATTGTTTCATTATTATTTCCTTGTTTTTAATTTATGTTTTTCTTGATATCTTCAATAAACTCAGTAATATCATCATGCAATGACTGTAAATCTTCTTCGTGTTCCACTTCATCTGCAAGTATCTGACTTACGATGTCATATGTGACTATATCTTTTTCTCGTGTCATATCTGCCAGTTGGGAATAAACAGAGATTGCACATTGTTCTCCCTTAATAGAATCCTGAAGTAGACTTACTACATCTAATTCTTTTGGTTCTTCATATCCGCAGTTGGTATGGGTAAACCATTCTTGTGGGTTCAGCAGTGGTGTACCGCCAAGCTGCAAGATTCTGTCTGCTACCATATTTGCATGCCTAAGTTCATCTGCAGCATGTTCTGTAAGCTCTGTAACTGCAGCATCTTTCATAATACCTTTTACTACTTTTGCTTGAACAAAGTATTGATAATAAGCCAACCATTCGTCTGCATAGGCTTTATTAAGTACAGCGATTATTTCGTTAATTTCAATTCCCTTAATGATCGAATTTCCTCTTCGTGCCATGATATATCCTTTCAAAAAAATTAAGGAAAAATATTCTCCTTTAGAAATTATATCTTCTATAGCCTTAAAGGATAATTATTTTCCTTTAGAATTAGAATAAATATATTTTCTATCTTCCTAATACTATAATTTTAGAAAAATAATGGATATGGGCAAAATGCCCATTTAAAAAGAAGGAAAGAAATTTAGTTTTTAAACCAACTTTTGACTCTGTCAAATGCAGAATCAAAAGCATTTTTATGAGGACGACTCTCTACACCGTAACTCTCCTGAAGTTTCTCAAGAAGTTCTTTTTGTTCTTCGTTGATCTTCTTGGGAAGTATCATGCGTACTTGTGCAATGAAACGGCCTTTTCGTCCTCCATGTACATCTGCTACCCCTTTTCCTTCAAAAACGAACTGCTCTTTGTCTTTGGTACTTTGTTTGAGTTCGAGTTCCAATTCACCTTCAAGTGCAGGAATGGATATGGTTTCTCCAAGGATGGCCTGCGTAAAGAATACAGGTACTTCTACATAGATATCTTTCCCATTGCGGATAAAGTTCTCATCTTCTTCTACATAGAAGGTAAGATAGAGGTCACCGCGTTGGCCATTTTTAGCTTCATTCCCATACCCTTGAACACGTAAGCGATTCCCGCTGTCTACACCGGCTGGGATAGTGATGGTTACAGTGTCTTTTTCTTCATGGTATCCTTTACCATGGCAGCTTTTACATTTCTCAGCAATGATCTTTCCTTCACCATGACATTTGGGGCAGGTTTGGGCAAATTGCATAGGCCCCTGTCTCATAAGGACCTGGCCCTGTCCTCCACAATACTCACATGTTTGCAGTTTGGCATCTTTCGCCCCTGTACCTTTACAATCGGCGCATGGTGTTTTATAGGTGATATCTATCTTTTTTTCACATCCGAAGACCGCTTCGTGAAATGCCAAAGGCAATTCCATTTCAAAATCCAAAGCATATTTTTGGCTCGGGTCACGCCGTGTGTGGCCAAAACCTCCGCCAAAACCGCCCGAACCACCGAACATAGAGTTGAAAATATCCATAATATCATCCATATTGGCACCGCCGAAGCCACCACCCATACCCTGACCTTCCAGTCCGGCTTTACCGTAACGGTCATAGATCGCTCTTTTCTCATCATCACTCAATACCTGGTAGGCTTCATTGACGATCTTGAACTTCTCTTCGGCCTCTGTGTCATCAGGGTTTCTGTCGGGATGGTATTTCATCGCAAGCTTTCTGTACGATTTTTTCAGTTCTGCCCCTGAACAGTCCTTACTGACTTCAAGTACTTCATAATAATCCATTTCTGTCATTACTGTTTCTCCGTTATGGGGGACACAGCTTTACTTTTCTCTGAAAAGTCAAGCAATGTCCCCTGGTAATTTGGGCGAATTCTACCATAAATTTGTTATAATGGCGAAAAGTTTTTCAAGGGGTATATATAATGATAGTACATATCGTTATGTTTCAGTTCAAAGAAGAGAACAAACAGGCAAATATTATCCAGGCAAAACAGATGCTGGAAAATCTTATGGGGGCTGTTCCGACACTTAGAAGTATTGATGTAGGATTGAATTTTTCTACAGAAGAGAGAGCTATGGATATGAGCATCATTACTGTGTTTGAGAGTAAAGAAGGTTTAAATGCCTATGCTGTACATTCTGAACATCTTAAAGTAGTTGATTTTATTAAAACCGTAGTTGAATACTCCAAAGTCGTGGATTATATAAAAAATTAAAAAGTAGAAATTAAAACATTCATGAAAAAATATAAAATTGAGACTTTTGAGAATTTAGTAGATGCTTTTGGCTCTCTGCCGTCCATAGGTAAAAAAACGGCCATCCGTTTAGCCTATCATGCAGTTATGGAAGATGGATTCGCTGCAATGAAACTGGCACATGCACTTGAAACGGGTGTGAACAGTATACAAAAATGCAGTAAATGCCACAATATGAGTGAAGATGAACTCTGCAGTATCTGTTCTGACCCTTACCGTGACAGTTCTAAACTCTGTATCGTGCAAAGTGCAAAAGATATTTTGACCATTGAAGAGAGTGGACAGTTTGATGGGGTCTATTATGTAGTCTCGGAAGTACGTGATCTTGATGAAGCACATCTTTTTTATGCAGTGGGTGGTGTGGATGAGATCATCTTTGCATTTCCCCCCAGTATCGCTACCGATACGATGATACTCTATATAGAAGATAAGCTCAAAGGTCTGGAAATAAACTTTACCAAGATAGCACAAGGCGTCCCTACAGGTGTAGAATTGGAAAATATAGATGTGATGTCACTCTCACGTGCTTTAGAAGCGAGAGTGAAGATATAAAAAAGAGGTAATTTCTTTTAAGTTAACAGACCACTGATAGGAGGATTGTTATCTGTCAATATTTCAGGATTGGTGATCCCATACATTCTATAGATAGTAGCAGCGATACTGAAAACTTGGAAAGTATATGATTCCCCAGCCTGCCCGAAATTTTTTGGTCTGGTATAGAGGCGATTATTATCTCCTGTTCCTGTAATTTCCGTTTCCCCTACAATACCAAGATGATTCATATAATCACTTCCTCCAAACCAATAGACATTTTGGTTGTTTCCGTGATCCCAACCTTCTGAATTGTTATAATTCATGTTACGACCGAATTCACCAAAGACTACAATATTGATATTAGATCTTCCTTCAACATTCATATGATTGACTGCTGCTGCAATAGCGTTCATAAGATCCTGCATTCTATCTGTATAATTATCAATTGCATTGGAGTGGTCATCCCACCCTCCAAGACCAGGGCTTCCCATACTGACTACTTTAGTATAAGGATTATGGATAAGAAGTTTCATGGCTAACTGCAGTCTGTCTGAAAAAGTATTGTTCTCAGGGTAAACGACACCAGGAGGTAGTTCCAACTCATTGATCTCATCAGTGAATTTTTCAAGAATGGCTCTTTTGTCAAAAGCTTCTTTGATCTTTCCTTCAGGATTGAAACTCTGTGCCATGGTGTCCATCATTTGTCCCAATGTGGTATTGGTATCATTATTCATGATATGGCTGTTAAACCACCCGTTTCTTTTATATGGGTTATCTGAATCACTTCCGAAAGCAACCGGTTTTAGAAAAGAATTTAAATTAAGGTCATCTTCTCTGAACAAGATAGATTCCCCTTCCATAGTAACAAAAGGAATACTTTTACCTATGTCATCCGATCCTGTTGGCTCGGTGATGGCACCTTTATGGTATAGTATAGAAGCCAGATTTGCAATGATACCGGCACCACCATCAGTATCTTTTCCCCGTTGTGCCTGAGAAGTACATTCTCCATGGGATTTAAGATCATCTACAATTCTGTAACATGTTCGGAAAAGGTTCATTTTTCCATTACTTAAAAGGAACTCCATGGTATTTCCTCCTGCCTCTTCCCAGAAATGATTGGTAGTAGCTGTTATTTCATTCAGAGGATAAGAATTTTGACTTTGTGTATTGATCTCTGTCATATTGGTAAGATTTCCTGCAAGTTCAGAAGGACCGCCGTAAAGATAGATGATGATCGTCTGTGCATTATTGCTGCTATAAATGGAGGAGTCAAAATCGATCTGATCATAATCCAGATCTGCGGCATTGGCACTATAGGGCAATACAGCAGAAATACCGAATGCACCTACACCTTTGAGAAAAGTTCTTCTGTTTATGTGTTCTTCTTGATTTATAGTATACTTGTTCATGTTCTCCCCCTATTCTTTCTTATCAAATGAGTATATAGCACTAAGCCGTGAAATGTAATCCAATACCATTGCAGCAAAATAACCACGTTCCTTAAGATCATCCTGCGGATCATCATTGCCGATAAGACTGATCCATCGGAAATTCTGGAATGTTGTACTGTTGTATTTGTCCTCATCGATCATATCCTGAAAGAACTGCATCTCTGCAGAGGTCGCATCTCTACCAATGAGTGGAATAAAAAGTGTATGAACAATATAGTCTGCTACTTTTTCTTTGGTATCTGCTTCTGCAGGAAGTGACTGATAGATATTCGTTAAGGACCATCCGTCATCCCATGATTCAAAAGAAGTATTGGTTTCATAGTTGATCATGATATTTTCTCTTATCGTTTTATGGAACCAGGCAAAAGATTGGGAATCGAGTGGAACTTCCGTTTTCCTTCCCAATTTATATCTCATAGTTGATTGATGCATTTTGTCTAAATTTCGGTAAATATTCATAAAAGAGTATTGGTGAGGATGCCAATCCAATGTTTTTGCAATGGGAAAGAAACTCTCCTCAAATGTTCTGGTTTTTTCTGAATCAAGCAGATATTCCTTAGAGTAGATGATCTGTTTTAACAGCCCTGTCCAAGATGTAGGGTTGCTTGAAACTATTTGTGCCACAATATTGTTTTTTTCTGCTTCCGTATGATTTGGGAAATAGATATCAACCAGTCTGCGACTGACTGTTGTAAGAAATTCAGGCTGCAGCACAAGTGCACTGTAAAAGTCAGTACCATTTATAATGGTAGTACCTTGAAAAAGATCAGTAATAGGTTCGGTATTTTCATTTAAAGTGATTACAAGTGTATTACTCTCTTTATCCAACATCCAGTTTTTTAGAGCCTTTGCAGCAAGTGGTACATGTGCATCATTGAAATCCATTAAAAATATTTCGAGCATCTCTCTTCCGTTATCTTCAGGACTTCTGAATCTTCTCCAGTTCTCATCTGTTATCATATGTTTAAATGTGATCCACTGTAGGCTAAGATCATCATCAAGGTCCAGTACCAGGCTATTGTATACAGTAACAGCATCGGTATTGTAAACGGTATCAAGTTCATAGGCAGGGGAAAAAAGTATTGTTTGTGTCAAGATATAGGCAGCCCAACGATTGAGATACTCTTTGCCTGGCGAAAGATGAAAAAGTCTTGCTATCATAGGGGCCATGATTTCACCAGTGCCCCAGCCTTTATAATTAAGCAAATGATCTTCTACCGAGGCAAGTTCAGCAGGATCATTTTCCTGATCAAATTTTTCTTGTGTTTGACTGATAAAGAGACCGGAGTGAATACTTGTATTGAGCTCATCAAAAGAGCTTCCGTAAAAAAGTGTAGCATAAAGTTTAACTGCAACTTTATATTGATCGTCTAGAGAGAGAGCATTAAACTCACTATCAGTTAATGGAGGAAGCCCATATTGAGTATAGTCCAATGGTTTGGCATCTATTGTAATTCCGTAAAGCTGAGTTTCTTCCGGTGGTTCTCCTCCTCCACTGCTACTTCCTCCCCCACAATTATTGAGAAATAGAATTGTAGAGGCAACGAGAATGAATTTGAATATTATGTGAATAAAATGCATGAAGATCCTTTTTGTATTTGAGAAAACAGAAGAATGAGATCCATTGAAAAAAGAGATTTGTAGAATTACTATATAAGCTATTATGGAGATTGCTATGAAATTATTTTTTTCATAGTCTTTCTATCATTTTAGCATCTTTTGGTAACCTGGCAATCTGCATGAGACCCATAGCTTTCTGTCCCTACCTCGCGATAGGTTTAGCCTTATCATATTATTATAGTTCAAGAGCATTATTCTAATATTACCTCATTGAATGAAATAAATTAGTATCTTTGAGTATAACAGGTTTAGATTAAATGAATTTTAAATAAGGATAAAAAATAGTGGTAAATCAACTACATTTTTCCTCTATGTAGTCCTGTACAAATCTACGTACATCAGCATATACAAAAGAGTCTTTATACCCTTCAATTTTTCCCCCGGCAGCGTTGGGGTGTCCTCCCCCATTTCCGATGTGTGCCGCCATTTTTGAAACATCCAGTTTATTGTTGCTTCTCAGTGAGAAATGCCCTCTGAAATTGACATCCATATAGAAGTCATAATCAGGATTGTTCAGCATACAGGTATTGCCGATGATGGAAGTATTGCCTACGTTGTATCCTAAAATTCCTTTATAGCCCTTATAATGGATAGTAAGACGTTGTCTGTCCTGGGTTAGAAGATCAGTAACATAAAAGGCCACAAGATTGTCTTTTGTATTGTCTTCACCTTGTTTAAAAAAACTTTTTTTGATCTGGTGAAGGTCATCATCCAGTTGTATAGGTGCATTTATATTTGATACTCTCTCTTTTGCTGCATCTATGAGTGAAAGTTTAAAAGCTCTGTCTTCTTTTGGAAATAAGATACGATTGATCTCACGTGCACCCGAGATCATCCCCAGCATTACTTTTCCGTATTCAAACAGTGCATCATCACTAAGCCAGATATCGACAGCATTGATGGCTTTTACAACATCGGATAGATTGTTCTCTTTGTCAAATCCGTAATGTTGTTGCAGCCAATCATAGGTAATGAGTGTAGCAGAACGTGAAGTATCGAGTGTATACCAGGCAAAACGTTCAGCTGCATTAGCTCCGGTAGCATGGTGGTCAAGCAACTGCAGTTTCGCACCGATGCGCATAGCCTCTTTTTCTATCCAGTTGCCTTCTTTGGTGCTAAGGTTGAGGTCTGTGATAAGAATGAGCCTCTCTATCTCTTCCCCCTGAAGGAATTTGTCCTGTTCGATCTTCTTTACCATCTCTTCGAGGCGTGCAGTGACTTCTGGACCGTAGTTTGCATTGTAGCATTCGATCGTATTGAAACATTGTGTTGAAAGGTATTGGCATCCATAGCCGTCAAGATCTATATGAGAGAGATGGTAAATGTGTTGCTGCATTATTATAATATATCTCCCAAAGTAAGACCATTGAGAAAATCATCTATTTTTGTTTGAAAGTTTGCAATAAACGGAGAGATAGCACAAGTTCCTATAGCCCCATGAGGACAAGTCTCAGCATAACTGACACAGTCAAATACTGCTGGTGGCTTGCCTTCTGCAGCAAGAATAACACTGTTAATAGTGATCTCATCTATTTTTTGTGCAAGGACAAATCCGCCATGTGCACCTTTGCGTGATTCCAATATGCCTTGTTTTGCAAGACTCTGTAAGATCTTGGCAAGGAAACTTTTAGGGATGTTGAGTTCATTTGCCAATTGTTCTGCACCTATAGGTTTGTCAGATTTACGTATATTGTCTAAAGAGAGTAAAGCATATTCGCTTGCACGGGTTAATAACATTATATAAAGCCTTCTATTGTCAATTAGGAGTATTTTACTCTAATATATATTAAGTAAGCATGAGAGTACTGCCTAAGCGTCAGGTAAGGTTATTATGATATGATTGCGTTCCCAAATTGAATTTTGGAAATCAAATTACCAATCAGGAGGTCATTATGGCTTTAGATCAGGCGAAAGAAGCAGAAATTATTGCTAAATACGCAAGAGGCGAAAACGATACAGGTTCAACAGAAGTACAGGTAGCGCTTTTAACAGAAAGAATCAAATATCTTACTGAACACCTTAAAACAAACAAGAAGGATCACTCTTCAAGACTTGGGCTACTTAAGCTGGTAGGTCAAAGAAGAAGACTTATGAGATACCTTAAAAATACAGATCTTGCCAGATGGAACACTATCAAAACAGATCTTGGTATTAGAAACTAATATCCCTATACTAGACTGCCTTCCGGCAGTCAATATTCTATTCCCCTATTTTTTATAGCTACTTTTAATTTATCTCTCTTTACATACATATACAATACTGTCTAATTTTCTAAGTTGAGTCAATATGACTAAAACAATATTAATAAAAAATATTAAGTATATACTTGACAAAGATACACTCAATGTTGTATAATACTTTCAAGCATTAAAATAAATGCATGTAATGTTATGAAAAGGAGGTTTGTATATGAGTCAAGAAAATGAGAATCTTGAAGAGTCTAAAACTGAAGAAGCAGTGAATTCTCAAGAGGGTGGCAATCAGGAAGAAGTAACTGAAACTGATCCTCTTGAAGCAGCACAAGCTGAAGCAGCAGAATGGAAAGATAAATATCTAAGAGCCCATGCCGATTTTGAAAACGCTAAGAAGCGTTTGGCAAAAGATAAAGCAAATGCGGTTGCTTATGCAAATGAAAGTTTTGCAAAAGATATTTTAGCCGTGATAGACTCTTTTGAGAATGCACTTAGCTCAATGGAAGGTGCAAATGAAGAAAATACATCTGAAGTTCTTAAAAAAATGAAAGAAGGTGTAACGCTTACGTATGAACAACTCAAAAAGGTTTTAGAAAAAAACCATATTAAAGAGATCGCATGCAATGGTGCATTTGATCCCGAAGTACATCAAGCGATCATGCAAGTCGAAAGCGATAAGCATAAAAGTGGTGATATAGTACAGGTAATGCAAAAAGGATATACCATTAAAGACAGAGTATTGCGTCCTGCAATGGTGAGCACCGCTAAGTAAACGTGAGTGAACCTCACGTTTACAGGTGTGAAGGTAGAAAATTAAGAAAAAGTTGATAAAAAGTGACTCAATGCAACTAAAGTAGCATTGGGATCATCTGGATATCGATTATAATTACACAGATAAAACGAAACACAAGAAGAAAAAGGAACAAAAATGGCTAAAGTATTAGGAATAGATTTAGGAACAACAAACTCTGCAATGGCAGTGTATACAAATGGAGAAGCAGCGATTATTGCAAACAAAGAGGGTAAAAACACAACACCTTCCATCGTTGCATTTACAGACAAAGGTGAAGTACTGGTGGGAGAATCTGCAAAAAGACAGGCAGTAACAAACCCGGAAAAGACGATCTACTCTATTAAGAGAATTATGGGGCTTATGTGTGATGAATCAAAAGCAGAAGAAGCAAAAGAGAGACTTCCATATCATATCATCGACAGAAATGGAGCATGTGCGATCGAAGTGGCTGAAAAAACATATACGCCGCAGGAGATCTCTGCAAAAGTACTTATGAAAATGAAAGAGGATGCAGAAGCATACCTTGGTGAGACAGTGACAGATGCTGTTATTACAGTTCCGGCATATTTCAATGATGCACAAAGAAAAGCAACAAAAGAAGCAGGAACGATCGCAGGGTTAAATGTACTTAGGATCATCAATGAGCCGACATCTGCTGCACTTGCATATGGTTTGGATAAGAAAGAATCTGAGCAGATCGTTGTTTATGACCTTGGTGGTGGTACATTTGATGTTACGGCACTGGAAACGGGTGATGGTGTTGTAGAAGTACTTGCAACGGGTGGAGATGCATTCCTTGGTGGGGATGATTTTGATAACCGTGTCATTGACTATGTGGCAAATGAATTTAAATCTGAAACCGGTATTGATATCAAAGCAGATGTAATGGCGCTTCAAAGGGTGAAAGATGCTGCCGAAGCAGCGAAAAAAGAGCTTTCCAGTTCAACTGAAACAGAGATAAACCTTCCGTTTATTACAGCAGATGCATCTGGGCCAAAACACCTGGTAACCAAAATTACCAGAGCGAAATTCGAATCACTTATTTCTGATCTTGTAGCAAGCACGATTAAAACGATCGAAGCTGTACTTAAAGATGCGGGAGTAGGTAAATCTGGTATTAATGAAGTTGTTATGGTCGGTGGTTCTACAAGAGTACCATTGGTTCAGGAAGAAGTGAAAAAATTCTTTGGAAAAGAGCTTAATAAATCTGTGAATCCGGATGAAGTAGTTGCGCTTGGTGCGGCTATTCAGGGTGGTGTACTTGCAGGTGATGTAAAAGATGTATTGCTTCTTGATGTAACACCATTGAGTCTTGGTATTGAAACATTAGGCGGAGTAACGACAAAAGTGATCGAAAAAGGAACAACGATCCCGGCGAAAAAGTCCCAAACATTCTCAACAGCAGAAGACAACCAGCCTGCAGTAAGTATTCATGTACTCCAGGGTGAAAGAGAATTTGCAAAAGACAACAAATCACTTGGAATGTTCGAACTTAGAGATATCCCGGCAGCTCCTAGAGGTGTGCCTCAGATCGAAGTAACATTTGACATTGATGCCAATGGTATCTTGACTGTATCTGCACAAGATAAGGGTACCGGTAAATCTCAAGAGATCAAGATCACCGGTTCATCAGGACTTTCTGATGAAGAGATTGAAAAAATGGTACAGGATGCTGAAGCACATAAAGCTGAAGATGAAAAAAGAAAAGAAGTGGTTGAAACTAGAAATCAGGCGGATGCATTGATTCATCAAACTAGAAAAACATTGACTGATCTAGGTGAAAACTTTGATGCTGCAGAAAAATCAAATATTGAAGCAGCGATTGAAGAGCTTGAAACTGTGCTTAAAGATGACAATGCGACTAAAGAGCAGATCGAAGAGAAAGTAAAAGCATTGACTGAAAAAAGTCATAAACTTGCTGAAGCGGCCTATGCCAAAGAACAGGGTGGTCAAGCAGGTGCGGAGCAAGGTGCAAAAAAAGCTGACGATGAAGATGTCATCGATGCTGAAGTAGAGTAAACCTCTGCTTCAGTATCAGATTCAGCCAGTTGAATGAGCCAACTGCTAAAGTTGACATAGTGTCAGCGTAGTTTTTTGGGCTTTGCTCAAAAAGCGTTCTATTGACAATACAATGTCATCAATGCTGAAGTAGAATAATCTACAGCTTTTAAAATTTTAAATGGTTCTCACAAATGTGAGAACCATTTTCCACTCCAATTGACTCCTCCTCATTAATCCATTTTAAGATATAATATTCCAATAAATATCCAAGGATAGAATAATGCAAATCAAACAATGTAGCACATTAGAAGAAGCAAGAAACGAGATAGATAAAGTAGATGAAGAAATCGTGAAGCTTATTGCAAAGCGTAATGATTACATTAAGCAGATAGCACACTTTAAAACAAGTGTAGATGAGGTAAAAGCAGAGGATAGGGTATCTGATGTTATTTCACGTGTACGTGAACAAGCCATAGCACTGGGGCTCTCGCCCAATCTCATCAATGACCTTTATGTAAGAATGATAGATGCCATGGTGGAGAGTGAAATAGCAGAGTTCAACAACGCGAAAAGTTTTTAATTCCCCTTTTCCCCCTCCTCATCTGAACCTGCAATAGTATAAGCAGTACTTTCTGGAATATCTACTGTTGCGCTAACAGCAGTTTCTGCTATAGAGAGGCTGCTATAACTTGTGTGCATCCCGATAAAAAATAAAAATCATGATTAAAATATTGTTAAGTTCTTTATGTCAGAATCGTAGCATATACTTTGTGTAATTTACTACACAAAGAGTATGTTACAATAGTACTGTAAAAAGGATGATAATGAAAATATTATTGCTCGAAGATGATGTGATCCTTCAAGAAATCATTGAAGAATTTCTTGTAGAGAACGGGTATGAGGTAGAGAGTTATTTTGATGGTGAGAAGGCTTTGGATGCCATAGGAAGTGGCAGTTATGATATGCTGCTTCTTGATGTCAATGTCCCCAATATAAACGGTTTTGAAATACTTTCCTACTTACGTGAGATAGGCAATACTACACCGGCTATTTATATCACTTCGCTTGCAGGTATAAATGACTTAAAAAAAGGATTTGATCTGGGTGCGGATGATTACCTGAAAAAGCCTTTTGAACTTGAAGAACTTCAAGCCCGTATTGAACATATTGGCAAGTTATACCGCTTACATGATGAAATAGAGTTTGACGGCATGAAGTTCATCCCCAAAACACATCAGATCCTCATAAGTGACAAGGTGATAGAAATGCGGCAGAAAGAGGCACAAGTTTTGGAGTACTTCATCCGTAATACAGGTAAAATCATTTCCTGTGATGAGATCATAGAGAATGTATGGGATGATGAACACATACCTACACATGCAACTATACGGACTTACATTAAAAATCTGAGAAAAATGTTCGTTAAAGAATATTTTGACAATATAAAAGGAGAAGGTTATCGTTTTAACATCCTATGAGCGCAGGTCACTGTTCCGCTTTTTAATACTTTACCTTACATCGGTATTTATTCTGCTGGCTATGATCGGATACCTCTTCTTTGAAAACAACCGTGCATCTATGAAGAATGCTATGAAATTCGAAATGATGTATCAGGCACGTATGCTTTCTTCAAAGATTATTATGACCGCTATGAAAGAGGGAAAGAAGGATTTTAGCAGAGAAAAATTTTTAAAAGATCTTAAACATTCCCGTTTTAAAGTTGGTTTTTATGATAAGTACAAAAAGCCCATCTATTCAGAAATAGGGGATATTAAGGAATTTGACAAAGATTTTTTTGTGAAAAATATGAAATGCTATACGGTAACCGAAGATAAAAGTGAACATCTGGGCATACATTATATTGTTTTAAAAGAGAATGAACTTGCCGGGACTACACAGGCACTTCGACTCAGAATCATAGGATATCTGGTTCTTTCGTTCATATTGATGGGAGTTGTAGGCTATTTTCTGGGGAGATTGTTTCTTCAACCTGTAAGAGAACAGATAGAATCGTTGGATCAGTTCATTTCTGACACCACACATGAACTTAATACTCCTATCTCTGCGATACTGATGACTATACAGAGCATTAAAGGTGTGGAAGAGAAGAAGATAAAACGTCTTGAAGCCAGTGCAAAAAGGTTAAGTATAATGTACAGTTCTCTTACCTGCAGGCTCGAAGGAAAAGTGCAACCTGAAGAAATATTGGATCTTGAAAAGGTTATCCGTGAACGTGTGGGGTATGTGAAAGAGCTTATTGATTCCAAAAGGCTCAGTGTGAAACTTGAACTTGAATCGACAAGTGTATTGATGAATGAACGCAGTGCCTACAGGCTGATCGATAATCTGCTTTCCAATGCGATCAAATATTCGGATGTGGGAGATAGTATTAAGATCACTCTGAAAGACAATGTATTAAAAGTGAAAGATACAGGTATCGGTATGGACAAAAAGGTGCAGGAAGATATTTTTAAGCGTTATCACCGTGCCAATGAAGAGAGAGGCGGTTTTGGTATAGGGCTGGATATCGTGCTTTCTATTTGTAGAAAATACAAGATAAAATTGGATCTAAATTCCCGAAATGGAGAGGGAAGTACGTTCATTCTCACCTTCCCGAAAACGAAGCAACCTATTCGACACAATCCATTAGTATCCCGATGATATCGATACTGTAAAGTCCATTATTGTCGACGACAAACAGATCTTTGATACTGCCTGTGGCCATCATTTGTGCTGCATACTTCATATTGGATCAATAAAACTGTACTGTACTGTTTTGTTCCAGTTTTTTATTGCCTTTTCTCCAAAACCTTCATGATGCCGTCAAAATCTCTTTCATGCCCGAAGCAGCTGTTAGAGTTGCAGAGCATGAAACCGTCATTGGTATCCCCTTTGATAAGAGAAAAAGGATAAGAGAGATCATCCAATTCTGTAATGTGAAGTTTCAGTTTTTTCTCTTTGGCTTTGATGATGATGTCATCTTTTAGGTAGCGTATGGCCATACAGCTCATCCTGGGTGTAGATATAGGCTGACGCATAACATCATATGAATAGACCTCCAGTGTTTTAAAGACGAACTTTTTATAAACAATATCTACCAAAGAACTGATGCTGTAAAGTACAGAAAGCATCGTTGAAACCGAAGAAGGGTAGGAGCTGTCATAAATGTCGGCATTTGTTTCAAATTCACCTCTGGAGAATTTCCATTTGCCATGAACATAATATTTTTCTATAGCAGTATTGGTCAGTTTGGTAGCAATAATAAGATAGGTTTCATCCAAAGTGCTCTCGTAGGCTTCAATGAGTGTTTCACCCAAAAAGGCATAATCTTCCAAAAAGGCTTGGATCTTGGGCTCTTTGCCTATGAGGGTAGAGTGAAAGAGTTGTGAGTTGGGATACATGGTTGAAAGTAGTTTGTCAAGTGAACTGACAGCAGTTTTGAGATAGCAGTTATCGGTTCGGCCTGCCCTGAAAAGTGCGGTGACCATCATAGCATTCCAGGAAACGATGATCTTTTTATCTATGAACGGATAGGTACGTTTTTCTCTGCGTTTTTTGAGTGCCTCGATGGCTTCTTTATAATAGGGGATATCGATCGATTTCGGATCATCTACACGTATAATGTTCTTGCCTTCAAAATTTCCTTCCTTGGTTATATGCAATGCCTCTGCCAATTTGTGATGGGCTTTAGAAGGGATACCTGCTTTTTCAAAAGATTTGAGGGCTTTGTCATAACTGTAAACAAAATATTTTCCTTCTTCTCCTTCTGTATCCGCATCGGAAGCAGAATAGAAAAGTTTCTCTTCACTCATTTTCTCTAACATGAAATTTATGGTTTCAAATGCGATATTTTTATAAAAATCATTATGGGTTTCATGGTAAGCTTTGAGGTAAACGGAGGAAAGCAGGGCATTATCGTATGTCATCTTCTCGAAGTGGGGTACAAGCCATTCATTGTCTGTGGAATAGCGGCAGAATCCACCATCTACCAAGTCCCGCAAGCCACCTTTTGCCATAGAGGAGAGGGAAAACAGAGCCATGTTGAGTGTTTCTTTGTCACCAGTGAGTTTATAGAGATCCAGAAGCAGGTCAAGTGTGGAAGCTTGAGGGAATTTCGGTGCTTTGTTGAATCCGCCGTTTTGATGGTCAAAAAGTTGCTTTGCCTGGCCTATAACCCTGTTTATAATGCTTTCATCCAACTTCGTGGCCTGTATCTTGTCCTCTTTGGGGTTAAGATGACGTAGTATTCTATCGGCTTCGTTGACCAGTGAATCTTTCTCGTTCTTATATTTATCGGCCACGACTTCCAGAAGCGAAGTAAAACTCATCATTCCGTATTTCGGCTCATCGGGGATGTAGGTGGCAGAATAAAAAGGTTTCAGGTCTTCAGTTAAAAAAATAGAAGTAGGCCAGCCGCCTGGTCGGCCGTTCATAAGCCGGTAGACATCCTGAAAATGTTTGTCAATATCCGGCCGCTCTTCCCGGTCTACTTTAACAGAGATAAAATACTTATTTAAGATCTTTGCAGTTTTTTCATTTTCAAAAGATTCATGCTCCATGACATGGCACCAGTGGCAGGAGCTGTAACCGATGGAAAGAAAAATAGGTTTATGTTCTTTTTGGGCTTTTTGGAATGCTTTTTCACCCCAGGGATACCAGTCTACAGGATTGTCAGCATGTTGCTGTAAGTAGGGAGAGTGTTCATTTTTAAGATGATTTGCCATCATTATACCTTCTGAGTATCCAGGGCTGTTCTAAAATATGCCCTAGGTTAATATTCGGTTGACTATAATGCGTTATAGTTTTGCAATCAATATAGCGCACGTTGCATACACATATATCATAATATAATTGCATAAAATTTCAAAGAGAGAAGAGGGAAAATGGGAAATATTTTCAAAGTGTTACTTTTAGCAAGTGTATTTCTGAGTTCATTTGCATTTGCAGGGTTTGATTCTGCACTGAAAAAACAGAAGTTTTTATCGCCGGAAGTTGCATTTCAGGTCAGTGCTGTCAAAAAAGAGGATATGATAGAAACAAAGATCACAATGGCAGACAAGATCCATATCTATGAAGATGCACTGCACTATCGTATCATCTCTCCTTCTGCAGTGGAGCTTAGTGTCAAAAAACCTGCACCCCATGAGTTGGATGGTGATAAAGTATATATAAAAGAACTTGCAGTCAATATTCCAGTACAGGAGATAGAATCCAAAGTTAAAGGTGACTATACATTGGAAATAGAGTTTCAGGGCTGTTCCGATGCAGGTATCTGTTACCAGCCTATTAAAAAATCTTTTAATTTCAAAGGGGCGGAATTAGGTATTTTTGATAAGATCGCTTCACTGACAAAAGAGGGGAATACTGCCAAGATAGCTGATGTACTCGGAAGTGAAAGTTCCTTCTTTATTATACTTCTCTTCTTTATCTTTGGCCTGTTATTGGCGCTTACTCCTTGTGTTTTCCCGATGATCCCTATTCTCTCATCTATTATCGTTTCCCAGTCCGGCGAAGAAAAACCAAGTGTAGCTAAAGCCTTTTTTACCTCTTTGGTCTATGTGGTCTCTATGGCACTTACCTATACAATAGTAGGTGTAGTTGCAGGTTTATTGGGAGCTGACATACAAACTGCAATGCAGAACCCGCTGGTCCTCACCGCTTTTGCAGCAATGTTCGTAGCACTTGCTTTCTCTCTCTTTGGCTACTATGAAATAGGGCTTCCTGCTTCCTGGCAATCGAAACTCTCTGCGGCAAGTGATGAGGCTGGGCAGAAAGGCGGTATCGTCGGTACGGCGATCATGGGGCTTCTTTCTGCTCTTATTGTAGGTCCGTGTGTCGCACCGCCTCTGGGTGGAGCGGTACTTTTTATTTCCCATACAGGAGATGCCCTGCTTGGTGGTGTAGCACTTTTTGTCATGAGTATGGGTATGGGTGTACCCTTACTGCTTGTAGGTATAGGGGCAGGTAAATTTATGCCAAAGCCTGGTGGCTGGATGACGGCTGTCTCTCAAGTCTTTGGTGTCATGATGCTGGGTCTTGCCATTTTTATGCTGGGACGTATCCTGCCGGATGTTGTCACGATGATACTCTGGTCATTGCTCTTCATGGGTTCAGCCCTCTACATGGGTGTATTTGAGTCAAAAGAAGGGGAGGGGGTGATGAAGCTCTTTAAGCTTCTTGCTATGGTCTTTTTACTTTATGGTACATCTCTCTTCATAGGAGCATTGAGCAGAGCAACTTCTATGCTGCATCCTTTTGAAAAATTCACTGCAGGTACTAAAGGCACAACTGCTGTTGCACAAGAAGATCAAAGCGGACATTTAGGTTACTCAGTAGATCGTCTTATGAAAGAGGTAAAAGCCTCTTCAAAACCCGTAGTAGTTGATTTTGGTAAAAGATCCTGTACAGCGTGTAAAGAACTGGAAGAGATTACCTTTCCTGACCCAAAAGTCAAAGAGCAGCTGAAGAACTTTACGTTTATTCAGATAGACCTGACCAAAAATACAGAAGATGATAAAGCACTGCTCAAAAAATTCGAACTTTTCGGTACACCGAATATCATCTTTTTTGATAAAGAAAATAACTATTTGCCAGAGAAAAGCCTAACCGGATTTGTATCGCCTGAAGATTTTGAAAAGCATTTGAAGAATGTCGTTAAATAAGAGGTGCTTCTTTGATATAGAGGGGTTCCTCTTTTAGAAGATGATAGTAAATATTTACGCTATAATGTCACTATTAAATCGTGAGTACATCATGATACAATGAAACGGAATAACACATGCAAAAAAAATCAAAAAATTTAAGTATAGAAATAGGTAAAATAAACACTTTGGAAGTCATGCGTGACACGGATTACGGTTACTTTCTTGAAGCAAAAGATGAAAATGAAGTACTGTTGCCCAATGTTTACGTGATGGAAGATGAAATGCCTATGGGGTCGCTGATAGATGTATTTGTCTATACCGATTCAGAAGACCGTCCTGTAGCTACGACTAAAATGCCCTATGCAAAGTTGGGCGAATACGGGTACTTTACCGTGGTTGATTATAAAAGTTACGGTGCCTTTGTGAACTGGGGACTGCCCAAAGACCTCTTCGTACCGCTTTCTCAACAGAAAGAGTATTTCAATATAGGCAAGAAATATGTGTTGAGAGTTTGTTTGGACGAACAGACCGGACGGCTTTATGCTACACAGAAGATCGGGAAATATTTTAACCGTGATCTTAAAGGCTTGCATCAGAACAAGCAGCTTGAAATGCTTGTCCTTGCGAAGACACCGTTAGGATACAAGGTAATAGTAGATAACCAGTACGAAGGGATGCTTTTTTCAAACGAGATCTTTGAAGCGATCCGTATAGGTGACAAAAAAATAGGTTACATCAAGGCTACACGGAAAGACGGCAAACTGGATATGTCACTGCAGCCTATAGGGGTAAAAGCCAAAGTGGGCGAAGCGGAAGCCAAAATTCTGCATTGTCTTGAGGCATCGAATAGCGATCTGCCTTTTACCTATAAAAGTGATGCAGAGGAGATCAAAAAGGTTTTTGGACTGAGCAAAAAAAATTTTAAGCGGGCACTGACCAGCCTGATAGAAGACAAAAAAATAGAGTTGGTGCAAGATTCTATCAGATTGGTAAAGGAGTAATGATGAAATTTGTTCTAATGACACTACTGCTTGCAGAATGGCTTTTTGCAGTATCCGGAGAAGAAGTATTTTCAAAGAAGTGCGTTTCCTGCCATGGTTATTATATCCCGCAAAGCAAACTTAACAGGAATTATGAACAGAATAATACAGACCTGAAGCTCACTGCACCTACTTTGACAGAACTCTCCTTCAGGCTCAAAGATCAGGTAGGTGACAGAACGACTGATGCGGAGGGACAGAAATTCGAGATAGAGGAGTTTCTGGCTGACTATTTAAAAAACCCGAGTAAAGAGAAGAGTGTACTACGTAAAGAGACCCACCATATCTTCCCGATAATGCCAAATATGAAGGGTGAAGTGAGTGAAGAAGAAGTAGAAGCTTTGGCAGATTTTATGTATGAGTATGCAGAGCAGATGATGATAGCACATGGTGTTCAACGCCACAGTTATAAAGAGGCAGTACAGATAGCCAAAAAAGAAAAAAAGATCATTCTTATCGAGGGCTTCATCCCTTATTGTCGCGGATGCATAAAGATGGACAGAGAAGTCCTGGTCGAGCCGGAAGTAAAAGAAGCGCTCAATAAAGATTTTGTATTGGTGAAAAAGAATTTGCTTATTGAAAAATTGCCACTGGGAATAAAGCGTTTGGGAACACCGTCATTTTATTTCATTAACACAGAAGGTACAAAAGTACTTGAAATGGTCCAGGGAACAGGAACGGTAGAAGAATTTATGGAACTCTTGAAGTCGGTAAAAAAGAATCAATAAAAAGGATATGAAATGGAATTTATGGATCTATTGAGAGAGGGTGCTGCCCTGATCGAAAGCAACAGTGATGATGCTACAACAGGGTTGGATATCGGAGATATCGCACAGGCATTTCAGGGTATAGTTGCAAACAGTGAAGGAGGGCTTGATCTTGTGACCTTTGTGGGCAGACTCTCACAAAATGGTTTGGGTGAGATCATCGGGTCCTGGCTGGGTAACGCAGAGAACAAACCTATCTCCACGGAACAGATTGCTGTACTTATTGGCTCAGAAAAGCTTGAAGCGTTTGCATCCAAATTGAATATTTCTCAAGATAGTGCCGCACAAGCTTTAGCTGATGTATTGCCACAAGTGGTTGATCGTGCAACATCAGGTGAGAACAGTATTGTTGACCAGATGTTGGGAGGCTCAGGCAATCCAATGGAGGTGTTGGGAAAGATGTTCAGATAGTCTCTTGGTATATGGCAGATTGTTCCTGTATGACAATTTGTCATATTTTTAGTTACTATGTTTTTTATTCGCTACAATAGCATTAAACCCGGAAGATACAATTCTATTGCATATTCCGTATTAAAAATATAGGATTTTTTGTGCGATTTCTTTTTTTGTTTTTACTCCCTTTACTACTCTTCTCCAAACCATTTAAAGTAGCTACTTACAACGTAGAAAACCTTTTTGATGCTGTATTTCAGGGCAGTGAATATAAAGAGTACATTCCTAATAAGCATAACTGGACCAAAGCAATGGCAGAGAAGAAACTTAACCATACCGCTGAGGTGATCTGTGATCTGGATGCAGATATCATAGGATTGCAGGAGATAGAGAACAGTACTGTTTTTGAAGCACTCAAAAAACGTTTGAAAAGGGTAGGCTGTGAATACCGTTATGGTGCCATTACCCATAAAAGAGGCACATCTATACAGGTTGCCATGCTTTCACATTTTCCCATAGAACGCGTCAATGAGCTGCAGGTAAGTTATGCTCCAAGGATCCGGAATATTTTAGAGGTGGAGATAAATGTGGAGGGAAGGCCTTTAATTCTTTTTGTGAACCACTGGAAATCAAAAAGCCGAAAAGGGCAGGAGAGTAAGCGGATCGCCTATGCAAAGACTTTAAAAAAACGTATAGACATTATGCCCAAAGGAAAAGAATATATCATCATTGGAGATCTTAACAGTAATTATGATGCCTATTTGACACTGCCAAAACGCATTGATGACACAGGTAAAAGAACAGCGCTTAACCATATACTAAAAACACTGAAAAACAATGTACTTGTCAATGAATCAGATATGATAAGCAGTGCAAAAGGGATACACTATGACCTTTGGTTGGAATTGCCTTTTTCTAAACGCTGGAGTCATAAGTTTTATGGAAACAGCAGTACGTTAGATCATATACTGCTGCCAAAAAGTATGTTTGACGGTAAAGGAGTGGAGTATGTCAATAACTCTTTTGCTGTCTTTAGACCCCCTTACCTTTTTACCAAAAAAGGCTACATCAACAGTTGGCAGATAAAAGGTGGAAAACATACAGGTAAGGGCTATTCCGACCATTTGCCTGTTTTTGCCTATTTTGATACCAAACCTTATAAAAGAGAAAAAGAGACAAAGCAAAGCATACAAAAAAATGGAACGATTGAGCAGCTTTACAAAATGGAGAAATTAAGCGCTCCCGTTAAACTAGAAGATGTAGTAGTTATGCTTAAACGTGGACGGTATGCGATCGTCAAACAAAAAGCCAAAGGCCGGGGTATCTTTTTATTTGCCTGTGTCAATGGGCTTAAAGAGGGTAGAAAGTATGATATATTGGTTCAGGAGATCGCTGAGTATAAAGGACTCAAAGAGATCACTGCCCAGATGATACTTAAAGAAAAAAGTAAGGTTGCATTAGGGAATTATTATGCCTCTTTGGTGAATTTGCGGCAAAATGAGGTGCTAAAAAATATTGTTGGTGTTTATAAACAGGGGAAACTTGTACTAGAGGGTCAAAAAATCCCACTTTACTTTAAAAACAGAAAATTTATACCAAAAAATGGAATGAAGATAAAGATAGCTTATGCTCATGTAGGATATTATAAGAAAATACAGTTAGTAATTTATAGTAAAAAAGATTTTGAAATATTGGAGAGATAAATGGCATACTACACTTGGATATTGGCATTTCATGTAATGAGTTTTACTTCCTGGATGGCAATGTTGTTCTACCTTCCGAGACTCTTTATCTACCATAGAGAACATGCGGATAATAAAGCCTTTGGTGAAGTGGTAAAGATACAGGAGTATAAACTTTATGCATATATTGGAGTGCCTGCCATGTGGGCAACCATACTTTCCGGCGGATCTATGCTTTATCTTAATCCGGGTATTTTTCAAAGTGGAATATGGATGTATGTGAAGTTGCTTTTGCTGGTGTTTTTGACCGCTTACAGTTTTTCCCTTAATATGATCCGTAAGAGACTTATTGTGGATCCTTATTATAAAAGTGGAAAATACTTTAGATTTTACAATGAAGTCCCAACACTGCTTATGATTTTTATTGTGATCATGGTGGTGATAAAACCATTTTAAATCATAAAACTAAATAATTTTGTGTTATAATTATGCCAAATCTTAAAATTGTAAGGAATTAAATCATGGAACTACCAGCTATTAAAATACCACAGTTCGAACTGCCGTTCGATATCCCTGTACTGTTGCATCCGCCAATAGATCATTTTCTTGTTGCTTTGCCGGTAATTGTTCTTTTGCTGGAACTTGTTAATCTTGTTTTAAAAAAAAGAGCTATAGGTATAACCTCATTCTTTTTACTTCTATTAACTGTAGTGGCAGCTGTTGCTGCATATTTTACGGGAAGTACAGACGGCAAAGAAGCTTTTCCTTTACTTAGTGAGGCAGCACAGGGGAAACTTAAGGCACACAAGCTTTTAGGGACATACCTCGTGATGCTATCGGTAGTTGTACTTGTTTTCAAATTACTCTCTGCAATGATCAAAAGAGGATTGATGAAAGCACTTTATCTACTGCTTCTTGTTTTATTTGTGGCTGGAATACTTAAGCAGGGTAAAGATGGTGGAGAACTTGTCTATAAATACGGTGTAAATGTTGAAAAAGTACAGGAAATAGATAGCGAGTTGGATGACGTGAAAGAAGAACTTGAAGATTTGAAAGAGGAGACTAAAGAGGCACCGGTTGTGCAAGCTGTGAAAGAAAAAGCAGCGGATGTAGTCGAAGCTGCTAAAGAGAAAACGGCTGAAGTAAAAGAGAAAATCGAAGCGAAAATGAATGAAGTGAAAAAGATGGTTGAAACGCCAAAAGAAAAGGCAGGATCAGCAGAAGTTGCACCTGCTGCTACGACGACTCAACCGGAAGCCAATAGTACACATTAATACGAAGCATCTTCATCATTATGATCCGCCATCCCCGGCCGGGTCATACTCCGACTCATACCGCTCTTCATTTACCGTGGTTTTCAATGTAGAAAGATACTTTGCCATGGCTATAATTTGATCCTCATCAAGTGCTTTGGCAAAAGAGATCATTACCGAACCAAATGCGGTTCTTGTTTTTCCTTGCTGAAGATCTTTAAGCCTTCTAAACAGAACAGTTTCTTTTTGACCCTGAAGTCTGGGGGCAGTACCCATTCCTTCCGCATACATACCATGACAAGAATTACAGGCATTTTTAAGATAAAGCGTTTCAGCATCGGTAGAAGCGAAAAGTATAAGTGAAAATGTAAATAAAAGTAAAAGTTGTTTCATCGTTTGTTCCATTTTTCAAGTATTTTAACATAAGAAGGTAAAAGCATTATAAGTAATTTTAAAGTTATAGTTATAATAAGTTTTATTTAAGTTCATAAAAAGTAGAATCATATAAAGTATCAAATACAACATTTAATTAAAAAAAGCCAAACTTGTTGCAAAGCAAGGACGGAAAGTTATGGGTCTTTTTAGGAAAGATTGCCAAACTGCATAATTTAGGTGTATGCTCTTCTTTCTGTACTCTTTTGACTTTTTTATAAATTTTTGTATGTGCTGCTTATACAAAAAATATAGGAGTATATAGTCAACCCTGAAAAACCCACTTTCAACTAAATTGACTATTCTATACCATCTATTCTACCACAATCTTAAAAGTATCAGATAAAGGTCAGCATATTTTCCTCTCTGATCTCTCTCAATTTGTGTCAATAAATATATAACAAGTGCTATTC
>JQIX01000033.1 GCA_003934925.1 Epsilonproteobacteria bacterium (ex Lamellibrachia satsuma)
TCTCTTTTTTATGCTTAGAATAGCACTTGTTATATATTTATTGACACAAATTGAGAGAGATCAGAGAGGAAAATATGCTGACCTTTATCTGATACTTTTAAGATTGTGGTAGAATAGATGGTATAGAATAGTCAATTTAGTTGAAAGTGGGTTTTTCAGGGTTGACTACTTAGTAAAAAAGTAGAAAATCTTTTCATACGCTTCTTCCTTCCCGATTAAAGTTCTATACAGGTCCCCACACCGGAACTTGTTAATATCTCCAAAAGCAAGGAGTGTTCAACCCGTCCATCAATGATATGTGCTTTTTTCACGCCGCCACGTAATGCTTCTATACATGCATCCACTTTGGGTACCATCCCCCCCTGTATCGTACCGTCTGCTTTCAGCAATTCTGTTTTCTCAATGCTCAGGTTGGTGATAAGCTTCATATTTTTATCCAGTACACCTGGAGTATCTGTTAAAAAGAGTATCTTTCTTGCTTCAAGTGCCACAGCTATCCTGCTTGCAGCAAGGTCGGCATTAATGTTAAATCCGGGATGCCCTATGGTACTGCTTCCTGCGATAGGTGCAATGACCGGTACTGCACCATCTTCAATGATATTATCTACAATCTCCGGATTGACATGTTCTATCTTTCCTGTATAGCCAAAATTTTCATAATCTTTAGGAATACCCTTTAAAAATCCCCCGTCTTTCCCGGAAATACCTATGGCTTTTGTTCCATGATTATCGAGCAGGGAAACGATCTCTTTGTTGATCTCCCCTGAAAGTACCATTTCCACAATACGCATAACTTCTTTGGTAGTTACTCTTTGTCCGTCAACAAACTTTGTATCCACACCAAGATCAGTTAAAAGGTTTGTAATGCTTTTACCCCCACCATGTACAATAATGGGTTTCATCCCTACAAGGTGTAACAAAACGACATCCTGTGCGAATTGTTCTTTAAGTTCAGAACTTGTTTGTGCAGAACCACCATACTTTATGACTATTTTCTCATTAGAGAATTTTTTGATAAATGGAAGCGCATCAAGAAGCGTCTTAACCACATCAATCTTACTCTTATACATCTATTCCCTTTTTACACATCTCACTTAGACAGATTTATCTCTTTTTTTCCCATATATTTGTCTATTTTAGCAAAAATTTCATCTTTTATTTCTAATTTTAGCTTCATTTCAGAGATAGGTAACTTAAAGTCCTGCATTTTCACAGCATCCTTCTCTGTAACAAGCAGGCTTGTTGTATCATACTGACGCATTAAGTTTACCAACTCTTCCTCTTTAAAATAAGCATGGTCTTCAAAATAAACCTTTTTCACAACATCTTTTGGAAGATATGCATCCAGTCTATGGGGGTTGGAAATAGCCGTTACCAGTAACATCCTGGAGCTAAGATTCTCAAAATCCACTTGCCTTGTAAAAGTGTCTCCCTCCTTTGCTATAATATCTGCATACATCCTGGTAAACCAAAATTCTCTAAAAGGCCCGGAAGGGAATGGCAGACAGTTCCTGATCACCTTGGGCTCTAAGAGTATCTCATACTTTTCTATCTCTACACGGTTAAAGCCGTCATCCAGAATAATAAGTTCTGTTCCCTGTTCTTTGGCCAGGTCTATAGCCTTGTGTCTGTCCTCACTCACTATAACCGAAGCATTAGGCAGGGAAACAGCCATAAGCATTGGCTCATCTCCGCTTTCTTCCACAGTTGCAAGTACTTTGCCTTTTTGGCTTACTTCCACCAAACCTCTGCTCTGTCTGCCATATCCCCGAGAAATAATGGTAACATTTTTATATCTTGCAGCCAATGCTATCACAAAAGGTGTTTTCCCCGAACCTCCCACAATAAGATTACCCACACTTACTATGGGAATACCAAAACTTTTTTTAGACGTCAGTACCCGCCGCATGAACATGAAGATACCATAAAGAAGAGAGAGTGGCAAAAACAGCAGTATGATAGGATAATGGTACCATTTCGGTTCAAAGAACATCGTTTCAAAAAAATGTGTCATGAGCACTCTTTCGCACCCAGTTTTTTGATCTCGGAACAGGTAAACCCTGCTTCTTTTCTTGCATTTACATTAATGTGGGGCCGATGTTTGGAGAGAAGTTTGTAGCGTTCAAGTATCTCAAAATAGACATTCTCTTTCAAACCTTCTTTTTGGCAAAGATATTTAAACCACTTATCACCCTTGTGTACATGGTCTATCTCTTCATCATAAATTATATCGAGTGCATCAATCAACTTTTTGATAATAGGATTTTTTCGTTTATTGTCCAACTTCTTAACGATCTGGGGGTTGACATCCAAACCAGAGGCCTCATAGTATCGCGGGACGATCGCCATCCTGTCAAGCACCGAATGTGCTGTATGTTCCGCTGCATCAAACAGTCCGCAGTGTACAGGAAAATCCCCATATTTATAACCTAAACTGTCTAGTAATTCATGCAACATCTTATAGTGGCGTATCTCATCTTCTGCTACAACCAGCCAATCTATTTTATACTCCATAGGCATCTCGTGGAAGCGGTAAACAGCATCCAGTGCAAGGTCAATGGCTGAGTATTCTATATGTACTATGGCATGTACCAATGTAGCCAAACCCTCTATACTGTCAAAATCTTTTCTGGCAGGCAACTCTCTTGGATCAACGATGTGGCACTTTGAAGCATAAGAGGGTTCATTAAAAGTCTTTGGTTTGAAATCAATCTCATCACTAACCTGATTTTGGTTACAATACTTCAAACATTGAAAAGTCAATTTTTCTTTGATAACAATATCATCACTTAAAATGGCTTGTTCCAATACTTCATATATGTTTATGTTCATAAGGAAATTATAACTGATGCAGATTAAAATACAACCTATGGGAGCTTACCAGACCAACTGCTACATTGTCACCGTTGAGGGGAAAGACTTCATCATAGACCCAGGTATCGATGCTACCCAGTGGGTTTTGAGCAATGTGACCAACCCTGTTGCCATTCTCAATACTCACGGACATTTTGACCATGTATGGTCCAATGCCCAGATCAAAGAGAAATTGAATATTCCAATCTACTGTCCAAAAGAGGATGTCTTTATGCTTACAGATGATCCACTGGGACAAGGTACACCTAAAAGCACTCCTGACTATGAAGTAGCAGGAGATGAAGAATTTACGATTGAAGGGGTCAAGATAAAGTACCGCCACTTCCCCGGACACACTCCCGGCTGTTCTGTCATCGAGATAGGTGACGTCTGGTTCAGCGGGGATTTCCTCTTCCATCAATCCATAGGAAGATGGGATTTCCCTGCATCAAGCGGAGAGGATATGATAAAAAGTCTGGAAAAAGCCATGAAGATTGAAGGAGACTATACTGTCTATCCTGGACATGGGTTAAGTACCACACTTAAAGCGGAGCAAAAAATCATGCCTTTTTGGATAAATCAGGTGAAAAATACTTTATAAGTCCATAACTTAGTTACTTTTCCACAGAGTGAGGCATTGAATTGCATAAAGAATCCTATAATTTTTAAAGATTATAGCAAAAACAAAAACCTACATCAATCACGCAAAGCGTATCCTGTCACTGTAAATGATCTTGTAAGCGAAGCGATTCGAGAGCAGTGACGACTTTTGTTTACTTTTATACAAAAGTAAGAGAAAAACAAGACCACAGTTAAAGTAAAAAGAAATTTTAATGAATTATAAAAAATTGATGTATGCATTCCCACGCTAAGCATGGGAACGAGAGGAAGAAAGGTTTATATTAGTAAGAAAATTTATATCCACGTCTACGAACTGTATGAATCACTTGGAACCCAAGTATACTTTTCAAACGTTTACGGATCTGGTTGATCGCAACCTCAACCGTATTGTCACTGACATACTCCGGCTCTTCCCAGAGTGCATTGATGATCTCGTCTTTGGAGAAAACCCTCTGTTTGCGAAGCGCAAGATAAGCTAAAATATCAAATGTTTTACCATTCAGTGAAACGATCTTCTCATCGTATTCTATCTTTTTGTTTGCGATATCTATAACAAGCTTACCGATATCTACTGTTGTACCGAAAAGATGTCTCATATTTGCCAAAACTCTTGCAGCAATGAGATCAGGATGCTCACAATGTTCATAAATGACATCATCTACACCTAAAGCGAAAAACCCTGCCTGTTGCTTATAATCGTCTGTCAAGATGATCATTTTTGTTTCACTCTTTTTCTTTTTCACTTCATTTACATAACGTTCAAGTGAAAATTTCACACCTTCATCAACGATAATAACAAGTTCATAGTGCCTGAAATCAGTAAAATTCGTTGCATCATACATATCTTTTGCATTATCCACGATACAGATGAAGTATTTATCTAATTCTTTTTCAAGTTCTTTGACGTATTCGTCACTGAAGCCTACTGTTAGTATTCTCATTTTCTATACTATTTCCAATCTACTCAAAAAGTAAACAAAACTTAAACAGAAACTTAAGTTTTGTCTACTTTTCTCTTTTATTAGCGTATTTATAGCAAAATGTACCTTATTTAAAAATAAAAGTAACTTTTAGTTTTTTTTGGTATTTTACTGTTTTTTGATCTATTTTATCGCTTTTATGTAAACTCGTTTAGGCGCAGGGTACCCTTCTATCGTCTTTTCTGGGTTATTAGGGTCAAGAAAATCTTCAAGACTTTGGGTATCTATCCACTCTGTTTTTCTTTGTTCGTTTAATTCCGTTTTCATGATTTCCAATACTTCAACCCTTTTAAAACCTACCCGATGACACCAGTTCTTCAATGCATTGACAGTAGGTACGAAGTAAATATTCGGAATTTTGGAATATCGGTCTTTTGGGGTTAGACAGATCTCATCCTCTCCATCTATCATAAAAGTATCGAGTATCAGCTCTCCATCTTTGTTAAGCCCTTTGAAGAGCGATTTTAACATCATGACAGGATCTGATCTATGGTAAAGTACGCCTAAACAAAAAAGTGTATCGAACTTCTGTTCATAAAACTCCACATGTTCTACACCCAAAAGCTCATACACAATATCCGATTTGATAAAGTGGTTTATGAACTGGAATTGAGAATAATAGATAGCAGAAGGATCAAATCCTATCAGTTTTTTAGGCTCCTGTGACAACATACGAAAAAGATAATAGCCGTTATTGCACCCTATATCTCCTACGGTCTTGCCTTTAAGGTCAAAGTGGGGTTCCAGCAAATTATATTTGATCTGGCTTTGCCATTCGGAATCGATAAAAAGATCATTTATCTGGAACGGCCCTTTACGCCATGGCTTCATCAGCAGTGCAGTTTGCTTTATCTGCTCTGCTTCCTCATGACTAAGATCCTCTATCTGGATATTTACTCTGTCACCAAGCGAAAGCTCAACATTCAGGTAGTCCGGCAAAGCACTGATCGCTTCCTGGTAAGGTCTGATATTTTTCCAGCTAAGCCACTTTTGGCGTTCTTCTCTTACGTTGTCAAGATTCATCTATTTTTTAATATATGCTTTCTTGATCATTTGATCAAAAAGAGGTCTGTCACCTGCTGCAGTACTGACATTTTCTATCTTTTTTACAGCTTCTTTGCCTTTAATCACTTCTCCAAAGATTGTATAACCCCCATTCAGCCATGGTGTTGGAGCTACTGTAATGAAAAACTGGCTTCCATTCGTATTTGGTCCATGGTTTGCCATTGCAAGCAGAAATGGTCTGTCAAAGGTCAGGTTCGGTGCATATTCATTCTTGAACTCTTTTTTCCAGATAGACTCACCGCCCCTTCCCGTACCTGTAGGATCACCCCCTTGTATCATGAATCCTTTGATCACTCTATGAAAAATGAGACCGTTGTAATATCCGTTTTTTACATGTGTTACAAAATTCTCTACCGCCAAAGGAGCTGCTTTGGGAAACATTTTAAGTTCTATTTTCCCAACATTGGTTTCCAGTACGACAACAGGTGCTTTTGCTTCCGCCGCACTTGCGTTTAAACTTAATAACAAAAATAAAAATCCGATCAATACTTTCTTCATCTATATATCACTTTCACAATGGTCTATTTTTAACTTTTTTAACACTTTTTCAAAGAATTCTCCGCCTTCTCTGTGCACATCATCATGGAACTCAATATAGATACATTGAATATCCGGTCTGTCATTGGATATCTTGTCAAAAACAAAAGGTGTCTGCCCTGTCTCTTTTTTTACATCATCGACTGCCTGAAGTATCTCACCTTTAAGCCTTTTATTGTCACCGAACATAAGGCTAAGCCCTTCATACCGCTCTTCCATTCTCACATGTGCTTTTATCTCTTGACATCTATCCATTATTTGTTATCCTTTAAATCTATGATATTTATGGGCACCTCTAATAACCCTAGATGCTCATAACATCTCTAGCTTTTGTCTAGGCTAGGCACTCTTTTGCAGGCCTAGCCATAGCTAAGTCAAAAAAGAGTAACAACGCATAGACGAAAGCTAGTGATGCCCACAGGGTGGGCTTTGCAAACGTAATCTTTCACAAGATGCTTACTTCGTCTTAGCTTTGGCTAGGACTTGAAAGCCTCTTGCAAAATCTCACATTTGCAAAACCCATTATGAGTATTTAGGGTTATTAGAGGTGCCCTTATATTATAACGCGTTAAAACCAAATTTTTACAGAAAAGAGTGGCTTTTTATTTTGCATATGCCGTTGCTCTTATCTCCCTGATAACATTCACTTTGATCTCCCCGGGATACTGTACCTTCTCTTGTATTTCTTTTGCAATCTCTTTACTTAGCAGTACCGCTTCATTATCACTGATCTTCTGTGCATTGACAAAAACCCGTATCTCTCTGCCGGCATTGATGGCATATGCCTGTACGACATTGGCTTTGCCTGTTGCGATCTCCTCTACTTCTTTGACACGTTTGGTAAAGCTCTCGAGTACTTCACGCCTTGCCCCCGGGCGTGCTGCAGATAACGTATCTGCGGCGCAGACAGCAGCACTTTCTACAGAATCCGGCTCTTCATGTCCGTGATGCGCATAAATTGCATTGATCACTGTGGGATGTTCATTATATTTACGACATAGATCTGCACCTATATCTACATGGGACCCACCCATATCCTGCGTAAGTGCTTTACCTATGTCATGCAAAAGCCCTGCACGCAAGGCAAGCTTTTCATCCCCGCCCATCTCGGCAGCCATTACTTTTGCCAGTCTTGCCACTTCCAAGGTATGTGCCAGGGCATTCTGTCCGTAACTAGCCCTGTATTTCAAACGTCCTATAAGTTTAACAAGTTCTTCATGCATCGGGAAAAGCCCCAGATCAATGAGGATATTCTCCCCTTCTTCATAGGTTTTTTGTTCAAACTCTGCCTGAACTTTTTCATGCACTTCTTCAATACGTCCAGGATGGATACGACCATCTTCTACAAGCCTCTCTATGACCTGTGTGGCAATAGCCCTTCGGTAGAGGTTAAAACTGCTTATCAGGATCACGCCGGGTGTTTCATCGATAACAATATCTACACCCAAAAGCATTTCAAGCGCCTTGATATTTCGTCCCTCTTTGCCGATAATACGCCCTTTATGCTCATCACTTGGGAGATTGACAAGGTTAATAAGCCTTTCGCCTGCAAACTCACCGGCATAGCGGGTGGTTGCCTGGGCCAAAACATAATTGGCTTTCTTTTCACCTTCTTCTTTGGCCAAATGCTCATATTTGCGCACGATACCCGCTATCTCAGAACGGCTTTGTTCTTCCACTTTTTCCAAAATATATGCTTTGGCTTCTTCTTTGGTCAGGGAAGCTGCATTTTCCATCTTTTGTATTGCCTGATCGATCTCTTCTAGTTTTTGTGCTTCAAGTTTTTCCAAGGCAATTTCTTTTTCCTCTGCCTTATGCTGCAAGAGGGCAAGTTTCTCCTGCTCTTTGCCCAGTTCCTTTCTTTGTATTATCAGCTTACGGTTACGTTCTTCTACCTGCGCGATACGTTGCTGAAATGCACTCTCCTGATTCAACTCTTTAGCTTTGATCTTCACATGGGCTTCCTGCAGCAGCAACTCAGCTTCATTGCTTATAGCTTTTGCCTTCGCCTTTGCTTCCAATTCAAAATGAGAGAACTTTTTCCGTGTGCTGTTCTTCAGCCATAAGTAGCAAACTCCGGCTCCTACAGCTGCCCCGGTCAAACCGGATACTCCTATTATTCCTAACATCACTTACCCTTCCTTAAAAGAAAAAGCCTAAAAATGTATTATATGTTGCGGTGTGACAACTATGTCTGCTTTAACATCATAATGATCTGTAATGATCTCCCAACTATAACACAACTCACGCGCCACAAACACTGTCTTATTTATATTTTTAATCTCTTTTTCAAAAAATCTATCATACATTCCCTTACCGAATCCTACACGTCTATGTGTAATATCCAGACCCACTATGGGTACGATAGCCATATCTAATTTTCTACTTCTATATTGTTTTGAATTTTTCGGTTCTTTTATCCCAAAACGTTTTGTTTCCAGTGGATATCTATATTTTACCACCCTAAAACTTTCACCTTCCATAAACGGTACATAGAGCTCTTTCTTTTCCTGTCTTAGCCTCCGGATAAGAGGGTAAAGGTCAACCTCCATTTTTAGCGGCAGATAAAGCATGATCTTTCGGGCATTGCTTTGGACAATAAGTTGATACAAACGATCTATGACTATTTTGTCTTTTTTATAAACACCTTTAGTGCTTGCTTTTTTTAA
The DNA here is from genome assembly GCA_003934925.1 of Epsilonproteobacteria bacterium (ex Lamellibrachia satsuma). Taxonomy (GTDB): domain Bacteria; phylum Campylobacterota; class Campylobacteria; order Campylobacterales; family Sulfurovaceae; genus Sulfurovum. The sequence goes on from JQIX01000033.1 coordinate 8,726, forward strand.
ACGTTTCAGGCAATGTGCCCTGAAATTCTTTTTCTTGCTATCTCTTTGCATAACTTCCATTCTTTTTAGTGCTCTTTGGATATAATCTCTCTTTAATCCTGAATTATGCGAGTGCATATTTCAGCTTAATTATACCAAAGGAAGCGTGTGAAAGAAACCAGCTCTTATCTTCTATCTACTTTTTTATACTGTTTTATATTATTCTCTGTGACCGGATGTGAAGATAAAAAAGAACAGAAGCCTCTTATAGCTATAGAGAACACCACTGAAATTATTACGCAAAAAGATCAAAAACAACCGTACGAAAAAGAAGAAAAACCAGAAATGATGGAAATAAAAATAGAATCAAAAACAGAAAAAACAACAAAGCAGGAGAACAGCAGCAGGGAGAGTTCCGAAGCACAGTTACCGGAACATACTTTCACCTTAATTGACAGGGAACAGGACAAACACATACTCTCGATGAATGATCAAAAAATAGATTTTCAAGATATAAACCAATCTATAGTTATTCTCAATTTCTTTACAACATGGTATTCCCCTTGCCGTGGAGAGATCCCTTATCTCTCAGACCTTCAGGAAAAATATAAAAAGAAAGTGTTTATGATGGGAATACTTGTCAATGATACGCAGGATGACTATAGTTTAAAACAATTCATGGGTAAATACCATGCAAACTATTTCATCTCGAACGGTACACAAAACGATGCTTTTGCTACCAAAGTCGTAAAAGCACTTCAGCTTCCTGAAAACTTTCCCATTCCGCTTACAGTGATCTATATCTACGGGAACTACTACACCCATTATGAAGGTGCTGTACCTATAGAGATGATAGAACACGATATACAAGAAGTAATAAAACACAAAGGATTATAAAAAAATGTTCAATCTATTTAAAAAAGTGCTAGGTAAGACCAATGAAGCCATTAAAGAGGTTGCACCAACAAAGAAAAAAACCATATCCAAAGATGAGTTTGAAGATATCCTGCTTGAAGCAGATGTCAACTACGAGCTGGCAGAGAGACTTCTGGATGCACTTCCTGAAACGATCAATCGTATCCAAGCCTTTAACTCCATGATCTCTGTGTTTCAGTATAAAGCCGACTGGAAAGAGAGTGATGCCAAACCTTTTGTTGAAATGATCATCGGAGTGAACGGGGCGGGGAAAACAACCACGATTGCCAAACTTGCATACCGCTATAAAGAGATGGGACACGAGGTCATCCTTGGTGCTGGAGATACTTTCCGTGCTGCTGCGATAGAACAACTTAGCAGATGGGCAAAAAAATTGGACTTACCTATCGTAGCCACACAGCAGGGACATGACCCCTCAGCTGTCGTATATGACACCATCGAATCGGCTAAAGCGAAAGGGCTTGATAATGTCATTATCGATACTGCCGGCAGGCTCCATACACAGACCAACCTCAGTGAAGAGCTGAAAAAAATGATCCGTGTTGCCGGTAAAGCGCAGGAGGGAGCACCTCATCGAAAAATGCTTATACTTGACGGTACCCAGGGAAGCTCTTCCATCAACCAGGCCAAAGCATTCAATGAAATGATCGGGGTCGATGGCATTATCATCACAAAACTTGACGGTACAGCAAAAGGCGGCTCGGTGCTAAGTATCGCCGATGAACTTCAAATGCCTATTTTTTACATAGGTACAGGCGAGCAGCCCAAAGACTTGATTCCATTTAAGGCAAACGAATATATCAATACTATTTTGGATGAAATTTTCATCTAAAATATTTTGACTTGGAGATAAAATATCTATAGAGAGAATCTCTCACGATACAGAGTCTCCAGGTCTCCTTTTTCTTTATAATCTATCATATCTCCTATAACTATGATTATTTCCCGTTTCTGACTGCTGTCGATAAGTGCTTCTTTCAAAACCTCAGCAGCATTTCCTTTGATATATACAGGCAGCATCGTTAACCTGTTCTTTAAAGCGATGATACGCGATCCCTCTTTAAATGCAGTGATCGGTGCATTGGTTTTATTTCGCGTACCCTCAGGAAAGATAAAGATCGAATCCCCCTCTTTAACCCCCTTTTTAATATCAGCAAAAAATCCGCCCATCTGACTCTTTTCCCTATCTAGAAGTACACAACCGGCATTACGTACGAACAGTCCGAAAAAGAATGAATTGTAAAGCTCTTTTTTTGAAACCCATAATCCAAATATCTCTGTATGTTCCAAAGCGATCTCAATGATAAGCGGATCAATAACGGTACGATGATTACTGACAAGAAGATACTGCCCTTGCGTAGGCAGCTTATCTATATTCTCTACCTTTACCTCTATATTCAGTACATTCAACTGTACTTTAGAATATGCTAATCTTAACTCTTTCTTTTTTAGAGGATCTTTGGTTTTTTTTAATCTAAATCCAAAACTATTGGTCAGGTAAAGTGCATACGCAAGCTGTTTTATTTTATGAAAATTCAATAAATATCCCCATCTATAAATGTAGTTCAAATTATAACTAAAACAATTAAAAGCTAAAAATATGACAATTTTGCAAGTGTGGGAAGTGTCAATATTCTCTATTTCATAGAAAATATGACAATATGACATATTTTGATCCTGTTTAAAAAATAATGTTTACAATACAGTAAAAGAGTCAAGGAAAGAGAATGGCAAAGAAAAAAACACTGTTTGAATGTCAGGCATGCGGATTCCAGTCTCCAAGATGGATGGGAAAATGTACCTCCTGCAACCAGTGGGAAACCATGGTTGAGCTTACTGCGGACCAGATCAAATTCCTGAACGAAACATCCAAAAGCAGCAGTACGGGTTCTGCCCTCTCCAAAGCTCAACCCATCACACAGATCGAAGAGGACAATATTACCCGTTTCCCGTCAGGAAGTAGCGAACTTGACCTTGTACTTGGAGGCGGTGTCGTTCCTGGCTCCTTGACCCTGATAGGCGGCAGTCCCGGTATCGGCAAATCGACACTCCTGCTAAAGATCGCAGGCAATCTTGCCAAACAACGCAAAAAAGTACTGTATGTCTCTGGAGAAGAGTCTGCCGGGCAGATCAAACTACGAGCCAACAGGCTTGATGCCAACCACGAGAACCTCTTTCTGCTTCCCGAGATCAGTCTGGGTTCCGTACTTGCCGAGATATCCAATGAAAATTATGAATTCATCGTTATCGACTCCATCCAGACCCTCTACTCCGATGAGACACCTTCGGCACCGGGTTCCGTTACACAGGTGCGTACCATTACCTTCGAGTTGATGCGTGTTGCAAAGAGCCTGCATATTCCCATCTTCATCATCGGGCATATCACCAAAGATGGTTCCATCGCCGGTCCGAGGGTCCTGGAGCATATGGTTGATACCGTACTCTACTTCGAAGGTGACTCCAACTCTGAGCTCAGACTGCTACGTGGCTTCAAGAACCGTTTCGGCTCTACCAATGAAGTAGGGATCTTTGAAATGAACAAAGAGGGCCTCAACGATGCAAAAAGTATGGCTGGGAGATTTTTCAACAAAGAAAAACTCCAATCCGGTTCTGCGCTTACAGTCATCATGGAAGGAAGTCGTCCTATCATAATCGAAGTTCAGGCACTCGTTTCAGAATCTTACGGGCATGCCAAACGCAGCTCTACAGGCTTTGACAACAACCGTCTGGGCATGCTTTTGGCCCTTTTGGAAAAAAAGCTTGATCTGCCTCTTGGTACATACGATGTCTTCATCAATATCTCAGGTGGTATCAAGGTCAATGAGCCGTCTGCCGATCTTGCCATCATCGCGGCTATATTGAGCAGCTACAGGAACAGGGAGATCAGTTCTGAAACACTTTTCCTAGGAGAGGTCAGTCTCACCGGGGAAATACGTGAAATATCCGGACTGAGCCAACGTCTCAAAGAGATAGAAACACAAGGTTTTTCAAAAGCGGTCATCCCCAATACACCTATTGATGAGACTAAAATCAAATGTTTTGTGGCGGATGAAGTCTCTAAAGTGGTCGAATGGATGTAAAATTTTTATTCAGTTAAAATAGTTGTAGGAATAATCCTACAACTATTTTTTTAAAAAAATGTTATTCTATATTTTAAAAGGGGAGTATTGCACAGTAAGCAAGTTAAGTGAAATATAATCACATTTTAAAATGGAATATTTATGATAAATAAGAAACTTCAAACTTTAATAGAATCAAATAAAAATTTAACTGTTTTATATGTTGAAGACAGTGATGTAGTACGTGAGAGCACTCTGGATATGATGGAAGAGTTTTTTTCACATATTGATTCTGCAAAAGATGGAGAAGAAGGTCTTCAAAAGTACAAAAAACACTACAAGGACAATGATCAGTATTATGATATTGTCATTACTGATATTAATATGCCGAAAATGAACGGTATCGAGATGAGTGAATCGATCTTATCTCTCAATGAAGAGCAAATAATTCTCATCATTTCGGCCCACAATGAATCAGATTATCTCCTGAAGTTGATCAATATGGGAATTTCAAATTTTATACTAAAACCAATAGATATTAAACAATTTCAAAAAATAATTTTCCGTATTATAACCTCCCTTCAAAATAAAAAAGTTGTAAAGGAACAATTTGAAGAGATCCAAGCGATAAATCTTATTTTAGCATCAGCAAAAAAAGAAGCAGAACAGGCTTCACGCCAAAAAAGCCAATTTTTGGCAAATATGTCACATGAAATTCGCACACCGCTCAATGCAATTACCGGTTTTATTTCCTTACTGCATGAAAAAGAGACGGATGCAGAAAAGATCAGGTACCTGCAAGTCATTAAAAGCTCTTCAGATACACTCCTCCAGATCATCAGTGATATTTTGGATATCAGTAAAATAGAGAGTGGAAAGCTGGAGATTGATAATATCAATTTTAATCCTTATGAAGACTTGATCACCGTAGCAGAACTTTTTCAGGAAAAAGCGGCCCAAAAAGGTGTTGAGTTGAAAATTCATTTTAGTCACAATATGCCGAAGACACTTTTCTCTGATATACACAGGATCAAACAGATTCTTTCAAATCTTCTTTCTAATGCTATTAAGTTTACACAAAAGGGTTCAGTTATTAGATGTATTGTATGCTATACGGCAGGGCGTTTATATATCAGAGTCAAAGATTTTGGTATCGGTATTCCTGAAGACAAACAAAAGGTTATCTTTGAACCTTTTACACAGGCAGAGAACTCAACAAGCCGAGAATATGGCGGTACTGGACTTGGCTTGTCTATCAGTAGCAAACTGGCTAAACTGCTTGGTGGTAAATTAACACTTAACAGTAAAGAGGGAAGAGGAAGTACTTTTACCCTTATCGTTAAAATGCCGATCGGTAAAGATATTGAGAAAAATATAAATAAGGTCGAATCGGAAGACCCTCTAACAGGCCATGTCCTGATTGTCGAAGATATAGAAGCCAATCGTATGTTTCTTGGTATTATTCTTGATAATGCAGGTTTGACATATGATACTGCAATCAACGGCATTGAGGCTGTTGAAAAGTTCAAAACCAGGAAATACGATCTGATCCTGATGGATGAGAATATGCCGAAAATGAGCGGTATTGAAGCGACCAAAATGATTTTGGCCATGGAAAAAGAGGGTAATCTGGAACATACACCGATCATTTCATTAACAGCAAATGCACTTAAAGGAGATAAAGAACGCTTTCTTAAAGCCGGCGTGGATGACTATTTGAGCAAACCGGTTGATCCGAATTCACTGATCGGTACACTGCGAAAGTATTTGACCAACACATGAAAAGGATAAAACCTATACAATAAAGGACATATTAGGAAATGTTATGAGCTTGATCCAGGATTTAAAGAGGCAAAAGAAGATATAAATGAAGAAACACTATCCCACCTATCATCCAAGTCATTTCCTTGAAAACTCAAGTGCAAAAGAGGTATTTGAAGATCTTTTGAAAATAAAAGATTTGATGTGGTTTATTTAAGATAACTGAAGAACATAATACTATTTTGATAAAATAAAATAGAATATAAAAAGGGAGGGATATGGGAAAGAAGAATAAATGGATAGTATATATCACTAGATATCTTTTTCTGTGTATAGTAATATTGTGTATAACTCCCTCAACCGTAGCTGCTATCTCCAAAATAAGCCTGGAAAACAATATATCTTCTTACAATGATTTTCAAATAGACTACCTTATGGAAAAACCTGGGGAATCACTTGGTATAGAAAAAATATCAAAAATGCCTTTTACAAAAAAAACATCTAATGCTTTTACATTCGGATATAAAAAAAATAACTTTTGGTTCCATTTTTCTGTTTACAATGATTCGAAAAAACCGAAAAATATGCTCTTGGAACTAACAGAAATTTTTCATAAAACGGTTGACCTCTATATACTGTCTGACCCCATTATTCATAAGAAAAACGGCTTGAATGTTCCTGTAAAACAGCGTGAAATTCAAGATTCAAATCCTGCTTTCGCGCTTCATTTTACGCCCTATGAAACCAAAGAACTTTATGTTAATATAGCTTCTATCTATGCTGTTTTTGGTGCACTAAAGTTAAAAACACCTGAACAGTTTTATAAAGATATTCATTTTAAGAACTATATCTATATTTTCTATTTTGGTTCCATTATCGCCATTGTATTGTATAACCTGTTTATCTTTTTCTATTTAAGGGAGAAGATTTATTTCTATTATGTCAGCTATGTATTAATCTTTGTCCTTTGGGCAGCAAATTATAAAGGTTTTTTACTCCCATATACAAGTATAGAAACTTATGATATTCTTCAGATTACTATTCCCCTATTCTTTACTGTACTCATTCTTTTTTCACAAGATGTTCTGAAAACAAAAAAATGTTTCCCATTCTTCCACAAAATCTTAAATGGATTTATAGTAGTTTTAGTAACTTGTTTTGTCTGGATGCTTCTTGCTATGCATTCAGGTTTTTACTTTATGAACTTAGTTTCAGCCCCTCTTCTTCCTTTTTTACTGTTCGTTGCTTTTTGGGCTCTATATAAAGGTCAGAAGATTGCAAAGTTATACCTGCTTGGATTTACAATATTTGTTATAGGTATGATCATAATCAGTCAGCTTGCATTGGGTATGATCCCCTACAGTATTATAGTCAGCAATGCACCTATTATCGGCTCTTTCTTTGAATTCATTCTTTTTTCACTTTTACTTGCCTATCGTATCAATCTTTTACGTCAAGAGAAACTGGATACTCAAGCGAAGCTTCTCGAACAGAAGCATACTGAAGCCATACGTTTATCTGCTATGGTTTCAGAACAAACCACTACACTTCTTGAAACAAAAAAGCAATTAGAAACAGAACTTGAAGACAGAAAAAAGCTAGAAATTGCCAAAGAATCGATAAACAAAGAGATAGAAGCATTAAATAAAAATTTGGAGCAGAGAGTAAATGAAGAAGTAGAAAAAAACAGGGAAAAAGACAGACAACTTCTGCAACAATCCCGAATGGCACAGATGGGAGAGATGATGGCCATGATAGCACATCAATGGAGACAACCCTTGGCCGCCATCAGCGCAACAAGTGCATCCATAGAACTCAAAGCCAGTTTAGATAAGCTGGACAATGACACGGCACAGCAAAAAGCACACGACATATCTGCTTTTTCACAACATTTAAGTAAAACTATTGATGATTTCAGAGATTTTTTTAAACCAAACAAGAAAAAAACAGAAACGACCTATGATGCCCTTATAGCATCTGTTCTAAATATCATCGGTATCTCCATTAGAAATAAAAATATTGAATTGATTCAGGAGTTAAACTGCCATGACAGCTTCATCACCTATCCAAACGAGTTAAAACAGGTAATCTTAAATCTCATGAAAAATGCAGAGGATGCACTGCTTGAGAAGAAAACAGAAAATCCTTATATCAAAATATCTACCTATAATGAGGATGGCAAATATATTTTAGAAGTGAGCGATAACGCCGGGGGTATACCCGAAGAGATCATGGGAAATATCTTTGATCCTTACTTTAGTACCAAAATAAAAAAAGAGGGTACCGGACTTGGACTTTATATGAGTGAAACGATCATTGAAGAACATTGTGGTGGAAAACTTAGTGCAATAAATACAGAAAAAGGTGCTTTATTTAAAATTGCACTGCATAAAATATTAGCATAAGAAGCTATGTAAAGAAAAAACAATAGTTCATAACTATTTTTTTGTTACACTACACCTATGAAAATTGGTACAGATATTATTCTCATTGAGCGAATAGAAAAACTTGTAAAAAAATACGATACCCAATTTAAACAGAGATTTCTCTCTGCAAAAGAGATCGAAATGGCACGTAAAACAGAAAGTATAGCAGGTTTGTGGGCAGCAAAAGAAGCTATTGCCAAAGCCCTTGGCTGCGGCATAGGTGCAGAATTGTCATTTCTTGATATTGTTATCACCAAAGATCGGAAAGGTGCCCCCTCTTTTACTTTAAGCCAAGAAGCACAAAAAATACATCAGATCAAAGACTCTTCTCTCTCCATCAGCCATGATGGAGGATTTGCGATCGCTATAGCAGTGATCACTCACTAAATTAATTTTTTACCACTAATGTATTACAATATACTACTCATATTTAAAACAATAAAGGAAAGACAATGAAATTATGGATCCTCTCTCTAAGTACAATATTCTTTATCATCGGATGTAGATCACAAGCCCCTGAAATTGCACAGAGATCTGTTTCTACAGTACAGAGAACAGATACCGGTCATATGATCCGACAAAGTATACCGCAAAGGCCAAGAAAAAAGATCACGTTAAAAAAAGTGGAAGATGACAATTTCAGTGAAGCATATATGTATCCTGAAGATAAAGGCAAAAAAGAAGAAAAAATAAAAAAAGTAAAAAATATAGAAGCAAATAGTACATCCTCGACATTAGTTCAAAATATGACCAAAGAAGAGTGCATTGGGATGATAGGTCAGAAAAAATTTGATAAATACACACAACTGTTCGGGAATGAAGCATCATCTATCAAAAGATGTGCCATGCTCAAAGCAATGCAATAATTAAAATTGCTACTTGTTCTTATGGAAATGTACCATCTTAAACCTGTCACCCATCATGGTGGGTGAAATAAGCGTTTTGATCCTGTCTGCTTCTCTCATATATTTTTCTTGTGAAGTTTGTTTGGCGAACTGTTCCAATATATCGATCAGTCCAAAGCGTATAAGCGCGCGTGCTTGAGTTTCGTAAGCAAGCTCTTTAAAACCGGCTGCTTCAAATGCTTCACTCACATGTCTAAAGTTCACATCATAGGTAATGTCATCTTTTTTATAAGAATCTGCAAGTACAAGCTCCTCGTCAAATAAAGGAAAAGTTTCGTGGGCTCTGTAAACACGAATGGAAAAATCATTACGTACGTACTTCTCACCATAATCAAAAGAGATGAAATCACATTTTTCTATGCCACTTGCCATCTCTTTGGCAAATTCCTCATACCCTACGGCAATTTCACCCTGCCTCAATCGGTGTTTTTTTGCCCATTCCAGCATAGAAGCAGGGGCTTCTTTCCAGGTGATACTATCTGCTTCAACCATGGCTATCTTCTTGTCTTTAATGAGTTCACAGGGGAAGGCATCAAAGATTTCATTGGCTACGACAAAGGCATATTTCACTTTTACTTCAGCAATGTCATTAAAATGTGTGATCTCTACATCATTCCCAAAACGCTCTTTTATATAGGCAAGCTGTGCTTTGCGTACTTCGGGCTGTCGCTCTACAATACCGAATTTCAATGTCTGTACCAAAGTTGGATCGCAGGTGTAAAGCCACTGTATCATATCGCAGAGCAGATACCCCTGATGTGCACCTATTTCAATAAGCCATCCGTTTCTGTCTGCTTCCCCTTCCTTTAAAAGTTTATAAAAATAGTTGGCAATACTTGCACCAAAAAAACTGCTTGTACTCACTGCCGTATAAAAATCACCTGATTTGCCTATGGCTTTAAAGTTCTTATAATAGCCCTCTTCACCATAGAGCCATTCGTTCATATAGGTACTAAATCGCATTGGCAACCTTTGTATAAAGTCCTATCAGCTCTATCTGTTTATCCAGTTCATATATCTTTTGGTCCAGTTTTCTTACTTTGAGTGAATTGAACATCATTGCCGTATCCAAAGAAGTTTTTTCACCTGCTTTGGCAAGATTCTTTGTTGTTCTATAAAGCTGTAAATACAGTTTTTCATCTTTGTACGCAAGTTTTATCTTCTTCTCTATGATCTTTAATTTATTCTGGATCAGTTTATATTCTTCGTCTATCGTATGTTTTCGTTCTATGAGCTCTGTTTCTGCCTTAAGCCGTGCTACTTTAGAAACTTCAATATCTGAGAACATATTGATATTGAGCGGCAGGGAAACCGTAAACCCGTAGGTATAATAACTGTTCCCGATTTTTGGATTTGGCGTACCGAAGAATAGGTTATTGTCAGGATTGATATATCTTCCCTGCAATGATACTGTAGGCAAATATTTTGCCCAGGTCATTTTTGCATTATAACCTTTCTCTTCGGCCCTAAGCCTATCTCTGACAAGTTCCAGGTTCGCACCTTTATACTGCTGCGCTGAGATAAATTTCAACTTTGGCAACTTTAAGCTCCGGGGATCCTTATCGCTTAAAAGTGCAAAACTCTGTTTGAGTTTCATTAAAGAAATTTCTGTTTCCAGCTGTTGTGTTTCATCCTGATTTGCCTTGAGGATCGCCTGGTCCAAAAAACTGCTGTCTATCAAACCTGCATCATAACTTTCACGTTTCTGGCGGATATCAAGCTTGTCATTTTTAATGAGAAATACCAGTTTTTTCTGCTCTAGTTCCAACTTTTTCATCTCAAAAAGCAGCTTTACCGCATCTCCTATCATCTCACGTTTTTTGAGCCTGATATCCGCTTCATTCGCACCTCTTAAAGCTTGCGCATATTTAATGGCAAAATAAATCCCACCTGAACGGAAAATAGGTTGGTCTATCCCAATCGAAAAACTGCCTGTCTGTACAGTACTATCTATAAACTGTTGGGAATAACTACGGCTATATTGCAGTGTAACAGGATTGATCCAACTCTTTTCAAGCATATCGCTCTGTGCTGTATTGGACTGAAACTCATAATCAAATAAAATATTTTTATTGTCTGAAAGTATATCACTCAACTCATCTGCAAAAACAAAAGAGAACAAGATACTACAGAGTACTAATAGCTTTCTCAAAACGTTTAAACCCTTCATCAATCTCATCTTTGGTAATGGTTAGACTCGGCAGAAAACGTACTGTATTACGGCCTGCTTTAAGTACGATGACCCCCTCTTCGAGTGCATTTTTCAATACATTTCCCTGGATCTCGGCGCTTTTTGCACGAAGCCCGCGCATCAGCCCCAATCCTACTTCTTTTTCAAAGAGATTGTCATATTCAGCTGCGATCTCCTGAAGCTTTTTTTCAAAGTAAAGCAGTGCTTCATGCAAACTACCATTATCATAAAGCTCAGAAAGGATGTCAAGCACGGCAAGCCCTGCAGCTGTACTCAGGTAGTTCCCGCCAAATGTACTTCCATGATCTCCAGGAGCAAAAACATCTTTATGTTTGGTCATCACCGCGCCAATGGGTACACCGCCGCCAAGTCCTTTGGCAAGGGTAATGATATCCGGTTCGATCTCATAGAGATTGGACGCTAGGAACTCTCCTGTTCTGTACACACCGGTCTGTACCTCATCAACGATGAGTAATACGCCTTTCTCTTTTAGGTGGGCTGCAAGTTTCTGTATCTCCTCTTTTTCAAAAGGCTGGACACCTCCCTCACCCTGGACAAGCTCGATGAGCACTGCTACGGTTTCATCATCTATGGCTTTATACACATCTTTTATATTCTTCTCATAAGAGAAGCCGGCAGGATAGGGAGAGAAATTAGGTGTATGAAAACTCTCCTGTCCCGTTGCTTTCACTGTAGTGATGGTACGGCCGTGGAAAGAGTGTTCAAGGGTAATGACCTTATATCGTTTGTTATCAAACCTGGTCTCACCGTATTTACGGGCTATCTTTATAGCTCCTTCATTTGCTTCTGCTCCCGAGTTTGCAAAGAACACACCCATATCGTACCCCGAAAGTTCCACGATCTTTTGTGCCAGTTTTGCCTGCGGTTCTATAACCTGCAAATTTGAAATATGAATGATATTTTTGGCCTGTTCACAAATGGCATTCACTAACTTCTCATTCCCATGCCCGACAGAGTTCACAGCGATCCCCGAAGCAAAATCAATGTAGTCACGCCCCTTCTCATCGTACAGCGTAGAACCTATACCCTTTACAAAGTTCGTATAGTCACGTGCATAAGTATGCAATACATATTTTTTATCTAATTCTTCCAGTGTCATTTTTATCCTTTCTTCTATTCTTCTACTCTATCTATTCGTACTTTTACTTCCTGATAACAGGCATTCTCACCCTCTTCACTCAATATACTTGGGGTCAGATAATTGACACCGGAAGTATTGCTGGTGATCACTATACAGCCTGGTCTGATATCTTCATTGAGTTTGATGATGAAATCGTATTTGCCATGTTCCGAACGGATGGCTACTCTCTCCCCTTCACTATAGCCCTCTTCCGGATGGATCTGAACTTTATTATCACGTTTGAACTGTGTATTGAGTGATTTGGCAGATTTTGGAGAAAGTAGCCAAAATGTCTCATCCTTAGGTTTGTTCTTGCTCTCTTTACGGTGTTTCCTGAAGCGTTTTGTATTGACGAAATCATCTTCATACTCTTCGATGAATTCAAATTCATCTTCTTCATCCTCTCCAAAACCTTTTGCATAAGGTACTTCCTGATACGCGGGAGAAATATACTGTTCACCCTCTTTTTGACACTGCTCAAGCCAAGTATTAATGTAATGTTCCTCGGATGCAAGCCCCTCGAAACCGAAAACATCAAAAAGTGTTTTTGTAAAGTCATATTCACTGATACCTATGTCAGAATCAAGCACTTTATTCATCTTTTCCACATACTGGTGTCCGTAGCTCAAACGTACATCTTCTTTTTCAAAGAAGTTCTTTGCAGGAATGACGATCCTGGCCATTTTAGAAGTCACATTTTCATACAGCCCGAAATAGATAAGATTCTTGACATCTTCCAATTCTTTTTGAACACGGTTACTGTCCGGCATGGACTCTGCAGGATTACCTCCCTGTACCAGTACAGTATCAAATTCAGAGAAATTTGTCGTAGCTTTGGGTACACGGTTGCACTTTACCTCAAAAGGGTTCTTCATTCCCAATTTTGAATTGGCCAGGTAACTCACTCCGCAGCCCTCTTTGCCAAAAAGCCCAAGCGTCGCTGCCAGAGAGTCAATGGCATGAAGCGCATAAGAACCTACAGAGTATTTCTGCACCCCGTTACCCACCAGAAAAACCACTTTTTGGTCACGGAGATATTCAAGCATCTCCCCCATATCTCCCAAGTCCACACCGATATAGGCTAAAATAGCCTTGATACGATGTTCACGGGTATAATCGTAGAAATCCTCATACTCCGGAGCAAATTCATCCATCCATGCCACATCTTCACTGTCTTCCATAAAAATGAACCGTGCCAGCATGATCGCAAGATAATAATCCGTACGTGGCTGTATCTGCAGGTGAAGGTCTGCTTTTTTGGCTATAGCTGTGCGCACAGGATCAATCACTACGATCTTTTTACCTTCCAGAAAAGGCATGATATGCGCATTTGTTACTGTAACATTACGTCCCCACACTACTACAGTATCTGCTTTGGCTATCTGTCCGGGAGACAAAGATCTGTTCACACCCCTGCCCAGTTCGATCCCTGCATCGCCGGCACCGTCACAAAGGCTGCCTTTGGTTAAAGAGCCATGTATCTTTTCCATAAAAAGATTCGTTATTTCCTGCATCACAGCAAAATTCCCTGAACCTCTCCAAAGCAGTGATTTTTTTTCTTTAAACGCATCCGCAACTGCTTCCATGGCTTCTGCCATACTTACTTCTTTACCATCTACTCTGGGCTTTTCAATACGGGGAATCTCGAATATATGTTTGTTGAGCAAAGCACACAAGGCACCATTGCCTGTAGGATGGTTCACATTCCCTTTTATCTTGGGGAATTTTCCTTCTTCAACAAGGATGCTGCACGCATCATAACAATCCAGTCCACAAGCTGTTTTTGTTATCATATTATTTTATCTCAACTTTAAGAAGTTTGGAAAATGCAGTTTTAGGTGCAGAAATGTAAATTTCCGCACGATAGGAGGAGATAAACTTTTCATCCGCCACACGCCATACTTTATCCACCTTATAGCCTGTTTTCTTCTCATCGATATAAACTGTTTTCTGCCTCACTCCTTCCAACTCTTCAGGCTCCAAAAAAAGTACCAGTTTTGCTCTGCTTGCATCTTCAACCTGTGCCAAAGGAGAGCCGGGAGCCACAAAATCACCTTTACGCACAATCAGTTTATAAAGATACTTGTTCTGAAGTACTATGGATTTTTTGGCAATGCTGTTTTTAAGCTGTGCTGTTTTATATTTCATATCCAGTATCTGTTTTTCTAAACTGACTATCTTTTCACGCGTACTCAAATACTGTGTTTTTGCAGAACTATAACTGCTATAGGCATTGTCTTTTTGTGTTTTGGATGCCGTAGCAAGTTTGGACATACGGTTGTAATAACCTTCCTGTCTTTTGACAGTTCCACTCAGGCTGTCTGCTATCTCTTTGTTGATATCCAACATCTTCTCTAAAAGTACAACACTCTTCTTTGTATCTTCAAGATTGATAAGATCAAGAGCATCATCCAGATGGATCACTCTTTTTGAATCAACCATCGTACCCTCGGCATCCAGATCAACGTCAGTTACCAGTCCACTCACTGCAGATTTAAGGATAACAGATTCATAAGGTTCTACTTTTGCATAGTGTACTTTTGCAAATATAAATAATGGAGTAAGCAATAGTAAAAATATTTTCATCATGATTCTTTTTTGATTGATTATAGCGAAATAGCGTTAAAATGAGGAAATAGGTACAACGATAAGCCGGGTTCTGTCGTTGGGTAGTTATTTATCTAGGCCTATTGTTGCCAATACGCTCAAGCGAAGTATGAGTGCCGATTGAACGGCTTGTGAGACTTATACCATATACTTCTTGCTGCGGACAGGGTTTACCTGGCTGCCCGTGTTACCACAGGCACCGGTGGGCTCTTACCCCACCCTTTCACCCTTACCAAGCGAAGCTTGGCGGTTTACTTTCTGTTGCACTTGCCCTCAGATTGCTCTGGCCATCCGTTAGATGGAGTCCTGTCTCACTTGCAGCCCGGACTTTCCTCTCGTGACATAAATGTCACCAGCAACTACCTGTTGCACCTGCGCGAATTATAGCATAGAAATAGTGAATAGTGAATAGTGAATAGTGAATAGTGAAATTTTATATATGTATGTTTAAAACAATATGAAGTAAAGATTTCTTCTTGATTTGTAGTAGATTTGGGTGTTTGGGCGAAGGAGTATATCAGTATATGACTGAGTCCCATCACCCAAAGATGCTGCGAAGCGAGAAGAAAGATTACTTCATTGCTTCGAGGGCGTATTTTTTTCCTAACTCATAAGCTTTAAGGTTAAGCTCATGTACTTTTTTAGGTACTTTAGAGAGCATTGTATCAATGAGTACCTGCTCATCCAATGCTTTGGTATAGGTATTAGCAATTGCCAATGCAACCACTGATTGTGTGATCACGTTTCCTACTTCTTCTTTTGCAATAGTAATAATAGGTATCTCGACGATATTCCATTTTTTTCTATCTTCTTCTGTCGGGTGCACCAAGTTTGGCTCAACAACGATCGTTCCACCTTCTCTTACCCCATTTTTAAACTGCTGATAGCTGACATCTGCTACTGAGAGCATAAAATCGATCTCGCCATCTATCGCATACGGGTAGAAAACTTCTTTATCATCAAGCTGGATGTCAACCACTGTTGGACCACCACGCACTTGCGATGTATAGGTTGCAGTTTTTACACCGTAACCACCATTTTTGATCTTTGCAGCAGCAAAAATCTCTCCTGCAAGAAGTACACCCTGCCCACCAACACCGGTAAATCTCATTACAATTTTACTCATTTGGCAGCTCCTTATATTTTTTTCTCAAAGTCATCCTGGGTAATTAACCCTCTTTGACCTTGCTGTGCTTTTTTAACTTCTTCATACATAGCACAGTATTCCAATGCTTCTGTATCCTGTTTTAAAATACCTGTTGGAAGAAGGTTTTCCTGCTCGTCCGGGCTCAACGTATCCCATTTCTTTTTAGAAACAGTGATACTGTCAATCCAGTCAAGGTTAGCCATAGCAGATTGCATTTTATTTTTTCTACCAAGGTTAATATGGCAGTTTGAGTTGATTTCAACGAAAGAGAATCCCTTATGCTTAAGTGCCTCAACAATCACTTTTTCCATTTTCTTAGGAGAATTCACGGTTTCCCTGGCTATAAATGATGCACCCGCTGCTTCAGCCAGTTTACAAGCATCAAATGTCGGGTCAATATTCCCTGCCTTTTGTGAGACTGTCCAAAAACCTCTTGGTGTAGTAGGAGAAGTCTGGGAATTTGTCAAACCGTAGATGAAGTTATTGATAAGGATCAATGTCATGTCGATGTTTCTTCTACAACCATGGATCGTATGGTTACCACCGATCGCCAATGCATCACCATCACCTGCAACACAGACAACATATTTGTCCGGATTGGCAAGCTTGATACCTGTTGCAAAAGCAATGGTTCTTCCATGTGTAGTATGCACTGTATTCATATCGACATAAGAAGAGAATCTTCCTGAACACCCGATACCCGATACCAGACACATATCATCTTTATTGATACCAAGCTTATCTATTGCTCTAATGAATGATTTCAAAATAACACCGTCACCACACCCCCAACACCATAGTGTTGGCATCTTGTCTACTCTTAAATATTGATCATAATTAAATGCCATAGTTAAAATACCTCCTTAACTTTTTCAATAATGTCTGCCGGAGAGAATGGACGACCATTCGTTTTTGTCAATTTTTCAATATCCAATCTGCCCATTGATCTCTGGATCTCTTCAAGGTATTGCCCTTGGTTCAGTTCTACAGAAAGCACTTTATCAAATTTTTCTCCAAGTTCATGCATTCTCGCTTCTGGAGATGGCCAAAGTGTGATAGGTCTAAACATACCTACTTTAATACCCTCTTCTCTAAGCGTATTAACTGCTTCCCTGATAGCCAACGAAGCCGAACCATAACCGATAATCAAAATATCTGCATCATCTACCATGTACTCTTCGTTAGATTCAATTTCATCTTGATGTGCTTCCACTTTTTTAAAAAGTCTATCGATAAGTTTTCTACAGGTTTCAATCTCTTCAGTTGGGAAACCTGTTGGTCCATGGTGAAGTCCTGTCATATGATATCTATACCCTTTGAACATCGGGTTAAGTACCGCAGGTTCATCCTCCGCTACACCATATGGTTGGTAATCTTCCGGAGCACCATCAAATGTTTTTCTTAATTTAATACCTGCCTGCACCTCTTCTAATGCCGGAATTTCAGCTTTAGCATGCATGTGTCCGATTGTTTCATCAAGTAACACAAAAACCGGTTGCATAAATCTGTCCGCAAGGTTAAAGGCTCTGACTGTTTCAGTGTAACACTCTGCCAGATTACCCGCACATACAGTAATAGACTTATAATCTCCGTGACTTGGATTTTTTGCCTGAGCTACATCTCCCTGTGATACACGTGTTGGAAGACCAGTTGACGGACCACCTCTCATTACATTGACAACAACCAATGGATTTTCTGCCATTTGTGCAAGACCGAGATTTTCTGCTTTCAGTGAAATACCGGGTCCTGAAGTAGCCGTAAGTGATCTTACTCCTGACATAGAAGCACCGATTGCTGCTGCTACACCTGCAATCTCATCCTCCATCTGAATAGCTGCACCGCCTATTTTTGGCAATAAGTCAGAAACCACATGCATGATTTCACTTGATGGTGTCAATGGATACCCAGCAAAAAATTTACATCCGGCATCTACAGCTGCCTTTGCAGCCAGTTCGTTACCACTAGATATTACTTCTCTTGTGTTTGACATTAGTTAGCCTCCTTGTAATCTGTAGGGATTCTATACCCATTATTCGCAATTGCCTCTTGTCTTGCTTTTGAAGCGTCAGTCAATTTTGCAAACTTGAATTCTTTTCTCTCTGCTACATAAATAGCAAAATCAGGACATGATAGTTCACATTCCTGGCATCCTATACATGCTTCAGGATGCACTACGCTGATCATTGCACCTAAAACTGAAGTTGGTTCCTGCTGCATAGAAAGAACTCCTGCAGGACATGCATCCACACAGATATCGCAGGCTTTACATCTTGATGTATTTACCCATACTGGAGTATTCTCCGGAGCTGCCATTGCTGCCATATTTTCCCCTTTTTATTTTTGAAATATTAAGTGAGATTTGTTATTCACTAAAATTAGGATAGCTTAGTTTTTGTAAGGTTGTTATAAATAAGAGGGAATTATGTGGAGTATAAGTGGGGTTGTTACCATTTGAAGCAAGAAAAAGAAGCATCTTTCATTCAGATTATGTGTTCATTTTGCCTATGGCACAAGAGACATAACTTTTTGCTTTCGCTGAAGTACTATCTACAAAACCCATCTTTTCCGTAACAAAAGGATAGCCCAATTTTTTAAGTGCTTCCCCTAATGCTAGTATCTCTTCCTTTTGTATATCCAAAGTGATCTCCCGTGGTTCTTTTTCTAGATTGACTTCTATTTCACCAAATTCTTCAAAAAGTTTCTCTTTAAGTGTATTGGCACAGCCGCTACATTTAACATTAATTATTTTGAATGTTTGTATCATTTGGTTACCTTTTGGGAGTTAAGAGATGGGGGACTCCAAGACATCCATAATGTCAAGGAGTTTAAAGTTTTTAATTATTTAGATAAAACTTCTTTAACCGCTTTACCGATCTCTGCAGGGGAAACAACTACTTTAACTCCAGCTGCTTCAAGTGCATCCATTTTCTCTTTTGCTGTACCGGCACTTCCGGAAACGATCGCTCCAGCATGTCCCATGGTTTTACCTTTTGGTGCAGTCTGACCTGCAATAAAAGCAACAACAGGCTTAGTGATCTGTTCTTTGATCAATTTTGCTGCCTGGATCTCAAGGTCTCCACCGATCTCGCCGATCATAACGATACACTCTGTGTCTGGATCCGCTTCGAACATTGGGAGGATCTGCTTGTAGGAAAGTCCGATGATCGGGTCTCCACCAATACCGACTGCTGTAGTGATACCATACCCTTCGTTACAAACTTGGTTGGCACCTTCATACGTTAATGTTCCTGACTTGGAGATAAGTCCGACATTCCCTTTTTTGAAAATGCTACCCGGCATGATACCGATCTTACACTCTTCCGCCGTAATGATGCCCGGGCAGTTTGGCCCGATAGTCTTCATTCCATGTTTTGTCGCATAGGCTTTAGCTGCCTGCATATCTTTTACAGGAGCACCTTCCGTAATGATCACGGCAAGCTCAATACCCGCTTCCGCCGCTTCCATAACCGCATCGCCAACGAATGCAGGAGGAACGAAGATCATAGAAACTGTAGCACCTGTTGCTTTGACAGCTTCTGCTACCGTATTGAATACGGGCTTATCCAAATGTACCTGTCCACCTTTATTTGGTGTCACTCCTCCAACAATATTTGTACCATAAGCCAAACACTGCTCTGCGTGGAAAGTTCCCTCTTTACCTGTAAAACCCTGAACGATTACTTTTGTATCTTTGTTTACCAAAATTGACATCTATTACTCTCCTTTCGCCGCAGCAACTGCTTTTGCAGCACCATCACCTAAGTCATCACCAACGATCAGATTGGCAATATTTGCATTTTTAAGAATCTCTGCTGCTTCCGGAGCATTGGTTCCATCAAGACGAACAACAACAGGTACGTTGACATCCGTGATCTTTGTCGCTTCGATAATACCGTTTGCGATACGGTCACAACGTACGATACCGCCAAAGATATTTACAAAGATTGCTTTAACATTAGGGTTTTTAAGAATAATCTCAAACCCTTTGGAAACAGTTTCAGCATTTGCTGAACCACCCACATCAAGGAAGTTTGCAGGTGTTCCGCCCATATGGTTGATCGTATCCATAGTACCCATCGCAAGACCGGCACCATTGACCATACAACCGATCTCACCATCAAGTGCTACATAGGAAAGACCGTACTTGGCCGCTTCTACTTCATCAGGATCCTCTTCGCTTAGATCTCTCATAGCTGCAATTTCCGGCTGTCTGTAGAGTGCAGAGTTATCAAATCCCATTTTTCCGTCAAGTGCCAGGAACTCACCTGAACCTGTTCTTACAAGCGGGTTGATCTCGATCATTTCTGCATCTTTATCCATATAAACCTTATAAAGCTTTTGCGCAAAGCTAATGATGTTTTTCTGTTCTGCTTTGTCTGTAATACCAAGACCGAATGCCAACTCACGCCCATGGAATCCCTGGAAACCGATCGTTGGATCTACAGGAACCGTAATGATCTTTTCCGGTGTTTTTTCCGCAACATCTTCAATGTTCATCCCGCCTTCGGTAGAAGCCATGATCAGAGGCATTTCCAATTTTCTGTCCAGAATGACAGAAAGATAGAACTCATCTTTGATATCAGCACCATCTTCAATGTAAAGCTTTTGAACCAGTTTTCCTTCAGGACCTGTCTGGTGTGTCACCAAAGTCATTCCAAGGATCTCATCTGCCAGTTCTCTTACTTCATCCAGTGATTTTGCAAGCTTGACACCACCGCCAAGCCCACGTCCACCTGCATGTATCTGAGCTTTCACGACCCAGATAGGACCACCCAGCTCTTTTGCCGCCTCAACGGCTGCATCAACGGTTTCAGCCATTATACCTTTTGGTGTTGGAACACCATATTCGGCAAAGATCTGTTTTGCCTGATATTCATGTACGTTCACATAGTCTCCTTTTTTTACAATAAGTTCCTTTATTATACGTCCAGGGCAGATAATATTGGATTAATTGAATTATTATTGGGGGTAATTTTAAAAAAGTGGTAATTATTTACACATGTGGGGAAATTTCTGCCACCTTTGCGGTCGCAAAGGTAGTAGAAATTGATCATGCTTTAGGCATGATCATCTCTTCAGGTCTGACATACCGATCGAACTCTTCAGCAGTCAAAAATCCTAGTGCGATCGCCTCTTCTTTTAGAGTCGTTCCATTCTCATGGGCAGTTTTTGCGATCTTCGCTGCATTTTCATATCCGATATAAGGGTTAAGTGCTGTTACCAGCATTAGCGAGTCATTAAGAAACCTTTCAATATTCTCACGTATAGGCTCAATACCTACAGCACAGTTTGTATCAAAACTTCTCATAGAATCTGCAAGAAGTTTGATGGATTGCAGAATATTATAGGCGATCACCGGTTTAAATACATTCAATTCAAAATTACCCTGACTTGCTGCTATACCGACTGTTGTATCATTTCCCATGACCTGTACTGCTACCATGGTCAATGCCTCTGCCTGTGTAGGATTTACCTTCCCTGGCATAATGGATGAACCCGGTTCATTGGCGGGGATACTGATCTCACCTATCCCACATCTTGGACCTGAAGCAAGCCATCTTATGTCATTTGCTATTTTCATCAAATTCGCTGCAAGTGCTTTCAACGCCCCAGAGAGTATGACTTCAGCATCATGTCCAGTCAATGCATGGAACTTGTTCGGTTGGGAAACAAATCCATAATCCTTAGCCATAAACCTGTTTAGTTGCACAGCCACTCTTTGTGAGAATTCCGGATGAGAATTCAACCCTGTACCTACTGCTGTTCCGCCAATAGCAAGTTCTCTGCAATATTCAAGTGCATCTTTTATTTGTTTAAGATTCGTCTCAAGCATTGAAACATAACCGCTTATCTCCTGCCCCAAAGTTAAAGGCGTGGCATCCTGAAGATGTGTCCTGCCGATCTTTACAATGTCAGAAAATGCTTTTACCTTACTCTCGAGTGTTGCTTTAAGTTGCTTCACTGCCGGGATGAGATCATCCGTAACTGCAACCACTTCAGCAATGCGCATAGCAGTAGGATAGGTATCATTTGAACTTTGGCCCTTATTCACATCGTCATTGGGATGGACAAGGTTCTCTTTCGTAAAGTCTCCACCAAGAATTTCAGTCGCTTTATTTGCTACCACTTCATTCATATTCATATTTGACTGTGTCCCTGAACCGGTTTGCCATACAACTAACGGGAAGTTATCATCCAGTTCACCGGAGAGTACACTTTCACATGCTTCTGAAATAGCCGCTGTTTTCTCATCATCAAGACGGTCTAGCTGATTATTGACCAGAGCACAAGCTTTTTTAAGATTGGCAAATCCGTATACAACTCCTATAGGCATTTTCTCATTGCCTATTTCAAAGTTTTGTACCGATCTTTGTGTTTGTGCAGCCCAGTATTTATCAGCAGGGACTTTCATTTCTCCCATGGTATCTTTTTCAATTCTATACTTCATATATTGATCCTTTATATTATCTTATACACTTATAATACTCTATTTTGATTAATGAATTATATGAGGAAATAAACAAGGAATGAAAAAAAAGGGGGGGGAAGGAAGAGATCCCGAACCAAGTTCAGGATGACGAAGTAGTATGTATTTAGACTTTAGTCCTTCACTTCGTACTGTTCTCTTCCCATCTGGTAGAGGTCGTTCCCGTATGTATCGTTGATAACGGTGACAGGAAAATCTTTGACCGTGATCTTACGTACCGCTTCAGGGCCGAGTTCAGGATAGGCGATCACTTCGGCTGATGTGATCTTTTTGCCAAGCAGTGCTCCTGCACCGCCGGTCGCACCAAAATAGATACCGTCATACTCTTTACAGGCATCTTTGACTACCTGATTACGTTTTCCTTTGCCAATCATTCCTTTAGAACCGTACTGAAGCATGGTTGGAGAGTAGGAATCCATTCTATAAGAAGTGGTAGGTCCTGCCGAACCTATAGGATCACCCGGTTTTGGCGGAGTAGGACCGACGAAATAGATCACAGATCCTTCAATATCAAATGGTAGCTCTTCACCTTTTTCAAGAAGCTCCACTAATCGTTTGTGTGCCGCATCACGTGCAGTATAGATAGTACCGTTAAGCAATACTGTATCACCTGCTTTAAGTTGTCTTGTATCTTCCGATGTCAATGGGGTTGTTAAAGTATAATTTGCCATTTTTGCGCTCCCTTTTATATTGTAATATGTGTGTGTCGTGAAGAGTGACATTGAACATTAACTGAAACAGGCAATGATGCGATATGACAAGGATTAGACTCAATATGTACAGCCAATGCTGTTTTGGTCCCTCCCATACCCATTGCACCGATACCAAGTTTATTGATCTCTTCAAGAATATTGCCTTCCATCTCAGCCATTTCCGGATCTTCATTAACAGAACCTATATCTCTAAAAAGTGCATGCTTGGAAGAGATGCATGCTTTTTCAAATGTACCACCGATACCCACACCTACAGTAATAGGGGGACAAGGGTTCCCCCCTGCATCAGAAATCACTTCTTTAACGTATTCAATGATCCCTTCTTTACCTGCTGCCGGGGGGAAAACTCTTGCACGCGATACATTTTCAGATCCGCCGCCTTTTGCTGCGTATTCTATATCGATCTTATCTCCTGCTACAATATCAAAATGAATGATTGCAGGAAGATTGTACCCCACCGTATCTTTAAGATTTGCACGACTGAACGGTTCACAGGTAGAGGCTCTCAGGTAAGCATCTTTATAACCCTGTTCTGTCCCTTTATTTATGGCATCTCTAAGCAGTCCGCCCTTGATTCTCACTTCATCGCCTACTTTAACAAAGAAAACAGCCAAACCTGTATCTTGGCAAAGTGGTCTTTTCTCATCTTTGGCAATATCTGCATTTTCAAGGATCTGACGGATCACTTCTTTGCTCACAAGAGATTTTTCATTCTCCATCGCCTCTTTTAGCGCATCATACGTGTCCTGGGGCAAATCTGTACCACAATGTACGATAATATCTCTAACAGCTTTTACAACTTCATCAAATTCAATTTCTCTCATTATTGTTTTCCTTTATCAAAAAATTTATTCGCTTTTAAAATATTGATATTTTCACGGATGGAATCTACCGATATTCTAAATTTTTCCTCTACCTCATGATTGAGTTCTATCTCAAGAATCTTTTCTACACCTTTGCTTCCAAGCACTACGGGAACACCTACGGTAATATCCGAATAGCCGTATTCACCCTGCAACATCGCAGAAGAAGAAACAACTGTTTTGCTGTCATTTAAAATAGCTTCAACCATATGTGCGATGGCTCTTCCCGGAGCATAATAACCTGATGTGCCGAGATATTTCACGATTTCCGCTCCGCCATTCTTTGTACGCTCAATGATCTCTTCCATCTCTTCTGATGTAAGCAGCTCTGCTACAGAAACAGAATCGACTTGTACCTGTTGCGGCAGCGGTATCATATTCCGACCGTGATCACCCATTACAAGTGAACCTGTCTGTCCTGCACCATATCCAAGTTTTTGATAGATCTGATACGCCATTCTTGCACCGTCCAGTGCCCCTGCCATACCGATAATACGGTTGCTCTCCCAGCCTGTCAATTTATGGATCACATATGTCATGACATCCAGAGGGTTGGAGACACAGATGATCACAGCATTGGGTGAATATTTCTGTATATCATTGACCACATCTTTCATGATCTTTGCATTGATCATCAGAAGATCCTCTCTGGTCATGTTCCCCTTTCTGGGTACTCCTGCAGTGATAACTACAATATCACAATCTTTGACATCAGCAGGTGTTTCTGCCGCTGTTACAATGGTACCTATGGGAGAATAGTGGATAGATTGCCCGATATCGATCGCTTTCCCCTTAGCCACTCCTTCAACAATATCAAAAAGAACAATCTCATGGCACGTTCCCATCATACTTAAACTGTACGCCGCTGTCGCACCTACTGCACCGGCACCGATGATACCTACTTTACGTCCTGTCATCTCACCCTACTCTTTGTCATCATTGAAAAAATTCAGTTCATATAGCTTATCTACCATCTCCTGTACAGAGGCAATCGAGTTTTTGAAACGTTCCTGCTGAAGCGGTTTAAGTGTCATAGGGATCACTTTTTCAGCGCCTCCCGCACCGATCATTACCGGTACTCCTGAAACAATGTCACTATGACCGTAATCATTATCCAACATAACGGCACAGGAATGGATCTGATTGGTATCCTGTAAAATAGCTTCCACCATCACTGTTGTTGATTTTGCAGGTGCATAGTAAGCAGAACCGCTACCAAGAAGATTAACGATCTCTGCTCCGCCATTTCTTGTTTTTCTGACGATCTCACCGATCTCTTCTGAATCAAGAAGATCTTCAATAGGCACACCCGCAACCGTTGTAAACTTCGGAAGGGGGACCATAGTATCTCCATGACCACCCATGACGGTAGCACGTATCTGACCTGCACCGTATTCAAGTTTTTCAAAGATAAAGTGGGCCATTCTCGCAGCATCCAATATGCCTGCCATACCCAGAACCCGCTCTTTTGGAAAACCTGTCTCTTTCAATGCAACATAGGTCATAACATCCAATGGATTTGAGACAACAATAACGATCGAATCAGGTGCGAACTCTCTGATCTCCCTTGCATAACATTTCACGATTTCCGCATTTTTCGTAAGCAGGTCATCCCTACTCATTCCCGGTGTTCTAGGTGCACCGGCAGTAATGACTATTACATCGGAATCAACCATATCTTCTGGGCCTTTAGCCGCTTTTACAATGGTGTGTTGTCTTGCTGCATTGGCTGCCTGAGACATATCAAGTGCTTTACCTTTGGCAACATCGTAGTTTCTGCCTCTGAGCATAACACGGTGGCACGACCCGTTCATTGCCAATATGAATGCGACTGTAGAACCGAAATTACCGGTACCTATAACCGTTACTTTTTTCCCTTTTGCCATTGACTTCCTTTAATATGAGAACTATTAGGATATTCTTCAAGCAAAACATAACTCATAACCTGAAATATTATCAATAATGTTTTGCAATGCTTGTGAAGCGTTAAAATCCCATGTATATATTATAATACTGAAAAATTATTATAAAAGTGTTACACAGGGGTAGATTGCCCTGTGTGAAGTACCTATCTGTATCGATAGGTAATAGTTGACGTTGCTTAGATATCGTCAATGATGCTGTTAAGTGTTTCTGACGGTCTCATAGCCGCTTCCGCTTTGGCATTATCAGGATGGTAGTAGCCCCCGATATCTTTTGCTTTACCTTCTGAAGCAAGAAGTTCGGAAAGTATTGTCTTTTCATTTTTCGCCAAAGCCTCTGCCACAGGAGCAAATTTTTCAGAAAGTGTCGCATCAGCAGTTTGTGTGCTGAGTGCTTCTGCCCAGTAACGTGCAACCCAGTAATGAGATGCTTTATTGTCTGCCTCTCCTGCTTTTCTTGATGGTGCCTTATCATTTCCAAGATATCCCTCATTCGCTTTGTCAAGCGCTTCTGTCAATGCACCGATCTTCGCATCTTCAGATTTTTGATATTCCATTCTCAGTGATTCTGCCAATGCCAGGAATTCACCGAGTGAATCCCATCTGAGGTGACCCTCTGCAAGGAATTGATCAACATGCTTTGGTGCAGAACCGCCAGCCCCTGTTTCAAAGAGACCACCGCCGGCAAGCAGTGGAACGATAGAAAGCATTTTTGCCGATGTTCCCAGTTCAAGAATCGGATACATATCGGTTAGATAATCTCTTAGCGCATTTCCGGTTACAGAAATTGTATCTTTCCCTGCTCTGACTCTTTCATTCGTATAGCGTGTTGCTTCCGCTACATTCATGATCTTGATATCAAGACCTGTTGTATCATGTTCTTCAAGATACTTGTTAACTTTTTTAGCCATTTCTATATCATGTGCTCTATGATCATCCAGCCAGAAGATTGCAGGGCTTCCTGTCAATCTTGCTCTCTCTACCGCCAGTCTGACCCAGTCTTTGATAGGAATGTCTTTGGCACGTGACATTCTCCAGATATCTCCGGCTTCTACTTCATGGCTCATTAAAACATCACCATTTTCATTCACGACTTCAACTGTTCCTGTTTCAGGCATTTCAAAGGTAGTCGGATGAGAACCATACTCTTCAGCTTTTTGCGCCATTAATCCGACATTGGCGACATTACCCATCGTTGTAACATCAAACTGTCCATTTTTCACACAGTCTCTGATCATTTCTTCATAGAAACGGGCATAAGAAGCATCAGGAATGACTGCGACACATTCAACTGCATCACCTTTTCTGTCCCACTGTTTACCGCCTTCTCTGACCACTACCGGCATGGAAGCATCAATGATCACATCGTTGGAAGCATTAAAGTTTGTCTGTCCTTTATCTGAATCAACCATCGCGATCTTTGGAGAATCACTGTCGACTACGGCCTGGAATGCCGCCTTGATCTCTGCTTCTTTTTCATATCCGGCAATTTTTTTCTCAAGATCAGACATTCCGAGATTTGGATTGACTTCCAGTGCTTTGAAAACATCTGCATAGGTATCAAACACATCCTGGAAGAATACTTCAAAGGCATGACCGAACATAATCGGATCAGAAACTTTCATCATTGTTGCTTTGAGGTGGATAGACCAGATTACACCTCTTTCTTTTGCCTCATCAATCGTTTTTCTAATAAACGCTCTCAGCGCTTTTACAGACATAAAGGTACCATCAAGGATCTCTCCGTCAAGGGCTTCGATAGACTTCAGTTCTTTACCGTTAAGCATAATCTTGACAGTCTGGGCTTTGTCTATGGTCACGGCCTGTTCATTGGAAGAGAAATCGCCCTCTCCATTCATATGTGCGACATAGGCTTTAGAATTTTCTGCAAATGCTTTCAGTCGATGTGGGTGTTCCTGCGCATATTTTTTGACCGCTTTTGCCGCACGTCTGTCAGAGTTTCCTTCTCTAAGTACCGGGTTTACCGCAGAACCGAGACATACACCGTACTTTGCCTGAAGTGCTTTTTCCTCTTCTGTTTCAGGATTTTCAGGATAATTCGGAATATCGAACCCCTGAGACTGAAGTTCAACAATACACTCCTTAAGCTGCCCTACAGAAGCAGAAATATTGGGAAGCTTGATAATATTCGCTGCAGGCTGATGGACGGTTTCTCCAAGTTTTGCCAATTCATTTTCAGCCAGTCCCATGGCAGCAAGTACACGCCCTGCCAAAGAAATATCTACCTGTGTAACATCTACACCTGCTTCATTGGAGAATGCTTTTACTATGGGGAAAAGTGAGTACGTTGCCAGTGCCGGTGCTTCATCGATTTTTGACCAAATAATAGTTGGTTTAGACATGTGTGTTCCTTCATTTAATATCTTTTATAGTGTGGAAAGATTGTAGCACTGTCTGGCTATGAAGGTGGATAAGTTGAGTGTTTTTTCAAACTTATATTATTTATTTGTTTCTATA
This sequence comes from Epsilonproteobacteria bacterium (ex Lamellibrachia satsuma), assembly GCA_003934925.1. Taxonomy (GTDB): domain Bacteria; phylum Campylobacterota; class Campylobacteria; order Campylobacterales; family Sulfurovaceae; genus Sulfurovum. The sequence goes on from JQIX01000033.1 coordinate 37,341, forward strand.
TTACACAGAAAACATACTAAAAAGTATCCCATATGTTTTCTGTACGATGATCATTGTTACTTATATGCCCTTTTGATATCTTTTTCTATTTCACCCGGCGCAGATGAGATCTTCATAAAATCTCCCATATTTAAAAGCGGAAGGGAAAGTGCCAAATAGTATTTAGGATCCAACATTACAGCTTTTCTGTCTTTTATCATTGTTTCATAAGGCAATATATTAGCATTTCGCTCCACTTTGATCTTTTGAAGGAACTTATTTGTCTGGCTTCTGAGTTTATGTCCTACAATAGTAGTCCCATTTGGAAGTTGGAGCGTATATGCAACATATTTGGAAGCTTTTTTACTTGTGACTTTTGATAAAAGAGCATTACCTTGCGCTACTGTAATAGTATCATCAAGGTATGGCATACCAAACATAAAATGATATCCGGCAAGATCATCAAGCTCGAATTTTTCATCTGTTGCATACATATCCCCCAAAGCTGCCTGCAATGCCTTCAATGTTTCAGTAAATTGACCATATCTATACTTCTTCTGAAGATATGCCGCCCCAAAATAAGAAGGATTTTGCACACGTACTTCTTCTTCTCCATTGACTAATACCTGAAGTGTTGCTACAAAAGTATTGGTTTTTTTCAATTCATCATTGGTGATCGTGATCACCATTTTACCATTGAATATTTCGCTTGTTGCAAGTACTGTAAAACCATTGGCTTTCAATTTTTCTTTCAGCCCATCAATAGTTTGCGGATTTGCTACATAATACGTTGTTAGTTCTTTAGGTACTTTACCGCCAAGTACCAGTTTCTTGCCTTTAAAAACTTTTTTGGGGAATTCCATTGCTTTGGCTGACTGTTTAATCTCCGCAGCTTCAGTTGCAATCGTATCTTTTTTATATTTTGCAAGTTCAGCCTTAAGCTTTTTGATCCTTGCTTTCAATGCCTTGTTCTCCTCACCCAGGGACATAACTTCAGATACGTTTATTTCCTGAGCTACAGACGTCTGCTCACCGGTGAATGTTGTTTTTAGTATATTTGACTGTGTACCAGTAGCATATACTGATCCAATTATCAGCATATACATCAATATTATCGTATTTAGTTTCATTTAAATCCTTCAACTATATAATAATATTAATAACATCCCAACTTATTCATCAATTTTTGCGGAATGATATATCAGTCTGCTTCTTCGCCGGCAGCACCCTGTTCAAACATACCCATCATACCTGTATTAACCTCTAATGCAAGTTCAAGCATCTTTGGTGGAAGTTTTTTACCACCATGTATCATTAGATCCAAATTCATCGTATAAAGATAGATGTCACCATTCGGCTCTTCAATAATCCCTATTCTGCATGGCATAAACCCGATGTACTCTCTCGAGTAATTCAAAAACACATCAGCAATCGTTGGAGAACAGTACGAACGAATTTGTGTATATCTTCCATCTTTTCTAGGCATTACTTTGTGGTCTACCATTGCCAAACCATGTTCACTTGCTACTTCATCCATAACTTCTATTGCATTTGCAATTGCTTCTTCCTTTGTCATACCTTCAGGAATCACCATCTTTTTCTTAAGAATCATTCCTTTTGCAGGATCACCACTCTCAAGTACCAGTTTCGCCATATTGGAAAAAGCCCTTACTGCCTCAGGGTCAAACTGTTTGAGCATACCACCATATTTTCCACCTATAAGAACCATACCAATAATCACTAATGCACCAATAAATGCCAAAAGCGTTTTTAAAAATTTCATTTTTTTCCTTTTATATTTTGATCGTAAAATAAAACTATTATTCTATAATTATATTATTCTAATTTAAAATTAAGATTAAAATTAATATTAACTTATAATTATATAAAATATTATATTTTATTATACAATAAACAGAACATAAAAGATATTTACTTTTTTATAATATATTCTGCAGGAAAGCCTACCGGTATAGGAGTGTGAAGTTTCGTAAAAACTTCACCATTTTCTTTTATACGATGGAGTGTATAGGGTACATAAATAAATCTTGCAGCAACACTTTTATCTATTTGACTTTTCTCTTCCAGGTGTAAGCGTATACTGCTTGGTACATCTTTCACAAAATTCTCCGGAATAAGTGTATCTACAGCCATCACCATCACATCCACATCGCCCTTTTTAACACGTGTCCGCAAGGTATCTCCCAGTGCTGCATAGCTTTGTGTACTCTCTTCTATCTCATTTTCTATGATCTCTATAGTTCCATCATCATTTAGTATCATTAGGAATGGTTTGAATTTTTGTGTTTTTGCCAATAGCTCTTGAGCACGGTATACTGCTTTTTCCAAAACTTTCAAAGCTCTTTCATCATGATCTTCTGTCATTTTTTATCCTTCTATTTTAAAACCTGTCTAAAAAACAATTACTTCCATTTAATCATCAACGGCTAAACTCTCTTCTACATAAACCCCAAGGTCTTTGGCTTCTTCAAGAATCATGTCACTGACCTTTATTTTACTTTCAATGATCACATCAGCAAACTTGGACTTGATGTGCAGTTCCAAAGGACGTTTACCCGGATAACGCTCTACCAGGCACATAAGCTCTTCCACTGTTTTGGCATCGGGCATAAGGTTAAGAGCCAATATGAGTGGCGGTTGTTCCGGTTCAGGCGTATGTTTCTCTTCTTTCTTCACCTTGATCTTTTCTTTTTTCGCATCTTTGAGTGATTCGATCTTAAGGATATTCATACGGGTAAAATCACCGTCTTTGGTGATCTTGACTTTAAAGGCGATCGGTTTGGTCATATCAAAATCTTCTTCCAGCTCTTTGAGACGGTTTTCAAATAACATCAACTCAATGTTTCCATGCAAGTCCATAATATTAGCGATCCCGAACTTATTCCCTTTCTTGGATATCTTCTCAGTAATGCCTTCTATTTTCCCTATGAACAGAGCCTGTGAACCGTCTGCCAGATCTTCTATCTCTGAACTGAGGGTATACTTTATGCCATCCAGAGTTTCACGGTATTTGTCCAGAGGATGTCCTGAAACATAAAAGCCCAAAGACTCTTTTTCCATCTCCAGTATCTCCATAGGTTCAAACTCTTCCATGTCACTCAGTTCCAGTGTGACAGCGGTCATCTCTTCATCATCTCCCCATAGGGAATTGACTGCCTGCTTACGCGCATCCCCTGCCTTTTTAGCCATCTCAATAATATCTTCTATTTGTGAGAGCATTGCTTTACGGCTGTAGCCGAAACTGTCAAATGCCCCAGCTTTGATGAGTGATTCAATGACCTTCTTATTCACCTTGGATGAGTCTATACGTGATACAAAGTCTGAGAAATCTTTAAACTCCTCATCCCCTCTGGCTTCAAGCATCGTGTTAATAGCGATATCCCCGGCACCTTTTATGGCACCCATACCGAACATAACGACCTCATCACCATTAATGTTACGTGCTTCAAAAACCAGTCCTGATTTATTTATATCAGGCGGAAGCAGTTTTATACCCATACGTTTGAGTTCATCAACGTATTTTACAACCTTATCAGTATTATTCTTTTCTAACGTCAAAATAGCCGCCATGAACTCCGTAGGATAATAATGCTTAAGGTACGAGGTATAGAACGTAATCATCGCATAGGCTGCAGAATGTGATTTGTTAAATCCGTATCCGGCAAACTTCACAATGAGATCGAACAGCTCTTCTGCTTTGGTTCTGTCAAAGCCTTTTTTTGCTGCACCATCGGCAAACTCATCTTTGAGCTTATCCATCTCTTCTTTGATCTTTTTACCCATAGCCCTACGCACCAGGTCCGCGCCGCCAAGGCTAAATCCACCAATAGTCTGCACGATCTGCATGACCTGTTCCTGATAGACAATGACCCCATAAGTTGGCTTCAAAATAGGCTCAAGTTCAGGAAAGGCATACGTGATCTCAGCACGTCCGTGTTTACGCTCGACAAAGTCATCCAGCATTCCTGACTCCATCGGTCCCGGACGGTAGAGGGCGAGCATCGCAATGACATCTTCAAACCCGTTCGGTTTAAGCTTTTTTGCCAAGTCCTGCATACCCGCTGACTCTATCTGGAAGAGTCCAAGCGTCTCACCTGTTCCAATGTATTCATACACCTTATGGTCTTCGATGTTCTCTTCGACAAAGTTGATACGTTTCCCATGTCTTCGCTCAACCAGTTGCAGTGCTTCCTCAATAACAGTTAGGGTCTTCAAACCCAAAAAGTCAAATTTAATGAGATCGACATCTTCCACATACTTGCCCGAGTACTGTGTTGCCAACGTATCCAGTCCTGTTGGTTTGAAGAGGGGTGTCTTTTGCCATAACGGCTCATTGGAGATCACGACACCCGCGGCATGTGTTCCTGCATTTCGGTTCAGTCCTTCCAGTGCCAATGCATACTCCCAGGTACGTTTTGCCTGAGGATCACTCTCTAGAAGTTCTTTGATCTTCGGTTCTTTCTCATATGAGCCTTTAAGGTCAATACCCAGTTCATCAGGAATAAGTTTTGCCATAGCATCAGCTTTGGAATAAGGCATATCAAGTACACGCGCCACATCACGGATGACCCCCTTAGCAAGCAACTTACCAAAAGTGATGATCTGCGCCACATTCACACGCCCGTACTTTTCTACCACATAGTCGAGTATCTCCTGGCGGCGTGCCTGACAAAAGTCCATATCGATATCCGGCATGGAGATACGTTCCGGGTTCAGGAAACGCTCAAAGAGCAGTCCGTAAGGCATTGGGTCTATATCGGTGATCCCCAAAGAATAAGCTACCAGAGACCCAGCAGCTGACCCCCGTCCGGGGCCTACGGGAATACCCATCTGCTTCGCTGCATCCACAAAATCCCAAACGATAAGCATATAACCCGGGAATTTCATATTATTGATAATATCCATCTCTACTTTGAGCCGATCTCTGTATGCTTCATGTTTTTCTTCAGGAACGATCTTAAGACGTTTTTCAAGTCCTTTTTTTGATTCTTCTACAAAGAGTACAATATCGTTTTCAAGTGAATATTCTACATCCGGCTCGGGGAGTTCCAATCCGACTTCACGGGCCCTTTGTCTGGCAAATTTGAAGTTGGGAGGCGTCGGGTTTCCAAGTTTTATCTCAAGATTGCATTTGTCTGCGATCTCCTGTGTATTCTCCAGAGCTTCGGGAATATCTGCAAAAAGTTCAGCCATCTGATGAGGAGACTTCACATAAAACTCATGTACCGAGTGTCGCAAACGGTTGGGATCATCATAGAGTTTGTTCATCGCGATACACATGAATGCCTCATGTGCATCCGCATCTTTCTGTTCCGTGTAGTGCGTATCGTTCGTCGCAATGATCTTGGTACCTGTCTCTTGTGAAAGCTGGATAATCTGCTTATCTATACGGTGCTGATCACCGATACCGTGACGCATCAACTCCAAATAAAAATCATCACCAAATACCTCTTTATATTTGAGTGCAACTCTTTTTGCTTCATCATATCCTTTTGCCCCAAACTTTTTGTTACGCTCAGACTCGTTCAAGTTCCAGTTTACTTCACCTTGCAAACAGGCAGAAGAGCAGATAAGCCCCTCACTGTTATCTTTAAGCAGGTTCCAGTTGATACGCGGATAGTAGTAAAATCCGTTAATGTACGCCTGAGACGAGAGAAACATCAGATTTTTATACCCTACATCATTTTTAGCATACAAACAGAGATGAAAACGCTGACGCACAGATTTATCACCTATGTCTTCCTGGTTATGTACATAGGCTTCCATACCGATGATAGGCTTGATGCCCTCTTTTCTCATGGTATTATAGAAATCGATCGTTCCAAACATATTGCCATGATCGGTCATCGCAACCGAAGTCATTCCCAGCTCTTTAATCTTTTTTGCCAAGGCCTTTATCTTATTGGCACCATCTAGCAGGGAATACTCAGTATGGAGGTGAAGATGCGTAAATTGTGGTTTATTTTTTGGTTCTTCTGACATATTTGGGCCTTATTATTTATATATTCAATAAAATCTTTAATGCATAGTTTATGATCATAATATTAAATTTAATATAGCAGAGTTTTGGTAAAGAGAGATTGAAAGAAAATACCTGCTTGTGCAGATAATTTTACTTTTCATAAACATATTCAGGAAAATAAAGAGACTTGTTTAAACAATAGGTTTAAATTTAATGCGAATATAAAATGATAAGTTTCTAGAAACTTATCTTATTTTTTTAATCATCATACACACCTGTATCCATATCAAAATCATAATCTGGCTCGATAACGGGTATTTTTTTAAGTGTCTCAGGGTCAAATTCCCTACTTTTCAGATCGTACTCATCTCCCTGATAGAATTTCTGTTCCTTGGCATATTTCTTCTCACGTTCCATCGCTTTTTTGATAGCTTCTTTAGTTTTATTATCCTCTTTTTTTGTACTATTATTTTCTTTGGTGATATTATTCTCACTGCTGTAGGCCAGCACAAAGGTAACACTCAATATTATAAAAATAATAAATGGTTTCATAAATATATTCCTATTTTTTAATAATTTGGGACAACTATAACGAAACAAATCTTTAATAAATATAAAATAAACTAATAATTTTTAGAATTTTTACTTATGTTGTACTCTTAACAATAATTTAAAAGCATTCCATCCTTCACTGCCTGCATGCTTTCTTCTCCTACAAGTCGTTTTACGATAGCAAGTCCAAAACATACTGCAGTTCCAGGTCCCTGTGAAGTGATCACATTGCCATCTTCCACCACTTTAAGGTCATCTCTGTAGCCGGAATGTTTGATCTCATCTTTAAATCCGGGATAGCAGGTATAGCTGTCTCCAAGTACACCGGCTTTCTCCAGAACATACGGTGCTGCACACATTGCACCTACTGCTTTTTTTTCCTTAAATTCCTGAAGCAGACCCAACACACGGGCATTCTCAGCCAATGCATAGGTACCGTCCAATCCTCCAGGAAGGACCATCATGTCAAAATCATCTGCAATGATGTTCTTAATAGACATATCTGCCTGTACCGTAATGCCGTTTGCACCGGTCACAAGCCTGCCATGCAGTTCATCTTCAAGATAGGCCAAACGCACTTCAATACCACCGCGACGCATCACATCTGTAAGTGCCACTGCTTCAACTTCTTCAAATCCTTCTGCCAAAGGTAATAATACACTTGCCATTTTATACTCCTACTCTCTTTTGTTCAATATATGTGTTACGATACGATATCCGTGATTAAGTGCAATTGCAATACTCCCTCCACTTTTGAATGCAATATCTCCGGCAATGTAAAGTCCAGGTACTTCACTTTCATAATTCTCATCAAAAATAGGTTCACCGGTATCATCCAAAGTAATACCGCAACTCTTCAGGAAATCTTTCGGTGTCGTTCCCCCAATAGCATAGATTATTCTATCAAACAGTTCTGCTCCATCACTGAAGTTGACTTCTATTTGTCCATGCTCATTTTCAAGGCTCTCTATATCTACACCCAGCTTCAGCCTCACTGCTTCATCTTCACTGTACTTGGCTATCATTTCCTGATTGGTAGGATTCGGCCGGGTCAATTCGTTTCTGCGATAATTGAGTGTTACATCATTGGTTTCACTCAGTTCACATGCATATTCAACTGCAGAATCACCACCACCTACTACAAGGATCTTTTCACCATTGCTGCATTTATCCAAATTGAAATTGACCTGGGTTTTAAGTGACGCAGGAATTTTATAAGAAGGTTTATTGGGCTTACCCATACGGCCGATACTGACAATAATATTTTTGGCTTTATCCACACCGCAGCCGGAATTCACCAGAAAAACATCACCTTCTTTTTCTACTTTTTCCACTGCACAATTAAATCGTGCATCTATCACTTCATCATCTAAAAGCTTATCAAAGTAGTCCAGGGTACTCTCTTTGGTACCATCTACAAACTCGACATTGCCTTCAAGTTCTACCTCTTGTCCCTGCCAGTCTTTATCTACACGTTTTTGATCTTTATAGAATTTTCGGATCGTATGGGAATGGTTATCTGTTTTTTCTACCATCAGTACTTTCTCAAGCCCAAGTACTTTTGCTTCTACAGCAGACCCAATGCCCCCGGGCCCGCCACCAATAATAATAAGATCATACATATTTTCCATACACTACTCCTAGTTTATAATTAGGAATAGTGTACCATTTTCTAAAATATAAATCTATAAAATAGCAAATATATGACAATTATTATTCTTTAATGATTACTTTTGCATACATTCCCGGGAAAATATTTTTATCTGCTTTATCAAATGAAACACGCATTTTGATTTTATGTGTCATAGGATTTGCATCGGGAATGACGGCATGAATGGTTCCGATCGTTTTATAGTTTATAGAAGGTATTTCTACAGGAAGCCTCTCACCCTCTCTTACTTTACCTATGATGCTTTCAGAGAGAGAAACATCTATCTCAAGGTTTTCCGTATCCACCAGCATAATAGTCAGCATACCCGGCATGATCATATCACCTACTTTAATGTTCTTCTGTACAACCACACCATCTGATGGTGCTTTCATTTTAAGATAATTAAATACTGTCGCCAACTGTTTAGCTTTAATGGAAGCCTGTTCCACCATTACTTGGGCAGAATCCAGCATTGCACTTACATTTTCGGCCTGTGCCTCAAGATCATCTATATCCATCATAGGGATCTTATTATTTTTTTTAATCCTGTTCTTCCGATTATTGATATTTTGCAGCCTTTTGCGCCAAAACTCTACTACGATTTTTGACTGCTCCAGCATTAAGTCTGCCTGTGACTTCATAATATCAAATTCTGCCGATTCCATTTCATAAAGATTATCTTCACGCTTGACTTTATCGCCCAATTTGACAAATACCTTTTTAACATAGCCCATATATCGGCTACCGATCATCTTCTGACCATCAGATACTACTGTACCTGTTAAAGTGATCTCACCTGCCGAAAGTGAAGAAATAAGTAAAAAAGTTACAACTAATAATTTTTTATGAGTCAGCATTTAGTGCTTCCCTATATTGAATTTTAAATCTCATTATACAGTTATTATTACCATTTTCTCAAACGAACATGACACTTCATGCACTGTCCCATGATCTTGCTATAGTCCTGCAAAGCCTGTACAGCATCACCATCAGCAAAACGCTCTTCGAGTGTTTGTGCTTTATTTCGTATCTTTTTTTGGATCTTATGGGTCATTTTCAAATTATTATTCAGCCACTTTTCATAGATATCCTTATTATTCATTTCTGCATCTATAGGACGAACATTTGTGACTGTATCTTTAAGTACTTTAGTTCCTGCCTTAATGATATCTATATTATTATAAAGCAATCCGGACTGTATATCCTGCATTGCCTGTGCCATTTTTTGCATATCCAAAATTCTGTCACCCTGTGTATAGCCATCCGCCAAGGAGATCGTTGTCATGATCATTATGCCTGCAAGTAATTTTTTCATGTAATATTCCTTTTATTAGTTGTAGTGATATTGTAACAGATTAACTTTAATAAAACAGTTTCATTGATAATCATCATAAAGTATAATTACTTTTTTTTATATAATTTAAGTTTTATTTCAAATAATTACTGCTAAGATTGTATTATCTTTAAAAAAATACAAAGGATAAAAAGATGAAAAAAACCTTATTATCATGTGTAGCTGCAGCTGCACTATTGACAAGCGCTCAGGCAGATTTTAGTTTCGGAGATATGTTCAAAGACATGAAAGAAGCTGCTATCAGCATGAGTAAAGATGCTAAGGACAGTGTTGAGTCTATGAAAGACGGTGCTGTTGAGACAAGTAAGAGTGCTGAAAGAACAGTAACCAATGTAAGTGCTGATGCAAAAGACTCAGCAGTAAAAGTTTCTGATGATCTTAAGACGGCTGAAGTATCAACCAGTAAAGATACAAGAGATGCAACAGTAGAACTTGCAGAAGATACAAAAGACTCTATTACCAACACAACCAAAGATCTTAAAGACAGTACAACCATCGCTTCAAAAGACATGAAGGATTCTGCTATCTCCGTATCTCACGATGTTAATGATGCAACAAAAACTGTATCTAACGATTCAAGAGATTCTGTGAAAACTGTTTCTAACGATTCAAGAGATTCTGTGAAAGATGTTTATGACAATGTGAATGATTCTACTAAAACTGTATCTCATGACTCAAGAGATTCTGT
>JQIX01000020.1 GCA_003934925.1 Epsilonproteobacteria bacterium (ex Lamellibrachia satsuma)
ATTTTTAGGAGAACGTGGAAGCAATTTTAACACCTATTTCGACCAAGAATTAGTCTGTTTTGTTATGTTTATTGGTTGTTATTATACCCTTAAATCACTTCCAAAGTACCTATTTTTGGGAGGTGTTTGGGTTTTTCAGGGGTGACTAATTAGGTCTCAACATTTTTTCTGAATCATATCAAATTACAGTATACATTACGCCTTAGAGAGACGTAACGAGGATACAAGCAATCACAAGCTATAATTTACCTAATATAATCAAATAAGGAATTATAATGCACGAACAAACACTGGCCATCCATGCAGGATATGACAAAGATGCGATGGGAACTATGGCAGTACCTATTTATCAGACGACAGCGTATGAGTTTAGAGATACCCAACATGCGGCAAACCTTTTTGCACTTAAAGAACTGGGAAATATCTATACACGCCTGATGAATCCGACAACAGATGTTTTTGAAAAACGTTTTGCTGCACTGGAGGGCGGTGCGGCCGCTATAGGAACTGCTTCGGGGATGGCAGCTATCTTTTATGCTATCGCCAATGTGGCTGAATCCGGAGATAATATTCTTGTAGCGAAACAGGTATACGGCGGAACGACGACGTTGACTGGGCATACTATCAAACGTTTTGGCATAGAGACACGTTATTTTGATGTACGTAATCCTTCTGAGATAGAGGCACTTATAGATAACAGAACAAAGATCATTCTTTTTGAGAGTATCACCAATCCAAGTATTGATGTAGCGGATTTTGATGCTATTGTCGCTATTGCCAATAAGCATGACATCTTGACTTGTGTGGACAATACAGTAGCAACACCTATCTTATGTAAGCCATTGGAATACGGATGTGATCTGACCGTACATTCTGCAAGCAAGTATACAACCGGACAGGGGCTTGCCATAGGCGGTGTGATAGTAGAGCGAGAAAACTTGGTAGAGAAGATCAAGGGCAATGCACGTTATGCACATTTCAATGAGCCTGATGAGAGTTATCACGGACTCGTTTATAGCGATCTGCCTCTACCGCTCTTTACACTGAGGGTAAGACTTGCACTGTTGCGTGACCTTGGTGCAGCACCGAGTCCGTTCAACTCATGGTTATATATTCAGGGGCTTGAAACCCTGCCACTGCGCATGAAACAGCATTCGGCTTCTGCATTGGCTATAGCAGAATTTTTGGAAGCTCATCCGAAAGTAAATAAAGTGAATTACCCAGGATTAAAATCAGATGCAAATTATGAACTGGGCCAAAAATATTTTAAAGGTGGCCATAGTGGACTCCTTTCTTTTGAAGTGGCAGATAAAGATACGGCACAGAAGATAGCAGACAGCACTGAGATATTCGCTTTGGTAGTGAATATCGGTGACAGTAAATCCATCATTACACACCCTGCAAGTACCACACATCAGCAGCTTTCAGCACAGGAGCTTATAGATGCCGGTGTACCCGGTGGACTTGTCAGGCTGAGTGTAGGACTTGAGGATACGCAAGATTTGATTAATGATCTGAAGAAGGCGTTAGGTTAATCAAGAGCAACCACAAGGGATTGCCCCTACAAAAAATAAAATCTAGGGTGCCTCTTGTGGGTACTCTTGATGACTGTACCTTACTACTAAAGCACAAATACGATAAAATAACAAAATTAATCCCAACCACAAAAGCAGTCTATGAAAATCGAAACCAAAATAGCACATTTCAGTTCTCCCCTTTATCTTGAGAGTGGCCGTATCCTGGAACCATATGAGATCGCTTATGAGACCTATGGTGAACCCAATGATGATAAATCCAATGTGGTACTGGTATGTCATGCATTGAGCGGTTCTCATCATGTGGCAGGCACGTATGAAGGTGAAAGAAAACCTGGCTGGTGGGATGGACTTATCGGTGATGGTAAAGCGATAGATACAAATAAATATTTTGTTGTCTGCACTAATGTCATAGGCTCATGTTTTGGAAGTACGGGACCTATGAGTGCAAACTATCCCAGTGAAGAATCTTATAGATTGAAATTTCCTGTGGTTACGATCAAAGATATGGTCAGAGCACAGATGCAGCTGCTTTCTTCTTTGGGTATTTACCATGTACGTGCAATAGTCGGTGGTTCTATGGGTGGTATGCAGGCATTGCAATTTGCAGTTGATTACCCTAATTTTGCGGATGATATCATTTCTCTTGCAGCAACCTATGCAACAAGGCCATGGACCATAGCATTTAATAAAGTAGCGATAGAGGCTATAAGAAGAGATCCCCGATTCAAGCAGGGAAACTATGAAAAAAATGCATTTCAGGAAGAAGGTCTGGATGGTCTGGCTATCGGACGCATCGCAGGGCATATCTCTTATCTTTCTCCTACTTCCATGGATGATAAATTTGGGCGTAACTATGTCAGTAATGATGGTTTATTTGAACTCTTTGGACGTTATGAGGTAGAAAGATATATGGAGTACAATACCAATAATTTTTCGCGTATTTTTGATCCTCTTTCATACCTCTATATAGTAAAAGCGATCAATACCTTTAATCTCAGTCGCGGATATGATTCACTGCATGATGCTATCTCTCGTATAAAAGCCAATGTGCATTTGATCTCTTTCTCTTCCGATTATCTGTTCTTTCCTTCTGAGATGGAGCACATTGAGAAAATGATGCAGCGCAATGGACAGAATCATACCTATATAGAAGTAGAGAGCAATTATGGACATGATGCATTTTTGGTAGAGTTGGATAAATTTGAAGAAAATATCAGAGAGGTGCTGAAATAATGAAAAATGAGACATTTGAAGAGAAGTTGGAATACTCAAAAGAGCTTTTAGAAAAACTCATGAACCCCGAGATCACGCTGGAAGAGTCTGTTAAGCTTTATGAAGAAGGTTTGAAAAATATTAAAGAAGCCCAAAAACTCATAGAAGAAGCTAAAACAAAGATCACAGTCATAGAACAGGCCAATCAAAATTTAGGTGATGAGGAATGAGTAAAAAACTGGTCGTAGCAGCACTGCAATTACCGACGTTAGGTATGAATGCGACACGATTGGAGTTTTATCTTAGAAAAGCATATGAAAGAGGAGCAGATGTAATGCTTCTGGGTGAGTATGTGTTGAACCACTTTTTTAAAGAATTTGCTACTATGGCACCAAGTATGGTCAAAGCACAGACCAGAAAACATTTGGAACTTCTTAAAAATCTTTCCATCAAGTATGATATTGTCTTTATTGCTCCTATTATAGTTACAAAAAAAGACGGATATCATAAAACCATTGTAAAGATCACTCCCAAAAATACACGGTATTATGAGCAGCAGATACTGCTTCCTTATGCACATTGGGATGAAAAAAAATTCTTTGCCAATCCAGTCAGGCCGATTAAGGATCCGATGACATTTAATTTAAATGGATTCAAGATCATGGTCATGGCAGGATTTGAATTGCATTTTGATCCTTTTTGGGAGAGCGTGACAAGGAAAAAAGTCGACTTGGTACTGCTTCCAACTGCCTCCACATTCGGATCACACAACAGATGGCGGGAGATCATCAAGACAAAAGCCTTCCTTCACGGCTGCTTCATTCTTCGTGCCAATCGTCTGGGTGAGTACAGTGATGATGAGGTCAAGTGGAAATTCTATGGTGATACAATGCTTGTTTCTCCTGAAGGTGAAGTGGAGATGATGCTTGAAGATAAAGAATCTATGCTCATTGAAGTCATCGATAAAACAGAAGTGTTGGAGCATCGCAAGGCCTGGGGTTTTGAGAAAGAATTGAAAGCAAGAGAGAGTTTGGTATGACATTCAATGAATATTTTAATAGACAGATCCAGTTATGGGGAGAAGCGACACAAAAGTCACTTCAAGCCAAAAAGATAGCCATTATCGGTTCGGGTGGCCTTGGTTGTACACTTGCTATGGCATTGGGAACATCAGGTATAGGTGAGATACATATGGTGGATTTCGATACGGTCTCTAGCCATAATATCCACAGACAGATCGCTTTTACGCTCGAGGATGAAGGAAAAAATAAAGCCAAAGCCGTTGCAGAACTGATCAAGCATAAAAATCCTTTTGTCAAAGCGATAGCTTTTGATATGGCTTTTGATGACTTCAAGGAGATGGGAAACAGGTATGATCTGATATTGGATGCTACCGACAACCTTCCTGTAAGAGGAGAGATAGATAAATATGCAAAAGAAACAGCTATACCATGGATCTATGCCAGTGTAGAAGAGTTCAATGGGCAAGTCTGCTTTTTTGAAGAAGCCAACTTTCAGGTCTTTAATATCTCTGATCATAAACCCGGCGGCATTGCCGCACCTATAGTGATGCATATCGGTTCGCTTCAGGCAAACTTGGCACTGCGTTACCTTGCAGGACTATCTGTAGTGAAAGACAAGCTATATTATCTTTATTTTGATGATGAAGGAGAATTGATCACCCAAAAATTCGGGATGCCGAAAGCTTAGCCCAATGGTGCTAAAATATATAAAAAATTCAGGAGATACAATGAAATTTAAAATAATACTTTTTTTAGCAATAAGCCTCTTTTTTGCAGGGTGTACGCAGGAAACACAAAATTCTTTAAGCCGTTCACTCCAGAACTGGACAGGAACCAATGGGGTATTGGATGTTTATGCAGGTGATAAACTGATACATAAATTTATTAAAATAGATAAGCTTTCCACTGCTTATGGTACTAATGACAGCAAGCTTAGACCTTACCGATATGGGTATGGTATTGATGATCTGAATTTCAATGGAAAGAAAGATCCGGGTGAAAAGAAAGTATATTTTGAGTTTTCTGACTACTCAACGTCATATATATTTTATGAAAGAAATTAAAAGAAGGAGAATTGTATGAAAATTATTGCAGTTAAAGATGCACCGGAGGCTATCGGTCCATATTCTCAGGCGATACAAGCAAATGGATTTGTATATACATCAGGACAGATAGCACTTAAACCTGATGGAACTATGGAAGACAGGGGTGTAGAACAGCAGACACATCAGGTCATGAAAAATCTTTTCTATGTACTTGAAGCAGCAGGTGCCCATTTTAATGATGTGATCAAAACTACGATCTATTTGGCAGATATGGATGATTTTGAGAGTGTGAATCATGTGTATGCACATTATTTTGGCAGACATAAGCCGGCTAGAAGTACAATTGCCGTTAAAACACTGCCAAAAAACGCTTTGGTTGAAATAGAATGTATTGCTTTGGCAAATCCTGACTACACTTTTTAGGATAATTATCTAAATACTTAGAGGTTTAAAATTATATTAAAACTATTTTGGGTATAATCACGAACTTTTTAAAAAATATAGATAACAAAGGGTTTGCAATGTACGCAATCATTAAAGCAAGTGGGCAACAGTTCAAAGTACAAGAAGGTGATATCATCTGTTTTGACAACATGAATCTTGACCCTAAAAGTGCAGTAGAATTTAAAGAAGTTTTAGCACTTGACAACGGTGAATTAACAGTAGGTACTCCTTTCGTAGAGGGTGCAGTTGTTAAAGGTGAAGTGATCAATGAAGGTAGAGATAAAAAAGTTATCATCTACAAAAAAAGAAGAAGAAAAGATTCAAAGCTTAAAAGAGGTTTCAGAAGAGACTTTACAAGAGTTAGAATTACAAAGATAGCGTAAGCTAGATTTTCTCGCCAAAGGCGTAGCTTTAGTGAGATGAATTGAAAGATTGGCTTTGCCAATTTTCAAGAAGAAATAATTAAAGTAAAAGTAATAGAAGGAGCAAGATATGGCACACAAGAAAGGTCAAGGGTCCACTCAGAATAATCGTGATTCAGCTGGACGTCGTTTAGGTGTTAAAAAATTTGGTGGTGAAGCAGTTATTCCGGGTAACATCATCATCAGACAAAGAGGAACTAAAGTTCACCCGGGTAATGGTGTAGGTATGGGTAAAGATCATACTATTTTTGCACTTATCGAAGGTGTAGTTAAATTTGAAAATAAAACTGCCAGCCAGAAAAAAGTTTCAGTAGTACCTGCATAATCCTATATAAATCCGGAATTTTTCCGGACTTATATTCTCATCATTTTCTAATACAGTCCAAAATATATTTCTTTTTATTTATCATCCTCAACAATTAATAGAGGCCGACATCTATTGCGCCCCAAAAACCAGCCATGATTATAATCTGTGTTATTGTTAAACAACCAGTGTGATTTAGTATAGTCCCCTTTAGCCGTTGTACAGCCGTCTCGGATACCTTTTTTATAGTTTGATGGTAAATTCGTGCCAAAATAGATACCGCTATAATAATAGCCGCCCTCAGTAACAGGTACCTGATTGGATGTACAGGCCGTAAAAAGCAAGGAAGTACCGATAAATAAAATGCTTTGAAGCGCTTTTGTGTAAGCCATCTATGATCCTCCGGTTTTCTTTGGAAGATTATATCAATAATTTCCCTAATTTAGATATAATTCCGTAATTCATTTATTATTACTATTGAGTAATGGTTTTTTCATAAGACATAAAGGTTTATATATGTTCGTAGATAGCGTTGATCTGACTATCAGTTCAGGTAAAGGTGGTGCGGGTGCCATCTCTTTCTGGACAGAGAAATTTGTTACAAAAGGCGGTCCCGATGGTGGAGATGGCGGTCGCGGCGGTTCTGTTTTCTTTAAAGTAGATAACAATACTGATACCCTCTCAGGACTTCGTGGAAAGAAGCACATAAAAGCAGAGAACGGCCGTCCGGGAGAAGGCCGGAAGTGCTATGGCCGTAAAGGAAAAGATGTCACCATTATAGTGCCTCCAGGGACTACAGTTGTAGATATGGAAACAGGAGAAGAGCTTTTAGATCTGATTCATGAAGGTGAAGTTGTAAAGTTTCTTGAAGGTGGAAAAGGCGGATTGGGCAATATGCACTTTAAGAATGCAAGTAATCAAAGACCCACTTATGCGCAGCCTGGTTTACCGGGGATTACAAAACATGTAAGACTTGAAATGAAACTTATCGCAGATGTTGGCCTTGTCGGATACCCTAATGTAGGAAAATCCACATTGATCTCTACACTTTCAAATGCAAAACCGCAAGTAGCGAACTATGAATTTACCACATTGACACCCAAGCTTGGGGTAGTACATATCAGTGACTATGATTCATTCATGATGGCAGATATACCTGGTATCATTGAAGGTGCAAGTGACGGGAAAGGTCTGGGGTTGGAATTCTTGAAGCATATTGAAAGAACAAAAACGCTTTTGCTTCTTATTGATGCTGCAAATTATAGAGAGATGAAATATCAGTATGAAACGCTGTTAGTAGAACTACAGCGCTACAGCAAGACTTTATCAACAAGAAAGCATGCTATTGCTATTACAAAGATAGATGCGCTCTCTCAAGATGAAGTCAATGAACTGACAAAGACTTTCTTGTCAGACATCGGTCTGGAAGCAAATGATACATTAAATAAGTACAAGACAGATACAAATTATGTGAGTTATGGATTTAAAACAGACTTTGGTGTAACATTGCCTGAGAAAAAACCGTTTTTTGTATTACCAATTTCCTCTGTGGCGCACTTGAATACAGAAGCATTGAGATATGCATTAGGTGATTTTGTAAAAAAAGTTAAAGAAGAACGAGAAGCATAGGAGAGATCAGTATGCAGCGTATTGTTATAAAAGTCGGTTCTCATGTCTTAACGGAAAATAGTGCTGTTGCAAAAATTCGTATGTTGGCACTTGTACAGCTTATAGCTGAACTTAAAGAAGATAAATATGAAGTGATCTTGGTAAGCTCAGGTGCTGTTGCTGCAGGGTTTACGCAACTTCCTATAGATAGAAATTCAGTTGCCAATAGACAGGCTCTGGCAGCTATAGGCCAACCACTCCTGCTTAAGATGTATCAGGAAAAATTTGCCAAGTTTGACCTGCTTTGTTCACAAGTGCTTTTGAGTGCAGATGTTTTTGAATCTGATAAACATGTTGTACATGCAAAAGTGGCGATCGATACATTGCTGGAAAACAATGTCGTGCCTATCATCAATGAAAATGATACCGTGAGTATCGAGGAATTGGTCTTTGGGGATAATGATAGACTTTCGGCACATGTTGCGTATCATTTTGATGCTGAACTGCTTGTGATCCTTTCTGATATCGATGCTTTTTATGACAAAGATCCTCATAAATACAAAGATGCCAAACAAAGGGCAGTGGTCACTGCTATATCTGATGAAGAGCTCAATGAAGAACATACTCCCAATAACGAATTTGCTACTGGTGGTATAGTAACGAAATTACAATCTGCAGATTTTCTTATGAAACATGGCAGGGCAATGTTCCTTGCAAGCGGATTTGACCTTTCTGATGCAAGGTCTTTTCTTTTGAACGGAAAACATGCAGGCGGAACACTCTTTACGCAATACCAATAAGTGTTTTATGGGTATAGAATAATCAAATATGTATAGGTGACAGGGATGAAAAAAATAGTATATATGGGAACACCGGGCTATGCAAGAGCGATATTGGATGTACTTATACAAGCAGAAGATATGGAAGTATCATTGGTTTTGACACAGCCGGATCGTCCTGTAGGGCGTAAAAAGATTTTAACACCTCCTCCTGTAAAAGTATTGGCAAAAGAATATGGTATTGAAATATTACAGCCCAATCGTTTGAGTGATGAAGGGATAGAGGAGGCAATTAAAGCACAAAACCCTGATTTCATCATCGTCGCAGCATTTGGGCAGATACTTCCACAATCCATTCTGGATATTGCCCCATGTATCAATCTGCATGCTTCACTACTGCCGCAATACCGGGGTGCTTCGCCGGTACAGCAGTCTTTATTAAATGGAGATGAGAAAACGGGTGTGACATCAATGCTGATGGAGGCGGGACTTGATACAGGGCCAATACTTGAAAAGATCGAGTTCATCATTCCTAAAAATATGAGATTGAATGCACTGATGCAACAGCTTACAGAAGATGCTTGCAAACTTACACTTAGTACGATACGTAATTTTAATGAGATTAAACCTCAAAAACAGAATGAAAGCCAAGCATCTGTATGTAAAAAGATCAAGAGATCAGATGGGGAAGTGAACTTTGATGATGCAGAAACTATCTATAATAAATATAGAGCCTTTGAAGGTTGGCCTGGAATTTTTGATGCGAAGGGTACAAAGTTTGATGATGTGACATTAGTAGATACACAGAGTACAAACAAGGCATATGAGATACTTGGCTTTGAAGAGGAGAGTGTGATTGTTGGGTGCAACAAGGGAGCCTTGAAGATAGCGACACTTCAGCCGGCATCGAAAAAGGCAATGTCCGCAAAAGCATATTGTGTGGGAAAAGGGCTTAAAGTTGGACATCAAATATTTTAAGACTTTACCCTCAACACAACATTATCTGATAGAAGCATTACAAAAAAAGCTACTTAGCCCTCCTGTTGCGGTACTTGCCTTAGAACAAAGTGCTGGTGTAGGTAGTCGTAATAATGAATGGTCAGGAGGTAAAGGAAATTTTTTTGCTTCTATTGCAATTGGATTAGATGATCTTCCTGATGACCTTCCTCTTTCATCAGCTTCAATCTATTTCTCTTTTATCATGAAAAAAACATTGGAATCATTAGGTGAAAATATTTGGTTGAAATGGCCCAATGACCTCTATAAAAATGATGATAAAGTGGGTGGAACGATCACAAAAAAAATTAACAATGTTTTAGTGTGTGGAATCGGAATAAATTTGAAAAATTCTCAAAACGGCTACAGAGCCTTACAGTCCGATATTATACCTCAAATATTGCTCAAAAATTATCTCTTGGCACTTCAGAAATTTCCAAAATGGAAGCAGGTTTTTAGTGAGTATGAGGTAGAATTTGAATTAAGCAGAAAGTTTTCAGTTCATATTGAAAACTATCAAAAGAGCCTTGCAGACGCCAGTTTATGCGTAGATGGCTCTTTAATTATAGAAGGGGAGAAGGTGTACAGTTTACGATGAGCGAAGTGATAAGTATAGCCAACCAGAAGGGTGGCGTTGGAAAAACAACAACAGCAGTAAACTTGGCAGCCTCTTTGGCAGAAAGAGGTAAAAAAGTACTTCTTCTGGATATCGATCCTCAGTCTAATGCGACAACGAGTTTGGGATTTAACAGAAATGATTACGAGTTCAATATTTATCATGTTCTTATAGGTACAAAAAAACTCTCGGAAGTTGTCCTTAAAACAGCTATAAAAAACCTTAGTCTTGTACCATCGAATATTGGGCTTGTCGGGATAGAAAAAGAGTTTTATAATCCTAATAAAAGGAACAGAGAATTGATTCTTAAAGAGAAGATCAAAGAAATTTCTAAAAAATTTGATTTTATTATCATTGATTCGCCTCCGGCACTTGGCCCTATTACTATTAATGCTTTGAGTGCTTCGGATTCTGTGATTATCCCAATACAGTGCGAATTTTTTGCGCTCGAAGGTCTTGCACAGTTACTTAATACAGTCAGTCTTTTAAAAAAGACGATCAATCCAAAGCTCAAGATCAAGGGCTTCCTGCCTACGATGTATTCCGGGCAGAATAACCTTTCCAAACAGGTACTTGCTGATCTGAGCCATCATTTTAAAGATAAACTTTTTCACCGTAAAAAAACAAAAGAATGCATTGTTGTACCACGGAATGTAAAAATAGCAGAGAGTCCAAGTTTCGGTAAACCGGTTACGCATTATGCAACGAGCTCAAAAGGTTCTATTGCCTATAGAGATCTGGCAACAGTAATAGCGAGGGGATAAAACATGGCATTGGGTAGAGGGCTGGGAGATATCCTTTCCGAGGTAGAAGAGGCATACGAAAAAGATTTGAGCAATATTGACAGTTTTGAACTTGAAGCACAGGGAGCACGGGTCGAAGAACTCCCAATCGATACTATTACTCCAAATCCTTTTCAGCCTCGTAAACATTTTGATGAAGAAGCACTTGCCGAATTAAGTAACTCTATCAGAGAACACGGACTGCTTCAGCCTATTGTAGTGATAGCAAAAGAAGATGGATATCTTCTTGTTGCCGGAGAGCGTCGTCTTAGGGCACATAAACTGGCAAAAATTTCAAATATCAAAGCAATTATTGCTGATGTTGATATCGATGAGCTAAGACTTCGTGAACTGGCACTGATAGAAAACATTCAAAGAGAAAATCTTAATGCTATTGAGTTGGCAAACTCTTATGCTGAATTGATAGATGTACATAAAATAACACATGATGAACTCTCAAGCATCGTACATAAAAGCCGCTCTCAGATCACCAATACAATGCGCCTGTTAAGCCTTTCGGAGTATGCGCAGAAACAAGTGGTTTCCGGGAAAATTTCTCAAGGACATGCAAAAATGCTGGTTGGGCTTGATGAAAAAAAACAAAAGATTATTATTGACAGTATTATCGGCCAAAAACTTAGTGTCCGTGATGCAGAAAAAATGGTAAAAAGCCATAAAGGAAATCTTTCAGCCACAGCGGTAAAAAAAGCAACACCTTATTTGCTTGAAAAATATGCAAAAGAGCTGCAAACGGTATTGCCTTTCAAATATAAAATTAAAGCTAAAAGTATTGAGATAAGCTTAACTAATGAAAAAGATATTGAAAACTTTTTAACATTCCTCAAAAAACCATAAATTTTAACCAGCTTCTCATCTCCAAAATGCTAAAATAATGCGAAATTACACGAGGAGTTTTAATGCTTGACATACATTTACCATTGATGTTGTTCGTCTTAGCGTTGTTTCTAATCCTTCTTGTTCTTTTAAATAATATGCTATTTCAGCCCTTGGTTAAGTTCATGGATGACAGAGATAACTCTATAGCAAAAGATTTAAAAGCGGCAAAAGGTCTTAGCGGTAACAGCGATGAACTCAATGCCAAGGCAGAGGAAAATATTAGCGCTGCTAAAAATGAAGCTGCCAAAATCAGACAGAAAGCGATTGATGGGGAAAAATCATTAGCTGCAAGTAAAGTCGAAACAAAACAAAGTGAGTTGGATAAAAAGTATGAGAACTTTGTAGAAAAGTTAGCTGCTGACAAAGAGAATCTTAAAAATTCTCTCCTTTCTCAAATGCCTCTGTTCAAAGAGAGCCTCAAAGCTAAGTTTAGCAAACTATAGGAAAGGATGAATATGAAAAAATTGGCGTTATTCGCTTTACTCATGGTACCTGCTATCCTTTTGGCTAGCGGTGGTCATGCTGAAGAAAGTCGTTATCTTGCACAAACTGGTAGAGAGTCAGACTTTTGGCCAAGAGTGATCAACTTCACTATCTTTGCTGCATTGCTGTATTATTTGCTCGCAAATCCGATCAAGAATTTCTTTAAAGAGAGAAAAGAAGGTATTGCGGCACAGCTTAGAGAAATAGAAGAAAAACTCCAGGCAGCCAAAGATGAGAAAAAAGAAGCTCAGACTCGTTTGAATGAGAGTGAAAAGAAAGCTGAACAGATCATAGAAGATGCAAAAAAAGAGGCGGTACTTTTAGCGCAGAAGATAAGTGAGGCTAATGAGAATGAGTTGGCTCTTATGGAGAAGCAGCTTCAAGAAAAAATAACTTTAGAAGAGAGAAAAGTTGCAAGAGAAGCAATTGATGAGATCCTGAGTGAGAATATCACGAATGATGACATTATGCTTGATGAAGCTAAAGTTGTTGATATTATCTCCAAGAAGGTGGCATAGATGGAAGAGTTGATCGCTAAAAGATATGCAAAAGCACTTTCATCAGTAAGTAAAGATGTTGCGAGTATTGCAGAAGTACTTAATGTATTGAGTGCAGCCATAAGTACAGAGGAAGTGAGAATTGCTTTAACATCTCCTATCATTACAAGTGAGAAAAAGACAGAAATGATTTTATCTACACTTGGTGACAAGGCAGATGCTACACTAGTGAATTTTATTAAAATATTAGGTGAGAACAAAAGACTCGATCTTATTCCTGCGATCACCAAAGTATTGAATGCAGATTTACAAAAAGAATCAAACCAGTACGAAGGTGTATTGAAAAGCAAAGAGACACTTGGTAAGGACGAATTAAGTAAACTTGAAAAGACACTTAAAAAATATACAGGTTCTAAAATTAAATTGACACAGGAAAAAACGGACCTTGACGGATTACGTGTTTCAGTTGATGATTTGGGTATTGAGGTTAACTTCTCCAAAGAGAGAGTTAAGGAACAACTAATTGGTTTCATTAAGAAATCATTATAGTTATCTACAAAGAAAGGAGTATCAGTGGCAGTAAAATTGCAAGCAGATGAGATAAGTTCAATCATCAAAGAGAGAATTGAGAACTTTGAGATTGATGTTGACATCAATGAAATAGGAAAAGTAGTAGGTATCGCGGATGGTATATCAACCGTGTATGGTCTTAACAATGTTATGGCAGGTGAGGTTGTAGAGTTTGACAACGGTGCTAGAGGGCTAGTATTGAACCTTGAAGAAGCAAACGTAGGTGTTGTTGTTCTGGGTTCCAGTGCCGGAATTGTAGAAGGTATGAGCGTTAAGAGAGCTGGAGAGCTTCTTAAAACACCAGTTGGTGATGCTTTGATGGGTAGAGTTGTTAACCCGCTTGGTGAAGCTATTGATGGTAAAGGTGCTATTGAAGCAGCAGAGCATAGATTTGTTGAAGAGAAAGCACCGGGGATCATGGCTAGAAAATCAGTTCATGAACCACTTCAGACTGGTATCAAAGCGATTGATGCACTTGTACCGGTTGGTAGAGGTCAAAGAGAGCTTATCATTGGTGATAGACAAACTGGTAAAACAACTTTGGCTATCGATACGATCATCAACCAAAAAGGTCAAGATGTTGTATGTATCTATGTTGCGATCGGTCAAAAACAATCAACAGTAGCTGCTACAGTGAAAAAACTTGAAGAGCATGGTGCAATGGATTATACGATCGTTGTCAATGCAGGTGCATCTGACTCTTCAGCGCTTCAATTCCTTGCTCCATATGCCGGTGTAACAATGGCTGAGTACTTTAGAGACAATGGCAGACATGCAGTTATCTTCTATGATGACCTTTCCAAACATGCGGTTGCATACAGAGAGATGTCATTGATCCTTAGAAGACCTCCGGGTCGTGAAGCATACCCAGGTGATGTTTTTTATCTTCACTCAAGACTTCTTGAAAGAGCTGCAAAGCTTTCAGATGAGTTGGGTGCCGGTTCTATTACTGCATTCCCTATTATTGAAACTCAAGCAGGCGATGTTGCGGCGTATATTCCGACCAACGTTATCTCAATTACTGATGGTCAGATCTTCCTTGAAACTGACTTGTTCAACTCAGGTATAAGACCAGCGATCAGCGTAGGTCTTTCAGTATCTAGAGTTGGTGGTGCTGCTCAGATCAAAGCGACTAAGCAGGTTTCCGGTACATTGAGACTCGATCTTGCTTCATTTAGAGAGCTTCAGGCATTTGCACAATTTGCATCTGATCTTGACGAACATACAAGAGCACAGCTAGAGCGTGGTCAAAGAATGGTAGAAGTCCTTAAGCAAGGACCATATGCTCCAGTACCGGTTGAGAAGCAAGTTGTCATTATTTTTGCAGGTGCAAACGGATACCTTGATGATATTCCTGCAAGCTCTGTAACGAAATTTGAGGCAGATCTTATGCCTTTTATGGAAGCAAAATATGCAAATATCCTGGATTCTATCAGAAATGAGAAAAAAATTACTGATGAAACAGATGCAGAATTACGTAAAGCTATCGAAGATTTTAAAGCTTCATTTGCTGGATAAGAAAGGCTTAGAATGGCTAATTTAAAAGAGATTAAGCGTAAGATCGGGAGTGTTAAGAATACACAAAAAACGACTAATGCAATGAAGCTTGTCTCTTCTGCTAAACTGAAAAGGACAGAAGAGCTTGCAAAACGTTCAAGGGTTTATGCTGCAAAATTGACCGAACTTATAGAAGAGATCGCTCAAAAAATGCAACACTCTAATGCAGAAGGTATCGACAATGTTTATTTTAAGGATATACCAAATCCTAAAAAAGTTGATATTGTCTTTATTACTGCAGATAAAGGTCTTTGTGGTGGATTTAACTCACAAACGATCAAGAGAGTGAACCAACTGCTTTCTGACTATAAAGCCAAAGATGTCAAAGTACGTCTTAGAGCCATAGGTAGGAAAGGTATTGATTACTTTAAATTCAATAATATTGAATTAAGTGATGAGATCATTGGGCTTTCTGCAGCACCTGATTTTAAGCAGGCTGCAGAGTTCATCACTGAAGTGGCAGAATCATATGTCAATGGTGAAACAGATAAGATCGTTTTGGTACACAATGGTTATGTAAATATGATCACCCAAGAAATAAAAGAAGATCATCTTTTACCGGTAGATGCATCAGAATTGGAGCTTAATACTGTTTCAACTTCAGAACTTGAAGTTGAGCCGGATGATGATGATACCCTTCTTGATGCATTGGTGAAGCGTTATATTGAGTATACGATGTATTATTCTCTTATTGACTCGCTAGCTGCTGAACACTCTGCTCGTATGCAAGCGATGGACGCAGCAACAAAGAATGCTAAAGAGATGGTCAAAGACCTGAATGTTAAATACAACAAAGCAAGACAAGAAGCCATTACGACTGAACTCATTGAGATTATCAGTGGTATGGAATCAATGAAATAATTAGAGGAGAAGAAATGACAGGTAAAATAGTACAAGTCTTGGGTCCAGTAATTGATGTGGACTTTACAGACTATCTACCGGAGATCAATGAAGCGTTGGAGACAACATACACGTTTGAAGGTAAAGAGCATAAATTGGTTTTAGAAGTAGCAGCGCAACTTGGTGACAACAGAGTAAGAACAATTGCGATGGACATGAGTGAAGGTGTTGTAAGAGGTCAAGAGGTTAAAGCAACCGGCGACTCTATCAAAGTTCCTGTGGGTGAAGAAGTTTTAGGACGTATCTTCAATGTTATCGGTGATGCTGTTGATGAAGCAGGTGAAGTAAATGCTAAAGAATACTGGTCGATCCACAGAGATCCACCTCCTTTTGAAGAGCAAAGTACAAAAACTGAAGTATTTGAAACAGGTATTAAAGTAGTGGACCTTCTTGCTCCTTATAACAAAGGTGGTAAGGTTGGACTATTTGGTGGTGCCGGTGTTGGTAAAACCGTCATTATTATGGAACTCATTAACAACGTTGCAATGAAACACAGTGGTTACTCTGTATTTGCCGGAGTTGGTGAAAGAACACGTGAAGGTAACGACCTTTATTATGAAATGAAAGAGTCAAACGTACTTGACAAAGTTGCACTGTGCTATGGTCAAATGAGCGAACCTCCGGGAGCACGTAACCGTATTGCACTTACTGGTCTTACTATGGCTGAGTATTTTAGAGATGAGATGGGTCTTGATGTATTGATGTTCATCGATAATATCTTTAGATTTGCTCAATCAGGTTCAGAAATGTCTGCACTTCTCGGTCGTATTCCTTCAGCAGTTGGTTATCAGCCGACACTTTCTAGTGAAATGGGAAAACTTCAAGAGAGAATTACATCGACAACTAAAGGTTCCATTACTTCTGTTCAAGCAGTATACGTTCCTGCGGATGACTTGACCGACCCGGCTCCTGCATCTGTATTTGCCCACCTTGATGCAACAACAGTTCTTAACAGAGCGATTGCTGAAAAAGGTATTTACCCTGCGGTCGATCCATTGGATTCAACTTCAAGAATGCTTGATCCGCAAATTGTTGGTGAAGAGCATTATGGTATTGCCAATGGTGTTCAACAGATCCTTCAAAAGTATAAAGACCTTCAAGATATCATTGCGATTCTTGGTATGGATGAACTTTCTGAAGATGATAAGCTTGTGGTTGAAAGAGCAAGAAAGATCGAAAAATATCTTTCTCAGCCATTCCACGTTGCTGAAGTATTTACCGGTTCTCCAGGTGTTTATGTTTCACTTGAAGATACGATTGCAGGATTCAAAGGACTTCTTGAAGGTAAATATGACGATATGAATGAAGCTGCCTTCTACATGGTTGGAAATATGGATGAGGCAATTGCTAAAAACGATAAGATCAACGCTAAATAAGTAGATCTTTAAAGGATAATTATGGAACTTATGAAGCTAGAAATAGTCACACCGAACGGTATGATCTTTGATGGTGAAGTAAAACAGGTAACATTACCAGGGGCAGAGGGTGAATTTGGTGTTTTGCCAAAACATGCCACTTTGGTTTCGTTACTCGATACAGGTGTGATCGTGATCGAAAAAGCGGATGGAAGTGAAGTAGCAGTTGCTATTAATTCCGGATACGTAAAAGTCGAAGAAGAAAAAACCACATGTATCGTTGATGGTGCAGTTGCTATCTCCGGAGAAGAGAGTGATCTTGCTAAAGCACTTGAAGATGCAAAAGCATTGCTTAAGAGTGCAGAAACCTCTAATACAGCTATCGCTTCTGCGGTGAGCAAAGTAGAGCAAATCGGAAAGTCTTTCTAACTTGGGGTCTCTCCTAGATTATTTCATAGGCAGCAGTGCAATTACTATTTTTGTACTGTTGCTTCTTTCCGGATATTTTATCGCTACATTCTGGGTCTTCCTGGATAGATTTTATATCTTAAACTCACGTATAAACTCTGAAGCAAAATCACTTAAGGCACTTTACACAGGTCAGTCAAAATCAGTGGCGAGTAACTCACTTATTTTTACTTATCTGAGTCGTGTCAATACGCCTAACAAAGCCATACTTGAAGCCGCATCCTCCGATGCCATACGTGTTTCCACAAAAGGGTTGACCTGGCTTTCTATCATGGCATCCACGTCGCCGTTCATCGGCCTTTTTGGTACGGTCATTGGAATACTTGAAACCTTTTCAAGACTTGGAACACAGTCGAGTGCCTCTTTGAGTGTCGTGGCTCCGGCTATTGCTGAAGCACTTATTGCCACTGCTGCCGGTATTGCAGTTGCGATCTTTGCCTATACATTCCACCTTATTTTGAAACGTAAGGCATATGAACTCTCTTCGCTTCTGGCATCTCAGTCTGAAGTGATACTTTCTCAGGTAGGGGAGTGAGGCTCACATGTTCTCCTGGGATGACAATCCGGATCTGAACATCACACCTCTAGTAGATGTAATGCTGGTACTGATGGCTATTTTGATGATCACTGCGCCTACGATCACTTTCCAGGAGCAGATAGACCTCCCCCAGGGCTCCAAAACGGTCAAAGTTACCAAACCCAAAACACTTACTATCCGCATGGATAAGAACCAAAAAATATATCTCAATAAAGACACCTATGCCTTAGATACTTTTGCAGATGATTTTGTGAATCAGTCTGCAAAGTTCGATAAAAACTCCGAAGTCTATATCCGTGCAGATGAACAGCTTAAATACAAAGATGTGATGTATTTGCTTAAAAGTGTTAAAGCAGCCGGCTTTGAAAAGGTTTCCCTTATAACGCTATGAGTGATAAATCTCCTAAACTCATCTGGGGTATCTTGGCTTTTGCTATCTATTTTACTTTGCTGGGATTGCTTGTTTTTTATTTTAATACACGTAATGAAAATAAACCTGTGCATTATGTTAAAAAAAATGAACATCGTATCCAGGTGGCACTTTCCTCACCCAAAAAAGCTGTGAATCCCAAACCTAAAGTCAAACCGAAGCCAAAGCCAAAGCCAAAACCAAAACCAAAAAAAGTGCTGAAAAAAAAGGTCAAATCAAAAGTAAAGCCAAAGCCAAAACCAAAAAAAGTGGTAAAGAAAAAGGTCAAAAAAGAAAAAGTAGTCAAAAAGGTAGTAAAGAAAAAAGATGTAAATCTTACGAAACCTAAAAAGAAAGCTTTGGATCTTTTTGCAAATGTCAAAACATCCAAAAAGAAGAGTATTATCAAAGTGAGTGATAAACCCATAAAATCAACACCCAAAAATGACTTGATAAAAGTGACTGAAAAACCTCTGACAGCAAGCGAACGTATCAGTTCTTCACTTAAACTCCAAAAGAACAGTGACAGTGGTGTGGAAGATGCTTATCTGGCTAAAGTACAAAGTATGTTGGAAGATTGGCCTGCTCAGAGTGAATATGCCGGTGAAAAAGTAAAAGTTCTATTATTTATCGATCCTACGGGATCGTTTGAATTCAAACTTAAAACGGCTTCAAATAATGAAAATTTCAACAGGGGACTGATAGAATATTTAGAACAACTCCAAACTATAGGTTTTGGCCATCATAAGGGCAACAGAACCTATAAATTCGAAGCAGATTTTATTGCGAAAGAGTAGGGAAAAAAGGTGCATAAAACGATAGCATATCAAGGTGTTCAGGGTGCATATTCGGAGCAGGCATGTAAAAATGCTTATCCTAAATATGAGACCATTGCATGTGACACTTTCCAGGAAGCAATGTGGCTGGTAGAGCAGGGAGATGCCGATTTTGCAATGATCCCGCTTGAGAATTCCACGGCCGGCAGAGTAGAGGAGATATACAGATTGATCCCGAAAATGGCACTGCATGTCATCGGTGAGCACTTTGAACCTGTTGTACACTGTCTGCTTGCTTTGCCAAATGTAAAGTTGGATGATCTGAAATATGTTGCTTCCCACCCCCAGGCATTGGCACAGTGCCATCACAATATCACTACACTGGGTTTAAAGGCAGAAGCAAAGCTCGATACAGCAGGTGCGGCAAAAGAGTTAATCGAATTAAAAGATATACAGAGAGCTGCAATTGCCTCAAAACTTGCAGCAGATATTTATGGATTACAGGTAGTAAAAGAGAACTTTGAAGATAAACAAGGAAATACTACACGGTTTTTCATACTTTCTAAAGAAGAACATGTACCTCTTTATGATCCATCTAAAAGATATATCACGTCATTGCTGTTTCAGGTGAAAAATATACCCGCTGCTCTCT
The DNA here is from genome assembly GCA_003934925.1 of Epsilonproteobacteria bacterium (ex Lamellibrachia satsuma). Lineage (GTDB taxonomy): Bacteria > Campylobacterota > Campylobacteria > Campylobacterales > Sulfurovaceae > Sulfurovum. Next base: position 19,872 of record JQIX01000020.1, read on the forward strand.
ACAAAGCGCTTGGAGGATTTGCGACCAATGGTGTGAATCTTTTGAAGATAGAGAGTTATATGGGTACTGAAATGCTTCCGGGAAGCCAGTTCCATATCGATATGGATGGTCATATAGATTCAGATCGACTCAAACGTGCTCTTGATGAATTGGTATTTTTCTCTGAAGATGTAAGAATCCTCGGGGTATATGAAAGTCATAGAGATCACTAAATTCATTAATTTTTTTGTTCCTGTTAAAACCTTATAAAATAATTTATCAAGAAGGTTTTATAATGAAAAAGGTTTCCTTGATGCTTACATTGATCCGAGTCTTTCAAGTGCAATTTCAATAAAACATCGCAGACATATACCCGACTACAGAACTACTATCACCACTGGCATTTGCAGAGGTACGGTAGTCTAGTAGTTTGGAAGAGAATTTAAGTTGTTTGGCTGCGAGTATCATGGCTTGGATGCCAATGAGCCCACAGGCTTCACACCCTTTTTTGAGTTCATCGAGATCGAGTTTTGCAACACCTTTTAAGCAGTGTTTATCCAAAGTTTTCGCTTTTTCAAGTGGATAGTAGTGGCTTAGGTCAGAGCTAATGACAACAGCATTCTCTTTGTTCTGCAATAAAGCTAGAATGAGATTTGCCAAATCCTTTGCCTGTATATCACCATAAATGAGTTCTATGACTTTCGTATGTGGAAAATAGTATCGAATGAAAGGCATTTGTACTTCAGTGGAGTGTTCTTTTTCATGTGCTTTGGGTTCAAATCCTATGTTGAACTGTTTTGCAAGGGCAAAGAGATAGGGACTGTCTATTTTTAAGTCTCCACAGGGGGTTTCATAATTTTCATAATAGCTTCCCGAAATACCTTTAAAGTAGTAATGATGGCTGGGACCTATGACGATGATACGTTTGGGTGAAGTGTTCTGCAAGAAGCGGTAGGCGAAATTGGCTGTAAAGCCGCTGTAAATATAGCCGGCATGTGGCACAAGGATGGCCCTGGGGGATATGTTGCGAACGTCTGAAGGGATGTTGACCTTCTCAAACCCTTCATTGAAGCGTTTGAAATAATGCTTCAGTTCGCTGCATTTTGCGGGGTAGAAAGAACCCGCTACCGCCATGGGCCGTATGGCGCCATGCATCACTCCTCCTCATATTTACTTACATGATAGATCTCGATATCAGGATGTCGTCTGAGACAGTCGGCAGAGAGCCCCGCTTTCATACAGAGTGTGCCAAAGAAGTTCTCGAAATCAGGGAGATCTTCCCATACTTGGGGCAGATAGGTCGCTTGATAACCATCATATCTGAGAACAACACCGTCTCTGCCCGGTACGATCTTCTTTTTAAGGTCCTCTATATCGGTATAGGGAAGCGGTTTTGGCTCGGAGAGGATGGAAACTTCCACTTTGACATCCTTGAACTCATCCGGGGTCAGCGGCTGAAATCTCGGGTCGTGAAGTGCTGCTGCCTGTGCATTGGCGATAATGTCTTTGTAGAGCGGCCGGTGCGCCTGTAAAGAACCGATGCAGCCTCTTAGCTGATCATTGGAGCGCTTGTTCAGTGTCACGAACGCAGCCCCGTCCTCCTTGAGTTGCGGGTATTTTTGCAGTGCACCTTCAAGGTCGAAATTTTCAGGCTGCCCAAGTGCAACGAGTATGGCTGCTTTGGCCAGGCTTATGAGAATATCATGCATGATATCGTACCTCCATATTTTTCTTATCTTTTATTTATTCTATCATAAAAAGGATAACTGAAAAACCGTTTTCATATTCATTAATGAAGATTTCAACTCAGCCTTGATACAATGCATAGTAAAATATACAAGCAAGGAACTGTTTTGAAATATATTCTGCTTTTATTGTTATCTATAAATCTTTTTGCTGTTGATGCTACATTGAAGATAGAAAAAGATGTGGAACAACGTTCCCATATTGCTTTAGTAGATGGTTCTGCTGTACCCAATGATCAAATTTCCAATATTCTACTTTCAGACCTCAGGATCTCAGGACATTTTCTACCTGACAGTACCGTTTATAAAGGAAATATCTCTTCGAACTTTATTGCTCCTGCATTGAAAAAGCAAGAGTATGTGCTTAAATATATTTTTAGTCAAAAAAGTGGCACAAAGCTTTTGATACGTCTATTAAAAGCATCTGACGGTACACAGATCCTGAAAAAAAGTTATGCAATACCTTCAACACGTAAAATGCCTTTTTTGGCGCATAAAGCTGTTTCTGACATTAACAATATTTTAAAATATCCTGATATCAGCTGGATAAACCGCTATGTGGTATTTTCACGTTATACCACACCGGGACACAGTGAGATACTTCTTGCTGATTATACTTTCAACTATCAAAAAGTCATTATAAGAGGAGGGTTGAACCTTTTTCCGAAATGGGCAGATAAAAACCAGAAGAGTTTTTATTATACCTCTTATAAAGGGCAAATACCGACTTTGTACAAAATCAATATTTATACAGGGGCAAAAGAGAAGATTATCTCTTCCGAAGGGATGCTTGTATGTTCAGATGTGAGTAAAAATGGTTCTAAACTCTTACTGACCATGGCACCGGGGGGACAGGCAGATATCTATGAATTCGATCTTGCAACAAAAAGAAAAACAAGAATTACCAGGTTCAGGGGTATTGATGTAAATGGAAGATACGCAGATGATGAAAGTCGTATTGTTTTTGTTTCCAACAGGCTTGGATATGCAAATATCTTTAAAAAGTCCATTCATTCTGCAGCTGTTTCCCAAGTGGTCTATCATGGACGGAACAATAATGCCTGCGATGCATATGGGAAAAAGATAGTCTACTCCAGCAGAGAGAGTGCACATACATTCGGCAATAATACTTTTAACCTTTATTTGACTTCTTTGACCGGTTCAGCAGGCACGCGTCCGCTTACGACTACAGGAAGCAACCAGTTTCCGAGATTTTCTCCGGACGGCTCTGTAATTCTATTCATCAAACACAGAGGCGATGGTTCTTCCATAGGATATATCAACCTTGGAAGTCATCAAAGCATGCTGTTCCCGCTTGGCGGACGGAAAATCCAATCAATTGATTGGTGATCAACTCTTATAAAAGGATTATGAATGATTAAAAAAACAATTGTAATAACAACAGCATTTTCACTGCTTTTTTTGACTGGGTGCAGTCAGACAGCACCGGGTTTTAATGGGAGTAATGCAGGGAAAAACAATATATCAGATGCAACACAAATTGCAGGCGATACAGTTACAATAGATGAAAATCAGTATGGTAATGAAACAGCAGGAAGTGCTGCAGCAGGAAAATATAACAGCAGCGGTAATGGTTTCCAGAGCATCTATTTCGCATTTGGAGATTATGCCATCTCTTCCAATATGGAAAATAATATTGCTTCTGATGCAAATGTAGTGAATCGTGCCAATGCTGCCAAGATAAAGATAGAAGGGAACTGTGATGAGTTCGGTACGGATGAATACAATTATGCATTGGGGCTTAAAAGGGCAAAAGCAGTGAAAGATGCCATTGCTGCCCAAGGTGGAAATACAGGCAATATAGTTATTGTAAGTTTTGGCGAGAGCAATCCTGTATGCAGTGATCCTACAGATGAATGTTATGCCCGAAACAGAAGAGTGGATCTTCGTTTAGTCAAGTAGGATAATGATGAGCAAAAAATATTTATCCGGTATTTTTTTATTTTTTTCATTGGGAAGCGCAATACTTTTTGCCGAACCATCAGTGTATGGGTTTAACAACTTCAACAGTGATTCATCGCAAGAGGCAGCATCTTCTCAAAGTATGGTTATGCAAAATAAAAAAGCGATTCTCTCACTTAGGCAAAAAATAGCAGAACAAAATGAGAGGATCGATGGATTAACTTCTATCATAGAGGGCTTGAGCGCCACACTTAGTGAAGTACAGGAGAGTAGGAACAACGGTAGTTCTTCTATAGGAAGCGGCAATAACAATACGGCATTACTTAAAGAATTGGGTAGAATGATCGATAAGATCAATGATGACTATGTAAGCAAGGCAGAGCTTCAAAAAGCATTACAGTCAAAAGATGGATATTCACCTGCTGCAAAAAAAGAAATAATACCAAAAAAAACAGATTCTTTGAAGGAAATATCTGCTTCAAAACTTTATAGTGAAGGAGCGAGACTCTTTGTAAAAAAACGTTATGATGAAGCTAAAAAAAGATTTACGATCACTGATACAAAGGGCTACAAACCGGCTGCTTCAAATTATTATCTTGGGGAGATAGCATACTATACCAGAAAGTATGAAGATGCAATATTTTACTTTAAAAAAAGTGCCGGACTGTATGACAAGGCAAGTTACATGGATGTACTTTTGCTGCATACAGCAGTCTCTTTGGAAAAAACCGGAGATAAGGAACAGGCAAAAATTTTTTATAAAAATATCATAGAGAATTATCAAGGCAGAAAGAGTGCCAAGATCGCAAAAAAGAAATTAAAGCAATTATAAATGCAACAGATAAAATACATCCTTGTAATTCTAATTTGCTATACAGGTATGATATGGGCTGAAGAAGAGATAACAAAGCCTGTAGTTGAGTTGACCCATGAACTTGTTCCTGTTTCCAAAACAGTTTTTAAGATCGTGGACCTAAAGACAGAAAAAGAGAGAATTGTAGACCTTACAGGAAAAAACTTCATTCTTGTCTCTGTGAGAGAAAGAGGAAGTGACGGGCGCTTCTATGCTGTTGACAGCGATGGAACAGTATGGTGGAGCGGTCCTGTGACCTCTGGGGCACCTGAGTTCAGAAGCCCGTCGGGTGTTTTCCCCATTATCCAGAAGAAACGCTATCATATGTCAAAAGCATATCCCGAACCAAGCGGTATCAATAACATGGACTACATGTTGAAGTTTACCCGTTATGGACATGCTTTGCACAAAGGAAGTGTAGACTGGATGTCCCATGGGTGTATCCATATAGGTCCTAAAGATATTTATGTTATTTATAAATGGGCGAATTACAAAACGAAAGTGGTCATTACAAGATATAACTATATGCAGTTTGCCAAAGAGGACCTAAGAAAGATCTATCTGAAACGATAGGGTTATAATTCTTTAGCTCTTTTATATGCTTCTTCTATGGCATCCATGCATGCTGCTCTGACATTTCCGTCTTCTAAAGCGGCATACCCTGCTGCGGTTGTTCCTCCGGGACTCATTACACCATCTTTGAGTAAAGCAGGATGAACTTCCTGAATGAGTTTGCCAAATCCGGCGAACAGACCTTTCATCACATTCATGGCATCTTCTCTTTTTAGACCCTGTTTAACGGCACCATCGGCCAATGCCTCGGCAATAAGTGCCAAATAAGCTGGACCGGAGCCTGCAAGCGCTGTAGCGATATCTATCTCTTTTTCGCTGTCCAGCCACAAAGTATCTCCAACGGCTCCCAAAAGTGCTTCGCCCTCTTTTTGGAATCTGTGGTCACCGGTAAGTGTGGTCATAGATGCACCTACGCCAGCTGCAAGATTCGGCATGGTCCTAACGATAGCTTTGCTTTTGAAGTGCTTTTTAAGTTTTTCCAGAGTGGTGCCTGCCAAAACAGAAAAAAGGACTCTGGCTTTTCCTTTCAGCTTTTTGCCGACTTCTTCTACATTTGCCGGTTTTACACAAAGGAGTACGGTTTTCTCTGTCATATCAAAATCATCTATGAGATACTTATCTATTTTTACTCCAAGATGATCTTCAAAAATGTCCAGTTTTTTTATATCTCTTCCTACAACTTCAATATTGTATTTGCTTTTGAGACCTTTGGCAATACTCAGTCCCATATTTCCGTTTCCTATAAATGTGATCGTTTGCATCTTTTAACTCACTTGGATTAAATTATCAGATTATACCCAAATCCGGAAATAGAAAAAAGCATTAGCCACAATCATTGCATTCATGGGCTTCGAGTAAAATCATCACCGAACCTACGGGTGCGACTCAAATTTTGCTTAAACCCCATATATACAAGCATTGTAACTACTGCAAATTTTCTATTTCCGGATTTGGGTTATAGCATTATTAATATTTATTTGTTAAAATAGCTCTAATTATAAATGAGGGACGACAATGGAAGTATTTTTACAGGAAGCCAAAGCATCAAGCAGAGTACTCTCTGCTTTAAGCGGGGCAGACAAGAACAGAATATTAAGAGAGATGGCAGAAGCGTTAAGAATACATACTGATGAGATACTTAAAGCCAATGCACTTGATATGCAGGATGCAGAGATCAATAATCTTGCACCTGCACTCAAGGACAGACTCCTTTTGGATGAGGGACGTCTAGAGGGTATGGCGGTTGCCATAGAGGAGATCGCTGCACTTAAAGAGCCTGTAGGAAGAGTATTGGACGGGTGGGTGACCGAAGACGGGCTCAAGATAGAAAAAGTCTCCATACCTATCGGAGTGATCGGTATCATTTACGAGTCACGTCCGAATGTTACTTCCGACACGGCAGCCTTGAGCTTTAAAAGTTCCAATGTCTGTGTGCTTAAAGGCGGGAAAGAGGCTCAGTATTCCAATGAAGCCATTGCCAAAGTACTGCAAGGGGTACTGAAAAAGAATGATCTTCCTGAAGCACTGATCTCTCTCATACCGGATGCATCGCGGGAAGGGGTAGCAAAGCTTATCAAGATGGACAAATATGTCGATCTTATCATACCGCGTGGCGGAGAGGGACTTATCCGTTACGTCAGTGACAATGCAACTGTACCGGTGGTGAAGCATGACAAGGGGCAGTGCCATACCTATATCGATGAAGATGCCAATGTGGACAATGCTATTGCCATTGCGCTGAACGCCAAAGTGCAAAGACCGGGTGTTTGCAATGCCATGGAAACACTGCTGGTGGATGCTGCTATTGCAAAAGAAGTACTGCCTCTGCTTAAAGAGGCGTTTGATGAAGCGCATACCGAATTAAAAGGGTGCGCAAGAACACAGGAAAGTATCGGTGTGTCTCCTGCAACAGAGGTGGATTTCGATACAGAGTATTTGGCAAATATCCTGAATATCAGGGTAGTTGACGGAGTAGAAGGTGCCATAGAACACATCATACGATATGGTTCGGGCCATTCAGAAGCGATCATTACCGAGAATATCACCACCGCAGAGGCTTTTTTGAACAGTATAGATGCCGCAGCAGTCTATGTTAACGCTTCTACCCGGTTTACGGATGGCGGAGCATTCGGATTTGGTGCGGAAGTGGGTATCAGTACCAACAAGCTGCATGCCAGAGGGCCGATGGGTATAGAAGGTCTTACAACTTACAAATTTAAGATTTACGGAAGCGGACAGATAAGATAAAATAAAGTTTGATTAGCTAGAATAACACAAATTTAACAAATTAGGAATATTATGACAATTACAAATGAAAATTGCGTTGTAGGTATTGAATACGAAGTAAAAGAAGCAGGTTCTACAGAGATAGTAGATACAAACAAAGGTGCACAGCCGCTAGAGTTCATCACAGGAAAGGGACACATCATCCCTGGTCTTGAAAATGCACTTGTTGGTATGGCCAAGGGTGAAAGCGGAGACATTATGGTAGTAGCTGCTGAGGCGTATGGCGAAGTGAACCCGGAAGCAGTACAAACATTGCCGATCGAGCAATTTGAAGGTGTTGATCTTAAAGAAGGTATGACACTTTATGGCCAGGGTGAGAATGGAGAGACTGTGCAGGTAACGGTAACATCTTTTGATGACAAGGAAGTGAAAGTAGACTTTAACCACCCATTAGCCGGTAAAGACCTTATGTTCTCAGTAACTGTTCTTGATGCAAGAGAAGCAACTGAAGATGAAGCAGCGACAGGTCAAGTCGGTGGAGGGCACTGTGAAGATGGTGCTTGCGGCTGTGGTCATTAAGAAGATATCTTCTCTGTAAAAGTCAAACAGTCTTAAGCTGTTTGGCTGTTTTTTCTCCTCTTGTATATCTAATTTTTTTTCTTCTATAAAAAAATATAAATTTTATTCTGATTTATAATCTGTATTTTCCTCTTTATTATTATATTTTTCTCTTATTTTTGCTATCATATGCAATAATTTTAGAAGATCGGATGTGGGGAGAGAATGAAAGAAATGGAAAAACATTTTGATATTAATCTGGTGTTAATGGCTGTATTCTCATCGTTGGAGATTCTAAGAGGGGAAAAGAAAATTGAACTGGTTTATAATAACGGTGCCAAAGGAATTAAAGGGTGATCCTGAAGAATTGGCTTCTCTTATAACTAAGATACTTGCTTTTGTTTTTCAAAATACTGCCAAAAAAGAGATCGTCTTGTCTCTTTCCGCTCCTAAAGATTTTTTATATAAAGAAGCCATATCCTTTGAGATCAAAGATACTGATATTGCCAAAGAAAAGGTAGTGGTTTTTTTAGAAGAGCAATTAAAAAAAGACCTTATATTACATGATGGGAAGATCATATTTGATGATGAAAATCCATCAACAATACATATTAGCATACCTTTTAAATTAAATGAATTGGGGAACAGACGGCATTACAGGTTACCTGATATTTCGATGTTGGGCAAAAAAGTTCTAGTGATCTGTGAGAGCCAACAGGTTGCACAAAGTATCCAAAAAATGTTTAAATATTTTCTCTATGATATTGATGTTGGATATGATGAATACAAAAAAAGCGGAAGTAATCTGATGCAGTATGATATTTTACTCATAGAGGAAAAACTTATTACAGAAGAGTTTGAGGATTTGGTTGCAAAAGTGCAGGAGGATACTTCTCTTAAATATGTGTTGCTTGAAAATTCAAATAATCATTCTGTAGAAGAAAAAAATTCACATATTGCATCTGCTCATTTGGTAAAACCGGTACTGCAAGAGAGTATATATGAGTTGATCATATCACTTTTCAGCGAGGATACCAAGAATAGAAATATAAGAGTTGATAAAAATAAGATCATTATAAATATTGAAAATTATATTAATAAAAATTTTGAGAATAGTGAAGAAAGATTTATAAAAAAGGATCCAAGCGGAGATGATCTTCCCCCTGCAAAACAGAAAAACAAAAGTGAAAAAGTTGTTTTAGATATTGCTGGCGGAGAAAAGAATGCAAAACAGGTCGGTCTGTCATACAAAAAGGAATTGAAGAAGTTTTTGGAGCACTTTGACCATTCTGATATCTATTTCAGACAAATTGTGAGTGAAAAATCAACATGGCAAATTAAAGAATTTTGTAAAGATCTGGAAAAATGGTCGAAGGTCATAGGTGCTCAACGTATGTTGAATTTTGCTGATGAGGTCAGCCTTCTGTTTGTCTATGATAAGCTTGATACTCTGCCGCTATATACGGCGAAATACCATGTAGAACTAAAAAAGCTCATTATGGAGATCAATCACTATTTAAGTTTAGTATAAAACAATTTTAGAAGGGTATTACTATCATAACATAATTTAAAGATGGTAAAATACGTTAATTTCAATTAAGGATAACGTATGTCGATTAAATGTGCATTTTTATTTCCGGGGCAAGGTTCCCAAGCTGTAGGTATGGGACAAGACTTTTTCAATAACTCTGATGTAGCCAAACAAATGGTGGCGGATGCTTCAAAGAGAACAGGTATAGACTTTGAACGTCTTCTTTTTACAGAAAATGATGATCTTGAAAAGACAGAGTTCACGCAGCCGGCCATTTTGCTTGTGTCAGCCATAGCTCATAAGTTGTTCGAAGATGAGATGCCTATCAAACCTGTATATGCTTTGGGTCATTCTTTGGGAGAATTCTCTGCACTTGTAAGTGTAGGTGCCATAGATGCCATAGATGCTGTAGAGTTGGTAAACCTTCGCGGTAAACTGATGGCTGAAGCATGTGCAGGCCAGGATGTGGGAATGCTTGTATCGCTGGGGCTTGATGATAAGACCGTTGAAGATATCTGTGAAGCACAAAGAGAAGCGGGTATGAGAGTATGGCCTGTGAATTATAATGCTGAAGGGCAGATTGTTATAGCAGGGATCAAACCGGATTTGGAAAAACTTGAACCTATCTTGAAAGAAGCAAAAGCAAGAAGAGCCATGTTGCTTAATATGTCCGTAGCAAGCCACTGTCCACTGCTTGAGAGTGCTGTTGCTCCTCTGGCTGAGAAACTGACGGAAGTCCTAAAAGATGAATTCATTGCACCTGTGATCTCAAATGTAACTGCAAAACCATACAGTACAAAAGCAGAAGCATTGGACCTGCTTCCCAAACAGTTGGTCTCACCGGTACTTTACAAACAGTCCATTGCCAATTTTGATAATGATGTTGACTGTTATGTGGAGTTCGGCCATGGCGGTGTACTTAAAGGGCTTAATCGTAGAGCAACGAAAAAACCTCATTTTGTGGTTTCTGATATGGAATCTTTGGCAACTGCTATTGAAGCTATAAAAGAGCTTTAATTATATTTAGTTAATTGCCTTTTATTTTGATTGTGGCGTTATTTCTCTTTTCATTTTTTTAGAAAAAACGAAACAAAAAATCGTTGTGGCTCTCGAATCGCTTCGCTTTCAAGGGCGTTCGCCACAACAGGGCACGCTTTGCGTGATTATATGACTAGGAGTTTTAATGAAAATAGCGATCATGGGTGCAATGCCCGAAGAGATAGAACCGATTATCTCCAAGTTAGACAACTTGAATGTGGTAGAGTATGCCGCAAACAAGTATTATGAAGGTGCCTATCATGGCAAAGAAGTTGTGGTGGCCTATTCAAAAATAGGAAAAGTCTTTGCCACATTGACTGCTACGATTCTCATAGAGAAATTCGATTGTAATACTTTGCTTTTTTCCGGAGTGGCCGGAGCGATCTCTAATGATCTGAAAGTGGGTGATCTTATCATTGCAGATAGTTTATGTCAACATGATCTTGATATTACAGCTTTTGGACATCCTTACGGGTATGTACCTGAAGGTGAAGTATGTGTTGCTTCAGATGAAAAACTCCGGGATCTTGCAAAACAGGTAGCAGAAGCCAAAGGATTGCCGCTTAAAGAAGGGATCATCGCGACAGGTGACCAGTTCGTTGCAGATGCTGAACGAAAAGAGTGGATAGGTAAGACCTTCAATGCTGATGCCTTGGAGATGGAAGGAGCAGCGGTTGCAGTAGTCTGTTCAGCCCTGAATGTACCGTTCTTCATTTTACGTGCCATCTCTGATGCGGCAGATATGGATGCGGGGTTTGATTTTGACAAATTTTTGGAATCTTCTGCAAAGATCAGTGCTGATTTTATTTTATCGATGGTTGATGGAATGTAGGGTGTTGTCCTCCGACAACACACTGTGAAACCAATATATAATTGGTGTTGTGAGGCACAACACCCTACAAATGAGGAAAATTTTGAACGATAACGAAAAACGTAGTAGAGCTAAAACCATACCGATGAGTAAAAAACTCCTTAAAGTGATAGGCAAGACCAATGCAGAGTTCAGACTCATAGGTGAAGGTGATAAAGTTTTGGTTGGGTTGAGCGGGGGAAAAGACTCTCTGGCACTTGTACATGCCCTCAAACATATACAGCGTCATGCCCCTTTCAACTTCGAGTTTGAAGCCTGTACCATCAAATACGGAATGCCTGACGAACATTATGAGTTCCTCTCCAAACATTGTGAAGAGTACGACATCAAACATACGGTATATGACACCAACATCTTTGAGATCTCGCATGATACCATTCGGGAGAACTCCTCATTTTGCAGCTACTTTTCACGTATGAGAAGAGGAGCTCTTTATACTTTTGCCGAAGAGGGTGGCTTTAACAAAGTGGCACTGGGTCACCATTTTGATGACACGGTAGAGAGTTTCTTCATGAATATGTTCTACAACGGAAGTATGAGAGCCCTGGCTCCCATCTACAAAACAGGCAGAGGCTTCCATCTTATACGTCCCCTCATTCAGGCAAGAGAATCACAGCTGCGTGCATTTGCAGAAGATAACAATTTACAAGTCATAGGAGATGAAGCCTGCCCGGCTATGCTCAAAGATGTGAAAATGCCACATGCAAGAGCTTCGACAAAAGCATGGTTGGCAGAACTTGAAGCTGAGAATAAAGACATTTTTAAAATGTTCAAAGCTTCATTTAAACATATCCATGATGATACCTTTTTGGACCCGACACGTTGGAACAGGGATGATATTTCAGTGAGCAGTGAGCAGTGAGCAGTAAGCAGTTTATAGCCTTAACGGCTGGCAGAATAGATAAGATCCTGTCCCAAAAACTTGATGTAAGCCGTAATCAGGCAGAAAAACTCATTAAGGATGGACTCGTTTCCGTAAATGGCAAGACAATAACCAAAACCAGTTTCAAAGTGTCAAAGGATGATGAGGTTGGTTATGAATTCAAAGAAGCTGAAAAGCGGGAAGCTGTCGAAATAGATTTTGATGTAGAGATACTGTATGAAGATGAGTACTTGCTTGTAGTGAACAAGCCGTCAGGACTTGTGGTGCATCCGGCACCGTCGGTCAAAGAAGCTACTTTGGTGGATTGGCTGGTAAAAAAGGGTATTTCTCTTTCTACTATTTCCGGTGAAGAGCGTCATGGGATCGTGCATCGTATAGACAAAGGGACTACAGGGGCATTGGTCATTGCCAAAGACAATAAAGTGCATGAAGCACTGAGTGAGCAGTTACAGGACAAGAGTATGGGGCGTTACTATCTTGCTCTTATTGACCATCCGTTAAAAGAGGACGTTGTCGTAGATAAACCTATAGGGCGTAATCCCAAGAACAGGCTGAAAATGGATGTTGTGCCTCATGGCAAACCGGCTAAAACCGCCTTTAAAAAACTTTTGACCTCTGCATATGGCGTGGAGCTGATAGCGGCAAAACTGTTTACGGGAAGAACCCATCAGATCCGTGTACACCTGAATACTTTGGGACGGCATATACTTGGTGATGATTTATATGGATTTAAGACCAAAAGAGATAAAATTCCTAGAGTTTATCTGCATGCATATCTACTATATTTAGTCCACCCGGTAACCGGTGAAAAAATGGAGTTTACAGCACCGCTTTTTGACGATATGAAAACGTATATGGCAAAATATTTTGATCAAGGTGAAATTAATGAAAAAATCAATCCTCTTACTCTCGGCTCTGGCTTTATTGGTTCTTAACGGCTGTGGCGGTATTAAAGGACTGCTACTTTACAAAACAGACCCAACATTAGAAAGAATAACAGAAGTACATACTTTACCCATGAGTAGTTCTGTAGGTTTTGAATGGAAAGCCATAGAAGACAAACGTATACATGGTATAAATATCTATAGAGGCTTACCTACAGATAGATTTAAGACAGATCAGGGATTTAAGCGTGTAGGTTCGGTCGGGAACCGTTATGGTACACACTTTGTTGACATACATGTAAAACCCAGTACAACGTATCTCTATACATTTACTACATATTCTTTTGGGAAAGAATCGAAACATGGTGCTGTGCTTAAAGTGAAAACACAACCACCTTTTGCAGGAGTCTCTTTTGTGCAAGCCTATAAAGTAGCACCGAAAGTAGTGAAACTTTTATGGAAACCACACTCAAATGAAAGAGTAAATGCTTATATCATAGAGCGTTCTGTTAATGGCGGTGAGTGGAAATATATGGCATTGGTTAAAGGGCGGCTCATGGTAGAATATGTTGATGGCCGTGTACGAGCCGGTAATAATTATGCATATCGTATTTTTGCAAGAGGGTATGATAAGATTCGATCTCAACCAAGCCAGGTTGCACATATTTCATTTTAAAACAGGATAGTCAATGCCACATTTAAAAGTTACTCCATTTGATATCTCTGTTATAGAGCAACATATCCCCCAAAGCGATATCATTACTTTTAGAGCAAAAGCTCTTAAAGGGGATGATGAGCTTTTGGGTGTTGAATATGGCGGTGAAGAATTCCTGCTTCAGATCAAACCGGATGCAAAAGCAACACTTGTCAAGTATGACAAAGTAACAAGACCGCTTAAAGTGAATCTGCTGAAAGAGGCATTGGACAAAGTTTCCAAGGAGTTGGATTTGGAAATACAAAGTTCGAATATTGCACTTTCCAATACAAAACCGGCTTTATCATCGGAATATTTTAAAAAAATAGAAGATTTTGGGAAAATAACATTTCCCAAAGAGAAAATCTCTGTTGAGGTAGGTTTTGGTTCGGGCCGTCATTTGCTTTATCAGGCCCAGAAAAATCCGGATATACTTTTTATAGGTTTGGAGATACATACACCTTCTGCGCAACAGGTATTGAGGCAGATAGAACTGCAGGGGCTTGATAATATCTGGATAGTCAATTATGATGCAAGACTTTTTTTGGAAATGCTGCCTTCAAATTCCTGTGAGCAGATATTTGTACACTTTCCTGTTCCCTGGGATAAAAAACCACATAGACGCGTGATCAGTCCGAGTTTTTTAGATGAATCTATGAGAGTACTGAAAAAAGGGGGACGCCTGGAACTTCGTACGGATAGCGATAAATATTTCTGGTATGCGCTGGAGACGTTCTTTGCTGTACCAAAAACAGAGGTGGAAGTACGGAAGAATGAGGCGCTTGAAGTGACCAGTAAGTATGAAGCAAGATGGAGGAAACAGGAAAAAGACATTTATGATGTTTATGTGAAATGTACAGAAAATTCCGAACCCAAAGAATTAAGCATAGATTTTAACTTTAATATCGTAAAATATAAAAAAGGTTTAGAAGAGAAATTACCTCAAAAAGCGATGGTCTTTGACGGTTATTTTGTACATTTTGAACGTATCTATAAAATAGGAGAAGAAAATCTTCTGATCAAATGTGCATTTGGAAGTTTTGACCGGCCTGAGCATAAATATATTTTAATAGAAGAAAATAGTTGCAGATATTTTGTTTCACCGCCAGTGAAAACAATGGTCAACTATGAAGCACACAAAAAAATAATGGAACTTCTCCGTTAAAGGAATATCGATGTCTAATGTAATTACTGCTTCCCACCTTACCCTTGCTTACGAAAACGGAGCAAAAGAGGTCATTAAAGATGCAAGTTTCAGTATCAAAAAAGGGGAGTTTGTTTTTATTACCGGTCCCAGCGGTTCGGGTAAATCAACACTTTTAAAAGCACTCTACGGAAAGATAAAGCCAACGGAAGGAAATCTTGTTGTAGGAGGGCTCGACCTGGCAAATGTACGGCAGAGCAAACTACAGGAACTAAGAACACATTTGGGAATCATATTTCAAGATTATAAACTGGTAAATGAATGGACAGTAGCCAAAAATGTCGTTTTGCCTTTGATGATAGCAGGTTACTCTGTCGATGTGCAGAATACACAGGCACACAGGCTTCTCAAGCATGTTAGGCTTGCCGAGCATGCAGATAAATTCCCTCTGGAGTTAAGCGGAGGAGAACAGCAGCGTGTAGGGGTGGCAAGGGCACTCGCCAAAAATCCGGTGGTCATACTTGCAGATGAACCTACAGGTAATCTTGATGACTACTCTTCAAACGTGATCTGGGATCTGATGGAAAATGCATGTCAGCAGCTTGAAACAACCGTTCTTGTGGTAACACATAAGATCCCAACGATCTTTTCTTTGCCATACAGACATTTCATCATTGAGAGTAAGGGTGTATATGAAGTTCATTAAAAACCACCTTATGTTTATTTTGCCGCTTATGGCTATTTTGCTTGGTATAGAGTTCTATCTTGTTTTTGACAGGACCACAGATTCTTATGAAAAAGGACTTAAAGAGGGCTATTCCATGCTTGTTGTTACAAAAAAGCCTATGAAGCTTGAAGCACTTCAATCACTCAATAAACATATCAGCAGAAGTGAAAAGATAGAAAGAAAGAATATTGTCTCAAAGATTGCGAAGGGAGTAAGCCATAGCAGCAGTAAAGAGATACTTGCATCGTTGCCTTATTTTTACAATGTAGGACTGGATTCTTATCTGCAGACCTCTGTCCTTGAACAGATCAAAACCGACCTTGAAGCAGATCCGAATGTTAAGAAAGTAGAAACCTTCGGCAGTAGTTACAGTTCAGCATACAGACTCTTTTCTTTTATCAAATTTACGCTGAAACTCTTTATCGGTTTTATGGCTGTGGTCAGCTTTTTCCTTATTATTAAACAAATGGAAATTTGGAAGTATACACATAGGGAGCGTATGCAGGTCATGGAGATATTCGGTGCTCCGGTAATATTGAGATCAGGCATACTTTTTAAAGTGGCCATAGTGGATGCTTTTTTTGCAACCATACTGACCAGTGCGGTTTTTCTTTATGTCAAGTTTCAGTGGGCGGCACATAGCGGTATCGATATGATGATGCAGAACAAGGAAGAACTTTTCAGGCTTACAGATATTGCGGTCCTTTTGGGGGCAGCATTGCTTATAGTGATCATAGCAGTCTATTCGGTTGTATTCTCAAACAGGGGAGTGCAGGAGTGAAATCCCTTGTTTTATACTGTTTTATAGTCATGGCATTGCTGCAGGGTGCCTCCACTGTAACAAAGATAAAAAACTCTAAAAAAGTTCTTTCTGACACAAGATCTGCAAAGAAACATACGAGCAGAAAATTGAGCAAGATAGCTAAAGATATTCATGCAGCAGAAAAAGATATTGCCTATCTTGATAAAAAGATAGATGAACTCGGACGGGATCAAAATAAAACAGAAGAAGCATATAGAACACTGAAAATAGAATTAAAAAAATCTAAAGAGGATTTTATTAAAACAAGTAGCGAGTTAGAGCAGAAACGTAAAGCATACATTGCTTTACTTGCCGAACAGTTCTCTGTTATCTTTGCTATGGAACAGGCCCATGAACCAACACGGGAATCCATTATCTCCCAAGAAGTCTATAAAGCATACAAGAAGCATAACGAAAAAGTTTTGGCAGCATTCAGCTCAGAGATCATTATGCTTAAAAAACGTAAAAAAAACAAACTGTATCTACGTAATAAAACCCAAAAAGAGCTTCAACGGATCATAAAAAAAAGAGAAATGTATGCAGCAAAAAAACTACAAAAAAAGAGCTTATTGAAAAAACTTGCAGAAGATGAAGAAAAATATAATGCCAAGTTGGAAAAAATTGTAGATAAACAAAATTCACTTCGTGCTACTTTGGCCAAACTGAATATTTTACGTGCACAAGAGGTAGAAGAAGCACGTAAGCGAGCAGCAGCAAGAAAAGAGGCAATGCGTCTTGAAAAAGAGCGAAAAAGGCGTATGCGTAGAAAAAAAGCCTTGGCACTTGCAAAAGCTAAAAAGGCAAAAGAAGTACTTAGATTGGCAAAAACAGAAGCAGCAAAAAAAGCAGCAAGATTGGCGGCCAAAGAAGCAGAAAAAGAAGCAGATAAAATAGAAAAAGAAGCGTATGGACAGAGTGAGAAAATAAGGAAAATAAACTCTTCATATCATAAATCAAAAGTCTATGCATACAGAGGCGGAAAAACCATATCGCCTATTCCGGGTGCACGGCTCATAAAGAAGTTCGGTACCTATATAGACCCTATTTATAAAATCAAGATCTTTAATGAATCCATTACACTGAAAGCACCTTCAGCCGGTTCAAAAGTACATAATGTTCTTAATGGGAGGGTTGTATTTGCGGGGAAAAGCAGTATGCTGGGTAAAGTGGTTGTTGTAGCGCACAGCGGAAAGATACATACTGTATATGCAGGGCTTTCCAAGATCGCACCCAATATCAGAACAGGCCGCAAGATCAGAAAAGGCTATGTGATCGGAAAAGTAACAAGCAAACTGATGTTCCAGGCAACCAAAAACTCCAAGCATATCAATCCGTTAAGGTTGATACAGATTTAGTTTAAACCCCTCCTAAACCACATTTGGATATAATCGCGAAATTATATAAGGGGCACATCTGTGACTAAAAGAGTATTAGTAAAATTTTCCGGTGAAGCGTTAGCCGGTGAGGAAGGATATGGGATCGATACTCAGATCCTTAATTTTATTGCCAGTGAGATCAAAGAGCTTGTAGATAACGGTGTTGAAGTCGGTATCGTTGTGGGTGGCGGTAACATCATACGCGGTGTAAGTGCTGCAGCAGATGGCATCATTAAAAGAACCTCAGGTGATTATATGGGGATGCTTGCAACCGTTATCAATGGTGTGGCTATCCAGGAGGCATTGGAGCATGCCGGACTTGAAGCTAGACTTCAGTCAGCCATAGAGATGCATGAGATCGGTGAATCTTTCATTGTGCGTCGTGCCATAAGACATTTGGAAAAAGGTCGTGTAGTTGTTTTTGCCGGAGGCACAGGGAACCCTTACTTTACGACAGATACAGCTGCAACACTGAGAGCTTCGGAAATAGGAGCGGAACTTCTTATTAAAGCAACGAAAGTTGACGGTGTATACGATAAGGATCCAAACAAGTTCGATGATGCGGTAAAACTTGATACATTGACGTATGACGAGGCATTGAGCGAACATATCAAAGTGATGGATGACACTTCTATTGCATTGGCTAAAGAGAATGGACTGCCTATTGTTGTATGCAACATGTTTGAAAAAGGCAACCTGCTCGCTATCATCAAAGGCGATACAAGCCTTTGCTCAATTGTAAAATAAATATATTGATTAAGGAATAAATATGAGAACAGAACAATTCACTGCAAAAGCACTTGAAAAAGTAAATTTCGATAAATATCTTCTGGCAAATGCAGTAGGTAAAAGAGCAGAAGCGATCGCACACGGTGCAAAGCCGCTACTTGATATCGATACAAGTGAAATGAAATATACCGATATAGCACTTCAGGAGATCGCTGAAGGTAAAATCACTGTAAGCCTAGAAGGCTAAAAATCCTTGGATGCTTTTCTTACTAAAGCTAAAGAGATACATACGATAGGAGAGGCAAAATCTCTTCTATGGGAACAGATCCCCTCTCCTCTCCCAGCAACATTAAAAGCCCTTGAACTTGCTTTGACCGCACATGATGGCCAAAAACGTAAAAGCGGTGAACCTTATATCGTCCATCCTATACTTGTAGCAGCGATCACTGCAGCTTTCTCAAATGATGAAACAATGGTACAGGCAGCACTGCTTCATGATGTGGTAGAAGATACCAGTTATGATATAGAAGATCTAAAACGGGAATTCAGTCATGATGTTGCCCATATGGTCGAAGGGTTGACAAAGATCGTTGAGATACGTGATGAAGAGTTGATCCCTTCAGGTTCAGATGAGAGGCTTATCAACTCTGCACTCAGTTTCCGTAAGATGCTTATAGCCTCTATCAAAGATATACGCGTATTGGTCATTAAACTGTGTGACAGGCTGCATAATATGCTTACACTTGATGCTTTAAGTCCTGCAAAACAAAAACGTATTGCTGAAGAGACATTGGTCGTATATGCACCGATCGCTCATAGACTCGGTATTTCACGTTTGAAAAATAGTTTGGAAGATCTTAGCTTTTACTATATTTATCCGGAGGATTACCGGAAGATAGATAATTATATGAAAAGCAATGCACAGAATCTGCAATTCAAACTCAATGCTTTTATTCAAAAAGTAAGAGCCACTATGGATAAAGGCGGTTTTGACCCAAAACAGTATGAGATCATAGGAAGGGTAAAGCACTATTACTCCATTTACCTTAAAATGCACCGTAAAGGGGTAAGTATAGAAGAGGTACTTGATCTTCTGGCTATTCGTATCATAGTGCAGGAGCCTATAGAGTGTTATAAGGTCTTAGGTTTAATGCATTTAAACTTCACACCGCTCATTTCCCGTTTTAAGGATTATATTGCAGTACCCAAAGAGAATGGATATAAAACCATACATACAACACTTTTCAATGAAGAAGGTATTGTAGAGGCGCAGATACGAACCGTTCAGATGCATAGACTTGCCGAGTATGGTGTTGCAGCGCACTGGAAGTATAAAGATGGCGGAGACAGTGTCAACCTGGGGTGGTTGGAAAGTCTGCATTATCAAAATGAATCTGTCGAAGAGTTTTATGAACTGGCAAAAAGTGATCTTTTTTCCGAGGATATTACAGTCTTTTCTCCCAAAGGGGACTATTATACATTGCCAAAAGGTTCAACGGCTCTTGATTTTGCCTATGCGATACATTCTCAGGTTGGTGCAAGAGCAATCAGTGCATTGGTCAATAAACATAAATCATCACTTTTAACGATATTGAAAAACGGGGATATTGTCAAGATCTTGAAGGATGAAGTACCGCATCTTCATTGTTCATGGATGGATGCAGTGAAGACATCCAAAGCGAAAGATGGTATAAGAAGTCACTGCCGTGCAAGAATTAAAGAGTCAGATACACTTAGTGCCTATAATATTCTGGCAACCCTTTTTGCACAAAAAAGTTCTTCGATGAAAACGTTGATAAAGAAAATGGAGTTACAGGACTCCATATACAAGTTACCTGTACAGCTTGATTATTATAAAGAAACTATACGTAAAGTGGCTGCCTATACGGGGACCAAAGAAGTACGTTTCTGGGAACTGCTTAAAAAGGGCTATAAAAAGCCGGTCATCAAGGAAATTGAATACTTTCGCTTTTTTACCAATAAAAGTTTGGATGGTGTAGAGTTTGACTACTGCTGCCATCCAAAAGTAGGTGATCAGATCGTTGCATTCTATAAGGACAGTAAGGCTATTATACATCATAAATTATGTCAAAAAGCATACTCAAAAATGCTGGCCGGGGAACCGATGATCTATGTGGCTTGGCGTTCTTCAAAACTTTCGCGTTACAGGCTTATTATCAGTTTACAGAACCAAAAGGGGATACTTGCGGACCTTTTGGCCAAACTTTCTGATCTGGATCTGAATGTGGTCAGTATTGAACTTGGTATACAAAGTTCTGAAAGTGCAGAGTATTGCCAGATAGAAGTAGAAAGCAGTGAAACCAAAAAGAGCATACTTTCAGAGAAAATTTCAAAAAAATTCAAACTGATAGAGATCATGAGTTTAGATGATGCATACAACAAATAACAGAGGATAAAAAATGATAAGCAAAGCATTGGAAGAGATAAGCAGGGGAACCGCCGAAATCATAGATATGGAGCGCATTGAAAAACTGGTTTCCAAATATTATGAAGATGGTACAACTTATACGGTAAAAGCAGGGTTCGATCCTACCGGTGCGGATCTGCATATAGGACACACGGTCCTTCTTCAAAAACTCAGAGTATTTCAGAATCATGGAGGACGCATACAGCTTCTTATAGGTGATTTTACGGCAATGATCGGTGACCCTACAGGCAAAAGTGAGACAAGAAAGGTGCTTGACAGGGGAACTATTATAACCAATGCGAAAACTTATCAGGATCAGGTCTTTAATATACTTGATGAGAGCAAGACCGAAGTGGTGTTCAACTCTACATGGCTTGAAGCGCTGGGAGCTGCAGGGATGGTTTCCCTGACAACGACATTTAATGTGGCACGTATGCTTGAACGGGATGATTTTGAAAAACGCTATAAAAGCGGACAGAGCATCTCTATTTCCGAGTTTATTTATCCTTTGCTTCAAGGATATGATTCTGTAGAACTTAAAAGTGATATTGAGATCGGCGGAACGGACCAGAAGTTCAACTTGCTCATGGGAAGATTTCTTCAGAGAGCCTATGAAATAGATAAAGAACAGGCTGTACTTATGATGCCTATTTTAGAAGGGCTTGACGGAGTGCATAAGATGAGCAAATCGTTGAACAACTATATCGGTATCACCGAAGAGCCTAAAGATATCTATGCAAAAACCCTTTCTGTTTCAGATGAGTTGATGTGGCGCTATTATGAGCTCTTAAGTGAGAAATCACTTCAAGAGATCGCTACGATGAAAGAAGAAGTGCGAAAAGGTACACTTCACCCCAAAATTGTTAAAGAGAACCTGGCACTTGAGCTTGTTACAAGATTCTATAATGAAGAGTTGGCTACACTAGCTAAAGCAGAATTCGATAACGTCTTTAAGGCAAATAAGCTGCCTTCAGATATGAATGAAGTAGAAGTAGAAGAGGGGATCTGGATCTGTAAAGCCTTGGTTGATGCGGGTATTGAGCCTTCAACATCTCAGGCAAGACGTGATATCAAACAGGGTGCTGTAAGAATTGACCAGGAGAAGATCTCCGATGAAAAATTGAATCTTGAGTCAGGGGAGTATATTCTGCAGGTGGGGAAAAGGAAATTTGCAAAAGTGAAGGTGGGGTAATGGCATTTAAATCTTTTAAGATCGGAAAATACACGATCGAAAAACCTATAGTGCAAGGCGGTATGGGTGTTGGTATCTCATGGGATCAGCTTGCCGGTACAGTATCAAAAGAAGGTGGGCTGGGTGTGATCTCTGCCGTGGGTACCGGAGTATATAAACATAGAAAATACCTTGATGAAAAAGAGATGGTAGGCAAGGAGCATAGACCGCTTGAAGCGATAAACTTTTATTCTTATGAAGCACTTGAGCATATTTTTAGAAATGCCAGAGAGATATGCGGTGACAAGCCGTTGGCGGCCAATGTACTGTATGCACAGAGTGAGTATGACCGTGTAGTGCAGGATGCCTGTAAAGCCGGTGCCGATATCATCATTACCGGTGCAGGGCTTCCCTTGACCATGCCGGAAGCAGCGAAAGATTATCCTGAGGTCGCACTCGTGCCTATCGTTTCCACCGCGAAAGCATTG
This sequence comes from Epsilonproteobacteria bacterium (ex Lamellibrachia satsuma), assembly GCA_003934925.1. Lineage (GTDB taxonomy): Bacteria > Campylobacterota > Campylobacteria > Campylobacterales > Sulfurovaceae > Sulfurovum. The sequence continues at coordinate 42,495 of JQIX01000020.1, forward strand.
AGGATCTTATGCCGCCGCTGGAAGAAAACACATGACAGACTCCCCGATGCCGTGATCGTAGAAGGACCACTCAGCGGAGGGCACCAGGGATTCAAATATGATGAATGTTTCCTGCCGGAAAACCAGCTTGAAGAGATCTTGCCGCCGGTAGTGGAAGAAGCCAAAGAATGGGGTAATATTCCTGTTATCGCAGCAGGCGGTGTATGGGATCATGACGATATCGTCAAAATGATGGAACTTGGCGCTTCTGCAGTACAGATGGGAACGCGTTTCATCGGTACGGTTGAGTGTGATGCCAGTGAAGTGATGAAGCAGGTTGTCATTGATTCGACAGAAGATACGATCAAACTTTTCAAGTCACCGGTGGGTTATCCGGCACGCGGGGTAAAAACAAAGCTGCATGAAAGCATAGAAGAAGGCACGGCACCTAAAATAGCATGTATTTCCAATTGTGTTACACCATGCCACCGTGGTGAAGAGGCTAAAATAGTAGGGTACTGTATCGCTGACAGACTTACGGATGCGTATGACGGACTTATCGATACAGGGCTCTTTTTTACCGGTGCCAACGGATATCGTCTTAAAGAGATCATTACCGTAAAAGAGCTTATGCATAAGCTGATGGAAGGAGAAGATAAATAAAGTGAAATTTCTTAAGATCTTTCTTTTATTTATACTCAGTTCGGTATGCCTTTTTTCTTCCGTTACACTTTTGAAAAAAGTGGAATTAAAAAAAGGTGAACTGCAACTACAGTTTAACAAACCTTATAATAAAAAGCAGATCAGACATTTTGCTCTTGTCAAACCCTACAGGGAAGTGTTCGATATCAAAAATACGCGTTTGGCGAACAGACATGTAGGCAAAAATCTTAAAAGTTCCCGCTGCAGATCACTCAGGGTCTCACAATATAAAAAAAATGTGGTAAGAGTCGTAATAGAGACAGGAAAGTCTTATGCCTGTACACCTTACAGGCCTCTTTATTCCTATAAACACTATCATATTCCTTTACCGAAATTTAGAACCCGTCCACTACAAAGTCAGGCAAAGAAAACCTATAAAAAATCCCATAAAAAATCAAAGAAAAGAGTGAAAAAATATAAACAAAAGAAAGTGTATCTCACGTCTTCTGCCAAAAAAAGATCATCAAGATATCATAAGAATGAACTTATAGTCATAGATGCCGGGCATGGGGGGCATGATACCGGTGCTATAGCAGGCGGAAAGAAAGAAAAGGACCTTGTTCTTCAAATTGCGAAAAGACTTGAAAAACAGCTCAAACGAAAAGGGTATTCGGTCTATATGACACGAAAAAAAGACCGTTTTTTAAAACTTCCGCAGCGTACCCGGATCGCCGATCATAAAGATGCCAAAGTATTTATTTCTATTCATGCAAATTCAGTTCCAAAAAGAAAGAGATACAAAGTGCATGGTGTGGAAACTTTCTTTTTGCAGACCACAAGAGATGCAAAATCACAGCGTATCGCGGCAAGAGAGAACAGGGCGGTACTTAAAGGCGCGGGGAGCAGGCTAAGCAAGAAGGTGATCATAGATTCTGTTCTGAACGGGCCAAAGATCGTACAGTCCAATAAACTGGCAATAGATGTGCAAAGAGGGATGATAGCCAATCTGAGGAGCCGTTACAGAGGCGTTAAAGACGGCGGTGTAAGGTCTGCTCCATTTTGGGTCCTCGTAGGTGCAAGCCGGCCATCCATACTTGTAGAGGTAGGGTATATCTCCCATCCGACAGAGAGAAAAAGACTTTTTACGCCAAGATATCAGGAGCTTATCGCCAAAGGGATAGCAGAGGGGATCAACCGATATCTGACCAATAGGAAAAAAGAGATAGACTTTTAGCGGTAACCCTTGTGGTTACCCACAAAATTATTTATAGTTCCTGATCGCTTTGTCCAGGATCTTTTCCGCTGCTTTTTTATCTTGGAATCCGGAGACTTTTACCCATTTGTTAGGCTCAAGCATTTTGTACGTTTCAAAAAAGTTCTTGATACGGTTGAGCGTATGTTCCGGCAGGTCATCAATGTCATTGATCTTTGCATAGGTCGGGTCTGTCTTTGTTGTAGGAACGGCAAGGAGCTTTTCGTCTCCACCGTTTTCATCTTCGGTTATCAATACGCCTACCAGTCTGCATTTGATGTATGAGCCTGTCTGCAGAGCGTAGTCGCACAGTACGAGGATGTCTGCAGGATCCCCGTCATCTGAAAGGGTATTGGCTACAAAACCGTAGTTTGCCGGGTAGTGCATCGCTGAGTAGAGTACCCTGTCCACCCGGGCTGCGCCTGAGTCCTTGTCTATCTCATATTTTATACTTGAATTAAGCGGTACTTCGATGATGGCGTTGACAGCATCAGGATTTTCGCCATGTCCGATCTTCGTTATATCCATAGTGGTATCTCCAGAGTAAATTCAGGGTTATTAGAGGTGCCCTTTATGCAAATAGTATCATAAAGTTTATAAATAACCATCAGGATATATTGGACTTTTTTGTTTGATCTTATGTTTTTCGGTATCTGCGGGAAATGGTCTGTATGAAAGTATAAAGCGGAAGAGGAAGCGATACACTATACCGCTTCCTTTGTATTAAAAAATGAATTAGAAGTCGTAAGTAACCCCGAAACTCACTATATTTGTTTTATATTTTTCCGGACCTTCATTATTCATGAGGTTCTGATAGTCTATCCAAAGGCCCCAGCCCACTTCCTGGTCACCCTGGCCGTCAAATGGTCTATCGAATGCCGGAACATCATCCGGATTCTTTTTGTAGGAGTCATAGTCATCCTTTTTGCTTGAAAGATCATATTCCAGTCCTATACCGTAGCTGAAACCATTATGCGTAAACTCATCCTGTAAACTTGTAGAGTCTGTTACAACTTTTGTGTGCCCCCAGCCAAGCAGACCATATATGTTCACCTGTTCGCCTACAGGCATCATCGGTTTAAGGAAGATGCCGTAATGCGTTGTTTCCGCCCAGTCACTGTCAATGGTTGCTTTCAGTGCACGGCCCTCAATGCCAATATACTGGTTGAAATCATACCCGACTCTTACGATCCCACCCCATGTGGAATCTTTAAGTCGTATGGTTTCAGTACAACCCCGTTCAAAACAATCTCTGCTTACACCGGCCCAAATGACACCTATACCAATATAGAAAGGATCTGTGTCGGTTTGTACCGGTACTGCAACTACCTCTGCAGCAGGAGCAACAATGTTCCCTCCTGCAAGCAGACTGTTTGTTGCCAAAAGTGTTCCAAGTGCGATTATGCTTATTGCTTTTTTCATGTTCACTCCTCCCTTATCTTTCATTTCTTTTGAGTTCTTCTTCTCTTCTTACAAAGAAAAGGCCAAGTATAAGTGTCATTAGCATCATCAGTGCAGCCGAAATATTGTTCATGGCCGGAGAGCCATCACTTTTCACCTTCTCGCAAGGACAAACTCCACCGTAGTAGTGACTGGAATCCATATCTGAAACCTGCGCTGCTGTTCTGGTTGTTGTTTCTCCTCTAACCGTTGCATTGTTTTCATACTGTCCCTCTATTGCTTGTCCTGTATGTGTACATGTCATAGACTCATCGACTGCCAAGGTATTTTGAGGACATTCGATTTCCCCTTCCGGATTATCATTCACGTTAATATTGGTAAGGTTTACATCACCGGTGTTGGTAACGACGTATGTCCAGGTTATCGTGCTGTTAATATCAACTTCCGGTCCCGTGCCGGTATCGGCATTCTGACCATTGGTGAATTTCTCTATATCGATCGAAGGCGCTTCTGCATAGTAGTGACTGAGGTCACTGTCAGAAATCTGTGTTCCTGTCGGTGACATCGCTGTAACCGTTGCATTGTTTTCATACTGTCCTGTTGTTGCCGTTCCCGTAGCAGTACAGGTCTGGCTTGCACCAGCCGCCAAACTTTCAATAGTACAGATCGCACCCTCTTGGTCATCCGTCACATTGATGTTAGTCAGGGTCGCATCTCCTGTGTTGGTAATGTTATAGTCCCAGGTTACCGTACTTCCTGTAAGAACTTCCGGTCCACTGCCTGTGTCGGCATCTTGACCGTTTGTACTCTTTTCTACGGTGATGGCGGGAGTAATGACAGCAAAGTTCACATCATCGCAGATCGGGATACTGTTCTGTTCTGTGACCACACAGGCATTGTTGTCAACATTTCCGGATGAAGCAGCATCCACTTCTACGGTGATATTGAGTTCCGCCGAACCGCCATTGGCTTCAAGCAATCCAACTTCCCATAAGGAACCATCAAAAGTTCCCTGTGAAGCACTATAACTGTCATCATAGTTAACATCTGAAGGAAGATCATCTGTGACATTCACATCTGTTGCATTGCGTTCACTGTTGTTTGTGACGGTGATGGTGTACATTACGAACTCTCCATTCATTGCAATTGTTGTATTTACTTCTTTGGTGATGTTGAGCTCCTGGAACATACCGGCATCAAAATTATCGAAATGCTGAAGTTCTTCAGTATTGTCAAGATCGATCGTAATAGAGCGTGTTCTACCATCCGATACATCTGCATCACTGTCAACCGTATCGTCTCCTCCCTGGCTTTGGGGACTAAAACGGTAGCCCTCCGGCAACTTGAATTCTACCGTATAGCTTCCATTGCCAAGCGGTTCAAAACCATATGCTCCATAGAGTCCTGTCTGGGTTGTTCGGTAGACAGTTGTATTTCCGTCTTTATACAGGTTAACCGTAACATTATCGAGACCGACTTCATCATCATCCTGTATACCGTTCTGATTTTTATCAACCCAAACATAATCTCCTATAGCACCGAACACAAGACCCGCATCGATAGTATCGTTATTATCATTCAGATCAAACCATTCCGTAACACCGCTTGCATCTACATCACTGTCAATTGTATCGTCACTTCCTGCGTTCTGCTGTGTAAATTGATATACATTGTTGGATACGGGAAGGACAAATTTTACTTGATATTGCTTTCCTCCATTAGCATTGGTAGTTTCAACATTTAAAAAACTGTAGTTACCGTTCGAATCAGGATGGACTGTCTGAATTGGAGAAGTATTCCCCTCTTCATAAAGTTCAATATCGATACCCGCATGAATCGTATGGTTTTCTCCTGTATCCTGAAGACCATTAGAGTTTATATCCACCCATACACGGTCACCGAGATTGACATGACTTGGACCGAGTTCTGTAAGGACTAAGTGTACATGTCCTGAAGTGTCACCACCTTCCGCTGCCCAGAACGTTTTTGTAAGGGTTTCATCCTCATCATAAAAACCTGAAATCTCTATATTGTATACTGTATCACCTGCAACCCATGTGAAGTCCTGTCCGGGAACCTTAGCAATATCATGTGCATCATAACATGGTGAAGGATAGTCATAACCTCCAGTAAATACGTGACTTTCCTGACCATTTGACAACTTGATGGGAAAAGTATAGATCGGATAGGGATGAAGCGGATCCGAACTGGGGCATGGATTTGCATTGTTCGGTGTCTCCCAATTGTAAAGATCAAATGCAAAAACTCTGCTAAAATCATGTGAAGTATTTCCATCAGAAAGTGTTATTTGTCTTTTAAGTTTTACATATTCTAATGAACCACCTGCACTAGTGATAGGGAAATTATGATGTGTCAGTGATGCAAATTCAACGGGCACACCAAGTGTAACGGTACCTGATCCTCCCCCCGGTTCACCGGAAGTAAATCCACTTCTATTGTGATCGGCAGCTACACCCCAATGCATATTTCTATAGACGTTTTCCCCGTCCAAAATAATAGGTGTTCCATCATAAGATATATGGGAATCTGCTTTTGTCCCTTCTCCTGTATTTCCTACGAATCCACCTACAGTGGTATAGGTTATGGCTGCACTAGCAGTTCCTCCCAGAACTATGAGTGTTGCAACTGAATTTAAAATCTTTTTCATACCCATTCTCTTCTCCTTTTCCTCTATAACTTAATTTCAAAAGTTATCTTTTCTCAACTTTCAAAAGCACCTTAAAACTTTCATGCAACCCGGCGATCTCCATAATAAGACCCGTGGCTTTCCGTCCTATCCTCGCAGATAGTTTGGCTAATATTTTATTATTACATAATATTTAGTCACCCCTGAAAAACCCAAACACCTCCCAAAAATAGGTACTTTGGAAGTGATTTAAGGGTATAATAACAACCAATAAACATAACAAAACAGACTAATTCTTGGTCGAAATAGGTGTTAAAATTGCTTCCACGTTCTCCTAAAAATACCCAACCCAATCTTTT
>JQIX01000068.1 GCA_003934925.1 Epsilonproteobacteria bacterium (ex Lamellibrachia satsuma)
TTCATACACTGGCAATAGCCATGCAGGTCTTTATCTCTATACTTGATGAAATAGCTAAAATTGAAGAAGTAGTCAATAGGAATGAGGATTTAGTGAGTATTATCACTGTGTTGCAGGATGTCACTCAGAAAATGCTTGGGTTTAGGTGCGAAAGTTAAGTATGAATAATATCAAAAAAAGATACCCTTATACCAATCATCTTTTTTTTTAGATTTATATTTTTTTAAAATATATTTAAATTCCATAGATTTAAAAAAAATTATGTTAAGATAAATATAATATTCTTGTATTGGAGGAGACCTATGAAGCTGATGATATATTCCTATCAAGGGGAATGGAACATGCCGCTGGATTCTACTTTGGATTCAGAGAAGACGCTGGTTATCGTTTTTGGAACATCCAAAAAAGAGAAAGTAGATGATCCCATAGAGGAATTACTGCAGCATTTTCCAAATTCGAAAATAGTTGGAGCTTCTACTGCGGGAGAGATACTTCAGGATGAACTTTTGGAAGAGAGTATTGTCGTTGCTGTAATGCAGTTTGATACTACCAGAATAGAAATAGCAACTCAGCACTTGTCTCAGCTTGATGATTCTTACTCCAGTGGTGTAAATATTGCAAATGCACTGAAAGGCAATGATCTTAAAGCGGTGTTTGTGCTTTCAGACGGCCTCCTTGTCAATGGTTCGAAACTTACACAGGGTATTGCTTCCGTCCTTTCGAAAGATGTAGTTGTGACAGGCGGGCTTGCCGGTGATGACGATCGTTTTAAAGAGACTTGGGTCATAGCTGAGGGTAAAGCTGTCCCGGGTTATATTACCGGTGTCGGATTGTATGGAGATCATATCCATATTAGCCATGGCTCCAAAGGGGGATGGGATAGGCTTGGTATGGAAAGAGTCGTCACGAAGTCCAAAGATAATATACTTTATGAACTGGACGGACAGCCTGCACTTGACATTTACAAGAAGTATCTTGGCGATAAAGCGGACGGGCTCCCTGCAACCGGACTTCTGTTCCCTCTTGAATTAAAGGCGGATGCCAAAACGGCGGAGAGTAAGGTCCGTACCATATTGGCGGTAGATGAAAAAGAGAAATCTATTACTTTTGCCGGAGATATACCGGAGGGCAGCTATGTGACATTGATGAAAACGAATTATGACCGCCTTATTGATGGTGCAGAAGATGCTGCCAAAGAGGTGTTTCTTGAAACGTATAATAATGAGACGATCTTGAGTATAGCCATTAGCTGTGTTGGCCGCAGGCTGGTCTTGAAACAGAGAATAGAAGAAGAGCTGGAAGCAACGTTGGATGTGCTCCCGGATAAAACAAAACAGATAGGTTTTTACTCGTATGGTGAAATATCGCCATTGGCATCCGGAACATGTGATCTGCACAATCAAACGATGACATTGACGCTGATATGGGAAGATGATGCATCGCCTGCTTGAGCGTCAGCTAAAAAAAATTGCCTACAAAGACGGGGAGATTTCTCCGGAACAGGCTAAAAAGTTTATTCGTCTTGTGGATCAGGCATACATGGATGCAGATGGAGATCGTAAACTGTTGGAACATGCTTTGGATGTTTCCTCCAAAGAGATGCAAAATCTATACAAAGAACTGGAGATAAGTGCCAAGAAAGAGATTAAGGCAAATGAAGAAAAGTATGAGCGGCTTGTTGAGAATCTGAAAAATTATTATTTCTTTTATACCTATGATACAAACAGGGTTTTTACATACCTAAGTGATTCGATCAGCAATATTTTAGGATACAACAAAGAAGAATTTTTAATACATGATATTAAGTATTTTAGTGATGATCTTATCAATAAAAAAGCAATCATATATTCCAAAAAAAGTCTTATCGGGGAAAAACAGCCACCCTTCAGGGTCAGTGTTTATCATAAAGATGGAACACTTCGTTATCTTGAGCTAACCGAATTTCCCCATTTTGATAAGGATGGCCAGGTAAAAGAGGTGGAAGGAATAGCAAGAGATGTTACCCGAGAGGTCAAATATGCAAACGAACTGCAAAAAGTGCTTGACTTGCAAAAAAATATTGTTTTCTTGTCGAGTGGAAAAGAGATAGCGTTTGTCAATAAGACTTTTTTAGATTTTTTGGGTTACAGAAGTTTAGAGGAATTTTTAAAGCATCATAGCTGTATTTGTGAAAAGTTTGTTCGCAATGACCACTATTTTCATCTGGGAAAAGTACCTGTGGGCATGAGCTGGATAGAATATATACAGACCATAGAATCAGGGTATAAGAGAATAGTTTCAATAGTGGATAAAAATAGGCTTCCTCATGCTTTTACTGTATCTGTTAGTGCATTTAGCAAAGATGAGTATATTGTTTCTCTGACAGATATCAGTTCAACTGTGATCAATCAGATAAATTTAGAAAACAAAGTATTGCATGACAAGCTAACGCAGGCATACAGCAGGGAATATTTTGATCTGAACTATAAAGCAATGATCGAAAAGTCTAAAATAAGCGGAGAAAAGCTGGGATTTATGATGCTTGATATCGATCATTTTAAAAAGGTAAATGACACATATGGACACAACGTTGGAGACGATGTGCTAAAAAGATTGGTTTCAATTATAAAAAGTTCTATTCGTTTTGATGATATTCTTATCAGATGGGGGGGTGAAGAATTCATTGTGCTGGCGCTGCTAAAAAGTACAGATAACTTACACGTTATTGCGGAGAATATCAGAAAGAATGTCAAGAAAGCATATTTTAACTCGGTTGAGCATATTACCATAAGTATCGGTGTGACATTTTATCATGAAAATGAAGAGATAAAAGAGACAATAAAGCGTGCGGATGATGCGCTCTACAAGGCAAAAGAGAGTGGACGAAACAGGATTGTAAAGAGTTGGAGTTAATTTCCAAACAGGCTTCTTTCATTTTGATGATCATCACACTCATAGACTTCACCTAAAATCATCGCTGGATCTAAGGGCGTGACTTATGGAGCGATGTGTAATCTACACCTGCAAAACTTGATGCAAACCGCTTAAACAAGAGTATTGTTAAAGTTGCAAGATTTCTATTTATGAATTTTGGAAAAACTCAGTTATGAATTATATCCCCTAAAAAGTAACGGTAAGACAAGTATTATTTATAGATTGTCCCTCTTGAAAGTGTATTTAAGATGATTGCATTTTTGATCATGCTGTATTTTGCTGTGATCCGTGCATCCTGTGTTGCCAGATCTTCCTGCATCATTTGAAGGTAGCTGTTCAGATCAATGTAATGTTGGAGATATGCCGTTCTCATATTTTCTAAAGTCTTTCTGGTCTTCTTTACTGTCTTGTTTAGCAAGTAAAAAGATCTTTTGGCTGTTTGATAGTTGCTTTTCCATGCAATATATTGTGCTTTTCTTTGTATCTCTAGCTCTTTTTTCAGGCTTTTGGTACGCAGAGCATCTACTTTCTGCTTCTCCATATCAGAGAAAGTACTCCCATCAAACTTCATGCTTAACCCTATGCTTAATGTGTAGTTGTCCCCATTGGCGGTCGGATCATCATTGTATTGCTGATTTGCTCCTATCACAGCATCCGGCAGCCAGTTTCGTTCAAGCTTCTTCACCTGTTCAAGTGACTGTACAGCTTGATTGTCATTCAGTTTGAGCTGCGGACTGTGGGAGAGGAATCGTTTAAGGTTGCTATGCAGTTTCAATACAGACAGGTGCGGGACAGGATGATGTTTGCTGTAAAGCTTTAGTTGAGCTTTCATCATATCAATAGTCTGTTTGTCCTGATCGATCTGTACTTTAAAGAGTGTCATGGTATTTTCAAATCGTATAAGCTCCAGTTCCGGTATAGCTCCTGTATGTACGGCTGATTTCAGCTGCTTGAGGAATTGAAGCTGTTTTTGGTAGAGTTTTTGTTTGATCTGCCATTTCTCTTCACTCATATGGTAAGCCGTTATCATCTCTGTCAACAGGAGAAAAAGTTTCTCTTTTTTGATTTCTGTTAAAAGTTTGTCTTCTTTCATTTTAAGCTGTATAAGGTGAATATCATCCATATTCTTTCCAAAGAGATCGATCGTATCTGTAATACCTATATCTGTACTGTTGAAGCGATGTGGCAAAAGTGCTGCTTTGGTTGTACCATACATGGCACTTGCATCAAGATTTAGATACCGTTGCTTCTTCTTTGCCTCTATACTTAACGCTCTGGACTTTTCCTGCAACATATAGGTATTTTTATAGGTTAATGTTTTTAGTGCATCTTTGTAAAAAGAAACTACATTGTCGTCCGCACTCAATAGGGTCAGAAAAACAGCTGCCAGGAGAAAAAGTTTACCTGTCATTTTTTGCATAAATCATCCTTTATATTATATTATCTTTCTGCAAATACAAGCCCGGGTTCCAGTTTCAAAACTGGCCTTGCGCTGATCGCTGCAGCTGTCAGACCAATGATCAAAACACCAAATATACCAAGAGGCAAGGCAAACCACATCAGCCGAAACGGATAATCAACACCCATCACGATTATACCTTCTCCAATAATACTGCATGCTCCTATTCCCAAACCTATACCCAGGAGAGATGCTGCAGATGCCTGGATAAAAACCATTTTCATCAGCAGTGTGTTGGAAGCGCCCATAGCTTTTAGAACTGCATATTGTCTTATGTTTTCATAGGTAAACATATAAAGCATGATTCCTGTTACGCCAAATCCGACGATCATCGCCAGCATGATCATATTTACCATGTCCCCAACATCTTCCGAGTTTACAAAGATCCATCGTACAGTATCCTCTTTGAACTGTGCTGCCGTTCTTGCCCTTAAACCTGTCTGGAGTTGGATCTTTTCAGCCAAAGTCTGAGGAGAAACTCCTTTTTGGGCTTTAACCATCACAAAAGTCAAACTTCTGCTCTCTCCGGAGTTGATCCGTTTAACATTGGAATAGGTAGTATACAGCAGCGGTGTCGGCGGAAATCTAGGTATCGTATGGGAAACTCCTGCCACTACCACTCTTTTGTCGTTGACCAAGAGTTCATCACCAAAGGATAACTGTTTTGTCGGAACATCAAGGTGTACACCATCAAACGGCCACTTGTCTTTCTGATAAACAGGTGTTTGCAGTTTTCTGCTTGTACCTCCCGGATCGACAATAACAGTGTCAGGACTATGTAGAATATTGGGGTTTTTACTGTTTTTCAGAATAGGAACCCCTGCCAAAGTAGCATCATCAACGCCTATCATTTGAAAAGTCTGAAAGTGTCCATTTGGAAATCTGGCGCTTATATCGCTAAGGGATAAAGGCACCGCATAAGATACACCCTGTACACTGCGGACACGATTCAGTGCAGAATCAGGCATGTTGATCGTCATTTGAGTAGAATGTACGGATGGATCCATCACCCAGACATCCGCAGTTTGATTTTCAGAGATCAGAGCAAACCCACGTGTCATGAATCCCGCAAAATAAGAGAGTGCAAAAACGATGAGAAAAACAGTAAAAGTAATACCTATGAGTAGCCCGATATACTTCGTTTTATCACCCATCAGCATTTTTAGTGCGATCTTCAACATTTAGATCCCTTTGGTTCCATTATTTTCAGCATCGATGAAGACATCCAGCTGCTGCCCTGTATAAAGAGGGAAATCCGGTTCTTTGAGTGTATATATCACTTGCAGTACTCTTGTATCTGTTCTTTCGGTACTTAAACCTGTCAGTGCTGTTTTAGGAACGATATAAGGTTTTGTGTAGTTGTATTCAAGAGAAATCTTTAGTTTAGGATGCCCACGGACAAAAGCCACAGCTTTGGCATGAGGTTGAAACCTCCATACATCGTACTCGTTGATACTGATTCGTAAATTCATACTTTTATTACCCAATACCAACAGAGGTGTTGTCATGCTTTTGTCTATATACATGCCCTTTCTCATTTTATTTTGAAGTATTTTCCCGTCCATTAAAGCATGCACTGTATAGCGTTCTAACTCATTCTGAAGCTGTTTTACTTTGGTTTGGGCAAGATCAAGTTCTGATTTGGCCAGTTCTACATCATCCCTGCGGCTTTGATATTGTTCTTTTGTAACCAGTTCCGGACTCACATGTTTTAGATTTTTTAAGACTTGAAATCGATTTTTATTTTTTAAAAGCTCTGCTTGAGCTATTTTTATCTCTTTTTTTGCCAGCATGATCCTGGCTCTGACCTGTTTATCATCTATACCAAATAGAGAATCACCTACTTTTACCTCTTCGCCGACTTTTACATACACTTTTGTAACGATACCTGAGACTGCTGAACCTATAGGTATGTTTGTATTTTGTGCTTCTACAATGCCCGTTCCTGCAATGTAAGATTTAAAAGGCGGTTGCATACTTATGATAGGTTTAGTTTGAGCCTTTGGTGTCTGATTGCCATACATAATAGTGGCTATACCAATCCCTAACCCTACAAGAGCCAAAAAGACAAGAGTGTAAAAAGTTTTCATTCATTTCCTTTGTTTTCTTTATTTTCTTCTATTCTTGTGATCTTTCCGTCTTCCATATGTGCCATGCGGTCAGCATATTCATAGATCCTGTTGTCATGTGTCACGACGATGAGTGTCCTATGCTCTTCTTCGGAGATCTTTTTAAGAAGCTTCATCACCATCTGCCCCGATTCATGGTCAAGGCTGCTGGTAGGTTCATCACAAACAATGAGTTTTGGATCGTGGACTATGGCTCTGGCAACAGCTACCCGCTGCTGTTCTCCCCCGCTCAGTTCATTCGGTTTTGAATAATGCTTTGATTCCAAACCCATTGCATCAATGATTTCTTTTGCTTTATTGAGTGCCGTTTCTCTTTTGACCCCTGCGATAAGCAGCGGTATAGCTACATTTTCCATAGCATTCAAAGAAGGCAGAAGATTGAAAGACTGGAAAACAAAACCGATATTCTCTCCCCGAAAATGTACCTTCTGGGCATCGCTTAAAGTATTCAGATCTTTCCCAAGTACATCACATACCCCACTATCAAAAGTAAGCAGTGTTGTGACCACGGAAACAAAAGTCGTCTTCCCGCATCCGGATGGACCGACAAGCATCAGCAGTTCTCCCTCATACACATCCAGGTCAACCCCGCGAAGTGCTTGCACTTTTGAAGCTCCGGAACCATAGGTTTTGGTTATATTTTGGCAATGAAGAGCGATTTTTTTGTTTTTATCGGTTGTCATATACAAATTATATATAATGAAAATGAAATGAAGATGAAGGAGTTTTCATTTTTATTTCATCTATATTGCCTATAATAAACCTAAATCAATAAACGGATCATCAAATGTCAGATATACTGAACCATTCTATTTTACCCTTTGTTGAGCATTTTAAACATTATGCCATATGGGTCGCTTTCTTTGCAGCCTTCGGCGAGACGCTGATCGGTCTGGGATTTTTATTGCCCGGATCAACATTTCTGCTTCTTCTTGGTGTCCTGGCCGGGCAGGGGTATTTTGATATTGTGGTATTGCTGTTATTTGCTGTAGCAGGAGCTTATCTTGGGGATATCACTAACTATCATATTGGCAAACATTACGGTACTGTATTATTGGGTAGATCATGGATGCCTTTTTCCAATGAGCAACTGAGGAAAGCACATAAATTTTTAAATACACATGGAGCAAAATCTGTTTTTTTAGCCCGTTTTTTACCAGGATTAAAAGAGAGTGTGCCTTTTCTTGCAGGTTCTTTGAAGATGCAACGAAGTAAATTCCTTTTTTGGGATATTTTTGGAGCTGTCGGCTGGAGTTTGGAGTTTATAGGTATAGGCTATCTTTTTTCTGCATCACTTTCCCTTGCACAGATATGGCTAAGCCGTACAGTTACCGTTATTGCCATGCTTATTTTTCTTTTTATCCTTCTCTTTCTCTTAAAACGATTTATTGTAAACAATGCACACTCAGCCAAAATAGTACTTTTTTCACTATGGCACTCTTTTTTACGAAACCCTTTTGTATCAGAAAGAATGAAGGTACATCCAAAATCCACAGCATTCATCAAAAGTCGTTTTGATCAAACAGCATTTTATGGATTGCCGCTCACACTGCTTTCCCTTGCCTTTATGTCAGTTTTTGCACTTTTTGCAGGCATTGTAGAAGATTTCCTCACCAAAGATCCGATCGTCTACGTTGATCATATCGTTGCAAATCTCATGAGAGGGTGGAGAACACCGGAGATGACTACTTTCTTTACCTGGATCACTTATCTTGGCACTAAAGAGATCGTATTGCTTTATCTTATAACAGCGACTGTTATTTTACTTTTATATAAAAAATATAATGACCTTATTGCACTTTATCTTTCTCTTTTGGGATCAGCTGTTTTTCTTTATTTGGGTAAACTCGCTTTTCACCGCCCACGGCCGGAAACAGCACTCTATTTTGAATCTTCCTATTCCTTTCCAAGCGCGCATGCTACTCTTGCCGTAGCATTCTATGGATTTTTAGGCTATCTGCTGATACATCATTCTAGTCATTTCAGAACCAAGGTCAATTTCTTTTTTGCTACAACAGTTTTGGTTCTGCTGATAGGCTTGAGCCGTATTTACCTGGGAGAACATTATATCAGTGATGTTTATAGCGGATACCTGATAGGAACGTTGTGGGTGATCACGGCTATTGCCTTGCTGCAATGGCTTATTTACAAAAAGTTTTTTACGCAGAAAACGCCATTTAGGCAAGCAAAAACGATCAGTATAGCGATGATGTCCATAGCAGCAGGTCTTTATCTGCTGTTTGGTTTGAATTTTCATTATAAACCTGCCATCCACCCCGAAATAAAAACAGTTGAACTCGACAGACTCAAAACGTTATTTGACAAAAGTTCCAACAGATTTGCCCAGAACATTTTCGGTCTTGACTCTCAGCTGATAAACATCGTTATGACAGCAGGCCACAAAGAAGAGATTTGTCCTACCTTGGAAAAAGCCGGCTGGAAAGATTTGGGTGATAATGAAAAATTCAATATCCCTGTTTTTTGGCAGGCTAAAGAACCTATATGCAGTTTGGAAATGAAAGAAGAAAACAGACTTTATATATTGAGAATATGGAGTACCGATGTATTATACAAAGGCAAACAGGTCTATGTTTCCGGTGCCAATGCCATCACCGGTAAACGCTGGGGCATCATACCGGTTTTCGTAAAAGATCTTGATCATGCCAGAGATTTTGCAGTGAAAGATCTTCAAGCAAAAGCTCATGTCAAAAGAGATAAACCCATTCAGATAAATGAACCTTTTATCAAAGAGAATCTTCTTGGACACTCCTATTTCAGCAATGGAAAGGTAGAGGTTTTATCCTTAGAAGAATAAAACCAAATTCTGCCTTATAAGTAGATAAACAGGGGAAAGAGTATTACTTATGAAGTGTAATGGTGCCTTTATTGAGGCTTTCGAGAATGCCTTTTGCCTGATTTGATTTTTCAGAATTTCCCCTGACAATCACAAGAAATTTGTTCTCTTTTACAAGATTTTCATATTTGATGGTATCTTCTTCAGCATAGGTATTTGAGCTTAAACAAAGTGCTATGATAATTGTGCTAAAAAGTATTTTTTTCATTCTCTTTCCTTGTATAAAATTTTGTTTTTCCCAAAAATTTCAGCTAGACTTTATCATAAATATTAGGCTCCTGAATACCCATTATTATGATGGATTGGCCAAATTTTCATTTTTATTTCATTTTCAATGTATATAGTCACCCCTGAAAAACCCAAACACCTCCCAAAAATAGGTACTTTGGAAGTGATTTAAGGGTATAATAACAACCAATAAACATAACAAAACAGACTAATTCTTGGTCGAAATAGGTGTTAAAATTGCTTCCACGTTCTCCTAAAAA
>JQIX01000003.1 GCA_003934925.1 Epsilonproteobacteria bacterium (ex Lamellibrachia satsuma)
ATTTTTAGGAGAACGTGGAAGCAATTTTAACACCTATTTCGACCAAGAATTAGTCTGTTTTGTTATGTTTATTGGTTGTTATTATACCCTTAAATCACTTCCAAAGTACCTATTTTTGGGAGGTGTTTGGGTTTTTCAGGGGTGACTATATAATTTAGCATTACCCTCTTCCTCTAGATCAATATTTGAACGATATGTTACAGCAAGATTAATATCTGGAGTCGGCTTATATGTCATGGCCAGGTTATACCCAAATTCAAAAGTATCACCTTCCATATCTCTCTTAATATAGCCAACAACAGGATGATTACCTTCACTTTTTACAACACCTTCACTGTAAATAAACCTTAATCCCCCAGCAATACTGAAATTATCTGCTACCTTATATGAAACACTCGGGTTAAGTTCCACAACCTTCAGTGTAAACTCTTCGGCAGAAAGTTTTTGGAAGGGAGTTTTCCATCTTTTTGTCAGGCCTCCCGGCGCAACAAGACTCATACCCCATCTAAAATCTCCCATAGGATTAGAAACATAATGAAAAAATGGAATCGGAAGATTTTCAACTTCTGATTCACCTGAATATTCAGGCAAACTAACAAAAACATTGGACGGGAGATGTGCCAATGTTACCCCGCCTTCCAGATAACTTTTATCTTCCATAAATGCCATATTTGCAGGGTTATCATATGCCGTATCTGCTCCTGTGGTATGTGCTACATGAGCCGCACTAAGTGCCATAGAATCAAGTGACTGTTCCGGGATCATATATCCTGATGCCATAACTACAGAACTTGTTATTGCACTAAGTGCCAAACCTTTGATCACTTTACTCATTTTACTTCCTCCTGTTTCAGTTTTATTCTTCAACCAGAGCATACAATGCCTTGATCTCCTCTGCCCAGATCGACTCGTCAATGGTTTCCAGGATCAATGGTATGTCATCCATACGCGAGTCGTTCATAATGAACCTGAAGGCATCCCAGCCTATCTCTCCCTGCCCCAATGAGGCATGTCTGTCTACACGGGACCCCAGTTTTGGTTTTGAATCATTAAGGTGCATTCCCATCAGATATTTGGATCCTACGATCCGTTCAAATGCATCCATCGTTTCATCATAGGCTTCTCTTGTTCTCAGGTCATAACCTGCCACAAAGGTATGGCAGGTATCCAGGCAGATACCTACCCTGCTTTTATCTTCTATTTTATCGATGATATATCCAAGATGTTCAAATTTGTATCCAAGGTTGCTTCCCTGTCCTGCCGTATTTTCTATGACAAGTTTGACATTGGACTCTTTTGTCGCTTCTATGGCTATGTTCATAGAGTCTGCGATCACATCCAGACAATGCAGCTCAGCTTCCATCAGCTTGTCATCATATTGGGGGTCCTTTTTAGCGATCTTCACCAGGTGGGAACCGGGATGGAAGTTCAGCTTCTCCAGGCCAAGCTGATGGCAGCGCTCCAGTTCATCGATAAACGCTGCTCTGGATTTTTCAAGTTTTTCTGCTTCTGGATGCCCAAGGTTGATGAGGTAGGAGTCATGAGGAAGAACATGTTTTGGCAGAATACCGCTTTTTTCAAGATTTGCTTTAAAGGCATCAATGGTTTTCGCCTCTAAAGGTTTTGCGACCCATTGCCTTTGATTTTTCGTAAAAAGTGCGAATGCTTTAGCCCCTATGGCCATGGCATTCAGCGGTGCATTATCTACTCCCCCGCTTGCACTTACATGTGCTCCGACAAATTTCATGATTTGATCACCTTGATAAGAATTTCATTTATTGTATCATGGAATATGATCTGATTATTTAAAACACTATAATGTATATTATATTTATCTGTTTTCACAAGTGTCTGTGTAAAGCCGTTACGCTTTTTCAGTATATTTTTACCGTTAAAAATAGCTTTCCCTCTAAAAATATTCGTTAAGATCTCCCGAGGATACAGAGAACTTAATATTTTATTGTTGAAACCTTCTTTACTCATGCATTCAAGCAGGCTGAGGCATACCGAAGATTCCGTTATCTTTAAAGTCATCAGCACTTGTGCATTGGAATAGATCTCCACTTTTATTTCATCTTTTGCTTCATAGATGAAACCCATATCCGCATATTTGAATGTTGGTGTTTTGAACAGGATAAAAGCACTGTTTTGTTTCATATATTGGGGTTGTGTACAGGCGGACAATGCAAAGCAAGCGGATACTATCCAAAAAATATTCATTATTTTCATATTTTCCCCCGATTTTTTAATTAAATTATACCGAACTTAAGAGTTATTTAAGCAGTCAATATATATAATTCCGTCCACAAGTTATGAATGGCCCCTTCGTCTAGCGGTTAGGATCCATGGTTTTCATCCATGTTACAGGAGTTCGAGTCTCCTAGGGGTCACCAACAATTCTTTTCTTCACTATTTGAAATCAAAAAATTATTTTATCTTAATTTACCCAATGAAAAACCATAGATATACAGATTATGTTTACAAGCATGTATCTTATGCGAAATAAAAAAAGTTTATGATTGGTGGAGACTATCTCCACCTAATTATTACTATAAGTAACGTATTTTCCTATGCTAATGAATAGTTATATATTAAATGACTACTTAAATGACTACTATTTTATTGTGGTATTACATTTTTGTACTCTTCAGAATGATTATATTGTGAAAACTATAGCACCTATTTATAAAATAATAATTTAACGCTTATCTCTATTGATAACAAATAACCTTCACAATACCATCTTTCACTTCATCTGCAATATCGGCAACTTCTTTTTTATCTTTAGATACTGCCACTTCATAATTAATATTATTAATATCTAAAAACATTTGAGCCATATTAGATTTAATAGCTAAATTTACATTTTGTGCTACTCTCCCCGATGGAGTTTCTTCTAGCCTAGACACTACAATACCAACTATATTACCGCTTCTATCTAGTAATGCCCCTCCGCTATTACCTGGCTGAACAGGAGCAGTCATTTGCATCATGGTAGTATCGTCGACTAAACCAGTTAATGCACTAATATTTCCTACTGTAAGTTTGATACTGCTTCCTAAAAGATTACCCAATGGATAACCTATTATGATAATTTCCTCACCAATCCGTATACTATTAGCTGCTCTAAAGTCAAGAAATCTTGTATTTTCTTTTTGAGCTTTCAATATCGCTAAATCATTTTTAGAATCTCGTGCAATAATTTTTGCCTCACTCTTATAATTTTTTCTAATTACTTCAATGCTCTTGCATTCTTTCACCACATGATAATTTGTTAATAACGCTGTTTTATTTACAAAAAAACCAGTTCCCATATAAGTACTTGTAGATTTCTTTTTACTGCCATTTGATTTTTTATAATCTTTCATCATTTCTTTAAATGGATCATAATTTTGAGCCATATTGATTTGATTGGAAGTCATTTTTGATTCTAGATCATTAAGTAATGTACGAATATCATCTCTACCATTGGCAAGAGCTAAATTAAACCAAGCGTATGCTTTGATGTAGTTTTTTGGAACACCTTTGCCTTTGTAAAACATATATCCAACACTGAACTGTGCATATGGATCACTAGCTGCTACAATATACCACTTGAAGGCTTCTTTGTAGTTTTTTTTGATACCTTCTCCAAAATAGTACATATCTCCAAGCTTTGCTTGGGCACGAGTATAATCCTGTTCAGCTGCCTTTTTGTACCATTTGAAAGCTTCCTTGTAATCTTTTTTGATACCTTCTCCATAATAATACATATAACCAAGACGATATTGTGCACTCGCAAGATCTTGTTCTGCCGCCTTCTTGTACCATCTGAAGGCTTCCTTATAGTCTTTTTCAGTACCTTTACCCTCATAGTACATTTCCCCTAAGTCATATTGAGCTTGAGTATTATTTTGTTCTGCTGATTTTTTATACCAGTCCACTGCTTTTTTGTAATCTTGCTTTAGCCCTCCATCTCCAGATAAATACAGATAACCAAGAAAACCCTGGGCAGGGCTAAAACCTTTTTTAGCTAATTCTTTAAGTTGTTCAATGGCTTTCTTTTTATCCTGTTTAATGCCAATACCATCATAACGCATACCTGCAATATTATATTGGGCATGAGTATTATTTTGCTCAGCTGACCTTTTGTACCATTCAAAAGCTTTTTTGTACTCTTTCATCTTATTGTACACTCTACCTAACTGATAGCTATATCTCGATTCATTAGGGAAATCTTTAACCGCTTGAGTACAGGCTTTGTTTGCTTTAACTACATCAATCTTTTCAAGATTAACACCAATAACACCAGTAGGATTTGACTTATCCTTTGGATTAGCTGCCAAAACATCACAGGTATTAGGGGTATTTGAGAATAGTACGCTAAGCATTATCAATAGTAATAGTATTATTTTTTTCATTTTTAATCCAATTAATTTATTAGCATGATTAAATTATACAATCATTTTGAATAATTATGGTGGTATTATTAATGATACTAAATATATTTTTTGCTGCTTCCTTTTAAAAGTTAAATTGATTATATTAACTACACATATTCTCTGGTTATTAAACCAATATTTTCATCTGAAGTATCATAAAACACTCTTCCATCTTCATAGAAAAAGCTACCCTCCTTATCTTTGGTTAGTATTTTATGGTCATCAGTCGTATAAACTCCATCCTGTAAAGAAACACAATACCATGTTAATCTCTTATCACCTATATTCATTTTTTTCTCTAATGCTTGAACTCTTGTTTTAATCATCTAAATTACCTCAGCATAAGTTTTTTCTTTTGTAGGAAGACAGCACACATACTTATAGCTATTAAATTTTGTGTATTCTTTTGCCCTATCAAGACTCATCTTTTCACTACCACACTGATCTAGATAACAATCAGCTTCAACAATACGTTCTGCATCTGCATCATCATTGGTGATCATCTTCTGTTTTGCATTTTTGAAATAGATAATAATACCAGACACTTTAGTATTCTCTATGGCTTCAAGTTTGTTAATTCTATTTTGTAAATTACTTGGCATTTTCTTTTTCCTCCAATGTTTTAATACGCTCTTCAAGCTCTGTAAGCTCATATCCCTTTATGAAACTATTGCTCACTGCCTCTATCGTTCTCAACTGACTCCCGTTGATCTCCCCATCTGCAAAAGATTGTGTAGCTGCTGCAAGATTGTTTAATGCTTCTTCTGCTGTCGTGGGTTTTTTAATACTGACCACTGGATTAAATAAACATAATCTCTTAACTAGCATCTGCTGATTAGTAGGAGTATTTTCAAGTGTATCCAGTATGGAAGCTGTAACCTTTTTTGCCAGTATCAGTTTCCCTCTTTGAATAGCTTCTTTTAACTCTTTATTCGTAGAAAGCGTTTGTGTTGCAATGTTTAAAGATTGACTAATCAAGATATTGTTAAATCCTTGTTCGGCAAGTTCCTGTACCTCTTGGATTATCTCTTTTGTGACTGTCGTTTTGTGTCGTGTTTTATGCTTCATTTTCTGCCTTTAAAAGTGAATTAATAGCAAAGTGCGATACTGACGCTCACACCGTGCCTATATGAGGTTTTGTGTGATTTTTTAGTAGTATTAACCTATAAGGATTAAATAGACTGTATTTTCACACTTAAACCAGTAGCTTTTTTGATGGACTTTTCCATCTTCTGATATGCCGTTTCAATGTCCTTGAAAAGTAACTTATTGAAGTAGCTGCCCTTAAAGACAAACTCTAGTCTATGGAGCGGATAATCTAATTTTGCTTGTATCTGCTTATTGTAGATTTTAATATCCATCTTCTGATTAGTCTTTTTTTCTTTGGCTGTTTTGTAGTAAGTTGTGTTTCCAAACGGCAACGGCCGCCCTCTATGCTTAGATAATACCTTGATAATACTATGAGGTATGTTACCCTCATAATCAATGGCTACGTCCATCCTCATGACTCTTGTGTATTGTAATTGACTTTCCAACTCCTGCAAGGTTTGCACCAGTAGCTGTGACCTCTCATTGTAGCCTTGCAGTCCTGCAAACTCTAAAGTCTGACTCTTTGGACTAACTGAGAAGGTTTTGAGCGGTAACTTTAGCCCTAAGTAGGTGTGTATGATCTTGGCTTCTATGATGTTCTGCTTCAAGGATTTACCGAAAGACTCATTCCATACTTTTGGACTAAACACGCTTTTTGTTTTTACTGGCTCTATTGTATAGTTTTTATCGAATATAAAAATTGTTTCTACCTGCTCACCTGCAAGGTTAAGAGAATCAATCACGGCTCTTTTGTACCTCATCTTTTTTAGAGTGAAGCTCTAATATCACTCTTACTTTTTCAAGATTTTCTTTAGTTCGTATTAACCGATAACTTCCATACCATTTACGGTTTTCTGTTTCTACCCTATCGGTAATAATATCAATTCCTAGAACATTCCTAAGAGTGCTTATCTCGTTTGTGATTCGAGTTGTCTTACACTCTAGGCTTTTGTTTGCTGTAACTTCCTTGCTCTCATAGAGTGCATTGAGAGTTGCTATTACCGCCCCTCTCATGATGCCATCCTTGCATTTGTATTTATGAAGCGGTCTAGATCTGCTTTTTTGAAGATAGTTACTCTATCGCTTAACTTGATTGGTGTGAGCTTCCCCTGCTTTACGTACAGCCATATTGTAGATAGTCCCACCGCTAGATATGTTGAAGCCTCTTTAGCTCTCATATTTTCCATGTTACTCATTGGATAAACCTTTCGGGTTACCTCGTCGACTTGGATTTTGTTTAGTCTAACTGTTCTTTGATATTTGTTAGACTAAGTTAATTAACTATGTAACTATTCCATATGTACGAATTGGAATAGGGACACTGGTGTCTTTATTTTTTTTGTATCCAGTGTTTATCTTTATCTTTTTCTTTTTTACTTTTTCTTTCCTCACGGGAAGTAGTGCCAAATATACCACACTGGAAAGATGTTTGAAATGTATAGGGAATATCATAAATCTTTATATCACCCTTTTTTTTCTTTTTAATAATATCTTCTATAAAATCGGATTTAAATAAAGCATTAGCAAGTAGCCTAGCCATTTCACTGCATATTGCAAACTCTTTTATTTTATTTAATTTTTGGGCATACTTTTGGGTATCTTTATTTTTAATCTCCATCCCCTCTTCAAAAAAATTACACATTCTATGATAAAAGCTTTTATTGTTATTTTGCAATATGCTCTCATAAACTATCTGTATAAAATTGTTAAACTGTCCTTCATCTTTGTAAACCTTAACTAAAATCTTATAAATTTTATTAGATATTTGAGATGTCTTACTTTTAACAACAACATCATATAGCCAATCTTTATCTAATTTTTTTATAAATTTATCAAAATCCTCTACATGATCTATTATTAAATTAACATCTATAATATGTGCTATCTGTACATCTTTTATTAATTGGTTATTTTGGTTTTTAATTTTCTCTTGTAAGTTATTACTGTAATCTATTAAGCCCTGCACATCAGGCTCTATGATTTTTCGTTTACCTCTAAGTTTTTCCATTAATTTTGGATAAAAATACTCTGATATAATCTCATTTTCTTGAGGTGTTAATTTTACGGTTTTTTGCCTACTCATATTTCATCACCTATTTTAACCCCCTCCAAATAATCAGCATACCACTGTATTATCTCTCTCTTTTCTTCTGCATAGTCTGCTCTGTTATAGACACTCCTTACTTTATTTGTATCTGTGTGTGCCAGTAATGCTTCTATCACCTCATCTCTCTTCTTATGCTCCCTTGCAATGGTACTAAACATCGCTCTAAACCCATGAGGTACTATCTCATCTCCAAAGTCCAAACGTTTGAGTGCAGAACTTACGGCTACATCTGTAAGAGGTCTAGTCCTACTTAGTGGAGAGTGGAACACATATTTAGCATCGTGAGTGTATTGCCCTACTTCTTCAAGTATTTTTATAGCCTGTTCACTTAGTGGGATTTTATGCTCTTTACCTGCTTTCATTTTACTGGCTGGGATAGTCCAAACTTTTTTCTTCAAGTCAAACTCACTCCATTCAGCAAAACGTATATTTGCAGAACGTACAAAAACATAGGGTAAAAAACGTAATAAGTGCCGTGTAGTAAACGAACCTGTATACCCATCAATAGCTTTCAATAGCTCTCCAATACGTTTAGGCTCAGTAATTGTTTTATATTTTTTGTTTTTAAACTTTTTAAGTGCTATGGTTTTGTCTATGTCTGCTACTATATTATGCTCTACTTTATCAAACTGTAAAGCATACTTCCAAATCTGATTACATAAGTTGAGGTATCTGTGTGCGGTTTCTAGCGCTCCTCTTTGCTGTACGTAAGTAGCAATATCTATCAAATCCCCTCTTGTAACCTTATCAATAGGTATAGCACCAATAAATGGATAAAAATCTCTTTTTAATGCTCTCTCATATCGAGTAAAAGTACTTTCAGCTAAATCCTCTTTTTTCATTTTCAAATATGCTTCTGCTATATCTTGAAAAGTATTTTTATTAGCTTTCCTTTTTGCTATCTTCTTTTCTCTTTTTACTTCTACTGGGTTAATTCCTTTTCCTACTTTACTTTTAAGCTCCCGGTGTATCTCTCTTGCATCTTTTAAAGTTATTGCAGGGTACTTACCAATAGAGTACACATATTTTTTATTATTTAAAGAAAAATTATATCTCCATAACTTACCACCCTTTGCAGTAGCAAGAAGATAAAGCCCTCCACCATCAGGGTATCTTTTATATTTCAATGTACCGTTATCATTGTTTGGTTTGGCATTGTCTATCGCTAATTTTGTAAGAGTTCCCATAGTAGTACCTTGGTAGTCATTTTTATTTGGCAAAGTCTAAATTTACCTCATCACTACTCATATTACTACTATTAGGCTTAGATTACTACCATACATATTAAACTAAGCTAGACTATAATAATGCTTTAAACGTTGTATATAAGGGGATTATGTAGTATATATTGATGATATTAGATTGTAGATTGGTGGAGACTATCGGGATCGAACCGACGACCTCTTCGCTGCCAGCGAAGCGCTCTCCCAGCTGAGCTAAGCCCCCAAAGGTTAGGTGAGAAGGATTTTAGCATAAGATGGATAAAAAACTACCCATCTTAAGCCTCTTTTATGAACGTTCTGTTATTTCAAGCAGATGATATCCGAACTGTGTTTTTACAGGTCCGTGGACCACGCCTACCTCATCGTTAAATACCACTTTGTCAAATTCGGGTACCATTTGCCCCTGGCTAAACGTACCCAGCTCGCCGCCTCTTACACCAGAGGGGCAAGTTGAATGGTCTCTTGCCGCTTCTTCAAATGATGTCTCACCTGCATTGATCTTCTCTTTAAGTTCTTTACAGAACGCTTCATCGTTTACCAAAATATGTCTTGCACTTGCTGTTGCCATGTTTTTCCTTTAGTGTAACAGGGATCTAATTGCTTTCAAAGGCAACCAGTTCTCCGCGTTTCAGTCTTGGGATTATATCGGTTTTTATTTTACGTATCAAGAAACTCTTCTTCTCGAACGGTATGGTCTGGTCCGCTACGATATTTTTGAGTTTCATATCGTAATGTTTGATTAGGAAGTTTCTCAGCACTCCCTGCAGTTCTGCTTCATCCATTACCTGCAAACTTTCATCCACTGACAGTCCCATAAGATGCGGATGTTCTCTCTCTCTGTTGATCAGTGCAGAAAAAAGAGTCGCATAACCACCAAACATCTTGACATCTATCACATCAAGTACGCTGTCTATGAGGTCCGGCTTTTCCAGAAGTGTTTTGAGAATGCTCAGTTGTGCCACATCATCTCTTTTCTGGCTAAAACGCTCTTTTGCACTGCCGGGTTGCGTCTGACTTCCAAACAGTGCAGGTGAAACACCCAACAGTGTCGCTGCCATTGGTATATATGCATCTTTAATGATCTGGCTCAATCCTTCCAGAAACTGTTTAGCCGCACCGAATGCAGCTTCTTTTGCACGGGGGTCATTCAGATCGTAGGAATAAATGATCTGCTCCAGGACGAAAGGAATAAGCGGTTTGGCTTCACGAAGCAGTTTCGCTACTGCTTCACTCTGTCCCTTGGCTATAAGATCTGCAGGGTCCTGGCCATCAGGGAAAAGTACCACACCTCCATCAAAGTTGGCAACACTTAACATCTGTGCGGCTTTCAATGCTGCGGCAACACCCGCCTTATCTCCATCATATGCCAGGATGATCTTGGGATCACCCTTGCGAAGAAGCGGCAGATGTTCAGAGGTCAAAGCCGTTCCCAGTGTGGCGACCGCTTCTGTAAACCCTGCCTGATGGAACATCACCACATCAAGGTATCCCTCACAAACGATAAGCTTTTTGTTCTTGTAAATACTCTCTTTTGCCAGATCATATCCATACAGCAAACGGGATTTGTTAAAAAGTTTGGTTTGAGGAGAGTTAATATATTTTGCCGGATGATTCGTGATCGTCCGTCCGCCAAATCCTACAATCGCACCACTGGCGGAGTAAATAGGAAAAGTAATACGTTCAACCAAACGCGCATAATATCCTCCTCCCTCACCCTGTGCAATGATCCCGGCCTCCACCGCTTTAGGCAACGGAAGTAATGCTGAATTGAGAAAATGCATCACTGATTTTCCATCAGGCACATACCCTATGCCAAACCGTTCAATAGAACTTTGGGAAATCCCCCTGTCCAAAAGATACTGTTTTGCTACAGCATTATTTTCCAAATTCTTCACATACCAGGTCTGTATAGCTTCCAATACACGTTTTGCATCGGAATAATCACTGCTGCCTTTGGTGTAGTTCAATGAGAAATTATACATGGAAGCCAGTTTTTCTATGGCTTCCGGGTAGGTAAGTTTTTCATGTTCCATCACGAACTTGATACTGTCTCCCCCTGCACCACAGCCAAAACAGTGGTATATCTGCTTACTTGGACTCACAACAAAACTGGGGGTCTTCTCTCCATGAAACGGGCAGTTCGCTTTATAGTTCGCGCCTGCTTTGCGCAGTTCTATAAAGCTGCCTATCACATCTACAATATCAATACTGTTTTTCAGAGATTCTATCGAGGCGTTATCTATCATTTCAACATTATATCTAATTTGATATAATCTAACCCGAAAATACATATTTCTCATTCCCAACGAGAATATTGGATATAAAGGCAAAACTTGGAAAACATCTTACCTGCTTACAATGATCCGCTTTTTAGTATTTTGCTTATTATAGTCAGTGCCCTGATCATTGCTGTGGTCACCTATGCATGGGGACTTTACAAGCAGCAAAAAGAACAGGGGCATTTACTTAAATTCCTGGAAAAATTTGACAGTTCAGAGTGTGCTCTTGATACCGGAGATATGCCTTTTGAACCCCATATGCTCAAACCACTTGCATTACTTGCAAAAGCATTTGAGAATTCAGGTGAATATCACAAATCCATCAATATCTATCTCTATCTCATTAAAAATATTTCTGATAATCCTACAAAACAGGAACTCCTGGAAAGATTGGGAAATACTTATCTTCACGCAGGGTTTTTGGAACGTGCCAGATCTATCTATACAGAAGTTTTACGTGAAAGACCCCGTAATACACAAGTACTGTATGAACTGGGCGTTGTGTATGAAATGATGCACAAATACGATAAGGCCAAAAAGGTCATTGAACCATTGGAGATGCTTGGGGAAGATACCTATACCCTTACAAAATACCTTGAACTTTCTCAAATAAAAGAAGACGAAATGATCCCTGCCCAAGACAAGGTGGAAAAACTCATCAGACTTTTTAAAGAAGAACCTAAACTCTATAGAGAGATCGTAAGTACCATGTTGCAACTGGATACAAAAGCTGCATGGCAGATCATTGACCCCAAACGTCTCAAAGAGGTGATTGATATCCTCTGGTTCTTACCAAATTCACAACTCGATTTAGATATAATCACATCCAATACACAGTTAAGTACGCTCTACTATGCCAAAGGATATTTACAAACACCAGCTCTCCAAAGCGGCATCTTCAGTCTTGATATGCTGGCCACCGCCAAACAGAGCGGATTTGAGCAGGGAGATCTGCTTTTTTCATACTTGTGTAAAAAATGCAAACAGAGTTTTCCTGTCTCCTTTAAACGGTGTCCGAACTGTATGGCGATAAACTCTGTAGAAGTTGAGGAAAAAATTGCAAAAGCAAGCCCGAAAACAGATTACTCTCTACTCTGACGGTTCAAGTCTTGGAAATCCAGGACCCGGTGGATACGGCGGTATATTGGAGTATAAAGGAAAGTGTAAAGAGTATTCCGGAGGAGATGCACATACCACGAACAACCGCATGGAACTTCAAGGGGTCATAGAAGGGTTGAAGCTGCTCAAAGAACCCTGCGATGTAGAAGTGATCTCGGACAGTTCCTATGTGGTCAAAGCCATCAATGAATGGCTGGATGGATGGGTCAAAAAGAACTTTACAAAAGTAAAAAATGTAGACCTGTGGAAAAGCTATCTTGAAGTTTCCGCACCACATAAGGTACATGGTACCTGGGTACGCGGCCACAATGGTCATCCGGAAAATGAACGCTGTGATGAACTGGCAAGAAACGAGGCAGAAAGAATAAAAGCAACGTTATAAACAAACTTCAGAAATACTCTTTTAGCCGATGGAACTGTGTCACGGGTCATTGGTTGAATTTCTGGAAGAAATTAAAGCTGTGACCCTGCATCTTAGCCCTACATTCATAGGGTATTTTGCAACCAAACAAAAAAAAGGAATTACAAATGAACGATTATGGTCAACTCGAAAAACGGCTGAACTATACATTTAAAAAAAAGCAATTGATTATTGAGGCTTTGACACATAAAAGTTATAAAAAGCCTTACAATAATGAGCGGCTTGAATTTTTGGGAGATGCGGTGCTTGATCTGATCGTAGGGGAGTATCTTTTTTCCAAATTTCCAAACTCCAACGAAGGCATACTTTCAAAGATCCGTGCATCACTTGTCAATGAAAGCGGTTTTACACTTTTAGCAAAAGCTATTGACCTGGGACAGTATATCTATCTTTCCTCTGCAGAAGAAAACAATAACGGTAGAAATAAGCCCTCTTTGCTTTCCAATGCTTTTGAAGCCATTATCGGCGCTATTTATTTGGAAGCCGGTCTTGATACGGCAAAAGAAATCTCCATTAAACTACTTGAAGCGTGTCATCCAAAGATCGATCTTGATTCTCTCTCCAAAGATTACAAAACCGCATTGCAGGAGTTGACACAGGCAACACACGGTGTCACACCTATTTATGAAATGCTTGGCTCTTCCGGCCCGGACCATAAAAAAGAATTTGAAATTGCTGTAATACTGGATAACAAAACCATTGCTACTGCAAAAGGGAAAAGTAAAAAAGAGGCTCAGCAGAAAGCAGCCAAAATCGCACTGGAGACATTAAGATCATGAATACTTTTGGTAAAAGACTGACCCTGACAACTTTTGGAGAATCACACGGTAAAGCCATAGGATGCATTCTTGATGGTGTACCTGCCGAACTTTGCATAGATGAAACATTCATCCAATCTGAACTGGATCGACGAAAACCCGGCAAAAGCAATCTTGAGACAGGGCGCAAAGAAGAGGACAAAGTTGAAATTCTTTCCGGGACTTTCGAAGGTATCAGTACCGGTACACCTATTGCTATGATCATCTTCAATACGAACCAAAAGTCCAAAGATTATGACAATATCAAAGACCTTTTCCGCCCCGGACATGCAGATTTCACCTATTTTCACAAATATGGATTGAGAGATTACCGTGGAGGAGGACGCAGCTCTGCCAGAGAAACCGCTGCCAGAGTAGCCGGGGGTGCCATAGCGAAACTGATGCTTAAAGAAATAGGTATTTCCATACAGAGCGGACTTTGTGAAGTGGATGGTATCAAAGGAGAAGTACAGGATTTTGAATATGCAAAAAGTTCCAAGCTGTATGCCCTTGATCCCAATATGGAAGCAGCACAGGAAGCTGCCATTCTGACAGCAAAAGAGAATCATGATTCCGTAGGAGGTGTCGTACTCACTACTGCCACGGGCGTACCCATAGGTTTAGGTGAGCCTCTTTATTACAAACTCGACGCTATTTTGGCTGAAGCGATGATGGGTATCAATGCAGCCAAAGCGGTAGAGATAGGTGATGGTGTGGCAAGCACCCATCTCAAAGGAAGTCAAAACAACGATGAAATCACCATAAACGGCTTTACAAGCAATCATGCCGGGGGTACACTCGGAGGTATCAGCAATGGTGATACGCTTATCGTTAAAACACATTTCAAACCTACTCCTTCCATTTTTCAGGAACAACACACCATTACTACCCACAATGAAGAGGTCATATGCAATCTAAAGGGACGGCATGATCCTTGTGTAGCCATACGTGGTGCTGTAGTATGCGAGGCCATGATGGCACTGACACTTGCCGATATGGCCCTGCTTAATATGGGCAAAAAGATGGATCATCTTAAAGCTCTCTATCCACGATCAAACTAGAAGGATAGCTATGAAGAAACTGGGATTTGGTATTGTCGGGCTTCTGCTCATTGCCACAGTGTATTATTTTACAGCAGGCTCTTCCCAGGCTGTCCAAGAGATAAAAAAGCAAGTCAACCATGAATTGACAACTTTACAACAAAATGGTTTTGCCATTGAACAAAGAGAGAGCAAAGCCGCAGAAGAACATTTTGTAGTAAGCTTTGATGATCCTGCAAAGATCACGAATTATCTCATTTCTCGAGGTATGCAGGCAAACCAGGAGGATATTCTTGTTTTGGAAGGTTTAAAGTTGGGGGTAGATGCCAAATATCTACAGGACAGCTATAGTGCACTTTCTGTAAACATATATCCTCTCAAGCTGCCAAGGAATGTATCAGAAAATACAGATCCGGAGGATAAAGCAGCAGTTGAACGTCTCAAAAAGATGATCAAAGAGAAAGTTTTCCTTTTGCATATTGATTTCAATAAACTGCTCAACGGTTTCAAAGGCTACGTCAAAGACATTCATGAAACATTTGAAGGAAAAGAAGAGAAAGTTACATTTACAAGTCAAGGCTTCAAGTTTGAAGGCACAGTAGAAAAAGAAAAGCTAAAAACTGTGCACCAGAGTCTTCAATTTCTCTCTTTGGATGCCCAAAAAGCGTTTAATGCAAAGCTTTCAGATATTACATTCAACTATACATTCACAGGCCCCTCTCCCTATGACACCGAGTCCGACCACCATATTGGGGAAATAAAAATCCAGGCAGAACCAGGATTCTTCATACATATGAAAAACCTAAATGGAACAGCAAAAAACAGTGTACAAAAGGGGCTCCTGAAGAGCACTGTTTCAAGCAAGGCAGATGAGATAAGAATAATGAAAGATCATAAAACATATACTCTGCATAATATTTTATTCGATCTTGCCATAGATAAGCTCGATATTGCTGCATTTGAAGCATTTCAGCGTGTTGACATCAATGATACAAAAGCAGTGAATGCACTCAGCCAAAAAATATTTTCAAAAGGTTTTTCTGTAAGTATCCCGAATTTCTCTGCCGAAAAAATAACACAAGACGGAACAACAATGGATGGGTTCGACCTCAGCTCTTCATGGAGTATCAACAGAGTACTGGATATCAATGCAGTCTCACAGGATCCATTTTCAAGCATTTCTATATTTAGCAACAAAACACATATCTCTGTCTCAGCAGATCTCTTTGCCCACATCGTAAAAGATCCCAGAGCTATGATGTTCATTATGCTTTTGCCTCCTGTTGAAAAAGAGGGGAGAAAGATCTATGACATTGAATTCATTAACGGGAAACTGACCGTGAACGGGACTTCCTTTTAGAAGAGTGTAGGTTCATCCAGGCTCTTTACTCTGAAAGTATAACGATGCACCTCACATCTTCCATATCTTTCTAAGGCTTCAATATGGGCTTTGGTCCCATAACCTTTATGATTTTCAAATCCGTACAAAGGATACTTTTGGGCCCATTTGATCATCTCTCTGTCACGTGTCACTTTTGCCAAAATACTTGCGGCACTCACTTCAGGAACTTTATCATCCGCTTTAACCATTGTCCTAATGTTATTTACACCAAAAGTACTGTTACCGTCAAAGAGATAGTCAACATCAGGCAAATGCCTCTGTATACTCTGTAAACCTTTCTGTAAACACTTGGAAATTCCCAATCCATCTACTTCTTGAGCAGAAAAACAGACAATGTGATGATCAGAATTCTCCATAATTAAACAATACAAAACCTCCCGCTTTTTCTCCGTCAGCTTTTTAGAATCCATCAACCCCTCAATGGGATTTTTAAGGATCACTCCGGCTATCACCAATGATCCTGCCAATGGTCCCCGACCTGCTTCGTCTATACCGCAGAGGGGTTTGTTTTGTTTTTTCATTGTTTTGCCTTTGTTTTCATATTGTCAAACCTTACCAACGCATAGATCGTGGTATCCCCGCCCCCGACACAAATTGTGTATGTTTTCAAAACTTTAGATTAAGGATAATTGAATTGTTTGCTTATTTGTATTTGTGTCGGGGCAGGCCAAACCCAACCTTGTATCATGACTTACTTTCTATAGGAACCCTCACGTGATTTTACAGAGAGTACCAAAATAACCAATCTATCATTCTCTTTTTTGTATATTACTCTATAGCGACGTAATTTTAGTCTATAGAGTACCTCTACTTCACCCTGTAGCTTTTTTATTTTCCCTACTTTTAAAAGTTCTTGTTCGTAACTAGCTGAGAAACGCTTTGCAAACATAAAAAGTGACTCTTTAATAAAAACAATATCTACTTTTGATATGTGCTTGAAATCTTTTTTTACACTAGCTTTAAACTCTAAACTATACAAAAGTTATACTCCTAATTCCTCAAAAAAATCATCTGCTTTAATATTTTTATCATCTAAGCGCTGTTCTGCTTGTTTCAGATCATTAAAATCAAGATACATCTCTAGTGCTTCTGTAACAATAGCTGTTTTCTTTTTACCCAAATCTGCAGCTAATGCATCTAGCTCTGCTAACAATGATAAAGGCAATGTAAATGTTGTAGGTTTTACTGTTTTATACATAATTGACTCCTTTAGTATTGTTTATTATATTGTTTATTATATTAATTGTCAAATTAGGATTTTTGTAAAACTCCCAAGAATGCCTCCCCGTACCTTTCAAACTTCACTTCCCCTATTCCATGCACATCCAGCATTTCCTCTTTACTCTGCGGCTGTTTTGCACTCAGATCCTTCAATGTCTTGTCTGAAAATACAATATACGGAGGTATATTGTTTGCTGTGGCGATCTGTGTACGCAGATCGCGTAGCTTGTCATACACTTCAACATCATAATCATCAAAATAGGTCACTTTCTTTTTAGCCGCTGCTTTCTGAACAGTCAGGCGCTCTTTTTTCAGATCGATCTTGTGTGCACCCTTGATCACTTCCACACCGAAAGCTGTCAACTTGTAAACTTTGAACTCTCCTATCTCAACTGCACCCCGCTCCAAAAGTTTGTCTCCAATGGTCAGCCATTGGCTCTTGGAATACTCCTCTCCTATACCATAAACGGAAAGCTTGTCATGCTCGTTCTGTAAGACCCTCTGTTCTTTACTCCCTTTGAGTACATCTATGACATAATGCAGTCCGAAATTCTGTCCCGTTCTAAGGATAGTCGAAAGGAGCATGCGTGCGGCAGTAGTAATGTCAACTTTTTCACTCTGTGGAGCAGTACAGTTGTCACAGAGTTTGACACAGGCCTCTATACGGTCATCAAAATAGGCAGCAATGCTTTGATGGCGGCAATTTTCAGAATTGGCAAAACGTACCATACTATCAAGCTTGTTGAATGCATGTTCTTTGTATGGAGATTCCGGTAGATCCTCTATGAACATCTTCTGCTGCACAATGTCCTGTGCAGAAAAGAGCAAAAGTGTTTCTGCTTCCAGTCCATCCCGTCCTGCACGTCCTATCTCCTGATAGAAGTTCTCCAGTGTTTTTGGCATGGTCATATGCACCACAAAACGGATATTACTTTTGTCTATTCCCATACCGAATGCGATAGTAGCCACCACTACCTGTACTCTGTCCGCCACAAAATCTGCATAAGTAGCATTCTTCTCTTCAGTAGGAAGTCCTGCGTGATAGGCTCTTGCTTCTATCCCTTTGGTTTGTAAAAAATGTGCTATTGCTTCTGTAGATTTACGAGAAAGTGTGTAGATGATACCTGATTCATTGGTATATAATTTCAAAAACTCCATTAACTGAACCCGTCCATCTTTGATTCGGTGCCTTGCATTGATAGTCAAATTCTCTCTAAAAAGTGAACCTCTAACACGCTTTGGGTTTTGTAAACCTAAATTGGCTGCGATATCTTGTTCCACTGCTTTAGTTGCTGTTGCCGTGAACGCAGCTATAGGTGTGGTAGCAAACTGCTCTTTGAGTAAGGAAAGTCGCCTGTAGTTCTCCCTGAATTCATGCCCCCATTCACTCACACAGTGTGCTTCGTCTATGACAAAAAAATTGATAGGAAGTTGATGCAAAAGATTGAGAAAATAGGCATTAGTCAGGCGTTCAGGTGCCACATAAAGCAGTTTTATCTCACCTGCACGAAGCTGTGCCTCTATCTCCTGGCTCTCTTCAAGATTTTGCATGGAAGAGAGCATTGCGGCAGAGATACCGTTAGCCTTCAGTGCCACCACCTGGTCATGCATCAGCGCCAGTAACGGAGAAACCACCACGGTAATGCCCTCCATCAAAAGCGTAGGGAGTTGATAACAGAGTGATTTGCCTCCTCCAGTAGGAAGTATCATCAAAACATCCTGTTTCTCAAGGATAGCATCTACTACCTCTTCCTGCAAAGGTCTGAAAGAGCTGTGTCCGAAATAGTGTTCAAGGGTTTCTAATTTATTCATAGTAGAAGTGTAGCGTTTTTCGTTCTAAAAAATGAAAAGATATGTCATATTGTCATATTTTTTAAAAAAGTACATAGGAAATTATCCTATGAACTTGCCCTGTCGTTTCAAGTCTTCTTCCATATTCTCTATCTCTCTGTAGCCGCTGTGTACGATCTGTTCATCCATACTGAAATCAAGATCCATATTTCTGTTCTCATACGGTACTGCATTCAGAATGGTTTTGATCGCATTGAGTCTGGCTTTGAATTTATTGTTACTTCGTATCACCGTCCATGGGGAAACTTCTGTATGGGTCCGTTTGAGCATCTGATATTTCATCTGCGTGAACTCATCCCATCGTTCCTGCATCTGCACATCGATCTCACTGAGCTTCCATTGCTTCAGAGGGTTCGTCTCACGATCCATAAAACGGGCATGCTGCTCCTCTTTGGTCACCGAAAAATAAATCTTGATAAAATAGAACCCATGGGCAACAAGATCTGCTTCAAAGGAGGGAACACTGTTCATGAATGTCTCATACTGCTCCTTGGTACAAAAATCAAACACCGGTTCCACCATCGCGCGGTTATACCAGCTCCTATCAAAAAGTACGATCTCTCCGCCTCTGGGAAACTGTTCGACATAACGCTGAAAATACCACTGCGAACGCTGTACATCAGAAGGCTTTCCGAGTGCCACAGTACGGTAATGCTTTTCATTCATATAGCGCGTGATACGCCGGATCGCTCCACCTTTCCCCGAGGCATCGCGCCCTTCTACCAGGACGATCATTTTTTTATCCTGCTTCTCCAGATATGCCTGGAGTTTCAGCAACTCTACCTGATAAGGTTTTAGCGAACTTTCCCGCAGATAATAATTGTACTTCTTATACACTTTTCTCTGCATAGCTTCACTGCTGTTAAATTGTTCTAAAAATTTTTCAAATGTCATTCTTTTTCCTAAGCGAATTTATACCCGACACCCCAGACAGGATGAAAATAATTCTGTTCATTTTTTGGATCTATTTTATTTTTCAGCCGGTTTATGGCTACATTTACTGCATTATCATTTACCCCTTCGCTTTCAGAGCCCCATACCTCATCACGAAGAAAATCCCTGCTGAGCGGTTTATCGATATACTTCATGAATGTATGCAGCAAATTGAATTCAAGATTGGTAAGCGAAACTGCCTCTCCGTCAACCGTAAGGCTTTTTTTAGGCAGATCCAGTATCAACAGTTTATATTTGATGCGTTCCTGTTTTTGTAGACTCCCAGAGCGTTTTAAAAGTGCTTTTACTCTGAGCAGAAGCTCTTTTGGACGAAAAGGTTTTGTCATATAGTCATCACCTCCTGCCTCAAACCCTTCTTCAAGGTCAGCTTCCTGATCCTTAGCTGTTAGAAAGATCACCGGAATATCATAACCTGCTTTGCGAATATGGGAGACGAACCCACTTCCTTCCATCCCAGGAAGATTGCGGTCCACAAGCATTAAAGATGGGCTCTCCTCTTCCAGGAACTGTTCCACATTTTCTGTAGATAGAAAACCTGTTACAGCATAACCTTCTTTGGAAAGATGGTACTCTATCAGCTCTAAAATATCCTCTTCATCTTCTATAATGACGATCTCTATATTCTCATTTTGCATGCATGCATTATAGCATACACTATAAATAGGTATACTTTAGAGTTTTCCACCTATTCTGGCAAAGATGATCCTTTGGGCAATACTGTCCAGTCTGTCTATGATCTTCAGATTTTTACGGATGTATTTGAGTAAATTAAAGTACTCTTCTGCTTTACCCCCTGCCTCACTCATTTTTTGTACCACACCCTTTTCAAGCAATGCATAGATATCATCTGTTTTGGCATACTCAACATCTATCTCAATAGCGAGTTGTTTTATTTTATCATTATCATCGAAGGTTTCGAACATCTCTATGGTTTTATCAAATGCATTAATGGTACAGCGGTTGATACTGAGTGACTCCTTGATGAATTGGATGATGTTCACATCCTCTTCTGCCAGCATACTTTGCATATTTTTCAGGTAGTTGTTGATGTTTGTCCTAATGCGATTAAATGCCGAAGTGATCTTCAGATAAGAGACCATCTCTCTCAGATCTTTCGCTTCAGGTGTATAACGGGCAAAGATCAAAACGATGTCATTGTCTATCTTCTCTGTTGCTTTAGAGATGTTTTTAATCGTTTTTCTCACCTCTTCGAGTTGATTCGCATCTGAATCTTCCAGTGCTGCTAGCGCCTCTTCATTTGCTTTCGCTAACTCTTTTACTACCTCTTGAACAGCAGTTCTCACTTCATGTCTTGCTTCTTGATATTTTGTTAACATTATCCAAATCCTTTTCTATATATTTTCTTTGTATTTAAGCAAAGATCCAACACAATACTTCTCTAAAGCATTGCTCTTGGCAATGCAGTACATTTATCCAAACCTACCGGTAATGTAGTCTTCCGTCATCTTCTGTGAAGGGTTCAGGAAGATCTTTTCTGTCTCGTCAAACTCTATAATGTCACCCAGATACATGAACGTCGTGAAATCGCTCAGACGGCTTGCCTGCTGCATATTGTGCGTCACAATGGCCACGGTGATATCTTTTTTTATCTCTGAAATGAGCTCTTCGATCGCTCCTGTGGAGATAGGGTCGAGAGCTGAGGTCGGTTCATCAAAAAGAAGAACTTCGGGTTTGAGCGCTACAGAACGCGCTATACACAGTCGCTGCTGCTGTCCGCCGCTCATCCCCATGGCACTGTCTTTCAAACGGTCTTTTGTCTCTTTCCAGATAGCCGCACCCTTGAGCGCCTCCTCCACCAATCCGTCAAGTTCACCTTTGTTCTTGATCCCCTGAAGTTTCAGTCCATATGCCACATTATCATAAATGCTCATCGGGAAAGGTGTAGGCTTCTGAAAGATCATTCCCACACGCTGTCTGAGATTGATGAGTTCGTTCTCTTTTTTAAGATCGAGTATATTTTCCATCTTTCCCGTTTCCTGGTTGCGAAGATCGATCTTCCCTTTATAAGTGAGCCCGGGATAAAGGTCATGAATACGGTTCATCGCTCTAAGCAGTGTCGATTTACCGCATCCACTCGGTCCGATCAGTGCCGTGATCTTGTTCTCGTAAATGGGAAGATTGTTCCCTTTCAGTGTCGGTTCCGGTGCTCCCGGATAGGTAAAGAAAAGATCCTTGACCTCCATTACTTTTTTCAATTCACTGTTTGCCATACGCTTTTCCTTAGTGTTTGTTTCGGGTAAAATATCTGCCCGTCAGATTGATGAACAGTACGATCGCTGTCAGTATAAAAGATGCCGCCCATGCCAGGTTCCTGCTTGCCTCATCAGGATAGGTTGCCAGGTTATAGATACTGACGGTAAGCGACGGGAACTGTCCGGTCAGATCCATCGTAAAGAACTGGTTGTTCGCTGAGGTAAAGAGCAACGGTGCTGTCTCGCCAATGATCCGTGCAAAGGAGAGGAGGATACCGGTGGTCACCCCCACTTTCGCCGCCTGAAGCACGATCTGCAAAATGATCTTGTGTTTGCTCCCACCCAAAGCGATACCCGCTTCTCTCAGCTCTTTGGGAACCAGTGCCAGCATATTGTCCGTCGTCCCGATGATGATCGGAAGCATCATAATAGCCAGTGCAACAATACCTGCCCAACCGTTATAACCGCCAAATGGGTCGACTAGAATGGCAAAGACAAATACACCAATGACGATGGAAGGTGCAGAGGTCATCACATCGCTCAGTGTACGGATCACGGAGGCAAATTTACTGCCATGTCCGTATTCACGCAGATAGATACCTGCTAAGACACCCAGCGGCACCGCTACCAGTGTGGCCATGAGCGCCATGGTGAACTGACCGACAAGCAGGTTCCTGATACCACCTTCGACGAGATCTTTCGTAAAGGTCTCAAAATGGACACCTGCAAGCCCTTTGTACGTCAGCGTGATCAGGATCCAGAAAAGAAACCCAATACCTATGAAAGCTGAAACCGTAGAGAGAATCAATACGATCTTATTTAAAAGTAACCTGTTCATTCCCTACTCCTTTTAGTGTTTTTTTCTACCGAAAAAGTAGAATTTTGCTAAAGCAATCACCGTGAAACTGACCACGAACAGGATCAGTGCCAGATAGTACATACTCGATATTTCAAGGTCCTGCGCTTCAGCAAAGTTGTTTGCCAGCAGAACCGGAATGGATGTAGTCGGATCTGTAATGACTTTCGGCACTGTCATCACAGAACCGATCAGGAAGGCCACCGCCATCGTTTCGCCCAGAGCCCTTCCGAGAGAGAGGATGATCGACCCGATGATCCCACCTTTGGAATAAGGCATGATCACATCCTTGATCACCTCGAACTTGGTCGCCCCGATCGCATAGGCGGACTCTTTGAGTACATCCGGTGTCGTATTCATGGAGTCACGCGTGATAGCTGCCATGAACGGGATAACCATGATCGCCAGTACGATACCGGCTGTCAGAAGCCCCACACCATTTCCGCCGAACAGTAACTGCACGATCGGTGCAAAGTAGAAAAGCCCCCACATACCGTAAATGATACTCGGGATCGCAGCAAGAAGCTCAATGGCTATGGAAAAAGGTTTGACGATCTGACCTGGTGCGATCTCTGTCAGGAAAATAGCAATACCCATGGCCAACGGTGTCGCCAAAATCATAGCTATCAGAGTACTCATAAGAGTTCCCATTATAGGGATATATCCACCGAATATACCACCTTCATCATCTTCTCCGGGTTCCCATATCTCAGTATAGAGAAAATCAAAACCGAAAGTGTGCATTGACTCCTGCGCATAGGTAAAAAGTATCGCGAAGATTCCTACAAGAAGAAAAAAGGAGAGTGTTGCCGAAAAAAAGGAAAAGTTTCTAAAGAGTTTTCCACCCATGGTTTACCTTCATGATTAAATTTCCGGGAGTATAGAATAAGTTGGTAACATTTTAGTTACCAAACACTTTTATCGTTTTTCAGTAGATGTATTCAAGGAGCTACAGGGATAGATGTGTAAGGGAAAGTGTCATTTCAAACCGGGGTATAAGTACCCCCGATATTGTTGGGTCTGCTGAAGAGAGATATCTATTTGATACCTTTTGCTTCCCAATATTTTCTGATCTCATCTTTGGTTGATGAAGGAAGTGGCACATACCCAAGATCAGCTGCCGCTTTGTCACCATTGGCATAAGCCCAGTCCATGAATGCAGTCACTTGTTTATTTGTTTCTGTTTTTTCTTCCGGAAGCAATATAAATGTTGCTGCAACGATAGGGTAAGATGTAGCTCCTGCCGGGTCACCGATCACCGCGTAGAAATCATTTGCCGGTGTCCACGAAGCATATTTTGCCGCATCCTGGAATGAAGCAACCGTCGGGTTGATGAATTTACCTTCTTTGTTCTCTACCTGCGCTGCCGGAAGGCCAAGTTTGATCTTGTAAGAGTACTCAATGTAACCGATGGAGTTCTTGATCTGCTGGATGTTCGCCGATACACCTGAGTTGGATTTACCCGCAACCACTTTTCCTGCTTTCCATGTTGGCTTCTTACTCACTTTGAATTCCGGGTTAATCTTATTAAGAAAGTATGTAAAGTTAAAAGTCGTACCTGATTTGTCAGCTCTTACACAAGTAGTGATAGGTGCATGCGGAAGTTTAAGGCCGGCATTTTCTTTTGTGATGACCGCATCATCCCAGAATTTTGCTTTACCTGTAAAGATTGCATCTACTGCAGCACGGGAAAGCTTCAACTCACCGTCTTTCACACCATCAAGGTTGTATGCAAGCACAATAGACCCTACTACTGAGGGGAACATATAAAGCTTCTCTTTTTTAAGTTTTGCAGGCTTAAGTGGTTTGTCTGAACCGGCAAAATCTACCATTCTTTTGGTGATAGATTTAATCCCGTCACCTGAACCTGTCGGTGTATAGTTCACTTTTTTGCCTGTTGCTGCAAAATATCCTGATGTCCATGCTTTATAAACCGGTCCGGGGAATGATGCACCTCTACCTTTAAGCTCGTCTGCATGTACAGCAGTTAATGCAACAGATGCTGCAACCGCAGCTGTAATGATCTTTTTCAATGTCATTTATTTTTCCTTTATATTGTTTGAGAAAGTATAAAACAACTTGGAAACATTTTGGTTACAAAGAAAAAATAACTTGATGAAAAATTTAATTGAGTTTATATCCAATACCCCATACCGGAACGATATACTCCTTCTCTCCACTTGGGTCTATCTTCTTTTTAAGCCTGTTCATTGCCACGTTGATAGTCTTGTCATGAAAATTCACACTGTCATCTCCCCAGACCTCATCTCGAAGGAAATCTCTGTCAAGCGGTTGATGCGGATTTTTAATGAAAGTGTGCAGCAATCTGAATTCCAGATTGGTCAAGTCCACAGGCTTACCGTCAACAGTAAGGGTATGCTGCTGCAGATCAAGTACCATATCCCTGTATTTGACCTTGTCACTTGTATGTATCCCGCTTCTCTTAAGCAGTGCCGCCACACGAAGCAGTAACTCTTTGGGATTAAAAGGTTTGGTCATATAGTCATCGCCGCCACGGGTAAACCCTTCTTCAAGATCACTCTCTTTATCTCTTGCGGTTAAAAAGATAACGGGCATCTCATACCCTGTCTCTCTCATCTGTGAAATGAACTCACTCCCCTCTGTACCGGGCAAGTTACGATCTACTATCATCAATGAAGGATTCTCTTCTTCCAGAAACTGCTCTACATTTTCCGTAGAGAGAAAACCCATGACATCATAACCTTCTTTTTGAAGATGGTATTCCAAAAGCTCTAAAACATCTTCTTCATCTTCAATAATGACAATTTCTATATTTTTATTTTCCATGCTACTATGGTAGTATCTATTGGTAACATTTTGATTACAGAAAATGGAGAGGAAAGTGTAGGGAAGGCAGGAGGAATGCCCGCCCGGGAAGGTACATAAAAAGTAGGGTTATGCCGCCACACCTTCAAGTACAAAGAAGATGATCGCAGAAAGTACAGCCGCTGCAGGAACAGTAATGATCCATGCTGCAACGATCTTTTTCACCATGTCACGTTTCACATAGTTCTCACGCAATGCTTTTTTAATATTTTTGACTCTCTTCTTTTGTGCTTTCAAAGATTCCATCAACTCTATCTGCCTTTTATAGTCCTCTTCTGTTTTAAGTTCTGCCAACTCTTTCTTAAGTTTATGTTGTTTTTCTACTTCGATTTTCAGTTTATGCTGTTTTTCATCCATATTTTTGCTGTCAAGCCATTCCCTGAGGAAACCTACCCCAAAGACTGCCCCAACGGCAATATGTGTAGATGAAACAGGCAAGCCGAGCTGAGATGCAATGACCACGGTGATCGCTGCAGCCATCATAATGGAAAATGCTCTCATCTGGTCAAGTTCCGTGATCTCAGAACCTACCGTTCTAATGAGTCTCGGACCGAAAAGTGCCAGACCAATTGAAATACCGATACCCCCTACAGCCATGACCCATAATGGAATTGCCGCTTTTTTGGCAACCGCAAGGTGCGTAAGGGCATCATTGACCGCAGCCAAAGGACCGACGGCATTAGCAACATCATTCGCACCATGTGCAAAACTGAGCAGTGCTGCTGCAAAGATCAGTGGGATGGTAAACAGAAGGTTGATGTTCGCTCTGCTGCCTTCCATGCCCGAGATCTTGCTCATCACTCTTGGTTTTGTCCAAAAATAGGTTACGATCCCGCCGATCACTCCCAATGTCAAAGCAATACCAAAGGTCGGCTTTTTTGTCTGTGGCAGAAAAGCCAATATATGTGTCAGATCTTTCCATACATGCTTAAGCCCTTTAAGTGTCAGATAGGTCAAGAATGCTGCCGCCATCACTGCTACAAGGATCGGTACGATCTTTTTTGCAGCTGTCAGCTTGTCTTCCTTATAAAGGATCTGTGATTTAATGATATAAAGGAATATTGCTGCGATCACACCGCCAAGAAGAGGGGATATAACCCATGAAGCAACGATCTTTCCCATTGTCCCCCAGGAGACGATGGCAAAGCCACCCGCAGCAACACCACCACCAAGAACACCACCCACGATGGAGTGTGTCGTAGAAACCGGTGCTTTGAGCCAGGTTGCAAGATTCAGCCAAAGCGCTGCTGAAAGAAGTGCTGCTGACATGGCATACACAAAGATCATAGGGTCATTCCCGAATGCAGAAGGATCAATGATCCCTTTTTTTATGGTACCGACAACATCACCGCCGGCAACAAGTGCTCCACCGGCTTCAAAGATAGAAGCGATGATGATAGCCCCACCAATCGTCAATGCTCCGGAACCCACAGCAGGTCCTACGTTGTTCGCTACATCATTCGCGCCGATGTTCATTGCCATATAGGCACCAAATACCGCTGCAAGCACCAAAAAGGCTCCATGCGGCGCCTGCCCCATAATGCTGTTCGCATAGATAGCCACTGCTACAGCAAAACCTGCACCCAGTATCATCTTTATTGTGTTATTCATTCTCTATCCTTAAAAAAATTTACGAAGTATAGAAAAAAAGTATTACAATTTTGTTACCAAAATGTTATTAATTGATTTTAAAGGTTAAAATAGGGGGGATTTAAAAAAATCAAGATGGGCTTTTATGCCCATCTCTAGGAGTTTACATAAATTTTGGACGCATATTACCAGTTTACTTCTGCAGATAGCATGATTGCATCTCTAGTTGTTGTATCGTCTTCTTTTTTCTTATCATAGTTAGCAATAAATTCAACATTTTTATTATATTTATATCCTACACCAACAATTGTTCTTTTCTTTTCTTTAACAACATAGTTATCCAATTTATAATCATCGTATTTAGCAAAAATTGAAATATCTTCTGTTGGTCTAAATTCACCATTCACTGACCAGCCATCACCCTTTTTACCGTCTTTTGCTTTATCTGCTTTCAAATACTGTGCAGCAAGTAAAAATGCCTCTTGATTATATACAGCATGTAGACCATACCATAAGTAATCACCATTTGCATCACTGTTTTTAATACCATTTGTACCATACTGTCCAAAGAAAGATATGTCTGCATAAGTATCATGTTTATGTACATGCTTTTTACCTGTTCCTAAAAGGTGTCCAGTCAATCTCCACTCACCACTTAATCCATTCCCATCTTTAATACCGTGGTATCCGGAACCATTGAACACACCAAGTTCAGAAGAGAAGTAGTCTGTTTTTGTTTTAAAGTTAAATCCAAGATCTGATGAGTTGATAAGATCAGGAGTCCCCTCAATAAATGTTTTAGAGATAGATCTATAGAACCATCCATGATGTTCCTCGTAATCGATCCAAGGTCTATGCGCCTGACCGACCTCAACACCGGTAAAAGGAAGGATGTTGTCCAGGTAAAGGTATGCATACTTAAGTCTTAATGTCCAGTCACCTGTACCGTCCTGATGTGTATCGAGTGTAACTCTCATATAATCTTTAGGATTATCTGCGAAATACCCTTTAACCTGTAGGTAATTACGTCTTGTCTCAAACTTATTGATTCTTTTACCATCTGTTGCACCTACCTTATCACTTACAAAACCAAGATAGTGCGTTCCGGAGAATTTAAGTACCGGTGCTTTTGATTTAACAACAGTATGTTTCTCCAGCTTCTCTACTTTTTCTTCCAAAGTAGCGATCTTCTCCTGCTGTTCAGAAGAAGCATAATGCCTTATATGCTTTTTGCTTGATGTATGTACCGTTCTTTTCTTTTTTACCTGTGCTTTGAGCTGCTTG
Organism: Epsilonproteobacteria bacterium (ex Lamellibrachia satsuma); assembly: GCA_003934925.1. Classification (GTDB taxonomy): domain Bacteria; phylum Campylobacterota; class Campylobacteria; order Campylobacterales; family Sulfurovaceae; genus Sulfurovum. Next base: position 28,715 of record JQIX01000003.1, read on the forward strand.
TTCTCAGCTTCAAGCTTGGCAAGACGCTTGTTCATTTGCTGCATCATCACTTTAAGTTCTGAGATGTCCGTAGTACTGTCAGCAAGTACACCCGTGGTAGAGATCGCTGAAATGGCAACCAGTGAAAGTATGGTTTTTTTCATTTGTTGTTTCCTTGTTTGTTTTTGTAGCGAAAGTATAAAACAAAAGAATTACAAAATGGTTACAGCATGATTAGTGATTAGTGATTTGTGATTTGTGATTTGTGATTTTGACCTACTTAAATAAATTTGTCAAGTCTTCACATTAAGATCGATAGGTCGGTTGTACTTGATGATCTATTCATTTGAATACAAATTGAACTTTGCACCTTTTTCATCCAAGAATTCAACCATTTTTTTCTGCCCGAGTTTTTTGGCATAATCTTTTGCACTCATACCAGAAGCATCCGTAGCATTAAGGTCTGCTCCGTACTCAAGTAGAAGTTCTACCATGTCTGTATCGCTAAAACAGGAAGCCAAAAGCAAAGGAAGCAAACCGCTTCTTCTTTTGGTACTGTTAAGGTCCATACCTTTATCTATACAGAGCTGTACAACATCTCTTCGCTTGAATTTGATAGCCGTATCCAAAGCACTTATCTTGTCGCTGTCAAGCTGATGGATATCCACTCCATACTCCAAAAGCAGTTTTATGGCTTCCAAAGAGGCCTGTGTACGTATGGCATAGAACAGAAGCCCTATTTCATCCGGCTCATCCAGCTCATACTCTTCGCCTATTATGATCGGCTTGGAAAGGTCTAACCCCTTTTCAAGTAATGCCCTCATCTTCACAAGAGAATCATGTTCCATCGCTTCCAATAATTCTTTCATTTCTTCTCCTGTTATATCTTTGTAATACTTTTACTTTACAATTTTCATGTTCTTTAAAGAATGAAATCAATGAAAGGAATCAAGATGAAAATAAGCAAAACACTTAAGCAGATCGTCAAAAAAGATGGAAAACACTCTTTGACAGCCAGAACAGTCACCAAACTGAAATCTTCCAAAGAATTCAACTATCTTGTAGATAGCAGTAAAGTCTAAAACCTAACCTATGAACTAAAAGGGTTCATGCCACCCATCATTCCCATTGCCTGGGACTTTTTATTATCCTCAACCATCCTGTTCACATCATTGATCGCTGACATAAGCAATATCTGTAATGCCTCTTTATCTTCCATTAGACTCTCATCTATATTTAGATCAATTATTTCACCTGCGCCATTAGCTTTGACTTCTACAAGTCCTCCGCCCGCTTTGGCTGTCAATTCTACATTTTTTGCTTGCTCCTGGAGCTCTTTAGCTTTTTCCTGCATCTGCTCCATCATCTTGCCCATATTGCCGAGGTCCAATCCTTCAAACATTATTCCAAACCTTCAAATTCTTGGGCAATACCGTTATCGTCATCCAGAATAACAATCTTCGGTAAATGATTGTCCGCTTCTTCTTCAGTCATACTTGCATAAGCGATAATGATGATCTTGTCTCCCTTATGGACTTTTCTTGCTGCAGCCCCATTAAGGCAGATGTCCCCTTTACCTCTTTCACCGGAGATGATATAGGTAGAGAAACGTTCACCATTGTTGATGTTTACAATATCGATCTTCTGTCCTACACGCATATCGGCAGCATCCAAAAGATTCTGATCTATCGTAATAGATCCAACATAATTCAGATTTGCATCTGTTACAGTAGCTCTATGTAATTTAGAATAAAGCATGGTAATGTTCATAATCATTCCTGTTCGTTAATTATCGGGATTATACCAAAATCCCACCTATAGTTATATTATACTGAAATTGTGGAAAATTTGGGGAAAACTGCAAGGTGTGCAACAGCACACCAAAAGCAAAGATGAATTATCTTGCCATTTGTGAAGGAGGAATGGGTTCTCCCCACATTTCCGGTGGTATAACATACTCTTCAACTACGTTTCCGCCGATGATATGCTCATCGATGATCCTGTCGATCTTCTCTTTTGTTAAACCTACATACATCGTATGTCCGGGCTCTACGAGCATGACCGGTCCCTGTTGGCAACGGTTAAGACAGCCTGTCTGAATGGGCTGAACCGTCCCGATGATACCTTTCATCATCAATGACTGGGCCAAATGTTGAAATAACTGTTGCGATTCCGGATCATTTTGACTTACACAGCTTGGTTTTGGCATTCCCGGAGGTGCCGACTGCTGACACTTAAAAATATAGAACGCTGGTTGTGGTACACCTTGTATCATAGTAATTCCTTTTTTATTTCTTCTTGAACTGAAGCTTCACCTTTGGCTCAGAAAAATAACTTGATTTTTTAATAAGAGTAATTTACTCCGATATAATTCAATGTAATTCTATCAAAAGTTTCTTAAGGGCATATCTAATAACCCTGAATGCTCATAATGGGCTTTACGAATGTGAGATTTTGCAAAATATTTTCAAATCCTAGCCAAAGCTAAGATGATGGAAGGATTTTGTGAAAGATCACGTTTGTAAAGCCCACCCTTCGGGCAGTGCAAGCTTTCCCTTATGCGGCGTTACACACTTTCGAATTAGCTACAGCTAGTCCTTCAAGTGAGTGCCTTGCCTAAACAAAAGCTTGCAATGTTATGAGTATTCAGGGTTATTAGATATGCCCTTATTGAAAATAACGTAGAATTCTTGACAAATATCAACCAAAAATTTACATTTTTTAATTATAATTCCTTTATAAATCTAGAAAGAGAAACCTATGAAATATCCCGCTTTTTTTGACCAAGTACAATCCATCCGACTCCAAGACCCGCTTAGCAACTTTTTAGGTGCTTTTGAAGACGGTCTGATGGAGATCAGCTATCTTGACTGTGTAAAGTTGGCAGGGCACTCCTGTCCGACCGTAGCAGGAGCCTACCTTATGGCACTTAAAGGGCTTGAAGCACTTTATGGAGACAGTTTGCCGCAAAGAGGCTCTATATATGTGTCCATGAGAGACGCTGAAGCGGAAGGTGTGACAGGAGTGATCTGCAATGTCATCTCTTTCATCGCCGGCGCCAATGGTGCCAGCGGCTTTAAAGGGATCGGTGGGAACTTCTCCAGAAACAACCTTGTAAGCTATGACATCCCAATGGAAGGTGAGGTAAAACTTACCAGAACAGATACGAATGAGAGCGTAATATTGAACTACAGCGCTTCTATGGTACCTGCGGATGCCATGATGCAGCCACTTATGGGGAAAAGCCTGCAAGGCATGGCTTCAGAAGAAGAGAAGAAAGAGTTTGGAAGACTCTGGCAGGAACGTGTCGAGAAGATCTTGCTCTCCACAGAGCTATGGGACAAAATGATCACGATCAACAAAGGATAATAAAATGATTATTTCACAATATATGACCAAAGAGCACAGGGGATGTGATACAAAGTTTGCAGAAGCGGAACAGGCGGCGGCATCGGGTGACTGGGCAAAAGCCGAAGAAGCTTTTTTGGCTTTTTCAAATGATACACTCAAACACTTCAAAAAAGAGGAGGAAGAACTTTTCCCTGCATTTGAAGCACAGACCGGAAGCTCTGAAGGCCCTACACAGGTCATGCGCTACGAACACGAGCAGGTAAAAGGTCTTATCGGAAAACTTGCCGGAGCACTTGAATCCCAGGACAAAGATGCCTATCTTTCTCTTTGTGAATCCATGATGATCCTGCTGCAGCAGCACAACATGAAAGAAGAACAAATGCTTTATGCCATGTGTGACCGAGTACTTCCCCCTGAAACGAAAGAAAGTACTTTGGAGAAGATGAAGAAAGTAGAGCTTTAGATCCATATGTCAGACCTTAAGAAAATAGAACTGGATGCAAGAGGACTGGAACATCCAAAGCCACTTGAACTTGCTATAAAAGCACTCAGGGAGCTCGATGAAAAAAGTTATTTTTATATGATCCATCGTAAAAATCCCATACCTCTTCTTGATCTTGCCATAGAGCAGCATTTTCATGCTCTTAGTCAGGAAGATGCCAGTGGAGATTGGCATATACTTATCTGTAAAGATCCCAATATTGATCTGAAGGAATTGATCAGTGTTTGACCAGAACGGCCTCTCTCTCGATCAGGCACCCCCTATCTCAGTTGTATTCCGTTTCTTTTTTTCAGGAGCTCTTTTTGGCATACTTGCCGGAATACTCATTTTTTTTTACAGAACTGATATTTTTGATGCCAGCTCCATAGCTGCTGTTACATTCACACATACATTGACCCTTGGTGTCATGCTCTCTATAATGTTTGCTGCACTCTTTCAAATGCTGCCGGTCATCGCCGGGGTCACACTTACTTCACCCGTAAAAAAAGCCAACTGGGTACAATATCCTTTTGTAGCCGGTGTGATTTCTCTGCTTCTTGCCTTTAATCTCTCTACACCATGGCTCTTTGGACTTGCATCACTGCTCCTGGGAGCAAGTCTTCTCCCTATTGCATTCATTATGCTCAAAAACCTGCTACAGCTTCCCAACCATAGTTCTTCTTCAAAAGGAATGCTGACAGCTCTGTTATCTTTGGTTATTTTGATTTTTTTGGCTCTTTACATGACAGGGACACTTGCTGGAGCGCTGGAGGGGGCATACTATACACAGATCAAAGAGGCACATTACTCGTTCGGTCTTTTTGGTTGGATAGCCCTGCTGATCATCTCTATCTCTTTTCAGGTCATTGAAATGTTCTACGTCACACCGGCCTATCCGGTACTTGTCAGCAGATATTTGCCAATGACGCTGCTGTTGCTGCTCATCATCTCTACTCTCATAGGACTTTTTTATCCCGACATTTGGGGGGTTTCAAATATTCTGCTTGCTCTGCTGCTAAGTGGCTATGCCCTCTTGACACTCAAACGATTGACACAAAAAAAACGCCCACTGACAGATGCCACCGTATGGTTCTGGCGTTTAGGGCTCAGCTCCCTTCTTGTCAGTATGTTGTCAATGGTACTGACACCTTTTATGGATAACATGTTCATAAAGACATTGAGCTATATTTTCTTTGCATCATTTGCGCTGAGCATCGTCTTTGCCATGTTCTACAAAATAGTACCATTCCTGACATGGTTCCACCTGAATTCACAGGGCTACTTTACCGCACCCATGATGCATGAGGTCATTCACCCGAAAACAGCCAAAAAACATCTTTATATTCATTTGGCTACCATTGTCACTTTTGTCCTGTCGGTCTTTATTCCCCCATTCATCTTTGTAGCAGGTTTTTTGACAATAGTCTCATTCACATGGATGACATACCAGATCATCCATGCACACAAACTTTATAAACATACACAGGAAACAGGTGAGAAATTTGATATGGGGAATATGTAGGGTGGGCTTTAGCCGACCATCATATAGAAATATTGTTAATAAAATAAAGAGTTTCAAGGTCGGCTAAAGCTCACCCTACGGAATTATTGAATTCCCAACAATTCTCTAACAACTTCTCTATCATCAAAAGGATGCTTCACCCCTTTGATCTCCTGATAATCCTCGTCCCCCTTACCAAGTATAAGAAGTACTTCATTAGGTTCCAATGCATCAAGTGCCATCTTAATAGCAAGTCTTCTGTCAGGGGTAGCCGTCACATGCTCTTTACCATGAAGCCCGACAAGAATATCTTCAAGTATCATTTCCGGTACTTCATCACGCGGGTTATCTGATGTTACATAGATCTTGTTGGCATATCTGCCGGCAGCGGCTCCCATACGGGGACGTTTCTCTTTATCACGGTTACCTCCTGCCCCAAAGACCACGGAAATATCTCTGTCTTTCATAGACTCCAGCACAGCATGAATACCGTCATCCGTATGGGCAAAATCCACAATAACAAGCGGATCACGGCTTACAACTTCCATGCGCCCGGCAACTCCGGCAAAATTTCCGACCACTTCACAGATCTCTTCTATATTCCTGCCTGTCAGCATCTGTACTGAACCGATCGCTGCCATAAGGTTAAAAAGATTGAAGAGTCCTACCATCGGGGAATGGAAAGTCGCTTCTGTCTGCATATGTTTAATGCCTGCAGTGATACCGTGAAGAAGCGAAAATGCCTGTACCTTGAATGTTGCAGGTTCATCCACACCGTAACTCTGGGCATTTTTTGGATTATACATAATATTTTTAATATCATCTTTGTTCAGCAGTTTGGGAGTTTCATCTGCGAAGAAAAGACTTTTAACTCGTCTATATTCCTCCACGGTCCCATGATAATCCAAATGATCACTGGTGACATTGGTATGCACTTTCAAAGTGAACTTGATCCCTTCTATACGCTTCTGGTCTATAGCATGGGAACTGACTTCCATAATGAAATAGTTGCACCCAAGATCCATCGTCTGTTTCATATTATGCAGCGTTTCCAGGATGGAAGGTGTCGTCATACTCTTCTCTTCTATGCGCCTCTCCTGGGCAAACAATCCTCTCGTACCCTGAAGAGCAGGCTTCTCGCCAAGATCAAGCAAAAAAGAATAGATCGCCGCAGTGACTGTCGTCTTTCCGTTCGTACCTGTCACCCCTACGACTTTCATCTTTTCAAGTCCCCAAAGTGCGATAAGCTCTTCAGGAGTGATATATTCTGGTTTTGGATCCAGCTTTTCATAATAAGCACTGTTTTGTGCCGTTTTTAAAAAAATCGTGTTCTCATCCACTACATTCGTATCATCTGTTAAAAAGCCATAGCCCTTCTGCTCAAAGGCTAATTTCACTTCTGTGCTCCTCTGACAACATTATAGAGCGCCAGGACATCCTGGTCATCGCCGAACAGACTGCTGGTTGCATCAAGATAGCCTAATGCCATTTCATCGAAACCTTCATTGGCCAACCTTGTGACAAAATCTATAAATTCATCTTTATCTGTAATGACCACCTTGGTCGAAAACATGATATCTTCAAATGTTTTTTTAAAACTTCCCCGACTTTTTACAAGGGCCAGAAAATCGCTGTAACATATACCATCTCCATACTCTACCTCTTCTTGTATCGGGTCGTTCAAAAGTTCCTGTATCTTGTGTTTTGTAATGTCCAAAGAGTTTATAAGACTATCAATGATCTCTACTGCATTCTCTTTTTCTGCCTTGATCATTTGATAGTAGTCAAATAAGGCCTGTGCCTCCTCTTCACTCTCTGCACCCAGGTCACTTAGGTACACACCTATTCTTGCTTCATCCAATGAAGGATAATCCTTCAATATAAGTCCATAACTTCTTAAAGCCTTTTCGTAATCCCCTTTAAGGAATTCTCCCTCGGCTCTTTGTAATAATAAATTTTGACTAACTTTACTCATTTTATCCTAATTGATCCAATTTATCTTCCCAGCCCTTGGGTACGCTCATCACTGTTATCTCAGGGTGTATCAATGTTTGAAGTTGGCGTTCTACACCGAATTTGATGGTAGTCCCTGCACTTCCACATCCAACACAGGCACCCTGAAGCTGTACGTATACCACACCGTCTTTAATATCTATCAGTTCTATATCACCGCCGTCCAACTTAATGGAAGGCCTTACTTTATCTATAATATTTTTAACGGCCGGCTGTAATTCTTCATCTGTAAACGGGATCAATATTTCTCCTTAACAAAGACATTTTCTATAAATGTCCAATATAATTTAATTATAACAAAATCATAGTAAAAACTATATGCGCTACTATGCTCTCTAGCTGTTTATACACTAAAAGTATTATTTTGTCAATAGATGGGTTATAGGGATTTTAAAAGTTTGATAATCGTACTCAAGGCAAAGCCTTGAAATACTGAAGTACAATACACTAAAATGCGAGATTCGTCGCATAAGCCTACTGCTGAAGTAAGCCCAGTGTTAACGTAGTGATATGGAGCTTTACTCTATACGCGTACGATTTAATGGCTATACTAATTCGATGATCGCCATAGGTGCTGAATCACCTTTTCTCATACGTGTTTTAATAATTCTTGTATATCCACCGTTTCTATCGCTATACTTTGGTGCAATCTCGTTTACAAGCGTATTTGTACATTCTTTGTGTTGCAACATTGCAAAAATCGCTCTATGTGCATTTAGATCACCAGCAGATGCTTTTGTGATCAGTTTTTCATAGTAGCTTCTAAGCTCTTTTGCTTTTGGCAATGTAGTCTCGATCTTACCCTCTTTTGTCAAAGCAATAGAAAGGTTTTTAAGAAGCGCCGCTCTGTGAGAAGACGTTCTGTTTAATTTACGGTAACCATGCTTATGTCTCATGTCTTTCCTTTACATTTACGCTTAAGGCACTATGCTTTAAGCTGTTCTATTTTTTTCACAAGATTTGCTCTTGTAACATCTGCGAGTTCAAAATCAGAACCAAATCCATGCTCTACAAGACATTCATTGATCTCATCCAAAGATTTTTTACCAAGGTTTTTAATATTCTTGATCTCATTTTCACTCATCAATACCAATTCACCAAGGAACTTCAATCCTGCTCTGTCAAGTGAGTTGAAGGATCTTGCACTGAGTCCAAGACTGTCTACTGTTTGCATAAAAGGTTTGAGTTCACTGTCATCACTGTTTCTTTTTACCGGTGTAGCACTGATATCTACATCAAGTACACCACTGAATACAGAGAGTTGCTTATTCATCACTTCAAGTGCATTTGTAAATGCTTCAACTGGACCAATCTGAGCATCTGTTTCGATGTCAAAAGTGATCTTTTCAAAGTTTGGGTTGTCCTCTACGAGTACAGGCTCGATCTTATAGTTTGCTTTTCTTACCGGTGTAAAAAAGGCATCCAATGCAATTGCGCTTGGATCTACATCATCTCTAAGGTCCTCACTTGGCACATAACCGATCCCTTTCGAGATCACTACTGTAAAGTTCAATTCAGCATCTTCATTCAATGTAGCAAGCGGAAGATCACCATTTACTATTTCAATCTGATCATTGTTAAGATCCTGTGCTGTCACTTCTTTATATCCGGAGAAACTGTATTTAAGTTCTACTCTGTCACTATCATCTTTAATTTTAAAACGAATGTTCTTGAGGTTGATAATAAACACAGCAACATCTTCATGCATACCTCTAATGGTGTCAAACTCATGTGCAGCACCTTCTATCTTTACAGAGATCGGTGCATAACCGATAGAAGAACCTAAGATAAGTCTTCTAAGTGGATGCGCAAGTGTAACAGCATAACCGCTTTCAAAAGGATAAGCGATGATCTCAGCATGATTTTCACTGATCTCATTGACTTCTACCTCTGTCGGCATAAACGGTGCAACTTTAATTTTTCTCATTAGCTAACCTTTACTTATGTATTATTTAGAGTAAAGCTCGACGATTAGACGCTCTTCAACTGGGATTGCGATTTCTTCTCTTTCTGGAATTCTTGTAAAAAGACCAAAAAGTTTTTCTTTATCCGTATCAACCCACTCTACCATACCAGTTTGGTTAGTGAGTTCGATTGCTCTAAGGATCTGAGGATTTGTTTTGCTCTTCTCTCTGATCTCTATTTTTTGTCCTGCTTTTACTCTAAAGGAAGGAATATCTACTCTTTTCCCGTCAACCAATACATGTCCGTGATTTACGAATTGTCTAGCAGATGCTCTCGTTGTAGCAAATCCCATTCTGTAAACTACGTTGTCAAGTCTTTGCTCAAGAAGTTGGATAAGGATCGAACCTGTATTGCCATCTTTTGAGTTCGCTTCTTTGTAAAGTGCTCTAAACTGTTTTTCACTCACACCATACATAAATTTAGCTTTTTGTTTTTCTTGAAGTTGAAGACCGTATTCACTGATCTTTGTTCTTCTCTGCCCATGTTGTCCCGGTGCATATGGTCTTTTCTCCAATGCACTTTTGCCAGCGAGCTTTCTCTCACCTTTTAATCCAAGATCAACACCAAGTCTTCTTTCTAGTTTTTCAACTGGACCTCTATATCTTGCCATGCTTATACCCTTCTCTTCTTAGGTGGTCTACAACCGTTGTGAGGAAGTGGTGTAATATCTTTTAAGAATGTTACACGAATACCTTCAGTTGCACCAATTGCTTTAACAGCAGTATCTCTACCTGAACCAGGACCTTGAACTTTGATCCCTACTTCTTTGATACCGTTCTCTTTTGCTTTTGCCATCGCATCTGCTACCGCTTCTGTAGCGGCAAACGGAGTCGACTTCTTGCTTCCTTTGAAACCCAGTGCACCAGCACTGCTCCAAGAAATAACGTTACCCATTTCATCTGTTACTGTAATCACAGTATTGTTAAAAGTAGCAGCTACGTAAACTACACCTTTAGCAATACTTTTTTTTGCTTTTTTCTTAGCCATACTTCGCTACTCCTTACGCTGCACCGACAGTTTTACGCTTACCTTTTCTTGTACGCGCATTTGTCTTTGTTTTTTGACCACGACAAGGTAGCCCTCTTCTGTGTCTAAGGCCTCTATATGAACCTAAGTCCATAAGTGCTTTAATGTCAAGTGTCACTTTTTTTCTAAGATCACCTTCAACCATAACATTCTCTTGAATATCATTACGGATCAATGCTGCTTCTGCATCTGAAAGTTCATGTACTCTTTTATTATAATCAACACCTGTTCTGTCAAGAATTTTTCTTGAAGTTGTCAAACCGATACCATAAATGTAAGTAAGTGCATACTCCATTCTTTTCTTTTGTGGTAAATCAACACCTGCAATACGTGCCATGTTTATCCTTGTCTTTGTTTATGTTTTGGATTTTTACAAATCACGCGTACGATACCCTTGCGTTTAATGATCTTGCAATCATCACACATTTTTTTAACTGATGGTCTAACCTTCATTGGGTTACTCCTGTGAAATATTGCACCTTTTGTTGCGTGGATCATTGAAGTTATCATGATCCAACCCTTGAGTAATCGGTGCGAATTAATCAAAGATTCTTCGCGCAGTTTCCTACTACCCATAGTAATAGGGAGGAGGATTATACCGAAAATATTATTAATTATATCTTATGTGAAAATATTTAAGGAAAGAGAGTTTTACGTAGGGCGGATTTATCCACCTTACATATCTATTTGTATCTAAATGTGATACGACCCTTGTCAAGGCTGTATGGAGTAAGCTCTACTTTTACTTTATCCCCGGGAAGGATCTTGATGTAGTGCATTCTCATTTTTCCAGCGATATGACAGAGAACAATATGGCCGTTATCAAGCTCTACTCTGAATGTCGCATTTGGCAACGCTTCAACCACTTTACCGTCTATTTCAATTACATCATCTTTAGCCATTGTTTTCCTTTTTGAATTTCTACGTTACTTTGCTTCTGTTAGTATGACCGCTTTGCCATCAACTACTGCTACCTGGTGTTCATAATGGGCTGTTCTAAGCTGATCTTCACTTATTACCGACCATTGATCTTCAAGCAGTACCGGAGTACCGCTCTTTTGACATATCATAGGTTCCAGACAAAAGACCATTCCATTTTTTATCTTTGGGCCCTGGTTTGGTTTGCCTTCAAGATAATTGGGGATATTTGGCTCATCATGAGGTTTGGTACCGATACCATGGCCGCAATAATCACGCAATGGAACAAAGCCCCTCTGGGTAATAAAGTCTTCAAGAATTTTTGTTAATTCTTTAAAACGCAACCCCGGTTTGATAGCATCGATTGCATGATAAAGTGCATCTTTTGCACAAGCGATAAGTGCTTCATCTTCTGGACTTATCTTGCCTACTGCCATAGTAATGGCCGCATCGCCATAATAGCCGTCCAATTTTGTACCGATATCCAAGCCCAGGATGTCACCTTCTTTGATAACCGTATCATCCGGTACGCCATGAATACATACTTCATTCACTGAAGTACAGACAGAACCGGTAAATCCGTAAAGACCTTTAAACGACGGCTCTGCACCATGTTCGCGGATATAGGCTTCACCTAATGCATCGATCTCTTTCAGTGTCATACCCGGTTTGATTTCATTTTGAAGATATTGAAGTGTTTTACCAACGATCTCGCCAGCCTTTTTAAGCTTAGTAATCTCGTTAGGTTTTCTGATAGCGATAGCCATTATAGACCCACATTTCCTAATGTATCGTATTGATTCATTGTTCTTTGTGCTTCTATTTTTCTCATTGTGTCAAGTGCAACTTGAACAATAATAAGTACGGATACCCCACCAAAGTAGAAACTGGCACCCATTCCTGAAATGATCGCAAATGGTACAGTAGCGATAATGGCAAGATACACAGCACCAGAACCGGTCAATCTGCTTGCCACTTCATTCAGGAATTCTTTAGTATGTTCACCTGGTCTAACTCCGGGAATGAATCCTCCTTGACGTTTTAAATTATCTGCAATATCTTTCGCATTGAATGCGATTGACGCATAGAAAAATGCAAAGAACATAACAAGTATGAAAGTAGCGATATTAAATACAATTCCACCTGGGGCCAATGTATCAGCAATTGCTGTAACCCATGGGTTGGTACTTGTCTGAAGCACAGTCAAAGGGAACATCAACACTGCCGAAGCAAAGATAGGAGGAATAACACCTGAAAGGTTCACCTTTACAGGAATGTAATTCATAACCCTCTTTGTCTGATTCTGCATAATGGTCTTTCTTGAGTAAGAGATAGGGACTCTTCTCTCTCCAAGTTCCACATAGATAATTGCCAAAATAGTGATCAACATCACTGCCAAAATAGCCAGGATCAGCAAGAAGTTCATCTCACCTGCATTCACTGCTCTGATCGTATTTCCGATCGCTGCCGGTAAGCCCGACACAATACCTGCAAAAATGATCAGAGATATACCGTTACCGATACCTTTTTGAGTGATCTGTTCACCGATCCACATAAGTAGCATTGTACCTGTCAGCATAGAGAATGTTGTCAAGACGGTAAACATTACCGGGTCGATCATTACAGCTGCTTCACCTGCGCGTCCCGTCATACTTTGAAGTCCCATTGAGACACCAATAGCCTGTACTACAGTGATAAAGATAGTGAAATAACGAATGATCTGCATATATTTTTGCATACCGTCACGTTCTTTTTTCATTTGGCCAAGTGTAGGAAAAGTTGCTGCAAGAAGTTCCATCACGATGGAAGCAGTAATGTAAGGCATAATACCTAATGAGATGATACTTAATCGTCTAACTGCATTACCAGAGAACATATTCATCATCCCAAGAGCATTGTTCGAGTTATTATCAAAGAACTCTTTGATAACACCCAAATCAACACCTGGAGTCGGAATATAGGCTAAAACTCTGTACGCAAAAAGGAATCCTAACGTAATGAGGATTTTTTGAGTTAAAGCGTTACCCATAATTATTTTCCGCTTGTGGTAACAGCTTCGTCTTTGATCTTAGGTGCAAGATCTTTTGCACTGGCACCGATCAATTTCACTCTTGTTACAGTTTTCTGCAATTTATGAACTGATTTGATGCTCTCCAGAGTAATTTCAGAAAGCTCAGCGATCGCTTTGATCTTTTCTACATTGATCACATACGGTTTCTCTATTTTTGAAACAAAACCGATCTTAGGCAATCTTTTGTAGAGTGGCATTTGTCCACCTTCAAAACCTCTTTTTCTTTTGTAACCAGATCTTGCCTTTTGACCTTTGTTACCACGTCCGGCTGTTTTACCTGTTCCTGAACCTTGACCACGTCCAACTCTTTTTCTGTTACGAGTTGAACCTGGAGCTGGTTGTAAATTATGTAAACCCATACTTTACCCCTTACGCTTTAATTCTGGTAAGTGCTTGGATTGTTGCTCTTACCAGGTTATTTGGGTTGTTGGAGCCGATAGACTTGCTGAGAACATCTTTAACTCCTGCAAGCTCAAGTACTGGTCTGGCAGCACCTCCGGCAATAACCCCTGTACCTTCACTCGCTGGTCTAAGCACGATTCTACTTGCGTTGAATTTGTGCTCGATGTCATGAGCGATAGTTGTACCTTTGATGTTTACTTTCACAAGGTTCTTGTGTGCATCATCAACCGCTTTTTTGATCGCATCAGGAACTTCTTTGGCCTTACCAAATCCATACCCAACTGTACCGTTCTTGTCACCGATAACTACAAGTGCAGTAAATCTAAATCTTCTACCACCCTTAACAACTTTCGTAACACGCCCGATATTTACGATTACTTCTTCAAATTCTTTTTCAATTTCTTGATTTTCCATCATGCTTCCTTAAAACTTGATTCCGGCTTCTCTAAGTGCATCAGCAAATGACGCAACAACACCGTGGTAAAGGTAACCATTTCTGTCGAAAACAACAGTTTCAATGTTTTTAGAAGCAAGATTTTTAGCCATCTCAGCAGCTACTTTTTTTACATCTTCCTGGTTTACTTTAAGTCCAAGCTTTCTTCCATCTGCAGATGCAAGTGTTATACCGGCATTGTCATCGATCGCTTGTGCATAGAAATGCTTGTTTGACTTGTAAACTGTCAATCTTGGAAGCTCTGCAGTTCCGAAGATCTTACCTCTTACTCTAGCTTTTCTTTGAGCGCGAAGTTTATTTTTTCTTTTTTGAATACTTTTTAACATCTATCCGCTCCTTACTTACCAGCTGCTTTACCAGCTTTTCTGATGATCACTTCATCTGTGTACTTCACACCTTTACCTTTATAAGGCTCTGGTGGTCTGAGTGCTCTGATCTCAGCAGCGGCCTGACCTACTGCCTGCTTGTCGCTACCATTGATAGTAATGATATTCTTATCTACTTTGATCTCAAGTCCCTCAGGGATATCAAAGTTAATATCATGCGAGTGACCCAATTGAAGATTCAGTACTTTACCCTGAACAGCTGCTCTGTAACCAACACCGTTGATCTCTAAAGATTTTGTGAAACCTTTATCAAGTCCGATAATGATATTGTTAAAAAGTGCTCTGTATGTTCCCCAGAACGCTGCATCTTGTTTTTCATCACCTCTTCTTTCAAAAGTAACTTCGTTTCCATCGATGTTGATACCAACTCTTCCGTGAGTTTCAAGTCTTTTTTCAAGATTGCCTTTTTTAGCCACGAGAGTCGTACCGTCGAGTGATACTTCAATACCACTTGCAACAGTTACTGGTCTTTTTCCTATTCTTGACATCTTGTCTCCTTACCAAATACTACAGATTACTTCGCCACCGATTCCACGCTTATACGCTTCATCATTAGCAAGAACACCCTGGCTTGTTGAAACAACCAGAGTACCGTAACCGTTTTTAAATGTTCTAATATCATCTTTACCTTGGTGAACACGTCTACCAGGTTTAGAGATCTTTTTAAGTTCATTGATAACGCTTTTTTCATTGTCGTCATATTTAAGAACCACTTTAATTGTTTTTTTGTTTCCGTCTTCTTTTACTTTGTAACTCTCAAGGTAACCTTTATCTACCAAAATAGATACAGTTGCTTCAATCGTGTTTGAGTGAAGAAGTGTCGTAACGTCTAGTTTTCTTTGCGCAGCATTTCTTATACGAGTAAGAGAGTCTGCAATTATATCTGTCATCATCTTTTTCTTCTCCTTACCAGCTTGCTTTACGCATACCAGG
This sequence comes from Epsilonproteobacteria bacterium (ex Lamellibrachia satsuma), assembly GCA_003934925.1. Taxonomy (GTDB): domain Bacteria; phylum Campylobacterota; class Campylobacteria; order Campylobacterales; family Sulfurovaceae; genus Sulfurovum. Next base: position 44,195 of record JQIX01000003.1, read on the forward strand.
AATTAGACCTTCATTGGCCATTTTTCTTAAACACACACGACAAAGACCGAAATCTCTGTATACTGAATGAGGTCTACCGCAAATGTTACATCTTGTATATGCCTGCGTAGAGAATTTTGCTTTTCTCTTCTGCTTAGCTATCATTGATTTCTTAGCCATTAGTTTCTCCCTTTAGCGAAAGGCATACCAAGCTTTTCTAAAAGCGTGAATGCTTGTTTGTCATCTTCAGTACTTGTTACGATTGTAATGTTCATACCATGTGTCTTGATGATGTTATCAAATTCAACTTCCGGAAACATCAATTGTTCTTGAAGACCGAAGTTATAGTTACCTCTACCGTCAAACCCTTTTCTTGGCGTACCTCTGAAGTCTTTTACTCTTGGAAGAGCAATAGATACGAGTTTGTCAAAGAAGTTATACATATTGTCGCCTCTAAGTGTCACTCTGATACCTGATGGGGCACCTTCTCTTGCTTTAAAACCTGCAACAGATTTCTTAGCGTTTACAATGACCGCTTTTTGACCCGCAATAAGTGAGATAGTGTCAGCCATATTTGCTATAAGCTTACTATCTTTACCTTCTTCACCGGCACCAACAGAAATTACTATTTTCTCAAGCTTCGGAGTCTGCATCGCATTTGCAACCCCGCACTCTTCTCTGAGCGCAGGAACGATGTCATTGTACTTTTGCTTCATTCTACTCATAGGATTAACCCTCTACTTTTTTTACGTTTGAGATATGGATAGGCATTTCAACATTGGCAAATCCACCCTCTTTATTCTGCTCGCTTGGCTTTACGGCTTTTTTAGCCATTTTACAACCTGCAACGATTACTGCTTCTTTTTTAGGAAGAACATGGAGAACTTCTCCAGTCTTACCTTTATCATCACCAGCGATGACCATAACCTGGTCACCTTTTTTGATCTTGAACTTAGTTGCCATTACCATACCTCCGGTGCAAGTGATACAATTTTCATGAATCCTGCATATCTTGTTTCACGACTTACAGGGCCGAAGATACGTGTACCTATCGGCTCTTTTTTGTCATCGATGATTACCGCAGCGTTGTCGTCAAATCTGATAAGTGACCCATTTTCTCTCTGGATCTCTTTCTTTGTTCTAACAACAACAGCTTTAACAACCTTACCTTTTTTTACTTTACCTGTTGGAAGTGCTTTTTTTACAGAAGCAACGATAACATCACCTACAGATGCGTATCTTCTTTTAGACCCGCCAAGGACCTTGATACACATGATCTCTTTAGCACCAGAGTTGTCTGCTACATTCAATCTAGTAAATCCCTGGATCATTACACTTCTCCTCTCTTCACGATTTCAAGAAGTCTGAAACTCTTTGTTTTTGAAAGTGGTCTACATTCAACTGCAGTCACTGTATCTCCAACATTGATGTCGTTCTTCTCATCATGAATAAGATATTTTTTAAATCTTTTTACTGTTTTGTGATATCTTGGGTGAAGTACTTTTCTCTCAACCAATAGGGTTGCAGTTTTGTCTCCGGCCTTTTTAATCACAGTACCTGTTATTTGTCTTTTTGGCATAAATGACCCCTTACTTCGATCTAGCAGCAGTCAATGCTGTCTGGATTCTAGCGATATCTTTTTTCGCTACTCTCAACTCTGAAGTGTTTGTTAACTGCATAGTCTTCTGCTTTGCATTCAATGTAAACAATTCAAGTTTTTTCTCTTTAAGCATAGCAACTAGTTCTGCTTCGCTTTTATCTTTCAAATCAATATAATTCATGACTATCCTTTGCAGTGATGATTTTACACTTAAATGGCATTTTATGAATCGCTAGTGTGAGTGCCGCTCTTGCAAGCTCTTCTTCAACACCTGCCATTTCAAAGATAATTCTTCCCGGCTTGATATTCATAACCCATTTGTCAACAGCACCTTTACCTTTACCCATTCTTGTTTCAAGTGGCTTGGCTGTAAGTGGCTTATCAGGGAAAACTCTGATCCAGGTCTTACCTGTTCTGCTGATCTTTCTTGTCATAGTAATACGCGCTGCTTCGATCTGTCTTGAATCGATTCTTCCAGCTTCAGTCGCTTTGATCGCGATATCACCGAACTCAATCTTGTTACCTCTGAAAGACTTACCGCGATTACGGCCTTTTTGCTGCTTTCTCCATTTGGTTCTTTTAGGCATTAACATGATTATTCACCTCTTTTTCTAGATGGACGTCTGCCACCTTTTTTCTCTTCTTTTGGTTCCGCCTGGATACCTTTTGCAAGAACTTCACCTTTGAAGATCCATACTTTGATACCGATGATCCCATAAGTAGTATGTGCTTCTGCAAAACCATAATCGATCTTTGCTCTAAGTGTATGAAGAGGAACTCTTCCCTCCAGGTACCACTCAGTTCTTGCCATCTCAGCACCACCGAGTCTACCAGCTACAGAGATCTTGATCCCTTTTGCACCTGATTTAAGCGCTCCCTGGATCACTTTTTTCATCGCTCTTCTAAATGCAACCCTTCTTTCAAGTTGTGTTGCAACGTTTTCAGCAGCAAGCTGAGCTGATGCTTGAGGACGTTTTTCTTCTTTAATGTTGATCGCTACATCTTTACCAAGCATTTTGGTAAGTGTTGCTTTGAGCTTCTCAATATCCGCACCTTTTTTACCGATGATGATACCAGGACGTGCAGTCACGATGTTAACTCTTAGTTTTTTCACTGTTCTTTCGATGATAATGTTAGATACACCAGCATAGAAAAGTTCTTTTTTAAGGTACTTTCTGATTTTGTAATCTTCAGCGATAAAGTTTACTGCTCTACCTTTTGCCGGGAACCATCTTGATTCCCAGTTTCTGTTGATTCCAAGTCTAAGACCTATAGGATTTACTTTTTGACCCATATTATGCGTCCTCCCCAGTTTTTTCAGCTACGCCAACTTCTACTAAAATGTGCGCTGTTGGTTTAATGATTCTAGAAGCTGTACCTCTAGCTCTTGGTCTCCATCTTTTCATTACGGCTGCTTTATCAACTCTACAAGAAGTAATGACTACTTCTTCTGGTTCAAAGTCACCGTTAGCAACTGCTGATGCAATTACTTTAGAAACGATACCCGCTGCTTTGTTAGGCATAAACTCTAACGCTGCAAGTGCAAGTTCAGCGTTCATCCCTTGAACTTCTCTAGCAATAAGTCTAGCTTTTGTAGGAGAAACTCTTACGAATTTTAATAATGCTTTACTCATATTAACCTACCTTCTTCTGAACAGAACCTTTATGGCCCTTAAATGTTCTAGTTGGTGCAAATTCACCCAATTTATAACCTACATGATTCTCAGTAATGAATACTGGTACAAATTGTCTACCGTTGTGTACATTAATTGTTAAACCAATGAACTCAGGGAAGATCACAGATCTTCTTGACCAAGTTTTAATTGGTTTTTTATCACCAGCTTCTTTTGCTGCCAAAACTTTTTTCATTAGGTGACCATCGATGAATGGACCTTTTTTTGTCGATCTTGCCATATCTTAGCCCCTTACTTTTTTCTCTTAGAGATAATTAACTTATCACTAGCTTTTTTCTTACGAGTCTTGTAACCCTTAGTTGGCATACCCCAAGGAGATACCGGGTGACGACCTGAATTCGTTTTACCTTCACCACCACCATGAGGGTGATCGATAGGGTTCATCGCAGAACCACGTGTCTGTGGTCTGATACCAAGGTGTCTGCTTCTACCGGCTTTACCGATAACGATATTTGAAAAATCTTCGTTACCTACAGTACCGATCGTTGCTAAACACTCACCAAGAACATATCTCATTTCACCAGATGGAAGTCTGAGAGATACATATTTACCGTCTCTACCCATGATCTGAGCATAACCGCCCGCTGAACGTGCGATCTGACCACCATGACCCGGGTTTAGTTCAATATTGTGTACCAATGTACCTACAGGGATGTTTTTCAACTTCATTGCATTACCGGTTTTAATGTCAAGATCAGCTTCTGCTGACATGATCTTATCACCTACGTTAAGGCCTTTTGGTTGAAGTACATATCTTTTGTCACCGTCAACATAGTTCACAAGACAGATTCTACAGTTTCTGTACGGATCGTACTCAACTGTTGCTACAGTACCTTCGATACCGAATTTGTTTCTTTTAAAATCAATGATTCTATAAAGTTTTTTAGCACCTGCTTCTCTGTGACGAGAAGTGATTCTACCGTTACTGTTTCTACCTGCAGATCTTGGAAGATTCTTAAGTAGAGCTCTAACACTTGCTTTAGCAGTGATATCACCGCTGTCAAGGTTTGTCATATAACGACGTGAAGGTGTGGTTGGTTTATATGTTTTAATTGCCATCTTCTATCCTTATACCGCTAAGCTTTCGATTTTTGCATCTTCAGGAAGCTTGACATAGAATTTTTTCAAGTCAGGTCTTTTTCCTTCAATACCTTTAAATCTTTTCACTTTACCGTTCACTCTCATTGAGTTCACTCTAAGTGGATTGATCCCAAAGAACTCTTTAAAGACTTCTTTAAGACCGTTTTTAGTCATTCTTGGAGTTGTTTGAACTACGATGACACCCTCTTCCTGAAGAGCCAAACTCTTCTCTGTATACATAATTGATTTAATATCTGTAATATCTGCCATCTTAAGCCTCTTTAGTCAATTTATCAAATACTGCTTTTTCGATCACGATCGAGTGATATGCAGCTGCAAGGTAAGCGTTAAGCTCATTTGCTTCAACGAGGTATGCGTTCTGGAGATTTCTGAATGCTAAGAAAGTCTTATCATCGATCATCTCTTTTACTACAAGTACATCTCTTTGCTCAAGACCGTTCACGAATGCCAATGCATCTTTTGTTTTGCCAGACTCAACTGTGATATTGTCAACAACAAAAAGTTTTTCATTTGCCGCTTTTTCTGCTACTGCATGCATAAGTGCAAGTTTCTTTTGCTTTTTGTTTACTTTCTGATCATAGTTCTTGTTCGTGCTTGGTCCGAATGCAACACCACCGCCAACAAAGATTGGAGATCTTAATGAACCTGCTCTCGCACGTCCGCCACCTTTTTGAGCCCATGGTTTCTTACCGCCACCGCTTACTGCAGATCTGTTCTTGGTCTGAGCAGTGTTTGCTCTAAGCCCAGACGCATATGCTTTACAGTAAAGGTAAAGGTTATGCGGGTGAACTTCCAAAAATGCTGCTGGAAGGTCTGTTGTTTTAATTACTGTTGTTTTCATTATTTAACTATCCTTACCAATCCTCTAGCCCCATTATGACCAGGAATTGAACCTTTTAATACTAGGATGCCGTTTTCAGCATCAAATGACACTACGTCATTCTTTACAGTTGTTTTTGTGTTACCGTATTGTCCAGGCATTTTTTTACCTTTTTGAACACGTCCAGGCCACTCGGCATTACCGATCGAACCGATTCTTCTACCGAATCTGTGTCCGTGTGAACCAGGTCCACCGCCAAATCCGTGACGCTTCATACCACCTTGGAAACCTCTACCCTTAGTGTTGAGTGAAGTTTTGACCACTGCTGCTTCAGCCAATGCTGCCGGGTTAAGATCACCCGCTTCAGTACCTTCAGCCACTTCGATCGTCATGAATTTGTTGAACTCTTTGGATACGCCGAACTTAGTCTGCTGACCTTCGATGCTCTTATTGAGTTTTTTACTTGAGTTATATGCGACAAGTGCTTTCCCGTCTTCTTTCACTTCACAAACTTTCGTTTCAACGACTTTAAGAAGTGTAACTGGAACACTTGGTACATCAACAGTTCTGCTCATACCAATTTTTTCTACAATAAATTCCATTCTCTACTCCTACTTGTCCATTGATCTGATTTCAACTTCGATCTCAGGTGCCAGATCCAACTTCATAAGTGAATCGATAGTATCTGAAGTAGCCGAAACGATGTCGATCATTCTTCCGTGAATTCTGATCTCAAACTGCTCACGTGAATCTTTGTTTACGTGTGGCGATTTAAGAACCGTATAACGCTTAAGTTTAGTTGGCATTGGAATAGGCCCTCTAATCTCTGCACCTGTACGTTTAACTGCATCAACGATAGCAGCAACTGATCTGTCTAGTACTCTGTGATCGTAAGCTTTAAGCTTTAATCTTATTTTTTCCATATTTTACCTTTAAAAGAACTCGTTAGTACGTGCCTAAAACACAGGGTTTGAACCCTCTAACATAAATTTAGGAACGCGAATTATATCCAAACTTTTTGAAAGGTGCAATACTATTTAGCCTAAAAACGCTACAATATGAAAAAATGTTTCCTTTTTATAAGGAAGAATATAAAGGTTACGGCTATGGATCTGCTTGAATATTATCAGGATCATCATCCCGTCATTGACAATTATGTCACAAGAAAATGTCAACTTCCGCCCAAAGGAAGCCTCAACCTCTTCGGGGTGCGCGGTGCCGGTAAGACCGCCATGGCTCTGGATCTGCTCGAAGAAGAGGAAGACGAGACTGCTCTCTACATTGACATGGAAGACCCGAACCTTGTTTTCCATCCCCTTTCCGAACTGACCCTGCAGCAGTTCATAGACCGCACGGGCATTACCCTGCTTGTTCTGGACCACTATGAAGAGGGGGACTTCCCCTCTTTTCCCAAAGTAGAAAGGCTCATCGTTCTTTCGCGTATCAGACTGACAGATACTTCATTCACGCCGGTCGAACTTTTCCCTCTGGATTATGAAGAGTTCCTTGCATTCGAAAGCAGTGTAGCACAGAGCAAAGGTTTTAACCATTTCCTGCGTTCAGGAACACTCCCTGGACTGGCACGCTCCCAAAAAAACAGTATACAGGCGATGAAAACATTTTGGCAAAGCTCGTTTGATGTCAACGAACAGAAACTGCTCATCATCCTGGCACAGCACCACACCAAACATCTCAGCATTCATCAGGTCTACAGTTTTGCCAAAGAGCAGTTCAAAGTCTCCAAAGACTGGCTCTACAGGACCATGAAACTTTTCACCCGGGAAAAACTCGTACTCTTCATCGATGACCGCTACCAGAAATCAGGAAAGAAGATGCTGCTGTTCGATTTTGCCTTTGCCAAATACCTCACCATAGGCCAGCCTTTCATTATGCAATTTGACACTATGATAGCCCTCGCCCTTATGAAACACCACATTGATGTAGAGACACTGGGTATCCACGGCTATGTCACAAAAGAGAATGAACTGATCATTCCTGCCCCTTTTGAGAGCGAAGAGAGTCTCTGGGTAAAGTCACAGAACAAATTCTCGCTTTACAAAAAGTACGGTATCCGGAAAGTAACCATAGTCACCGTAGCCAATGCATATGAGTATTCCATAGAAAAACTGCATTTTGAGGCACTCCCGTTCAATGAGTGGAGTGTTATCAGTGCTGAAGAAGAGGATGCGTAGCGGTGATTGGTGATTGGTGATTGGTGATTGGTGATTGTGAAAATGAATCATTTTTCCTTTCTTGGTCCTTAATTCACACTTTAATAGATTTTTTAATTCTATTTCGCTATAATCCGCTTGCCTCTTTTCAGACCTGTGCAATGGTACTGAGGGACAACGGGTCAGGATGGGAACATAGCAGCCCACCTCTCTTTACTGTGTGCCGCAGTAATCTGGGAAGAGGTACTTCACAACTTTAACGTAAAACATCCACTCATGTTTTTAACATAAGTACTATAGAGAGGTGGCCGAGTGGTCGAAGGCGCACGACTGGAACTCGTGTATGGGGCAACTCATCGAGGGTTCGAATCCCTTCCTCTCTGCCAGAAACCCCCCGCAAAACTCACCTATGCCCCTAAATAGCGTTACTTGATAGCTTCTTTAAGGTTTAGAATTTGCCCTTTAGTCACATCACAGTCACAAGCAGAAGAAAAAAGTCCATATAATTACACTAAATCAAACTTTTACTTGTTTAACATTAATTATTACATTATCATTTAGATATTTTTATCAAGCACAAGTATATAGTAAGAATAAATCCAATAAACTAATTATATATTTATCTTGGGGAGAGATTCATGGCTAAATTAAAAAGTATTAAAAGCAAACCATTCTTATCTGAACTTTATCAAGTTTTTAATTTTAATAGTCCAGAAGAGCTTGAAAAAAAAAGGGCAAGTTTATTTCCTATAGGCAAAAGTACCGATGAAAATCAAACTACATCAATTTTTTTGGCTTCACTAAGTGCTGTCAAGGAATATAGGGAAGAATTATTTAATCAGATAGGTATAAAAAAAATAAATAATAGAAACATGCAATTGCATGTATATACAGAAATACCCTGTAATGGTGGTGATGATAGACCTGATGGATTAATTGTATTAACAAGTGGAATTAATAACCCTGTTATAGAATGGGTAAGTTTTGTAGAATCAAAAATAGGAAATAATGATATTGATTCAGAGCAAATAGCTAGGTATATTAAATATGGAAAAGAAATTGGTATTGAAAATATTATTACTATCTCAAATCAACTAGTCACTACTCCATATGAAAGTCCCGCAAGTGTTAATAAGAGAATTAAATGCAATTTGTTTCATTGGTCTTGGATTTATCTATCTGTAACAGGAGGAAGATTACTTAAAGCAGGTGTAATTGAAGATAGTGACCATGTATATATATTATCAGAGTTAAGACGATATTTTAAAATGCATAAAGGTTTGAAAAATTATGAAGGTATGGAAAAATCATGGAATGAGGCTACTACTCATTTCTTAGAAAGATCAACAAAACCATTAATTAATGAAATTATTAAATCATACAAACAAGAAGAAAAAGATATTTGCCTACAGCTTATAGAGGCTACAGGGTATCATATAAATTTAAAAACAAATAAAAAGCCAAGAGAAGAAGTTCTTGAAAAAATGCTTGAAAAAAACAGGATAATAAGTTCAACATTTTTTGTAAGTGACAACCCTTCACAAACATTTACAATAGATATTAATTTTCACTCAAGAACACTAGCTTGTTATACCCATTATAGTATAGATACAGGGAAAGCAAAAGCACAAACTACAAAGATGATCAATATTGTGAGTGCAGGAGATGTAGCACTAGAAGAAGAAATATTAATCGGAGCTATTTATCCAAGAATGGCCCGTTCTCATATAGAGTTTAAATCACTTGCTGTTTTATTGCAAGAGAAAGAAGATGGAAGTTATTCTATTGTTAATAAAGAACGTGGTGATACAATCAAGGAATTTGAAATAAAAATAACTGATGATTTAGGAAGAGATTTTCATAGACCACAAGTTATAGTTACTAGATTAGAAAATCTTGCAAAAATATTTTTTGAAAAAGTATTTATTCGATTAAAGTAAATATGATTTTTCACTATCAATTTATTAAGATGAGGGGAATTGAAGATAACTTAAATAAGGACTATAAGGTAAGTCCCATAGTATAAAATAGCCCCTAAAATATCATACTGTTTTTATTTCTCACTTGTATTTATTTCTTGGTTTGGATCTTTTTCAATTGTAGAAAATATTTTTTGTAGTTTACGTGCTTGTCTAGTTTTTACCATTTCGTTTCTACAGTCATTTATGATACAGTAAAGATCAGCGTGGCTTGGACAAGATACGGAAGAAGTATCATAGATTACAAAGCATCGTTTATCATTTTCGACTACACTTCTGATGTCAATAACATTAGCAAATGCTAAACCAAAATACTTTCTGTCGGGCTTTGCTTTTCTTGTTGAACTACCTTTTCGATCTCTTGCTGCTTTTTCTCTACCACGTTTATGAAGATCATCTTTGCTAATGGCATATTTAAGTCGATTAATAGATAATCCTTTATTAATCATATCCTCAAATGCAAGATTAGTTAATTGATTAGGATTTGTTTCCATTACATGGATAGGAGAATGAATCTGTCTCGCAACTTTTTCATTATTTTTGACACTACAAGGGGAATGATTAGATACAGTTTCGTTTTCCCAGGCTATAGCATCATCTAAATTTTTCATTAATTCTTTACCGTGTACACCACCATTAAAAAACTTTGTTAAGTTACTCATTAAATGATACTTACTTAACTTTCGCACCTAAACCCAAGCATTTTCTGAGTGACATCCTGCAACACAGTGATAATACTCACTAAATCCTCATTCCTATTGACTACTTCTTCAATTTTAGCTATTTCATCAAGTATAGAGATAAAGACCTGCATGGCTATTGCCAGTGTATG
>JQIX01000051.1 GCA_003934925.1 Epsilonproteobacteria bacterium (ex Lamellibrachia satsuma)
TTATTGACACAAATTGAGAGAGATCAGAGAGGAAAATATGCTGACCTTTATCTGATACTTTTAAGATTGTGGTAGAATAGATGGTATAGAATAGTCAATTTAGTTGAAAGTGGGTTTTTCAGGGTTGACTATTTAGGTGCGAAAGTTAAGTTACAAAATATATAAATTGTAAAAGCTAAACTCATTGTGAAGTGGGGACAGAAAGTGATGGGTCTTATAGAAGATTGCCAAACTGCCTAATTGCATTAGCAGGTATAACCTTTCTCAGGTTTTACCTGCACTACTGAACTTCCAATGCTTGAATCTTTTAAAAGAGAATGGAGATCTATATGGGACAAACTATCAAAAACATTATTACCGGTAAATCAATTACAAAGCCTGATCCAATCGATGAAGAAGTACCCTTTGATGGAGGCGTGATGATCACGGAAACTGATCCTGCCGGTATTATTACTTATGCCAACCGTAAATTTAGGGAGCTAACAGGCTATACAAAAGAAGAATTGATCGGCTCACCTCACAGCATCAACAGACATCCTGATATGCCAAAAGCTGCTTTTAAAGGTATGTGGGAAACGATCAAGGCAGGAAATTACTGGGAAGGTTATGTTAAAAACATGACGTCTGAAGGGAAATACTATCTTGTAGTAGTATGGATCAAGCCAAAGTTTGATGATAATGGAAATATTACCGGATATATTGCAGGGAGAAAAATTCCTGACAGAGATGCCATGAACAAAGCTCTGGCACAATACAAGGAGATGGTTGCTGCCGAATGATCAGACAATGATCAGACGCAGCAGCCTTTAAAGCTAAAGCCTTTTTTTCGCTTCTTGTAGAGCAGCAATCACTGCATCAATATTAGCTTTTGGAATATGCACCTTCCAATCAGGTTCTCCGGTTCCACCCTGAAGGGAGATACCGATACTTGCTATACTTTCACTGTTTTTTCCATATGGCTCTTCTACTGTTGCTACAGTGATTTTGCCATCTTTTGCACTGCTTAACGTTATTTCTTCAATTGTAGTTACTGTTCCGCTCATCATGTATCCTTTAATATAAAAATTAATTATATCATAAAAATTAACGGTTTTTTACCAATCTCATAAGTGCTGCCTGCATTTTACGCCATAGCTTAATTTCAATGGCAGGAAAACCTGCATAGGTTTTCCCACCTTCCAGTGATTTAGTCACTCCCCCCTTACCCGCAATGGTTGTAAAGGCACCTACTTCCAGATGCCCTGCTGTAGCACTTTGTCCACCCATTACAACATTCCTGCCTAAAGTAGTAGAACCTGCGAGTCCTACTTGTGCAGCACAAAGTGTATGTTCTCCTATGTCACAATTATGTGCAATTTGTATAAGATTATCCAGTTTTGTACCTTTGCGGATATATGTCGTACCAAATACCGCTCTGTCTATAGTACAATTTGCTCCTACTTCTACATCATCCTCTATAATTACATTGCCATTTTGATATATTTTGACATGTTCCCCCTGCCTGGTATGCGCAAATCCATATCCATCACATCCAACAACTGTACCACTGTGAACAATACATCTCTCACCCAACTGCGTTCCATGATAGAGTGTTACATTGGGATGCAGCAAAGTATTTGAACCTACCGTTACATTATCTCCAATATAACAACCTGCCAATATTGTCACATGATCACCCAGTATGACATTCTTGCCAAAACGCACCCGCTTGTCTATATCGCATCCTTTTCCCATAGCAGGATGTCTACCTTTGCTTTCCAGCTTGTGCGCAAAGAATTTGGAAGACAATGCCAATTTCAGATAAGGCTCATCTGTAATCAATGCGATCGTTGTCGAGGGTAATAAATGGGCATATTTATCTTCTATCAAAACTGCCGCAGCTTTTGTCTGCGGCAGTTGGTCCAAATATTTGGCTGAATTAAAAAAACTAAGTTGTGTAGAGCTTGCTTCACTAAGTGTGTGAATACCATTTATTTCAGTATCACTGCCTTGAAAGTCTAAACCGATATCTTTTGTGATTTGGGAAAGTTTGTAGGTCATAAGGAAATTCCTTTAGTTAAAAGGGTATCCGCAAGAGGTACCCCTGCATCATAAAATGAAATGTAGGGGCAATCCCTTGTGGGTACCCAGATATAAAATATTATCTTTCAATAGCTACGACACCGCCACGTACTATCTCGCACGGATTATAACGTTGTGCCGCTTCGATAAAATGTTTAATACGTTTTGGCTCGTCGGCAACTTGCGCAATAACCATCTCTGTCCCCACATTAACAATACCGCCATTATAGGTTGCACATAATGCTGATATATCACTGAGATTTTCAGCAATAGGGAATTTTACAAGGACCATCTCTTTTTCAACCATCTCTTCATGCTCAATAACTTTATAAACAGGGATAAGCTTATGTAATTGTTTTGTGATCTGCTCCATCACTTTGGCTGAACCATTTGTTGCGATGGTAATATGTGACATATTGCTGCTAGGGATAGGTGCCACCGTCAATGACTCTATATTATATCCACGACCGGCGAAAAGTGCTGTAACACGTGCAAGTACAGAACTTTCATTCATAACGATCACAGAAATAACCCGTCTTTCATTTGTAAATTCAGCCATTACTCCACCTCCCCGTTATTTTCAGTTGTTGAAGGCAGCATCATATTGAACAATGCCCCTCCTGATGGAACCATAGGAAGTACATTTTCAAAACGGTTGGTAGATACATTCATGAAACAGACTTTATCCTGTTTGATAGCGTCTTGCAACGCTGCATCGAACTCTTCCTTCGTTTCAACATCATAACCGATCCCCCCACATGCTTCAGCTAAAGCTTTAAAGTTTGGCTGGAAGGTCAGATCTGTTTCAGAATAACGTTTCTCATAAAAAAAGGTCTGCCATTGTCTTACCATACCAAGAAAATGGTTATTCAAAATAACATTAATGACCGGAATTTCATACTCAGCAGCGGTAACCAACTCTTGCATATTCATCAAGATCGAACCGTCACCCGTAATATTGATAACTGTTTTCTCAGGGAACGCCCTTTTTACACCAATAGCTGCCGGAAAACCAAAGCCCATAGTACCAAGCCCCCCAGAGCTTATCCATTGACGCGGCCTGTCAAAGGGGTAGTGCTGTGCTGCCCACATTTGATGCTGCCCCACATCTGAAGTAATAATAGCATCTTCACCCGCCAATTCACCGATACGCTCAATCACCCATTGAGGCTTGATCACTTTATCTGAATCTACATAAGATTGAGGATGAAGTTCATTATAACGTTTAAGTATCTCTCTCCATGCGTTATATCTGTCTGTATCTACATCATCAAGCAGAGGAGCCATTTTTTCAAGTACCTGCGTTATATCTCCAACAATAGGATAGTCTACATCTACCAATTTGCCGATATTTGCCGCATCTATATCTACATGAATGATATCGGCATATTTTGCAAACTCCGAAAGTTTACCTGTTACCCTGTCATCAAATCTGGCTCCAAGAGAGATGACCAGGTCTGTTTCAGACATCGCCATGTTGGATGCATAGTTACCATGCATGCCGAGCATACCAAGAAGAAGTGGGTTTTTTGCACCCATAACCCCTCTTGCCATCAATGTTTCAACTGCCGGTATCTGTGTTTTCTCTGCCAACTTTCGTACAAGATCGGAAGCATTTGAAAGCACAACCCCGCCACCAATATAAAGTAAAGGTTTTTTTGCTGTTTTGATCGCTTCAACAGCTTTTTCTATCTGCCGTTTATTCCCTTTATACGTCGGTTTATAACTAGGAATATCCACAGAATCAGGATAAACAAATTTACCGATGTCCACTGTAATATCTTTAGGGATATCCACAAGTACGGGTCCTGGCCTTCCGCTGCGGGCAATATAGAATGCTTCTTTAAGTACACGAGGCAATTCTTCAAGTGTACGGACTAAAAAGTTATGCTTCGTACATGGTCTTGAAATACCTACAGCATCTATTTCCTGAAAACCATCCGTTCCAATGAGACTCAGTGGTACCTGTCCTGAGATAACAACCAGTGGGATCGAGTCCATATAAGCTGTTGCAAGACCGGTAACTGCATTGGTAAAACCCGGTCCACTGGTCACCATTGCAACCCCTACTTCGCCCGTAGCTCTTGCATATCCATCTGCGGCATGAACGGCTGCCTGTTCATGCCGGTTGAGTATATGTTCAAATCCATCCTGCTTGTAAATTTCATCATAAACATGCATGATCGCACCGCCGGGATAACCAAATACGGTCTTCACACCCTCCGCAATAATTGCTTCACACACCATTTGTGCACCACTCATCTGCATGGTTTACACTCCATAATATTTTTTCTGATTATATCAAAATAAGATTAGAGGTAATATGTTTCAGTATTAAAATAAGAGAAACACACTCCTTTTTCTTGATTGAAATCATGAAAAAGTGACATCTTTTTAACTATACTATCCCTATGGATTTCACACAGGCTATAGAGATAGCAAAAAATATTTACTGGGTCGGCATGTATCTGGAAAATGATCCTTTCCAATGTCACCCTTACTTCATCAAAAATGGAAATGAATCTATTCTGGTCGACCCTGGTTCCATGCTTGAGTTCGATGCAGTCGTAAAGAAGATCAATTCTATCAGTTCCATGAATAATATAAAATATATTATCTTGCATCATCAAGATCCTGACCTGGCAGCATCTGCACCTGAAATGGAAAAGCTTATAAACCGCAAAGACCTGCAGATCATTACACACAGCCGTATGGTACCTCTGATCAAACATTATTTGATCCGATCAGAATACTATGAAATAGATAAACACCAATACAAACTACAGTGCAGAAACCTGGATCTGCAATTCTTAACCACTCCATATTGCCATTCACCAGGAGCCTTTGTTACATATGAACCAAAGACAAAAACACTTTTATCCGGTGATATATTTGGAGGGATAGAAGAATCCTGGGAGTTCTTTGCCGGAGAGGACTATTTTGAAAAGGCAAAACAGTTTCATGCTGAATATATGCCAAGCAGAGATATTTTCAACTATGCTCTTAACAAAATAGAAGCATTGGATATGAACCTCATTGCACCCCAACATGGTTCCATTATAAAGAAAGATAAGATCGCTCCGCTTATTACCCAAATGAAAGCATTGGAGTGTGGACTCTATATTGAAAAGGGGTATCGCGATGAGCTGCTCTATACTATCGAGGCACTAAAACAAAAAGATCTTGCCCTTGTCTCCTCTCTCAAGCAACTCAAAGAAAAGGAGGAGTTTCTTTTTCAGAAAGCCAAAATGGCGGATATGGGTGAAATGATAGGGAATATTGCACACCAGTGGCGTCAACCTTTGGCTATTAACAATACCATTATCTCTATCCTCAAGGAAAAAAGCCAAAGGGAAATTCTAGAAGACTCAGAACTCATGTCAAAACTGGGAGAGATGGAGAACAACATTCAGTATATGTCGAAGACCATCGATGATTTTATGCGTTTCTATCATCCGGAAAAAAAGAAGACGAACTTTTCTGTTTCAGATGTCGTTGAGCATGCTTTGACCATTATGCGCCCGATACTAAACAAAGCCGGTATAGAGATTCATTTTCAAACTTGTGACCCTTCCTATGTCAGTGGCTATATGAACGAGTACACACAGGTGGTAGTCTCTATTTTAACCAATGCCAAAGATATTCTCATTCATAGAAAAATAAAAGATCCTTCTATCAATATGCTTTTATCACAAACCCAGGACAGTGTGATTCTTGCTATAAATGACAATGGAGGAGGCATTAAAAAAGAGAATATACATCGTATCTTTGATCCTTATTTTACTACCAAACATAAATCCATGGGGACAGGCCTTGGACTTTACATCTCTAAAATGATCATTGAGAAGAATATGGGTGGTATTTTGAAGGCAGAAAATACACAAAAAGGTGCAGTATTCAGCATAACGATGGAGAAAGTAAATGGATAATACAAAAATCAGTGACATTTCAATACTTATTGCGGAAGATGAAGAAAAATTACTACATTCTATGATAGAGTACCTACAGCTCTTTTTTGAACATATCTATGCTGAGAAGGATGGTTTATCTGCCTACCGGACCTATGAAAGAGAAAAACCTGATATTATCATAGCAGATATTCATATGCCTCATCTTGACGGCCTTTCCATGATAGAAAAAATCCGAAAAGGAGACAAAGAGACAAAGATCATCATTACTACTGCACATTCTGATAAAGAAAAACTTTTGAAGGCCATAGAATTGCATTTGGTAAAATATCTGGTAAAACCTGTGCAAAGCGATCAACTCAAAGAATTGCTTTTTTCGATCGTGGATGAACTAAGAGAAAAAAAGAATCATCTTTATCTTAAAGAAACATTTTACTGGGATAAGACAAAAAAGAAATTGTTTCATGATAAACAGGAAATTGAACTAAAACAAAAAGAGCGAAAAGTACTTGAACTTTTATGCAGCAAAGCAGATCAAACTGTTTCTGCTATTGACATTTACAATTATTTATACGAAGACCAACCCGAACGTGACTTTTCTTCAAATGCCATTACATCCCTTATGAAACGGCTTCGTCATAAACTTCCAAAAGAGAGTATAAAAAGCAATTACGGAGTAGGATATATTTTATATACGAAATAATTAAAAAAATTTTCATTTTGACATAGTTTGACAGACTCTTCTACTATACTTTCGATAAGAGGTGATTTAGTATTCCCCCCCTTGTAATATACTAAAGAAAACACCTCTAAATGACTACACTAACCAATAGGTTTCTTCCAACCTATGATATTGGACTTTCTTTCTGCATATTTCTTCTTTTTTTGATCTGGTTAGTGTAGGTATTTTAACGGCATGCTTCCAAAGCTACCCCTTCACGCAGTCCATCATCTATGACCACACAATTCTCAAATTCTACAATGGCATAAAGTTGTTTAAAGATGAGTATCCCCGCTTCGATAAGATCACTCCTGCCTGTACCTACTGCAACTTCTCTCTTATCTAAAGGCATGGCAAGCAACTTTTTCAAATAAAGGTCCAGTTCAGATACCTTGAGTGAAGTACCATTGATCTTTTTTGCATCATAGGTTTCATAGGTCTGTCCCAGTTTCATGGCTGCAACTGTTGTAGGTGTACCGGCCGTAGCAACAAAAGCATTTACTTTACCCCTGGTTGCATATATTTCTGTACAGAACATTTGCATCTCTAACATCTTTTTGGGAAGTTCTTTTTGAATACTTTCAAGATCAGCATAGCTCTGGGCGACCGTTACGATACCGATAGGGAAACTTTTAGAAACAGTCTCGTTTGGATAATGGAAAATAAGCTCTGTTGAACCGCCTCCCATATCGACCAATACAAAGGAATCTGAAGCAAAGTGCAGTTTATCCAGTCTATGTTTAACTGCGAGAAGCGTCAGTTTTGCTTCCTCTTCTCCATCGATCACTTCAAAATGTATGCCTGTCTGTTGGGCGATTTGCTCTAAAACCTCTTTGGTATTGGAAGCACTACGTACTGCCTCAGTTGTTACAGCACGTACCTTCTGCCCTGAAAAACCGATCCTTTCCTGTGCCTCTTTGATCGCATCGATCACCCGCTGTAGTGCTGCGTCGTTGATGATCCCTGTCTCACCCAGACCATCTGCCGTTTTAACGATCTTTTCATACTCGGCTATGGGCTTTACACTGTCACAATCATATTCCAGTACACGTAAAGTATTTGATCCCAGATCTATAGCTATCATTTATTTCTCCATATGTAGCGTGGGTTTTCCAACCCACGCTACAAATTAATGCTCTTCTTTAAAGGAAAAACCACCCTCTTTTAACTTCTGGCGTATCTGTTCCTGATGCTCTTCTCCTTTTGTTTCCAGGGCCACGGAAACATGGGCATCTCCGAATTCAAGATCTATGGAAGTTCTATCGTATCCTATCTGCACAATGTTGGCATCCACATCCGTGAGTATCTGCGTAAAGGCCTGCAATGCACCCGGTTTGTCTATCAATGTCACCATCAGCTTCATCTTTCTTGCCGACTTCATCAGCCCTTTTTCGATAATAAGGGAAAGCATCGTTACATCTATGTTCCCTCCGCTGAGTACGATACCGATCTTGGAACCTTCAGGCAGGTCTATCTTTCCGTGTATCAATGCTGCCACACCGACGGATCCGGCCCCTTCAACCAAAACTTTTTGCTTTTCCAGCAGGAAGAGGATGGCAGAAGCGATCTCATCGTCACAGACATTTTCAAAACTGTCCACATATTTTAAAATGTATTCCAGTGTTACAGGCGAAGTATCACGTACTGCGATCCCGTCTGCAATGGTCCGGACTGAAGTCGTATCAAGCGGCTGTTTCGCATCATAGGAGTTCTTCATGGCCGGTGCGCCCTCTGCCGAGACACCGATCATTTTAATCTCAGGGTTCAGTGTTTTGGCTGCCACTGACATACCGGAGATCAGTCCTCCGCCGCCCACAGGAACTACAATGGCATCGAGATCTTCCACTTCTTCAAACATTTCCAGTGTGATCGTACCCTGTCCTGCCATGACTTCCTCATCTGTAAAAGGATGGACAAAATCATAGTGATTCTCTTTTGCAAAGGTAACGGCATAAGCATAGGCTTCATCATAGTTACTGCCCTGAAGAATGACCGTAGCACCGAATTCTTTGACACCCTGTACTTTGGTAAGAGGTGTGGATTCCGGCATAACAATGGTTGCATCAATCCCGAAATATTTGGCGGAAAAGGCTACTCCCTGTGCATGGTTCCCTGCGCTTGCAGCGACTACTCCGCCTTTCTTCCCGTTCTCAACCAGTGTTGCGATCTTATTAAAAGCACCTCTGAGTTTGAAGGCTCCCGTACGCTGAAGGTTCTCTTTTTTCAAATACACTTCATAGCCACTCATCTGGCTCAAAATAGGTGCATAGGAAAAAGGCGTATGGTGCACTACATTTTTCACTCTTTCATAGGCTTTTTCTATGTTCTTTAAGTCTAACATTATCTTTCCTGCGTAATAATTGGGGAATTATACCCAAAAGAAGGATAAATCATGGAGTGTGAATTTCCAACAGTCAACAGTAACAAAGAAGAGATGCGGGAGATATTTAATATGGTTAAAACCATTGCTGTACTTGGGCTCTCCCCAGATGAAAGTAAGGCCAGCAACCGTGTAGCACGCTATCTTCAAAGTGTCGGTTACAAAATTGTTCCGGTTTACCCTAAAGGAGAGACCATTTTAGGTGAAAAGGTCTACCGTTCACTGGCAGAGATCCCTTTTGAGATAGATATGGTAGATATCTTTAGAAAACCTGCTGCCTTCGATGCCATAGCAGATGCCTGCATAGCCAGAGGAGATGTCAAAGTGTTTTGGGGGCAAGTTGGACTTGTAAACAATGATGCGGCACAAAAAGCCAAAGATGCGGGTATGAAAGTGGTACAGAACTTCTGCTCTATGGTTGAGCATAGAAAGTTGATGAGTTAATCTACTTTTTCTGTAAAAATACTCCACTCTCCACATGTTCTGTATGTGGGAACTGATCATACATAGCAGCTTCTACAACACTATGTGTCTTTGTCAGTGTTTTCAGGTCACGTGCCAGTGTTTCGGGGTTGCAGGAGATATAGATGATGTTCTCAATGTTTGAAATGAGTGCCATGGTCCCTTCATCCAGTCCTGCACGTGGAGGATCAACCAATACGGTACTGAAATTATACGCTTTCAAGTCAATGTCTTTTAATCTGTTGAACTCTCTTGTTCCCTGAAGCGCCTCTGTCATCTCTTCGGAAGCCAGTCTTGCAAAAGTGATGTTCTCTACACCATTGAGTTTGCAGTTTTCAAGTGCCGCATGGATCGAGCGTTTGCTTATTTCCGTAGCTAAAACCTTCTCAAAATAATGCGAAAGCGGCAGTGTAAAGTTACCCAATCCGCAGTAACTCTCCAGAAAATCCCCATACCCTACCTTTTCATTACTAACTTTCTTGGCCTGCCTGATCGCCCATTCTATCATCTTGACATTGACAGCCGGATTTGGCTGGGTAAATCCGCTTTCATACTGAACATAAGTGAACATTTTCCCGTCAATATCCAGCTTTTCAGTCACAAATTCATCAGACAGGATCACTTTTTGTTTACGGCTTCTTCCCATGATCTTACAGTTCAATTCAGACTCAAGCATTTTAGCTTCAGCACTCCATACGTCATCCAGCTTTCTGTGGTAAAGCATTGTAATAAGACATTCATCCGTAGTGGTTGCCAAAAATTCCACGGCAAAAAGGCGCTGCTTCAATACTTCAGGAGAAGTATTGATCTTATCGCGAAGCTTCCACATTCTTTTTTCTATCGGTTCTATGACCTTGGGACACTCTTCTATATTAATGGCACCTTTTTTCTCGATATTCCCCATGGCATAATTACATATGTCCCCCTCATGCCAAATACGAAATTCCGCCCGGGCACGGTAATGCGAGTCGGTAGAATCAAATACTTCCAGGACCTCTTGATAAAAAGGAGCCAAAAGCTCACTCACCCTCTCTTCTTTACGATCCAATTGCTCTATATAATTTAGCGCATAAAGCCCGCAGGAACCGCAAGATCCAAAATGTTTACATACCATATTATCACTCACTTAATTTCAATTAGATATAATCACAATAATTAAATATTTTTTCGTATTTTATCGTAAAGGTTGCAAGAATGTCTATAAGTGTTGTGATACTTGCCGCAGGCCAAGGTACAAGAATGAAGTCAGGAACACCAAAAGTGCTTCATAAGATCTCTGGAAAGCCTATGCTGTTCCATGCCATAGATGCTGCAAAGGATGTCTCTGATGATATTACAGTCGTACTCTACCATCAGGCAGAACGTATCCAAAAAGAGATAGAAAAAGTCTACAAGGGTATTCATTTTCATATGCAGGATGCAGAACAATTCCCCGGTACAGGCGGTGCCATGAAAGGTATCGAGGCCAAACATGACAAAGTACTGATCCTCAATGGAGATATGCCTCTGGTTACAAAAGATTCTCTACATGCGCTTATAGAAGGGGAGGCAGATATCAATATGTCAGTCATACATCTTGATAGTCCCTGTGGCTATGGACGTGTCGTGATCCTGGATGGTAAAGTACATGAAATTGTAGAAGAGAAAGACTGTATCCCCGCCCAAAAAGAGATCAAGACCGTCAATGCAGGTGTCTACTGTGTAAAAAAAGCACTTCTTGAACGCTATATCCCTGCTCTAAGCAATGACAATGCCCAGGCAGAATATTATCTCACCGATATTATCAAGATGGCTGTGCATGAAAACAAGACCGTACATCCGGTCATGGTACAGGAAGAAGAGTTCAAGGGGGTGAATTCCAAACTTGATCTTGCACATGCAGAAGAGATCATGCAAACGCGTATCAGAACAGAATGGATGAAAGCCGGAGTAACGATGCATCTGCCCCAAACCATTTATATAGACTGTAGAGCCGCCTTTATAGGTGAATGTATACTGGAAAGCGGTGTGAGCATACAGGGAGAAAGCAGGATCATCGCTTCACATATCAAAACCCATTCCGTGATCGAGAATTCTTATATCGAGAATTCTGATGTGGGCCCTATGGGAAGAGTAAGACCAGATTCAACACTCATTGATACACATATCGGCAACTTCGTGGAAGTGAAGAAATCTACACTTACCGGTGTAAAAGCAGGCCATCTGGCATATATTGGAGATGCAAGTATAGATGAAGGCTCAAATATCGGTGCAGGTGTCATCACCTGTAACTATGACGGGAAGAACAAATATAAGACCCGTATCGGCAAAAATGTCTTTGTAGGTTCCGATACGCAACTTGTGGCACCGGTTACCGTAGAGGATGACGTGATCATTGCTGCGGGGACCACTGTCAATAAAAATATCGCCAGAGGTGAACTTGCCATCTCAAGAGTACCTATGAAAATTGTTAAAAACTTTTTTTATAAATTTTTCCGCATAGAAAGTGATGAGCACAAAGGAGTCAAATAATATGCAAATAAATTTAAACGGAAAATCTGTTCTTCTTGGGGTAACTGGAAGTATCTCTGCCTATAAAGCCTGCGACCTTGCACGACTGTTCATCAAGGCAGGTGCCCAGGTACATGTGGTTATGACACCGAGTAGCGAACGTTTTGTCTCGGCACTGACGTTTGAAGCACTCACCAGAAATCCTGTTCTCACAGAAAATTCCGAAAGTTGGAGTTCCGAGCTTAACCATATAGAGATAGGGAAAAAATGTGATGCCTTTGTCATAGCTCCTGCAACAGCGAACACTCTAAATAAACTAAGTAAGGGTATCGCTGACAATATCCTGACACAAGTTGCACTTGCTTATGGCGGGCCTATGCTTGTAGCACCTGCAGCAAATACGCAAATGCTTCAAAATCACTACACAGCTGGATCACTGAAAATGCTGAGGGTGAATGACTACACGGTCATTGAACCCCAGGAGAAACTTTTAGCCTGCGGTGATGTAGGAAGCGGTGCATTGGCAGAGATTACAGAAATATTCTTTGAAACAGCAAAAGTACTTTTGGAAGAGGATTTCTGGAAAGACAGACGTATCGTAGTCACTGGTGGCGGCACACGTGAAAAGATAGATGAAGTACGCTATATCAGCAACTTTTCTTCAGGCAAAATGGCAAAATCACTTTGTCTTTCTCTTTATCTTAAAGGTGCAGATGTCTGCTATATCACCACGATGGGGAATGAGGGTCTGCCACAAAGCCTTTATACCATAGATGTAGAAGATGCTCAAGAGCTTTTAGACTATACACAGGATGCCATCAGGGTCGCAAAAAAAGGAAAGATGAGTAAAGCTTCTATGAATAGCAGCGAATCTGTTCATCTCATACAAAAAGAGCCCTACCTCTTTATGGTGGCCGCTGTATCTGACTTTAGACCGAAGTATCCACAATCCGGTAAGTTAAAAAAATCATCTATTGGAGAAAATTGGAACCTGGAACTTGTGCAAACGCCCGATATCTTAAGTTTTCTACGCAAAGATGGCATTAAAACAGTTGCATTTAAAGCAGAAATGGATAGCCAAAAAGGTTTGGAAAATGCTATAACGCTTCTTGAGAAAAAAAAGGTAGATGCAGTTTGCTATAATCTGCTTCAGGACAGCAACAGCTTTGGAACATCCCAGAATAAAATTACCTTTATTAGTAAAGAAGCTCGAACCGAGTTGGGGAAAGCTGATAAACTTACACTTTCTGAAAAAATATTGACTCAGGCCAAAGGTCTTTTGCATGAGTGACTCTTCTCTTAAACATCTTGCTATTATTATGGATGGCAATGGAAGATGGGCAAAACAGCGTGGTTTAAAGCGTACAAAGGGACATGAAAAAGGGATAGAAATCATCCGTGACATTACTACATTCTGTGCAGATCATCCAAGCATTGAATCAACTACATTTTATGCCTTTAGTACAGAAAACTGGAAACGTCCCAAACTTGAAGTTGAATTTCTTATGAAAATGCTGGACAAATATTTAAAAGAAGAATTAGATACCTATAAGGAACATAACATCCGTTTTCAAGCTATTGGAGACTTGACACGCTTTTCAAAACCTTTACAAAAACGTATTTCCGATACACAGGAGCTTACGAAGAACAATACCGACCTTATTCAGGTATTGGCACTGAATTACGGGGGGCGTGCAGAGATTACAGCTGCCGTGAACAAGCTGATGAGTGAAGGCAAAACAAGGGTAACCGAAGATGAGATCTCTTCGGCATTGCAGACACCCTACAGTGATATTGATCTTCTTATCCGTACCAGTGGAGAAATGCGTATCTCCAATTTCCTTCTATGGCAATTAAGTTACGCTGAGTTTTATTTTACCCCTACACTTTGGCCTGATTTTACAGTAAATGAATTAGAAAAAATTATAAAAAATTTCACAAAGCGTACCCGACGCTTCGGAGGTGTTTAATGATGGAAATAACCATCCTTGTATTTATTTTTGGAATTATGATAGGTTCATTTCTGAATGTAGTCATCTATCGCATACCAAAAGGCGAAAGCATAGTCTTCCCTGCATCCAAATGCCAAAGTTGCCAAAGTAGTCTCAAATGGTACCACAATATTCCGATCCTTTCATGGTTATTTTTAAGAGGGAAGTGTGCATTTTGCAAAGAGCCTATTGCCAAACAGTACCCTATGGTTGAGTTCCTTACAGGTATTATCTTCGTAGTACTTTATTTTAAACTGGGCCTTGTATGGTATCTCCCGTTCGTTGCAGGCTCCTTTGCCGCACTCCTTGCTTTGGTCATAATAGACTTCAAATATATGGCTGTACCAGATAACGTAAATTTTGCTGCCCTTGTTTTTGCTCTTGTTCAGCCGGACTTTTTGCATGCACTCATGTATGCAGCTATTGCTGCCGGAGGGCTCTATCTTATAGGTCTTCTCTCCTCTTTTATCGCAAGAAAACAGGCAATGGGTGGAGCTGATGTCATTGTCGCAGGGACCATGGGTGCCTTACTTGGATTTCCAAATTTCTTTGTCGCTATTTTTCTTTCAGCTCTTTTAGCTATTGTACCCTCGCTTATCAAGCGTAAAACAGGTGTTCCCTTTGTTCCTTTTCTGGCTTTAGCTACATTCATTGTTTATATTTACGATACCCAGGCAATACAACTTTTGGAGACTATCCTATATGGTTAATGTAAGAGGGTACATATCATCAAACTTTACTAAAGCCTTTTTAACTATATTTCTACCCTTTTTTCTCATCATCTCACTAGTGTACCTTGTTAAAATATCTTCACTAACAGCAAAAATACAAATCAGTTTCAGCGAATTGATCACATTGTATTCCTACTATGTTCCAGATATTGTTTTTTATACTTTACCACTCTCCTTTATTGCAGCTTTAGGCAATGTACTAATGAAACTCTCACAGGATAATGCTCTTATTGCACTTTATGCCTTGGGACTGAAATCAAATAAAGTACTTAGAAGCCTATTGCTGCTTGGCATACTTTTTTCTTTACTGTTAGCTTCGATCTCTTTCTTGGCAATGCCCCTGAGCAAACAATACTATCAATCATTTAAGGAACATAAAAAAAATGAAGCGACACTTAATATTGTACCGGGAAAATTAGGTCAGAAATTTGGGAATTACTACATCTATGTAAAAGAGAAAAAAAATAATATTTTTAATGATATTGTTATTTATAACAGAACAGGTAAAAATGAAGAGCAATTCTTTTCTTCACAAAATGGAAAACTAAATAAAAAAAAGGCTACTACTTCTCTTTTACTCAATAATGGATATGGATATACATACGCAAAATCAAAATTACGGCAGGCAGAATATAAGACCCTTGAAGTATATGATACCAGCAAAAAGAAAGGTTTTCATTTTAAAAATATCTTCACATATTGGAGCAAGGCTAAAGAAGATATAAAAATGATGCATAGAGTCCTCTTTTTTATTTTTATAAGCCTGATTCCTTTGCTTTCAGTTTATCTCATCGCATCTTTTACTATGATCAATCCCCGCTATCAGGCGAACCATTCATTTATTGTTATCTTTATAACTGCTATTTCGCTCTACCTATTGGCTTCTTCATTGGAAAAATGGGGAAATTTTCTGATCTTGGGGTTCATGGTTGCCTTAGTATTCTTTCTTGGCAGGTGGATTTTTGCACGACGTGTAGCAAGATATTTTTAATGGATGCTTTTCTATGCGTGTAAAAGCAGTTATCACCTATGATGGAAGTGCTTATCAGGGTTTCCAGAAACAAACCACTACAAACAGAACTGTAACGCACAGTATAGAAAAGGCTTTGCATTCCCTGCAGATAGAATCATCTATTACGGGTAGCGGGCGTACTGATGCCGGTGTACATGCAACGGGTCAAGTGATACATTTTGATCTACCGGAATTTTGGACCGATCTTGATAAACTCAAACAGAACCTTAACAGAAAACTGACCCAGATACAGTTCAAACATATCACTAAATCTTCACATGATTTTCATGCACGTTTTTCAGCAAAAAAAAGAGTTTATCGCTATGTATTCAAAACACAAAAACCTTCCGTCTTTGAACAAAAATATATTTCATATTATCCGCAGTTTGATACTGCTTTACTGAAACAGGCTTTATCACTCTTTATAGGAAAACATGACTTTGACTATTTTCACAAAACCGGCAGCATTACCCATACTACAGTAAGGGAAATTTATGCTGCACATTACATACAACGAAAGAATAATCATATTATCTATTTTGAAGCTAATGGTTTTTTACGTTCCCAAGTGAGAATGATGCTGGATGCTGCAATGCAATGTGCCAGAGAAGAGATGACACTAGCACAACTTTTAGAGCAGATAAAGTGCCGGAAAAAGCACTCTACAAAACTTGCTCCTCCTCATGGACTTTACTTGTCCAGAATTTTATATTAATCTATTTCAACTTCTTTTTAATATCTTTGATGTCTGCTTTTTCTTCCAGCATATCACAACAAAAATTATTTTCTTGTGATAAGTTCTGTACCAATACAAAAGGTATGGCTCCATTATCCCGGATCACATCTGCGATCATACACTTCATCGTTACAAAAGGTTTTATATCATATATGACAAACTTGTACTGAGTATCATCAAGACGATCTAAGAACTTCTGTTCATCAGGAGCAATATCCACATCGTATCCTAAGTTTTTCAATATGATCTCATAGAGATTTGCAATTAATGGTATAGAGTGATAAAGTAAAATATCAGCTTTTCTTTTAGCCTTTAGAATTTTTTTACTTTTATCTTCTACATCTATATGGCTCCTTTCATCTTTAGCAGTATTGTTGGCACTAGGAATATCTGTTTTTGCACTTTCTACTTTTTCAGCTTCTGCTATGACTATATTGTCAGTATAACTTTCAATATTACTGCTTTCTGTTTCCTTGGCTGCCTTATGTTCTTCTGCTATTTCTTTTGCAACTTCAGCAGTTTCAACATCTATCTTTTCTTTGGTTTCAAGAAGACTTTCTACTTTTTCTTCTTCTCTCTCTTTTGCAACTTCATCACTTTCTGTTTCCGTATTTTCTATGGTTTTATGACTAGTTTCAGGCTCAAGCTCTTCTTTGATTTCGGGGAGACTTTTTTCCTTCTCCTCTTCTCTTTCTGTTTCTATAGCAATTTTATAAGGGAAATACTCTTGTAAAAGTACATTTAATTTTTCAAGTTCTATAGGCTTTGAAAGATAATCATCCATACCTGCGTTGATATATTTTTCCCTGTCACCTTCTAAGGCATTTGCTGTCAAGGCAACAATAGGAACATGGCGTTTTCGCTGTTTTTCTTCATACTCTAAAATTTTTCCTGTCGCATCTATACCGCCCATTACAGGCATTTGAATATCCATCAATATCATATCATATTCATGTTGCATACGAAGGTTCACTGCCTCTTCTCCATTGTTTGCAATCGAAACTTCCACACCAAAGCCATTTAGAACATTTTTGATCAACTTTTGATTAATGGCATTGTCTTCTGCCACCAAGATATGCAGCTTTTCAAAAGATTTATCCTCTTTAGTCTTTTGGGCTTTTACTGCTTTCTCAGTATTTTTCTCTTCATAAACCACATCGAGTGATTTCATGGTTTTGCTAAGATTTACCGGCTTATACAATATTCTATCTATCCTGTCCAAAATTTCTTCATCAATACTTTTTTTCTTTTCAGCCGTTGTTAAAAGAATAATTTTTGTATCAAGATTTATATATTTTTCAAGTTCATCTTTTCTTTGGTGATACCTATGATCAATGAATGTTACATCCGGTAAAAATAAAGCCTCTTCTTCAAGTAACCCATCACCATAATAAATTTTTAATTTAGCACCGGTATAGTTGATATAAGCTTCAAGATTTTTATTCATTTCTTCTTCAGTCTCTTTATCTGGAAGTACCAGGCCAACTGTAAAGCCATGCATGTTTATGACTGTTCTTTTTTCAGATTGGTCCGATTTTTCAAGTTTCAATGTAAAGAAGAAAGTAGAACCTTCACCTTCAACACTTTCTATGTCCAGTTTTCCTCCCATAAATGAGACTAATTTACCGGAAATAGCTAATCCTAGACCTGTACCACCGAATTTTCTGCTTGTACTGACATCCGCCTGAGAAAAAGCATCAAATATTTTACTTCTCTGCTCTTCTGTAATACCGATACCGGAATCTGCAACAGAAAATTTAACTGTAGCATCTTCCTTGCTTTCAGAAAGTTTTTCTATACGTACATCAACTGTACCGTTTGATGGCGTAAATTTAATCGCATTACTGATGAGATTGACTATGACCTGAGAGATCTTGGTTGGGTCACCTACTACTTCTGTCGGTAATTCAGGATCAAGATACACACCTAATTCAATGTCTTTTTCTGCAGCTCTTGCAGCATAAGATTCTATAGACGATTCAAACTTTTCAACCGGATCAAAGGCAATACTTTCCAGTTCAATCTTGTCTGCTTTAATTTTAGAAAGGTCGAGTATATCATTTACAATGGTCAATAGGTTATCTGAACTGTGTTCTATTACTGTAACAAATTCTTTTTGCTCTTCTGTGAGAGGGGTGGATTTAAGTACTTGTGTAAAACCGACAATACCATTAAGGGGAGTACGGATCTCATGGGACATATTTGCGAGAAAGAGATCTTTTGCCTGATTGGCTTCCCTGATCGTATTGGTTAGAAATTTGTATATCTGATTTATTTCTCTGTTATCGATCAATGCTTTCAATTCTTTCTGCTGCTCAAGATTAAGTACATTCTCAATATCTCTCAAAGTATCTTCAAAAAGTTGCTTATCTTTATTGATATTATGGTAGATCACAAATAATACGAGAAGGAGAAGCAAAGTAAAGAGTGTACCTATTGCATATTGTGTCATTACATCTTTACTTTTTGTTACATTATTTTCTGTGTACTTTTGGATAGTTGAGGAAAGTATACTTTGTGCTAATGCAATATATTTCATCTTTTTTTCAACTTGATCAAACCACTCATTCGTTGTAACCGGATACTCTCCTTTATATGCTCCATATAAGATCAAAACACGTTCTCTGGATCCTATTTTGCTAAACTGTTCCGGTGTAATCAAGGCATTAAGTTTGGAAATAATAGCCTTGTTCTGCAAAGCATCAAATTCCGGCAATGTATCATTTACCAGAAGAGAATCCCACAACATCAGATCCTTATCATTCATTTTTCTAGATCCACTTAAAACAAAGAAGATACCGGTATTTTCCAATGCGATATTTTCTTTTAACTCAGTAAAACGTGTATATATTGATAAATAACTCTTCATTTCAGCAGAAGGATCATTCGCTGAAACTATTCTCATCGCACCCATAAGTGATGTGAATATCTTATCATGATAAACCTCAAAGAAAATATTTTTATAATCTGAACTTAATGTATCTATTTTTGTTCGTACATATTTTAAATTTTCTTTGGCTACATCCAGCCTTGCTTGATACATCCTAAACTCTTTATGAGTATTTATAAATGTACTTAATTCCTCTATGGCATTATCAACTTCATTTCTTGCCTTTTTTGCTTTATCAAATCCTGGTTTTCCTTCAGTTCCAAGATAGATAGCACCATAAAGTCTCTCTTGCTCTATCTGATCAAGTACTCCATCCATGTTCTTGAGGAAAGATATACTTTGCGTACTTTTTTGCGTAGATTCATATTTCATATAAGAAATATAGGTATAGTAAGAAAACAGTCCCAGTACAGCCATTACCACAACAATAAGAAAAGTAAAGACATTTTTATTATTTATAATTTTCATTTCCACTCTCCCTTATTGGTTTTTACTATGATAAAGCGCTAGCTGCATAGTTATATTCTCAAGATAATCTATAGAGGTGAACATGAGTTTAGGAATAAACAGGTTTTCAGACTTACTAAAAAAGATTCTATTGGCCCTCCAGGACTTATCAATATTTTTTTGTATGCCTTTTATCTCTTTTGGATAATCGTATAAAGATATTTCCAGCAGACTCTCCTCAATACCGATCATGGCTTTTTCCATCTGTTCTTTATTGGTAGTATTGTCAAAGCCTACATGAAGTGCCATATAATATTTGGTAACCCTCTCAAAAAGATATTCCATCTTTTTGGTCACCATTATCATCTTTTCTTCTCTGGAAAATTCATATTTATGTGCAGCTGCAATGGAATCTGCTCCTTCCAGCAGTGTTTCACTGTAATCAAGCATTAATGCAGCTTTTTCTTTATCCGGTTTTTCAGCAAATATCTGTTCAATCTGATCTTTACTGTAGGCAAGGAATTCAAGAATATCTTTTGTATCCGTATCCTTTGTTGTTGTAGCAATAATCCTAAAATCATTATTTAACATATCAAGTATTTTTTTCAGTTCGTTCTTAACCAATACTTTATCAGGATGCTTATAGAGAAAAAGGTAATCTTTTACTATCTTTTGACTAAGGTATCTAATATTTTCTGATGCCTCAATAATATTTACATCTCCCCTTGTTGCTGCTTCACTAAAGAGTGTAGAGCCCAACAAAAGAAAAAATATATAAAATATTTTTTTCATTCTTCACCCTTATTTATAAAGTTCGACGTAAAGAGCTGTAATCTCATTCATTTTTTTGGTAATATCATCTGTGGTATTGAAAACAATAAGAGGCAATCCACCCTTTTCTATATTCAAATAGAATTTATATACGATCTTCCAAAGTCTATCGATCTTATTGAGCTTTCTGTTTATTTCGGGTGTATTATTTTCATTTTTCATCAATGCTTCATGAGATTCACCAAAAAGCTTTACTGCTGCATTCATCTGATCCACCGTATTTTTATCTTTGATCCCTGCTTGATAAGCTATATAATATTTTGCTATACGTTGTGCAAGCATACGCTGTCTACCAGACATGTCAACAATTTTAGATGCTTTGACATTTGCTATCCCTTTTAGGGAAGTTACCACATATTGACTACCTTCCAGCATTGATTCACTCAAATCCAAAATAAGTTGTGCATTATCTGTATTAAACGGCTCTTTAGAAGTTGCTTCAAAATCTTCGCTACTCATTTTAACGAAGGCAAGAAGATTTTTTATCTCCGGATCATTGATAGATTCAACAAGTATCTTGTGTGCTGTTTTCATCTCTTCAAGAGATTTTTTAAGCTGTTTCGTTGCCTTGCTGGCAGCGATCTTTTTTCCTGCATACATATAATCTTTGGCAATACGTTGGGAAAGCATTCTTTGTCTTCCCGCCATATCGATCAGTTTGACAATATCCATCGTCACTTTATTGGTGTTTGCAACTTCTGATGCTGGCTGAGGAGCAGTGTTTTCTGCCATGCTTATCTCTGTACATGACAACATTATCACTGCTGCCAAACTTACTTTTTTCAGAATATCTTTTTTCATCTTTTTTTCCTTTTATTTTGTTTCATTAGCAACATATTTTAATGTCGCTTTATTCATGTTCACAAGTATGTCGTTTGACTTTTTGCAGATCAGGGTCGGTATATATTTTGTAGAACCTTTTCTATTCATCATTTCAAAAAACACAAAAGACCTTCCTGTCCTTTTTAATATTTTTTTAATTTTCACCGTACTTAAGTTCGATGCTTCCAGAATTACCTGTGATTTTTTAAACAATTGCATTGACTCATCCAGCTTTTTTTTGAACTCCGGATCATCCACACCCCAGACTTTCAACATATACAGACTCGCCATTCTCTGCGAAAGCATACGCTGTCTTCCTGATATATTTACGATCTCTCCGAATTTTTTACCTGAATCCTTTGCAAACAATTTGGTCGACTCATCTGATGCTTTCAAAAGAAGATCAAGGTCTTTTTGCAGTTTCCTGACTTTCTCTTTAGCCGGTGCACTCGATAAAGTTTGTTTGATAGAACCCCACAGTGTTTTTACTTTTTCCAAACTCTTTTTGGTAACATCACTTTTTGTATACCCCATAAGAGATTCCAAATGATCTTCAAATTCACCTATGGTCTTTTTAAGATCCTCATCCGGTTTACCAAAAGTATTACTCATTCCAATCATTGCATAATCTTTTAATATACGCTGGGTAAACATCCTTTGTTTACCGGCTATGTCCACTGCTTGTGCAGTGTTGGCTATTTCTATTGCTAAACCTGAAGTAGCAAATATTGAAACTGCTGCTAAACATATTTTCATTTTTTTTACCATATAACATATCCTACTTTTCTTGCGCTGCGTAAAGTCCCGTTGCCGTATTCATATCTTTTAACATTTCATTTGATTTTTTATAAATAAGCGTTGGGATAAACTTTGAACTCGATTTATTCATGATCTCAAAGAACATAAAGGACTTTTCTGCTTTTTTGAGCAATGCAGTGATCTCAGGTGTACTCATTTCTGACTTCTTGAGCTTTTCAAGAGATGTTCTGTATAGATCCATTGCCTTAGTCATTTTTGTTTTAAATTGCGGATCATCTATTCCCCAAACCTTCAACATATAAAGACTTGCCATTCTTTGAGACAACATTCTTTGTCGTCCGGAAATATTGATGATCTCACCCGATGTTTTTCCTGTCTGCTTGGCAAAAAGGCCAACTGCTTCATTTGACTGTTTAAGAAGTGCTTCAAGGTCTTCCTGCATTTTTCCTGCTTTTTCCTTACTTGGCGGTTCATTTAATGCAGCTTTAATAGGCTCCCACATTACTTTTACCTTTTTCAGGCTTTCTTCAGTGGCAGGATCATTATTGAACTCTATAAGAGAATTCAAGTGATTTTCAAATGATCCCATGATTTTTTTAAGGTCTTCCCCCGGATTTCCAAAATGATTTTCCAATCCCACCATCGCATAATCTTTCAACATACGTTGAGTAAACATTCTTTGCTTTCCGGCAACATCTACAGCCACTGAAAGATTTTTTATTTCAATTGCAAAAGCATAACTGGAAATAAGAGAGGGAAGAAGTACTGTTTTTATTACTTTTTTCATAAAACGAGACACTATATAGTCACCCCTGAAAAACCCAAACACCTCCCAAAAATAGGTACTTTGGAAGTGATTTAAGGGTATAATAACAACCAATAAACATAACAAAACAGACTAATTCTTGGTCGAAATAGGTGTTAAAATTGCTTCCACGTTCTCCTAAAAA
>JQIX01000059.1 GCA_003934925.1 Epsilonproteobacteria bacterium (ex Lamellibrachia satsuma)
TGAGGAAAGTGATACTCATCACACACTCTCTTTATCGAAACCAACAGGTCTTTGATGATTGTATTTATGAAAAAAGAATTGGTTGGAATAAATGAAAAAACTGAAAATATTGATTAGTTTCAGCTTTTTTTAACGTGGCAACTGGGGTGCAATTTGAAAGATTTTTAACGCTGTTTTCATAAATAGTATATAATCATAAAAATTGCTTATGTCCTTTTAGTCGGATATGCCAATATCGGGACAAAGTGATCCGATATTTGTTATTTTAGACAATAGTAGAACATGTGTCCGACTATTTGTAGAAGTATGTTTTGGAAGTAAAAAGAAAATTAAGGGGGAGTGCCATATATTTTTGAACTTATACAGATGCCCCTTTTGGATGTATGGTTGTTGTTATGTGGTTTTAAACATCTTCAAGAAATAGGGATCAGTCGTCATCTATTGAGTAGGATGAGTCCAGCAATAATCAAAAAAGCAAAGGCTATTAGTATTTTATTTTTGATTGGAGTATCTGCATCGTAGTGGGCATACTGGTTACTGTGACAGCCTATACAGTGGTCACCGAAGTAATGCTCACCACATTTTACACAGGTTTTCGGTTCTTTTTCCTGCATAGCAATCCTTTTCCTTGTTTGTATCTACTTTTCCTCGTTCTCATCCGTCCCCGGGAAGTAGGGGTGACAATGACAACCCATCTCTTACTCCTCTTCACCACACCATACACAGCCTGTTGCGATAGTCCCAATACTTTAGCAATTATATGCTGAGAATAGCCTTGTTCAATGGCTTCTCTATCAATCCTGATACTGCTCTACTACCCATGCATATTTCAGATATTCCGGTATCTCTTTTTCTAAAAAGTAATGATTATCATATAAATCCGGTTATATTTTGATTTTACAAATTCCAAGTGAAACGGTCACAACATTAGAGGTGCCCATTAATTATGGTACAATTTTTACAAAGGAATCAGCTTGAGAACTATTATTATATTTTTACTATTTATATTTACATTTGTCGGGAGTCTTGCATTTTTGGCATTTACATCAAACGGAAATGCTATGCTGCTTCCATATATCAATACTTATCTTAAAGGGAATGTCGAGGGTGCAAAGATAAGTCTTTCTGAATTGAAACTGAAACCCAACTCAGTTATGGTAGTAGCCAAGGTCAATGATGCCATAGACGTCACTGCACAGGGTCCCATTGAGATTCTAAATGAAAATTTCAACTTAGATTATACGCTTCATGCCAAAGAGATCAAAAGTGAAGCAATTATGATACAAGGAGATATCCATATCAATGGAACGGCAAAAGGAAACTTTGAAAATATTGATATTACTGGAAAAGGGTCGGCCTTCAAATCGAACATCAGCTATGCCTTAAGCCTCATTGACAAAAATCCCAAAAACATCAAATTTGATATAAAAAATGCAAGCATCAAAGAGATACTGGCTGTGGCTGATCAAAAGCCATATGCCAAGGGCTTTATGACACTTCATGTTGACATGCCGGAACTTGACCCTGAGCATCCGCAAGGAAATGCAACATTAAAGATAGATAAAGGTACCTTAAACGCGAACATACTCCAGAAATATCTAAATATCTCACTACCTCACGATGCACCATACAGTGCCGATTTTGTATCTACAGCCAAGGGAGACAGTATCACTGTAGAGGGTAAAGTACTCAGCACTCTCGCAAACCTTAAACTGAGCAATGGCATATACAATTTAAAGACTAAAAATCTCCTCTCCCAGTATGATCTCCTTATACCCAGCCTGTCAAAGCTCAGATCATTAACCGGCGGCACAGCATTGAAAGGTAAATTAAGGATCAATGGTCAAGTAGCGCACAAAGATAATGTCCTCAGTGTATCCGGGCTCACACACAGCTTTGGCGGAGAAACAACTTTTTCATACCAGGGTGACACACTTAACGCAAAACTGTCAAATGTAAAAACTGCCGCTTTGCTTCATACGCTTGATCAGCCAAACTATGCGAATGGAACAACCAACGGAAATCTTACGCTCACAAGTCTCAAAGCTCTCACAGGTACGTTTGATCTGCAGAGCAAAGGAGCAGCAAACACTTCCGTGATAAAAAAAGTATCAGATATCAATCTTGGGAAGAAGTTTATATTCAACGGTACCACAAACGGGCAGATCAAAAATAAAAAAGTATTTACAAAAGTAAAAATGAAAACCACCATGGCAAATATCGATATGACCGAGATGGTATACGATATCAAACCTGCTGTTCTACGTTCAAAATACCGCATCTATATACCTGATATGGGGAAACTTAAGCCTCTGACAGGTAAACGGTACAGGGGTGATATGCGTATAAATGGCGATCTCACAAAAGCAAAAGATTTAGTAGTTACCGGACACGGGAAAGAGTTTGGCGGAAGCATAGACTTCAAGCTTGTCAATGATAATCTGAAAGCCAATGTAAAAGGTGCCACAGTTTCCAAAGTAATGCATATGCTTAACTATCCTCAAGTTCTCGAAGCTGTATCGCAAGCCAAAATAGATCACAATATAGCAAGCGGCAAAGGCAAGGTAGATGTATCGCTGGATAATACCCGCATACTGCCCAATACACTCACCAAATTGCTTAAGGAGTTATTCAAAATAGATCTGGCCCGGGAACGTTACAACAATGCAAAGTTTTTAGCAAATATTTCAAAAAAGATCATAAATTTCAGATTTAATGCCCAGAATGAAAATAGTCACTTCAAGATAAACAAAGGGCTACTGAACAGGATAAGCGGCGCCATTAATGCAGTTGTTGATATAAAGATAAAAGACAAAGACCTCAAAGCGACAATTCAGGGAACCGTCAACAAACCAAGGATCAAATTTGATGCCTCCGACTATCTCAGATCGAAAGTGGAAGAGAAGGGTAATGATCTTATAAAGAAGAAGCTAAAGCTGCCTGAAGGCAAAGATACCAAAGATATAAAAGGCCTCATTAAGAAACTGTTTTAAACCTTTTGTATTTGATGGATGTAGAGAGCTTGAATCTATATTTTTTACACTATTTTCAACAACAAGAACTCCGATAATTGAGAGTAATAATGAAATTATAATTATTGTGATTATGGAGTTAATGGAAAATAATGATTGCTATTTCTCCCAGGTTTCCAGATAATCCACAATTAATTTCTTCTTCATATCAATACCAATTCCTCGATGAACTTTCATTAGCAAATGCGATAGAGAGGCAGACCGAAACCGGTTTGCTCATTACTCTCCAGCGGCGCACTGCTTCCATTCGGGATATTTCGATGTATCGTAGATCCCCTCAAATTCCGGTATTTTTTTACCAGGATAACCCTCTCCGCAATGACCCCAATCATTACATTGAACTATGCCGCACCATTCCCATGGGAATTTTTTGATAGGAACCCACTCATTCTCTTTGCCTTTTGGCTTGTACATCAGATAGGTTTTGAATTTGTAGCATTGCTTTATAAAGGAATAAACAGGCATAGTCTTATTATCTTCTGTTTTTTCATATGAAACTTCAAATCCTGGCATGTCTGTTTCACTATTTCCTTTATAAGTCGGGTAGCATCCGTCGAGTCCTTCAGGGAATGTCTTGCTCTCGTTTTTGTCGGTACCCCTTCTTCTTTCTGTCCTGCTGCCGGAAACCAATTGAACATATTGCAGATTGCCGGGGGCACCGCTTTTCTGTGTTGCATTAAATTTTATCCGGAACTGAAGACCTTTCCCGCACTTTTCTTCCCTCTTACTTCTTGCACCTTTAAGCTTATTTATAAGGCCACTATTATTTGTATCTTTTTTAAGATTCTCCTCCGCCTCTGTTACCTTTTCCCATGAAGCTTTGCACTCCTGGATCACTCGCTTTTCATCTCCTGTTGTGTTATAGCAGCATTCACCGGAATTAAGAGGATCCCCACGATAGAGTACACCGTACTTATTATCCTCCGTCTTTATTTCAACATCGAATTTAGGTTTTTCAACATTGATCTTGATATGCTTCTTCATTGTTTTTCCATCCGCCGTCGTCTCATAGCTGATTTCACCTTTTCCGTCATCTGTGCCGTAAAAAGTAATATTTTGGTTATTAAGATCCTTGGAATCCAGGTATTTAACCTTCCCTTTGTCCTTACTTGCCTCATATTTCTTGATGAACATTTTATCTCCGGACGGACCCTTTCCCTGGATCGTCCACTGGCCTTTTCCTGAATCCTTGTTCTCCGGAAGCACGATCCCCCTCAGCTCGATCTTCTCTCCGCTTGTAACCTTGACGGGGTCATCTTCAAAGAGCAGCATCCAGTAGTCACCAACATGACGTTCTATCCTCAATGTCGGACGGGCCTCTCCAAAGGTCCAATTGAGCCGGTAAGTCACTTCTCCTTTTTTATCAGGGGTAGGAGAAAGCTCTTTTGATTCCATATCTTTTGGCAGATTCGAAACCTTTACCTGTAGCTGTGGTGAAACCGCAGCATTCCAATACCGATGTTCTGTAATATATCCATCTTCAGGAATTTTGTAACGAATCACGATTGATGCGGGCCGGATCATAAGTGTATCAGCATGAAAACGGCACTTGTCGTCTCTTTTAGTACCGTGGACCGGCTTTGGTTCGGACACTGCAAAAAAGTCATAATAATCTACCATTTTGCTTTTAACTGATGCCGGTATTAAAGAAGAGAACTCTTTGGGGATAAGACTTCCCATCTTTCTGATGTTAAGCCCCGAGCTCATACCCGTATTGATGCGTGCCAGCCTGAACTGTCCTCCACCACGATACTCTGCCAGAAGGGTGGAGCATCCTTTGGGCGGGTTATGTTCTTGTATCGTGTTGTTGTAAACGAACTGGCAGGGGATACCATCTGCACTGTAAGTGAGAAAGGAGTTTTTTGCGTGTTCATACGGCGCACTCCACTCTTCAGAGTAAGTGGCCTTACCCCTGCAAGAGACCATCATCGAACCATGACTCCATGGATCGTTTTTGGCACTGTCCTGATTCCAGTGGATATTGAGTGAAAAGCGTATGGGCATAGTTTTTTTTGGAGTATCTTGTTCGGCAGCCAATGTACTTTTTGGTATGACCATGGCAACGATCAAAAAAATGAGAATAAGCATTTTATATAAACGTATACCCCATTTTGAATCATTATGAAGAAATTTCTCTACCTCTTTAATCTCAGTTTTGCACATATGAACAGTATAAAAATGCATGATAATCCACCTCCATTTTAACTTCTGTCATTTAATCAGAATAGTATCTTTTTGATTAAAATACAATTAGATATAGGTGCTACCTTTTTTCTTTCAGACTTTAGATATAGAAAAAAATTTAAAGAAACTTGAGGAGTCAATTATTAAAATTAGCAAGAGATAAAGCAATTCTCTTACTCACTTTACACATAACAGGTTGTGAGATACCTAAAGTAACAGGGGTCATGTGACAATGACAACTCCTCTTCACTACACCATGTACAGCCTGTTGTGATAGTCCCAATACTTTAGCAATCATATGCTGAAAATAGCCTTGTTCTATGGTTTGGAAAATTACTTTGTTTCGCTGTTTTGTGTCGTGATATCTTGAAGTAGTGAGCCCTTTGGATATGTGATCACCCTAAATAATGATCCAAAGTAAACATCATATCTTCATCCAACTCCAGGTTCTTTCGCATCCATTTGAGGTAACCGGGATCTTCCATAGCTATTTCTTCTATATCCCTGTCTTTGTATTTCCCGAATTTAAATATTTTCATCATGACCGGTGTTTGTGTGAGTTCAGCCATTTTTTGCATAGGGTTCACACCCGGGAAATTTTCCTGGGTAAGTGCAACGAGTTTTGATAGAAGCAATTTCATGATGAGAACATCACCTATGGCATCATGTGCTTTGACAGTGATCCCCAGTTTGTCTGCCTCTTCCTGTTCTTTTTTGTAGAGTCCCAGACTGTAGCGCAGATACTGAAGTCTGTGGTAGGGGCTGTTAGGGAGCAGGTGCTTTGCACAGCGTACGGTATCTATGAGCGTATAATGGTTTACAAAGCCCTCTTTTTCCAGCATACCCAGGTCAAAGGAGATATTATGGGCGATAAGGTAATTTTCTTTTTGGTTCAGCTCATTGATTTTCTGTGCGAATTTTGTTTTAGAGAAGGGGGCTTTGTTGGCTATGATCTCAGGGGTGATGTTGTGTACTTCCATCGCTTCTATGCTGATGGGTACAGTGCTTGAACAGAGCTCATCAAAAACTTCAATATTGTCTTTAGCGTGCACTACCAAAGCACCTACCTGTATAATGCGGTCTTCTTCCTGATTTCCTGTGGTCTCTGTGTCGAACAGTACATATTCAGCCATTTTTTCAAATCCTTGTGTAGGGTTGGCTTTAGCCGACCATATATTCAGTCAAATCATATCCAATTTTTGATTTATATCTATTGGGGTCTAAATATAAAAAGGTATAATTATCCCAATAAACAATGAGGAGCACTCTAAATGAATGTTGATGCACAACTTATGGAACATATGATGAATCCTAAAAATTATGGTACATTGGAAAGATCCGATGCACAGGGGATAGGCAAGAATCCGGAAAACGGTGAAAAAGTGGTCATCTATCTGAGAGTAGGTACCGATGAAGACCAACCCTATATCGATGACATCGCTTTTCAGGCTATAGGCTGTACAACAACCGTTGTTGCAGGTTCCATGCTTACAGAAGAAGCCAAAGGACTTAACTTTAATGGAGTGAGAAATCTGATAGAGGCAACGATGAAACTGCTTGAAAGACTTCCTCCTGAAGATGCAGCCTGTTCGGAAATGGTTGCGCTTGCACTGGGAGCGGCCATAGATACCTATGAAAAACGGTTAGATGATTCTGATTATCCTGTTATTACCTATAAAATCGTCAACAGCTGTGTACCGAAAGAAGAAAATAAAGATGAGGAAATAAAATGAAAACAGTAATGATAAAAACACATGAAGCCTGGCTGGAAATGCTCATGGCAGGATTTATGAGCAGAACTGAGAACAAACAGGTACTTTTTGACTTTTCAGATATCCTGTTCAGACACTTTACCTGGTTGGAAAATGAGCTTATCGAACTTGGAGAGTCTTACAGTTATGACAGGGACACTATTCCTGTTAAAGTAGAAAGATTGTCCGATCTTCTGAATAACATTATAAAAAGACTCAATGAGATAGACCTTCAGCTCCTCAGTTCACCGGATAAAGCATTGGATGCACGTATCGCAAGTGATCTTCACTACATGAAAGAAGTTCTAAAAGATATGAAGGATGAAGTGATCACCGCATTCAACACGGAACGAAAATTTCCGGGACTTGAACTGACACAGGAAGCAACAGATGCCTTGACATTGTTTTTATTTGAAGAAACCTATAAAGAGTATGAACTTATCATGATCTACAACTATCTCAAAGCACACAGCAACGATGCTTACATGAACAGGATCTTTCAGATACTTATCGATGAGAGTTTCTTTCATCTCAAAAGTTTTGGGGATATGGGGGCAAAGATGGGGATACTGGCCGTGCCGCGTGTCGTGATGAAAGAACTTTATCAGGTCGAGGATGTCGTACAGTTCCTGAAAGACGGGATTGATGAAGAGCTTGCTGCAAAAGAAGAGTGCAAAAAACTGTCTGAAGCTGTATCAAAAGACAGCCCAGAACTGGCAAAATTCTTTGATTTTATCAATCATCAGGAAAATTACCATATCTCACTGATGACAGATGCACTGGAGCATTACACAAAGGATAAAAATGCCTAAACATTTCACTTCTGTGATAGCAAATAGTTTTGGAAAGTTCGCTTCCAAAGCTTTTCCGGCACCCATACAGCATTTTATCAATACCGGTTATGTAAAGCTTATGGGACTTGATATGAGTGAGTTTAAGGACCCGAATGCCTATCCTACACTCAACAAGCTTTTTACCAGAGCACTAGAAACACCCAGAGCATTGCCGGAAGACCAAAATGCCCTTATTTCCGGTGTGGATGCACTGGTCACGGATGCTGGTACCATCATTGGGGGGAAAGCCTATCAGATCAAAGGGATGAGTTACAGCATTGAGAAGCTTTTTGGCGAATACCATAAAGCAGCAGCTGAATGGCTGGAAGGCGGAGAGTTCATGAATTTTTATCTCTCTCCCAAAGATTATCACCGATATCATATGCCTATGGATCTGAAAATACTTTCTCTTACCCATATTCCCGGTAAACTTTACCCGGTTAATTTCCCGCTTTTACGCAACATGAAAGATCTTTTTATCGAGAATGAGAGAGTGATCATAGAGTGTGAAGACAGGGTAGGCAGAATGCATGTGCTTGTATTGGTAGGTGCACTGAACGTAGGGGAAATGGTTGTCTCTTTTGAAGAACGTGTGCGCACAAACAGTGAGATACGGGAACCCGATCACTATACGTATGAAGATCTATGGCTGGAGAGAGGGGAGCTTTTTGGTTGGTTCGAGATGGGCTCAACACTTTTAACCTTTTCACAAAAAGGAAGTATCTTTCCTGAGGTTGAGATCAATCAAAAAGTATCATTTACCGATGTGGTAGGTAAAATTCTATAATTTTGGATAATATTAGCAGTACGAGGAGATTAATATGCTGGTTGTGAAAGAGATACAGGAATATGCACAGATCCGTACAAAGGCCAGGGCCTATTTATGCTATATATTAAGCCGTAATATTTCCCAAAATATGGAAGGCGCGACACTCGATACAGTGATCAAAAGGATCAAAAATCTTAAAGAGGCACTGCCTAAGAGTGAAGTAGTCTATGCCATTGACGGTCATGGCATACAGGTGATAGACAATATCTCTTCAAAGCCAAAGCTTAACGGTTTAGGAAAAGGGGAAGACAGAAGCGACAGAGCATATTATTATAAAACACTTCAAGAGCACCGCTGTATGCTCACAGACCCTTATCCCTCTCTTATAAGCAATGAACTTGTCGTTACGGCAACATTTCCTCTTTACGATAAAGACAACAATCTTTTAGTGATCATCTGTGTAGATATCACACTCAAAAATATTCTCAGAATGGTACATCCGAGTTCTGTGGATTCTACATTCGGTATGGTCAGTAAATGGGTCTATGCTGCTTTTTCCGTAGCGCTTTTCGCTGTTGCAGTACTGTTGTTCGTTAAAGGTGTGACAAGCTTTATGGGCTTTGGATTGGATTTTTCCAATATCGATATCAATGAAGTGTTCAAGTCCACGATCCTGCTTACTCTCTCTTTGGCGATTGCAGACCTGGTCAAAGCGATCTTTGAAGAAGAGGTACTGGGAAAAGAGAAGAAAAAAGAGAGTTCGGATGAGACTCATCAAACCATGATACGCTTTTTGGGTTCCATCATTATTGCACTCTCCATCGAAGCATTGATGCTTGTCTTTAAGTTCGCCCTGACCGATCCGGGCAAACTGCTTTATGCGGTATATCTTTTGATCGGGATCACCGCCTTGATCATTGGTCTTTCCTTCTATCTTAAAGTGAATCAGAAAAAAGAGAGTAAATAGTGTAATGGGGCAAAAACTGTTTATTTTCGATATGGACGGTACTCTGGTGAATTCTTCACTCACCATTGCCAATGCCATCAACCATGTACGACAGAACCTGGGTTTTGAACCGATGGAGCAGGAGTACATTCTGAAAAGGGTCAATGATCACACGCTTAACCCTGCACAGACCTTCTACCATGCCAGAAGGTTCGAGCCACACCATGAGAAGTGGTTCTCTGAGTACTATACAAAAAACCATGAAAATGAACTGGTACTATATGAGGGGATTAAAGAGTTGCTGGAGAGTCTTAAAGAGCAGGGATATGCACTGGCAGTCGCCACCAATGCCTACAGAGGCTCTACTATAGAGTCACTCACCCATTTGAATATTTATGAGCATTTCGATTCTATAGCCTGTTATGATGACGTAGCCCAAGGCAAACCTCATCCCGATATGCTCTACAAGATACTGAATGAAACCAACATTGACAAATGCAATACTCGTTTCATAGGGGACGGTCCACGTGATGAGATGGCAAGCAAAAGGGCAGAGATACCTTACATCATGGTAGACTGGGGATTTACGGATCATACCGATGCGGTAAGATCAGTGGATGAATTAAAGGAAATGTTGCTGAATGTCTAAATCTTTCATTACTGATCTTGTTTCTATACTGTTCATTGGTATTTCATTTATAGTAGAACCACAGTACTGTGATGCTCTGCTTTTTACAGGACTCTTTGCACTCTCCGGTGCTATTACCAATCAGCTGGCTATCCATATGTTATTTGAGAAGGTTCCGTTTTTGTATGGATCTGGAGTGATCGAAAAGAATTTCGATACCTTTAAAAGTTCCATTAAAAATATGATCATGGAACAATTCTTTACCAAAGAACAGTTGGGGAAGTTCTTTGCACAGGAAGAGGCAAAGATCGATCTGGTACCTTTGGTTGAAAGTGCAGACTTTACACCTGCTTTTGAGGCACTCTCAAAAACAGTGATGGAGTCAAAGTTCGGAGGGGCCGTAGCGATGTTCGGTGGGGAAGAAGCACTGGATGGACTGCGTGAACCTTTTTCGAAAAAGTTGAAATCGGCGGTAAGCACCATAGTCTCATCTGATGCTTTTAAGGCGCAGCTGGATCACCACATACAAAACTCGGCATTGAGTGAAGATATGATAGCCTCGGTAGAAGGACTCATTACAAGACGTCTTGAAGAACTTACTCCCAAAATGGTCAAAGAGTTGGTGCAGAAACTCATAAAAGAGCATTTGGGCTGGCTGGTTGTCTGGGGCGGTGTTTTTGGTGGGCTTATAGGGCTTGTCTCTTCATTTTTCGTTTAATTTAAGCAGCAGCTAAGTAGACTTTTATTTTTAATTTATATTAAAACGATAGAATATTTGCAATCATAAAATCGGAGTCTATATGAAATACGTCAAAACAGTTCTGGCTATTGCTATGCTTTTTTCTTTTGCAAATGCAAAAAGTAATTTTAAATCGTATGATAATATGTGTGAAAAGCTTGATACCCAGGAGTGTGCCAATAATGCACAAGAGGTTAAAAACCTGCAAATGGCATTGAATGCAGATAAAAAATTAAAGTTACATCTTAAAGCAGACGGCAAATGGGGTAAGAACACTAAAGCAGCGGTTCAAAAGTTTCAAAAGCATTACGATATTGTTCCGGCTGAGGGTTATGTAGGCGCAAAAACAAAAAGAGTACTTGACAGAGTGGCAAAAAACGTAAAGCTCCCTAGAGTGAAGATCGTAAAAAAAGAGACAAAAAGAAACTACAGCTGTTATGCGGACTTTAAAAAACATGTCAACCTGAGAAAAAGCTATAAAGTATTTAAAGACAATCGGTTACTCTCAAAAGCAAACGGTAAAAACACACATATTAAAATTGACGTGAGTGAACAGAGATTGAAACTTTATGTAAATGGCAAGGTAGCACTCTGTTCTCCTTGTACTACCGGAGCAAAACATAAATTTGAGCCCAATACGAAAACATACAGAGACAAACATACACCGCTTGGTACTTTTAGGATCAAAGAGAAAATAGCTGCCAAGAAATCAACTATCTTTGGCGAAATGTATAGAAACGG
Organism: Epsilonproteobacteria bacterium (ex Lamellibrachia satsuma); assembly: GCA_003934925.1. Taxonomy (GTDB): domain Bacteria; phylum Campylobacterota; class Campylobacteria; order Campylobacterales; family Sulfurovaceae; genus Sulfurovum. Next base: position 11,624 of record JQIX01000059.1, read on the forward strand.
TAAAAAAGTATATCACGGAGACAGAAGAAAATACAGAGGCCCCAAAGCAAAATATGTCGGGCATACCATGCATAACTGGATGCGTTTAACCAGTGGTGGTGTAGGGCTTCATGCAAGTAAATATATCAAAAGACATCCTGGCAGCAACGGCTGTGTCAGACTCCCATTCAAAGTAGCTTCTACTGTTTTCTCCAAAGTGAGCAAAGGAACGAAGGTCAGTGTCGTAAACTAGAGGTTTCCTTTAGCAATCCTATTAAAGCTTCTTTGCCACAAGAGAAGCTTTTTTCATTTTAATTCCATCCGTCGGATTATGCCAGTATTCACGACTTTCTATAAGCTCCATAGCCTCTTTAAATGCATTTTCAAGCTCACCTTCCTCCAGGAGATAAGAACGTTTTGAGGGGACCTGTTCATTATCGGGGTGATAGACGAATGTCTCATAGATCAAGATACCGCCTGGCTTGAGGGCTTCTATGATCTGGGGAAAAAGTTCCCGTTGCAGAAAGAAAGTACAGACGATGAGATCATAATGCTCTTTAGGCAGAATATAAGTATCAAAGTCAACTTCTTTGGCATGGATATAAGGGATATTCCGAAGTGATCTAATAGCCAGGGAACTGACATCCAAAGCGTCCACTTCAAATCCAAGAGAAGCCAGATATTTGCTATGCCGTCCCATGCCGCAGGCAATATCAAGAGCCTGCTTTCCAGGGGCAAGTCCGGCAAACTCGGTGACAAGTTTGATGGGAGTATCGGGAATAGGGTTGTTTCGGTATTTTTTATTCCACTTTTGTTTATCTTCCAGTGCCACATTAAAGCCTTTTCATTGTTGTTTGGTATTATAATACTATCAAAATATGACTGTAAGGAGACAGATGGCACGCATGACCTTTATTTCATGGAATGTGAACGGGATACGTTCTATTGACAAAAAAGAGGCTTTGAGATGGATAGATGATGAAGCAACCGACATCCTTGCATTGCAAGAGATCAAAGCAGAGGATCACCAGGTACCTGAATCACTCTTTACCCGCAGCTTCGCTCATCTCTGCGTCAGTTCATCACATAAAAAAGGGCAGTCCGGTGTTGCCCTGTTCACAGATATTGAACCTGAATATTGCAGTGATTGCAAAGAGGTGGATGTCTTGCATGAGGGGCGCATCAATGAATTACATTTTGGAAATATTGCATTTTTTAATGTCTATTTTCCAAACGGCAAGCGAAATGAAGAGCGTCTTGAATACAAGATGGCGTTTTATGATCGATTCCTGGATTATATTGATACATTGAAAGAGAAAGGAAAATCGATCATCGTCTGTGGGGATGTCAATACGGCACATAGAGAAATAGACCTGGCACGGCCCAAAGCAAACGAAGGGACATCAGGTTTTCTGCCGATGGAACGTGAATGGATGGACAAACTTTTGGACCATGGCTACATAGACACTTTTCGGTATGTCAAAGGTGATGAGCCGGACTGCTACAGTTGGTGGTCCATGCGTACCAGGGCAAGAGTAAGGAATGTCGGCTGGCGTATAGACTACTTTTTCGTCTCAGAGGATTTGAAAGAGAAGATAGTCGATGCAGATATTTTGGATGATGTTATGGGTAGCGACCACTGTCCTGTGAAGCTGGTGTTGGAAATATAAAAGAAATAAAAAGAAATAAGATGAAAGGTCAGCCAGATTAAATGAAGAAGATAGATATTGGCAGGATAATAGAACAGTATCCGACACTACACAAGAGTTTTGACAAAGCTTTTATAGGTATACCAAAAGGTGTAGGAGGACTCAAAAAATCCTATTATGGCAAATTGAACAAATTTCTTAAAAAATATCCTGATTTTAAGGCCAAGGCTTCACCTTGCGTACTCTATATGCATGGCTCAAGCGGTTTTCTCAAAGGAAAAAAATATCGAAAATGGATCGTCAAAAAATCAAATATGATATTTATCGCATTGAATTCATTTGCCATACAAAATAGACCCACTTATATGTCTCCTGCACCCAAAAAAGATTATGAAGCTGTACACATGATTCGTCAGGCAGAACTCAAATATGCACTCAGCCACTTAAATGAACTTTCTTTTATCGATCGAAAGAACCTTTTTTTGATGGGGAATTCAGAGGGGGCTTTGGCGGCAGGTATCTGCCGTAGTAAATGCTATAAGGGGCGTATTCTTGTATCTTGGGGATGTGAAGGCAGTTACTATAGTAAAGACTACCGTATCGGGGCAAAAAAAGCAGTGCCCATTCTCAATATCATTGGGCTGAATGACCAGTATTTCGGCGTATACAGTGAATTAGGAGATTTTGAGAAAGGACATTGTGCTAAAGCCCTGCAGGAGTTTGGTAATAGCAAAGTCGTGTTGCTTCCGCAGATAACACATAATGCATTGGAAAGTCTCTATACCAAACAGGAAATCGTCAACTTTCTTAATTATTGGAAAAAGCAGTAGCTGCTTTTCTTTGCTGCTCAAAGATTTCCCCTATATCATCTACAAGTTGAAGTTATATCGTGATCCCGACATTGGTCTGGAAAAAAACAGAGAATTACTTCTTCTTGTTTTGTTTTTTTAGTTTTTTTGCAAAAACTTCTGCAACATCCTCGGCATATTGAAGTTCGGTTGTGATCCCTACACATGAACAGTTTATCTCTGAAAGTACATAGATATCTTTTCCATCTTTATCGTAGTCCATAATGTAATCCATTGTCCAAAGGAGAGGAAAGTCCTGTCCTACTAAATACGGTTTGATATCTTTAAGACCATCCATTGTGAACTTTACGACATCTTTCCATTTCGGATCATCCGGAGACTCATATTTATACTTTGCACCGGAGAATAGGGTCGCAGAGAATTCACCTTCTTGTGGTTTTTTGTGTACGACTGAGACTGCTTTGTCATTGACTAGCAGCACTCTGATTTCACCTTCGCTGATACGCGGCAGATATCTGCATCCTACAAATCCTGCTTTTCCCTGGAAGTAGGCAGCATTTTCATCATCTTCCTCGAAATTAACTTCAAACTTATGTAAAAATTCGTCGATATCATCATAATAATACTTTTCGTTGTTTACTGCTTCCACACTGAAAATAGAACCGTCTTCTTTTTTAGAAACAAGATAAACACCTTCGCCTGTTGAGCCATAGTTGGTTTTTAGTACTCTGATCCCGTACTTATCAAGGTCTGCCGGGAACTTGCTTACAAAGTCGGTATAAGTATGATAGAAATAGGTATCATCATCACCTAGCGGTGTACCCTTTAGTTTTGCCAAAATATCTTTAAAATCAAGGTTGATCATTACATCAGGATGCGTGTGCACCTCTACACCATAGTTGCTGAGTGCTTTAAGAAACTGAAAATATTCATCCACTTCTTTTAGGTTCCCCGGATTGATTCGGCTGATAACAGCATAAGCATTCTCTTTAAGATAATCCAATAGTTCATACTTTTTATTGGGTCTGTAAAATACGATCTCCCGATCTAGACCTGTAGCTTTTTTGATTGCTGCAAGGATCGGTTTTGAATCTGGTCTAAATCCATCAAATCCCTTGTCTGAACCTTTTGCATATTCAATAATAAATACTCTCTTTTCCATAGTCCTATTTCTCCTAAAATTAATATTGAAGCAAATATTATACTCCCTAAATGGATACAAAATAGTTACAATGAAATAGTTATACGCAATGATTTAAGAATTCAAAAATAGCGTTACAAAAAGTATCAAAATTAATTAGTTAACTAATAAAAATTAGAAAAATAGTAAATTTAATTTTTTATATTATTTCTACTTAACTTTCGCACCTAAATAATCAATAAATTCTATCCAAAGACCCCTTAATTTCTATCGTAGACAGATACTACCTTAGAGTACTTGACATCAATTTCTATAAGCAATATTTTTCACACATAACATCTTAATAAAGCCCTGTATACGGGGCTTTTAGCTAT
>JQIX01000030.1 GCA_003934925.1 Epsilonproteobacteria bacterium (ex Lamellibrachia satsuma)
ATGTGAACTTCATACACTGGCAATAGCCATGCAGGTCTTTATCTCTATACTTGATGAAATAGCTAAAATTGAAGAAGTAGTCAATAGGAATGAGGATTTAGTGAGTATTATCACTGTGTTGCAGGATGTCACTCAGAAAATGCTTGGGTTTAGGTGCGAAAGTTAAGTCATTATTTAAAAATCCCAACAGTGTCTGAGAAACCATTAGAGATGAGGCACCCATATTGCTTGCCAGAGAATAAAGGCCCATCGAGGTGATCTTTCCTCCCTCGAATCCATATCTAAGTCCGATCTGTTTTGCCAGGTTGTTATTGATCTCAATAATACGTGCTTTCACATATACCTGTACTTTGGGTATATCGATCTTTCTTACCGTTTCACGTATATTTCTGATCTGCTCTCCCGTTGCCAGGATGATGAGAGCATTTCTTTCTACATCTGAGACCACCATTGCCTTACTTGGTGGCTTAGCTCCTTTTTTAGGCCTTCTAATAGCAACACTGTTCATCTGTGCAACAAGTTTGCTTAGTATCTTCTCCATCTCTTCCACATTTGAATTCTTAAGACGGATCACATACATCTTTTGTGTCTGGTCTTCACCTTTCATATCCAGCTGCTTGATGTACCTGATCATACGTCTGTTATTATCCGGTTTTCCTACCAGTATCATAGCATTGGTTGCTTCATCTTTAAATATATCAACCTTTTCACTCTCTATGGTTTGAGGAAAGAGTTTTTTTGCCATCTTCTGTGCATTGGAAAATATATCTTTCACACTTGAATTTTGAAGTCGGACAATAACGGATTTTTTTTCACCTCTTTCTTCCACTGCTTTAATTACTTTGGAGATGGAACGCAAAACCCTGGGTTTTGCGGTGATAGCAAGAACATTATTTTCTTTAAAAGAGATCACTTTTGCACTCCTGCTTAGTAAAGGCTTTATTTTTGCCCGTATAACGGCAGCATTGGAATTTTTGAGAGGGAACATAACTGTTTTCATAGTCTCCCCACCTACGCTGCTGCTGACATCAAGCCCTTCTCCCGCAGCATTATTGCTTTTAACTACTTTATAGTAATCTCCCTGATTGACTATAGTGAATCCTTTACTGCCAAGAATAGAGTTTGCCAAAGGAATCAATGAACTTTTTTTAATAGGGGTTTGGGAGACAAAGTTGATCTTTCCTTTCAGGTTACCTTCTATCAAAATATTCTTATGTGTGATCTTGGAGACCATCTCTATAAAATCTTTTACCTTAAGATCTCTAAAATTGATATCAACTTTCTCTTCTTCTGCATGCAGTCCCATCGACAACACAAGCAATACACCCAATATTATTTTAGTTAATTTCATATTCTAACTCCATTTCTTCTTTTCCTCTTTTGATCGTTAAACTGAGACTATCTATTGAATCAGCATTCTTATAAAAATCCATTGCTGCTTTATAACTGGTCAATTCTTGTCCGTTTACGGATTTGATCACATCACCTCTTTGTAACCCCAATTTTGCAAAGGGGCTGTTCCTTCGGATAAATGTCACACGAAAACCTTTAAGGTCTTTTCCTTTTTTCTGTTCCGTAATTCCAATACTTTTTCCGATTTCTTTCATATGATTCGTATAGTATTCAACCAGGCTTTTATCTACGATCTTGTGATCTCCTGCATCCATAACTTCTCCTTCTGCCTGCGAAGAGGATGGCCTTGATCGTAAAGGAGAAATGTTAGACCTGCTAATACTTTTATCTCCCTTTTTTTCCTTACTTTTAATAAGGTCTATCCTATAAACTTTAGACTTTTTACTAAAAGTAGCAAAGTTATTCTCTGCACTTACAAGTACAAAACCATTGATCTCATCACCTTTGGCAAGTACTTTTGTTTTCTTTTTGTATGATACTGTTACAACCGTCGCATCAGAAGCATTGTAAATAGCTAAAAGCTCAATATCCTTAATGCTTCCCTGGGCATTGACAGGCAGTGTAGGTTTTTGCTTTCTTGGGGCGGGGGCTTCATTCGGTGTCAATCTTACTCTGTAGTAAAGTGCCTTTCCACCCTTCTCTTCAACATAGTCTACCCCAGCCGAAGGAAGCCATAGCAGTTCTATAACAAACCATAAGAGTTTCACTATCAGTAAAAGTGCCAAAAGAGTCATAACTCCCTTAAATACTTCGGGTTTAAAAAGATGTTTCATAGTACCACCCTTTTTTCTCTTTTTTCAATTGTCCTCTGAACATCCCTATCTCTTTGGTCTCGTTAAAGTCTAGATGAAGTTTTCGTTCTCTCAAATCAACACTTCCCTCAACAACACCGAAACTACCTTCCGCATTTATCCGTGCTTTCAAAGGGGAGAGAATAGTATAAGTTAAAATAGCTTTGTCAGTTTGTTGTGGTGCCATCGCTTTTAAGGAGTCATCCAGCAACAGTGAGTCAAGTTCAATTTTTGTATAAAAAAGAAGGGTAAAAAACGTAATCTTTTCAATAGTTGCTACATTAATCCCCTTCACATACACAGAAGCCTGTTTCACCGTCAAAGAGAACAATCCTTCTTCTATACTTTTTTCATTGATCTTGATCTCTTTTTTTAAAAGCTCTTTTTCCAGTTTATAGTAAAGCTCCTGCTTGGGCATAAAAACCAACAATGCAACCCATGTGGCAAGCAAAACTATAAAAGTCTTTTTTACCATTTGCATTTGAACTCCACATTATAGGATGTACCATTTTTCTGTATTTTTAAAAGTTGTATCTGTACTGGAAGATTCAGAATTTTAGAAATAAGTTTATTGAGCTCTGTTGAGATCAAACCTGTATAGGTTGCTGCCATTTTTTTGCCTTTTTTATGCCATGCTACCTTGGAAACAGGAACAAGTTTTTTCAATTTATCTATTCTTTTAGATATTTTTTTGTCTGCCCATATCTTTTTAAGTGCAACAAGCTCTTTAAATTCACTTGCCGACTGTTCCAATGTTGCAGTTTTTTCTACACCAAAAGAGACCTGGTTATTTTTATAGAAAAATGCACCTACCATTAAAAGAAAAGCAAAAAGTAGGATCAGCTCATTTTGGTATTTTTTCAAACTCATAATCTTCCCTCTATTTTTACCGCATTGCTATCTGTAGGTTTTGTACTTTTAAATTTCTCTTTTTTTGCCAGTTCCATCAGGCGTTTGGCTACTTTTACATTATTGCAGTCAAATTGGGCTTTAAATTCTTTTTCATTTAGCGAAAGAGAGGTTAAGACCACCCCTTTGAAGATCATATCAGAAAGTGACTTGACCACTTCTCTTTTTCTTCTTTCCTTCCTGTCAATAGTTTTGTATTTTTCAGCAATGCTCTCCCGTGCATATTGGCTCTGCAAGGAAGGGTATGCTTCCAAAAGTACCTGCATCTCTTTTTTTGCAGCATTCGAGCCTTTACTGTAACGCAAACCTTCCACAAAGAACATAGCTGCAAAAACCGCAAAGATCGCTGCAAGGAAGACAGCCTGTTTCATCGTTAACAAAGAACCGTATCTTCCTTTCAGTGCTATGCCTCTTTTAGGAGTAAAGCGGTTATCAAACATTATCGCTTTTGTCTCTTCTTCCAATACTGCTTTGGGGACCAGAACTACCGTATTATCCACCACAACCAATGCTTCATTTTTCCCCAGTAGTATAGGAGCAGTAAAAGAAGAAAGCGCCTGCTGTGCAAAAAAGATTTTGGATACCTGTTCAGGGTTTATTCCTTTTGAGAGGAGAAAATTTTTTATCAACTCCGAGTTATAGGCAATAAAAACCCATTGATCATCTTCTTTATAAACCAGGTAGTCATATGTTCCTGATTCATCAAGCAAACCATCAAAAAGAGAAGGTGCTATTTTTTTGGCTTGATAGAGATATTTTACCGGAAGTTCCACTTTCTTCAATGTATAAAACTGTGGCGTAAGCATAATATTCACACTGTGAGACAATGCTATATGATTCATGTCCACATGAACTAACAGCAGCTCTTTATTGCTTCCCATAAAATTCAAAATTTTTCACCTCTCCCTGAATATCTATAAATCTAAATTTAAATCTTTCATTTGCATAACTATACTGCACTTCACATTGTGATCGTTCTAAAAATTTTTGTGCAAAAAGCTTCTGGTCATAACTTCCGCCATTATTCTGTATGAATGATTTAAGTTTGGTCTCACCCTCTATCCAGTCTTCTTTAACCGTTGCCAAGTCTATATCAAAAAGCAAAGCGATAAGTTCTGCAGAGAGGTAATCTCCATCCATCACATTATCTTTCGGTTCTTTTTCAAGCGGATTAAATACAAAAAACTTTTTCCAAGGCACACTACTTACCTTTAGATCATCCGTTTCAAACTGATATCTGCTTAATATTCCCTCGAATTGTTCGTACGATATAATACCATTTTTTTGCCGAAGTCTGCTTTGTTCTTTTTGCGCAAATTTCCCTTCTCCCCCTATCTCTTCAAGTAACATTTCCTGCAATCTTGTTGCATCTTCCAAATCATATGTTTGCACAATAGCGTCAAATATTTTTTGTGCTTCATTATACTGGCCTGCCATAACCTGACTATTACCTAATCCTAACCAATTAACATTGATACCGTTGGCCAAAGGACGGCATTTGAGGAGCATGGAAAATCTACCATCCGGAGAAACTATGGGGACCGGTATCAGATAGAGTGTGGTATAAAGTGTTTTTTTCTTTTTAAAGTTTTTAAATATTTTTCTAATATCTGTATAACAAAGGTCTCCCTGGATCAAGGCTTTTGTTTGGGTTGCATCCTGCCTTACCTCATCGAGATAGTTTATAAGCACGCCCGTCAAGGCTATGACAATAGCCAAAACCGATAATGTAATAATAAGAGCAAAGCCTTTTCTATGTGAGATTCTTCTGTCTATAATATATTCGGGTTTATCCATCTAAAAGCTCTATTAAAGTAAAATCGTATTCAAAATATTATTATACCAAAGCAAACCAAGGATTGATATGAAAGCATTAAATAAGCCGGATACAAATACAATGAGAGCGGGATTTTCCCTTATAGAGTTACTTATTGTTATCGTTATACTGGGAGGTCTTGTAGCTGTTGTTGCACCAGGTCTCATGGACTCTGCCGATCAGGCAAAACGGGATACCGTATGCCTTAAAATGGATGACCTTAAAAAGAGGTTGGATATGTTTAAACTGGATAATGGCGTATACCCAGATACAGAAGAAGGATTTGAAGCACTTTTAAGTAATCCTGATGTGGATAAATATCCCAATTATCGTGCAAAACCCTACCTTAAGAAGCTGCCAAAAGACTCATGGAAAACACCATTCGTCTACATCAAAAAAGGTGATGATGTAGAGATCATCAGCTTTGCGGCAGACAGAAAAGAGGGCGGAGAAGAAAACAATAAAGACATACGTTTCTCCGAGTGTAATAAATAGTACTTTTTCATGTGCTTACAAAAAATAGACAGGATGCACAGAGGGTTCTCTCTTATAGAACTTCTTATTGTCATCCTTATTGTTTCTATTGTCTATTTTTTGGGATTCAGCGGGCTAGAAAAGTCCGATAACAAACCTAAAGCCCTCACGCCACTTAACCTCAAATCCACTATTGTAAAATCCGATCTGTTTTATGGAGAAGCTACCCTAATGTGCACTGATAAATGCCGTTCCTGTTACCTGCGAAAAGGCATCAATGATCCCTTTAAATCCTATGAACACGGCATAGACCTGAAAGATACGGAAGTCTATACCCTGGATCAACAGGAATCACTTTTACGTTTGGAATATGGTCGATACAAAGACCATAAGATCTGTCTGGTACTGGACTTTTATCGTAACGGAAGCTCTACCCAGATCATTTTAAAAAATGAAAACGGTGTGTACTTCCTGCCTGCTTATTTTGGGGAACCTAAAAAAGTAGATTCTCTTGAAGATGCTAGAGATCTTTGGCTCAAGAACAGTGATCTGGTATCTAACAGTGGAGATTTTTATTGAAATCTTTATATACTTTGAAAACATTTCGCCCTGCTTTTACCATTATCGAGATCCTGGTCTCTGTGATCATTCTCTCTGGATCTATTGTCTATGTCTTGAAAATCCACAGCCAAAACCATGAACAGATCGTCTATATTTCAGAGCGCAATAAACTTTCCCTTCAGGATTCACTTTTTTTAACAGATAATGTATACAAATACCATAGGGAGAGAAAAGCGGCTTATGAAGTGTTGCAAAAGTATTTTAAAATAAAAGATCTTAAAAGCAGAGAGATCTTAAAAAAAACTTCGAGAGAATTTTTCATTCCTGAACCCGTCAAAATAATACCACCGGATGAAACAGGTGGTTTTTCCGCACTTCTAGATGAAATTAAAATGAAGGATAAATACTCCTCGTACTATTTTCATATTAAACTCCAATAGCTTATCTTCTAACTGTTTTAATGAATGCTATAAAAAGTCCGAGTCCTGTCAACATCAATAAAACATTACCTACAAGATCATGTGACCAATAAAAATCTTCATGGCCTGCTCCTGTCTGTGTTACAAAAACCACCAGTAAAATACGCCCAACATTGACCACAGAAAAAAGTATGTATCCCATGATCATCCAAAACAACTTATGCAGCATGCCGGAAGGATATGCGAGGATAGAAGCAAATAAAAAGAGTATGGGTATTATACCGTTACATGCCTTGTTAATAATGATCTTATAATGTGGATTGATCCATATATCCGCACCCTGAAGCTGCCCCGCTTTCAGGAAGAGATCTAACAAAAAAAGAGTGAGTTTGCTCTGCCCTTCATTCAGCAGTGCAGAAACTGCTGATGTCGGTGCATAGAAAAACACAAACAATAGAACTAAAAAAAGAAAGTACAGGACTATAAATCGTTTCATCCAAAACTATAGCAAGATACAGCTAAAAAAGTTATAATATCACTAATTCAGCCAAGGACTATAACATAGATGCTTTTTAGGTATAAAGGATTTGATAAATCAGGGAAAAAAGTTAAAGGTACAGTTACTGCCAGCTCTGTGGAGGAAGCTGGACAGAAACTTCGCACACTAAGTATATACTATGAATTCCTTGCGCCTACAAAAGAATTTTCACTTGAAGCCTTTTCCAAACGCCAAATGCCCGGTGAGCTTCTTGCTACATTTTCAAAAGAGCTCTCTTCCTATCTAAACTCCGGTATGACCATTTTAACAGCTATTAGACTTCTTGAAAATCAGCATGAGGGAGAGAAGAAGTATGTCTCCTTTTTAAACTCTGTTAAAACAATGATAGATGAGGGGAAATCGCTTTACCATGCACTAAATACACAAAAGGTTTATGCCCTTCCAGAGTTTTACCTTCAAAGTCTTAATATCGCAGGACAAAGCGGAAAAATGGTTGAAGTATTAACAAATATGGCAAACTTCTTTTCTGCTCAGAACAAGGTAAAATCACAAGTGAAAGCTGCTATGATCTATCCCGCTGCAATTTTTATTATAGCTATTATAATTATTGGATTTTTACTTGTAAGTGTTGTACCAAAGATTACACAGATTTTTGAAGATACTGATCAGGTTCTACCAAAAATTACACAAATTGTTGTAGGAGCAAGTGATTTTTTAATAGCACACTATTTAATGATACTGCTTTTACTTATATCATTTGTTATTGTTCTAAAAATACTCTATACAAAAGTATATACATTTCACAAAATAGTAGATGGGCTCTTACTTAAAATTCCTCTTGTAGGGGAATTGATCCAGAACCATGAGCTTGGTAGGTTCTCCTATATTCTTTCACTTATGCTTGGTTCTGGAGTTGCATATACACAAGCTGTACAACTTTCCAAAGATACATTCTCCAACTATGTTCTTAAAGAGCTCTTTAATAAAGCTGCTGCAAAAGTTGTTGAAGGTAATAAACTCTCAAACTCACTACAGCTCATCAAAGGAAAAAAACTCAAACGAAACTTCATGCAATCTTTAGCACTAGGGGAAGAATCCAGTGAAGTAGGCAGTGTTTTAAATAACATTTCTCATCTATATGCAGAAGAGAATGATGAAAAAATTAAAATTCTACTTAGTCACCCCTGAAAAACCCAAACACCTCCCAAAAATAGGTACTTTGGAAGTGATTTAAGGGTATAATAACAACCAATAAACATAACAAAACAGACTAATTCTTGGTCGAAATAGGTGTTAAAATTGCTTCCACGTTCTCCTAAAAATACCCAACCCAATCTTTT
>JQIX01000050.1 GCA_003934925.1 Epsilonproteobacteria bacterium (ex Lamellibrachia satsuma)
TTCATACACTGGCAATAGCCATGCAGGTCTTTATCTCTATACTTGATGAAATAGCTAAAATTGAAGAAGTAGTCAATAGGAATGAGGATTTAGTGAGTATTATCACTGTGTTGCAGGATGTCACTCAGAAAATGCTTGGGTTTAGGTGCGAAAGTTAAGTAAACAAAGTTATAAAAAGGAGCGAGATTAAAAATATTTCGTCATAAAAGAGGATTTTTGCCCCTACACAAACCGTAGGGGCAGTTTACAAATATCTTATGATACCTCTGTATATAGCTGTGTAGCTTTTTGCACGTGGAAATTAAGTCCTATCTCTTTCTCTGTACATCCAAGAGCAAGCGCTACCATCTGTGGCATATGCAGTACAGGAAGCTCTACATCACGCCCAATGACCTTACCTACGTCATCCTGATAAGTATCCATTTTCAGGTGGCACAGAGGACAAGGGGTAACTACCATATCTGCATTGTTGTCGATAGCATCGACAAGTGCATTTCCTGCCAAAACCTCTGATGTATGATTTGCCTGAAGCTCTACATGGAAACCACAACATTTATTTTTATGGTCATAATCTACAGGGTGGCCTTCTAGTGCATCGATCAACTGATCAAGCGAAGTAGGAACATAAGGGTTCTCTCCCCCATTGCTTGAATGGTGCAGTTCACTTGGCCTAATATTATGACAGCCATAGAACGGAGCGATATTCAGGTGGCTAAGAGGCACAGTCACCTTATCTTTGATCTTATCCAGTCCGTATTCATCTATCAGGCAGTATAAAAAGTGTTTTATTTCACTTGTTCCTTTATATTCAAGTCCAACCTCTGCCAATTTTTCATTAACTCTGGCTTTTAATTCTGGATCAGTATCAAGTGCATGTTTTGTCATCGCAGAATTAAGTTGACAGGTATTACAGATGGTGATCATCGTAAGTCCCAGCTTCTCTGCGTAACAAATGTTTCTTGCATTCAATACATGTGCCAGGAATTCGTCAAAATCCTGCAGGTGGCTTGCACCACAACAAGATGCTTCTTCCAAAATAGTGATCTCGATTCCCAACTTGTCAGCTACTGCAAGCGTAGATGAAAGTAACTCAGGTGTAGATTGTTTTGCAGTACAACCTGTAAATAATGCATATTTTAATTTGCTCATCTTATCTCCTTACAGTTTATTCGTCATTGAAATTTCAATGAGTTTTTGAATTTCATCCAAGTTTTTGGATTTCGGTACATTATCAACGAACGGAAGTGCATCATTCCAGTGGATTTTTCCAGCTTTAAGCATCTTCAGTGCAGTCTTCATATGTTTGTACATACCTAAATATCCCTCGGAATAGAGAACAATATCTGCCTCATCAAGGAAACCGTGTTTTTTGATGCTTCTAACAAAACCTTCAGCATGGCGAGTTGCTACATTACTTTGTGCAACCCCCTGTTCAAACTGCATATTATGAAGTTTTGTGATCTTTTCTATAGGATTGATCTCTTTTGGGCATGCTTCAGCACATTCATAACATTTCACACAATCCCAAGCACCCGCTCCCATTTCAGCTGTCATTCCAAGACGTTCTTTACCCGCTTCATCTCTTGGATCGATCGTAAATCTGTAGGCGGCAGTAAGAGCAGCCGGCCCAAAATATTCACTGTTGACTTCTACAGCAGGGCAGGCATAATGACATGAACCGCACTGAATACACAGATCGGAATCAAGGAACTTGTTGAACTGTTCAATGCTCATTTTTGTTTCATGTTCAGGATGTGCCGGCACTTCTCTTTCAACATACGGCTTGACAGCGGCATGTTTGTCCCAGAAATCTTTTTTGTCAATGATCATATCTTTGACTACACGTTTCTTGCTTTGAGGTTCAAAAACAAGTTCATTGTTAAAGAGATCCAGCAGCTCAATGGCATTCTGTTTACAGGCAAGTACCGGTTTCCCGTTCACTTTGATCCCACAGGCACCACAGATACCATGACGGCAGGAACGTCTGTAAGAGAAAGAACCGTCATGTTCCCACTTGATCCTGTTTAAAAGGTCAAGAATGAGCTCATCTTTACCCACTTCCATCTCATACTGTTTATAGTATGGAAGATAGTCTGTTTCAGCATTAAACCTGAACGCTTTAAGCGTTACTTTTCTTGTATCACTACTCATCATGACCTCCTTAATATGATCTTTCTTTTGGTTCAAACTTACCAAGTACGACATCACCCCATTCCGTAGTGATATTGAAATCTTTATCCATATAGGCGTAAGTATGTTTCAGGAATTTCTCATCATCTCTTTGAGGGAAATCTTCTCTGTAGTGACCACCCCGGCTCTCTTCTCTGTTAAGTGCACCGACAACAATGAACTTGGAGAATTCCAACATATGTCCAAGCTCTACAGCTTCCTGAAGATCGGTGTTGAATGTACTTGATTTGTCATCGATACGAATGTTGTTAAATCTAACCAGCAATTCATCAATGAGCTTCAGCTGTCTTTCAAGTGATTCTTTGCTTCTGAAAACACCGGCATCCGCTGTCATACCATTCTGAAGTTCTTCTCTCAATTTTGGTACGCTTTCTGTTCCATTGGATGTTTTAAGCTTATGCATCTCTGCCAGCATTGTATCTGCATCCGAAACGGAAGCTTTACGCAGTTCTACACCTTCATCCAGTGCTTTTACCATATTTTCACCTGCATGACGACCAAAAAGGAGGGCTTCAAGGACTGAGTTCGCACCCAGACGGTTCGCCCCGTGTACAGAAACACAGGAACATTCACCGGCAGCATAGAAACCTTCTACCATCTCTGTAGGGCTTTTACGTACCTGACAGTTAATGTTTGTAGGGATCCCGCCCATAGAATAGTGTGCCGTTGCTGAAATGTGGATCGGTTCTTTAAGCATATCCTGTCCCTGGAAAGCAATCGCAAGTTCACGAAGTTCAGGAAGTCTGGTAAGGATGATCTCCGGATCAAGGTGGGTCAAGTCAATATTGACAGATTGTCCACCTTTACCGACGCCTCTTCCCTGACGCACTTCTTCCATAATAGCTCTGGAAACAACGTCTCTTGAAGCAAGCTCCATAGCATTTGGTGCATACTTGGTCATAAATCTCTCGCCTTCAGAGTTAAAGAGACGACCGCCTTCACCACGTGCAGCTTCAGAAATAAGTACTCCTGAACCGCCCAGTCCGCTTGGGTGGAACTGTACAAATTCCATATCTTCAAGAGGAAGGCCGTGACGTGCAACGATGGAGAGTGAGTCTCCTGTATTCGCATGGGCATTGGAATTGAATCTGTATGCTCTTGCATGACCGCCGGTTGCAAACATAGTTACTTTCGCATTAAAGATGGCAGGTTTGGAGTTGCGTATATCATAGGCAGCTACTCCGGAGACCTTCCCGTCTTCGTACAGAAGATCGGCGGCATACCATTCATCGAATATCTCTACACCTGCACGGAAAGCCTGCTCGTAGATTGCCTGAAGCAATGCGAGACCGGTTCTGTCCTTTGCATAACAGGCACGTGGTTTGGACTGTCCGCCAAAAGGCCTGATGGCGATATCACCTTCCTCATCCCTTGAGAAGACACACCCCATCTGCTCTGCCCATCTAATGGTCTCAGGTGCTTTGGTACACATCAACTCCACACAGTCCTGGTCTGCAAGATAATCAGACCCTTTTACTGTATCGAACTCGTGAAGTTCTGTAGAATCCTCTTTTCCAAGTGCCGCATTGATCCCTCCCTGAGCTGCCCCTGAGTGGGATCTCAATGGATGAAGTTTTGTGATCACCGCTGTTTTCTTCCCTGCTTCCGTCAGCTCTTTGGCCGCTGCCAGACCAGCAAGACCCGAACCGACGATAACAGCATCATATTCATAGATCGTAACATCTGTTTGATTGCTCATAGTAACTATATCCTTTGTATACAATTTGTATTAATTATAGCTTCAGTTACGTGTAAGTTTGATTAAGAAAAGAGAAAATAACATGAATTAATAAAGAAGCTGTTACGCATTTTCACCTCTGTAGAGAGAATGAAAATATAGTGTTATCGTTTTAATAATATGGATTTATAATATTTTTTCTGTTTCCGAAGATGTTTCTTTAGAAAAGTTCAGAAATTCATTACTATTATATATAAGTTCCAAATAAATATGAATAGCTAATGCAAACATAAACAACTCTAAAGTATGTTACAATTTTGCCAATTAAGCCGGAAGCGAAATAGATTAATGGATAAAGAACAATATCTTATAAATAAACTGAATTCGAAATATATTGGAGATGATGCAGCCGTTATAGGCAATACTTTATATAGTATGGATGCCTTCTTCGAAGACACACACTTCAAGAGAGAGTGGATGAGTGTAGCTCAGATCGGCCGTAAGGCGATGCTGATCAACATTTCCGATGCCATTGCGATGAATGCAATCCCCAAATATGCACTTATAACTGTTTCCATTCCCCAGGATATGAGCACTGATGAGATCGATGAACTGATGCAAAGTATGGAGCAGACAGCAAAAGAGTACGGTTGTGAGATCATCGGCGGCGATACGATAGGCGGGGACAAGCTGCACTTGAGCATTACTATTGTTTCCGAGAGTGAAAGTCCACTTTTACGCAAAGGATTGGAAGAGGGGGATCTGCTTGCCTTTACCGGTACATTGGGTGAAAGCAAAAGAGACTTGGATGCACTTTTAAGAGGGGAGAAGATAGATCCAAGTTCACGTTTTTACGAACCAACGCTCCGGGCAGACTTTGTCTATAAAGCAAGACCATATCTTTCAGCAGGAATGGACATCTCAGACGGTCTCTACTGCGATATGAACAAACTGTTGGACTTGAATGGTCTTGGCGTTAATATATTAAAAAATATTACTGATGATGTGGGCTTTAGTGGGGAAGAGTTTGAAATGCTTGTCGGCTTTAAAAAAGAGCATTTGGCAGCACTGGAAGCTATTGCCAAAGAGACAGATACACCTTTAAATGTATTTGGTGAAGTTGTTAGGAATGATAAACGTTTTCCGTGTAAAAGCCATCACTTTCTTTAAGGATTAAAGCTGATTTCTTTGTGGTTCAGCTAAAATACCTCTATCAAAACATCCAAAGGTACCCATGAAACTCATCTACCCCCTTAACGTTAAGAACGAATTTGTCTTCAACTCCTCTCCACGTGACTTTACCGTCGAGGAGATACCCCTTTACGAGTTTACAGGTGAGGGTGAGCATTTGGTACTGAAGGTACGTAAAAAAGAGATGACCACCTGGGAAATGCTTGATGCGATTTCCAACCATGTAGGTATTCGCCGAAGAGATATGGGATATGCCGGGTTGAAAGACAAACATGCCATGACCATTCAGTATATTTCCCTGCCTGCAAAGTTCGAAGAAAAGTTAAAAGCCTTTACCCATGATAAGATCAAGATCCTGGATACCGTACGCCACAACAACAAGATACGCGTAGGGCACCTTAAAGGCAACCGCTTTGAGATCCGTCTTAAAAAGGTGCTTGGGGTACAGAAAGACAAGTTGGACTCCGTACTCAAATGGATCAAAGCCAACGGTGTACCGAACTACTTCGGAAACCAGCGTTTCGGGACCGACGGGAACAACTGGGAAGACGGTAAAAAGCTTGTGGAAGGAACATTGAAGATCCGTGACAGAAAAACCAAAGAGTTTCTAATGGGCGCATACCAAAGTTATCTGTTCAATGGATGGCTTGCAAAACGGATGGAGCTTAATCTACTTCTTGAAAAGTTCTCTGAAGCAGAAACAGAGCAGGTAATGAACCTTCCGGAAGGTTCGTTAAAAGGTACGAAAGCACAGCCGAATTTCTTTAAACTCGTAGAGGGGGATGTTATGATGCATTACCCTTACGGGCGTCTGTTCAATGTGGAAAACTTGGAAGAAGAGGCTAAACGTTTTGAGAGCAAAGACATCGCTCCTGCAGGACTGCTTCCCGGCAAAAGAACAAAAAGAGCCGAAGGTGTCGCAGGACTGATAGAAGCTCCTTTTGCCAAAGAGATGAACCTGAACGGTGCCAGACGTTATGCATGGATACAGGTAACAGAGATCAAAAAGAAATATATTGAAGAGAAAGCGCACTATGAGCTGAGTTTTGTACTCCCTAAAGGGTCGTACGCGACCAATGTGCTTGATGTACTTAGGGGGGAAGCCTTAAATTACTGATCCCACTTTTTAAAAGGGTGGGTAATGAGGTTTGAATTACGGTATCTTGTATCATCTGAAACTTCCTGTGTCACCCATGCAGGTTTTTCAAAGATCTCATCTTCATTTTCCAGTTCTATTTCTGCAACGATTAAACCTTCATTTTCACCTTCAAATATATCCAGTTCCCAGATATGGTCTCCATAAGGGATCAGATAACGTGTTTTTTCAATGAAAGGATGGGAACAAAGCTCATTAAGGATATTTTGCGCATCTTCCAGCGGAACAGGGTATTCGAATTCGGATCTTGTCAAGCCTGTAGCTTTGCCTTTCAGTGTAAGAAATGCCTGGTCATCACTGATCCTCGCACGTACAGTTGCTGTCCCGGCAGTAGGAATATAGCCCTGTTTGATTACCTTGCCCTTCGGCAGAGTAGGGAGTTTAAAGATATCTACCAGAAATTTTCTTTCTATCTCTTTTGCCATGACAGTACTTAATGCTGCTCTTTTTTACGGACAATATCTGCGCCGAGAGCTGCCAGTTTGCCTTCAAGGTTGTCATAACCTCTGTCCAGATGGTAAATACGGTGTACATTGGTCGTTCCCTCAGCAACCAGACCGGCAAGGACCAGTGCAGAACTTGCACGCAAGTCCGTTGCCATTACCTCTGCCCCATAAAGCCTATCCACACCTTTGACTGCAGCAACATTTCCTTTGAGCCATATATCTGCCCCCAGACGGTTCAGTTCACTCACATGCATGAAACGGTTCTCAAAAAGACGTTCCTCTATGAGGCTTTCCCCTTCTGCCATAACTGCAACTGCCATGAACTGTGCCTGCATATCGGTAGGAAATCCGGGGTATTCTATAGTAATGAGATTGACCGGTTCAAGCTTATCGGCAGGGTGGATAGTGATACTGCCATCCTTGAGGTCAAAAGTACAGCCCATGGATTCCAGTTTATCTATGGAAGCCCGGATGTGTCCATGATCGACTTTATTGAGTGTAATGGTCGAGTTGGTGATCGCGCCGGCACAAAGGTAGGTCCCCGCTTCTATACGGTCAGGTATGATATCGACTGTTTTAAAATGCAGTGGCTTTCTGTCTGTACCCTCAATGGTAAGCTCATTTGTCCCGATACCCTCTATCTTTACCCCTGCATCTGCAATCATTTCACAAAGTTGCACCACTTCGGGTTCTTTTGCCGCATTAAGAATGGTAGTAGTACCTTTAGCCAAAGCGGCAGCCATTACAACATTTTCTGTACCACCTACAGTGATCTTGTCAAAGATGATCTTTGCACCATGAAGTCCGTTCGGTGCTTCTGCACGTACATATCCGCCTTTGATCTCTATATGGGCACCCATGGCTTCCAACGCTTTGAGATGAAGGTCTATAGGACGCTGGCCGATAGCACAGCCTCCGGGCAGACTTACTTCACATTCGCCAAATCTTGCAAGCAGGGGACCCAGCACCAGAATGGAAGCTCTCATTTGTGAAACGATCTCATAAACTGCTTTTGTTGAATTGATATTTGCGTTATTGATATGTGCTACTGTCTCTTTATGATCGACATTACCACCCAGCATAGTGAGAAGTTTCAGAAGCGTACGAATATCTACGACATTAGGCAGGTTTGTAAGGGTAACCTCTTTATCACTCAGAATAGTTGCGGCGATAATCGGAAGGGCAGCATTTTTCGCTCCGCTTATCGTCACACTTCCACTTAACTTTTTTCCACCTTTTATCTCTAAATAATCCATCTCTTTCTTCCTCGTTTATATATGAAATAGATTTTATCCAAAGAATGGTTAAAGGCACGTTTTATAGTTTTATACTAATTAATATTATAGGTATTACCTGTTTTTTACATTAAAAAATAGAAAAATTCATATTATTCACTATGATTTAAAGATACTGTTATGAAATCTAGTGTACTATATTTTCTAATATATAATTTTTATGTGGTGTGAATGCCCATATAAAGGGAAATGATGTCCAGTAGTTTAGATAAACTGAAAGCACTTACAAGCCGATTGGAAGAGAAATTGGTACAGAAAGAAACAGATGCCAAGTCTGATCAAAAAGAAGTAAGTACAGATAAAAAGGCAGCTGTATCAAAACCTGTCAAAAAAAAGTCTACGACACATAAACCTGTTAAAAAAACCAATGAAAGTTATGAGCAGATCCGGGAAAAGAATATTGCACGTGTCAAAACACTTTATGAAAAACTCAAGATCTTTGAAAAGTCTCCTGACTTTGACAATATCTTCATGTATAAAGCAATGAACCTTTCCGGTATCGGTTTGAAAGAAGAAGATTTCGGTGAAGTACGTGAGGGGAAATACATACAGGTTATTGCCATTACCTATGAACCGGATAAAAATGGTAAAAAGAGAGCGAAAAATATCTCTTTGGGGTACTTTGGGAAAGCAGAAACTTTAGATACTGTACTAAAGAATGAGATCATAGAATTCGTTCTACGCTGGCGTTATGAAAAAGCATTCCAGAATGTTGAACATTATAAAGATCTTATAGCAAGGGTAGAAACACCATCCGATACACTCTTTTAGTCGAGTTAAGGTATCGGTGGTTATATGGGCACCTCCATAGAATTATGTGAGTAGAACTTCTATTTTCTAATTAAAATTTTGTTACAATCATCTCCTTATAATATTATACTCATTAGGACAAACATGCATTTAGATTTAACACCTGAAGCACTTTTAAGACAACTTGGTTACTCAAAGAACGAACATACACTTGATCAGATCGAAAGGATCATTTCAAATACACATGGCTTCGATAAGTTTTCACAGCATATTCCCTCATTCAACGATGCTTTGGCTGTAGAAAAAGGTTTTATCGCGATGTCAAATTCAGAAGATTATCTTAAGATAAAGTGTGATGAAGACAGCAGTGCCGATAACCTTTCAGCATTTACAGAGCTTGTAAAACACTGGGCAGACAAATACAAACTTGAGCTTAAACAAGTAGAGAACAAAAACACTTACTACATCATCGGTCAAAAATAATTGCCTCTCAGCTCCCTCAATGAAGAACAGCTGAGTGCCGCTACAGCACCTTTAGGTCATAATCTCATCATTGCCAGTGCAGGTACTGGAAAGACTTCTACGATCGTAGGACGCATCGCCCACCTATTACAAAGTGGAGTGGAACCTTCAAGCATACTGCTCCTTACCTTTACCAACAAGGCAGCAGGCGAGATGATAGCCCGATTGGAACGTTACTTTCCTAAAAAAATAGTTTCGAAAATAGAGTCCGGTACTTTCCATGCGGTCAGCTACAGATGGCTTAAAGAGTTGCATCCGAATCTTGCGCTTAAACAGCCCTCTGAACTGAAAACACTCTTTCGAAGTATTTACGAGAAGCGGAACTTTGAACGCATGAACCTGCCGCTTGCTCCTTTTTCTGCAACATACCTCTATGAGATGTACTCTTTGTACCAAAATGCTTCTCTGGATGGATTTGATGAGTGGTTCCTTGAGAAATACCCAGAACATGAGATTTTGATGGATGCTTATATGGATATTACTGAAGAGTTCGAACGGGAAAAGATCGATTATGGATTCGCTTCCTTTAATGACCTTCTTTTGCGCATGAAAAGCCACCTGGAAGTCAAGACTATACCTTTTAAAGAAGTACTTGTAGATGAATATCAGGATACCAATACCCTTCAAAGCGCCCTTATAGACACACTTAAGCCCCATTCGCTCTTTTGTGTGGGGGACTATGACCAGAGCATCTATGCATTCAATGGTGCAAATATTGAGAACATCGCTACCTATTCAAAACGTTATCCTGATGCGGAGGTCTTTACACTTAAAACAAATTACCGTTCCACTGCACCTATCCTTTCTCTGGCAAACCGTGTCATAGAACGTAATGAGCGTATCTATCCAAAAAAGCTTGAAGTAGGAAGGCATGGGAAGACACATCCGCCGCGCCTTTTGATGTACAATGACCTTTTTGAACAGTATCAGTCCATAGCACATAACATCAAGCAGACGCATGTACCCAATGAGCAGATAGCAGTCATCTTCAGAAACAATTCTTCTGCAGACGGGATAGAAGCAAGCCTGAGAGAAATAGGCATACCATGCAAAAGGAAAGGCGGAACAAGCTTTTTTGATGCCAAAGAGATAAAGTTCCTGCTTGATCTACTGTCCCTTCTTGTCAATCCCAAAGATATGATGGCATTCATTCATGTATTCGAGTATGCGAACGGTGTCGGATCGGCACTTTCAAAAGAGTTCTTTCAGTGTTTTCTGCATTTTGGAAACGGCAGTTTTATGCAAGGGGTACTTTATCCCAAAGTTCATGATCTTCCCAAGCTGAACCCCAATAAAAATGTACAATTGGGACTTTTTGACGATGACCATGAGATCGGGTCTGCCACACGATTCAAACATCTTGATCTCCCACATGAAGTCTATTCGCATCCATTACTGAAACATCCCAAAATCATACAGGATGGCATAAAATTCTTTAGGGATTTTCATATTTTCATGAATACAGTTAAAGGAGAAAACGATCCTGCCAAAATACTTCGAACAGCTATCTCTTCCAAACTTTATGAGGGGATCATCGACATGCTTTCTACACAGAGAGGAAGGCTCAAATCCGGAGAAATAGACAGTGAAAAGAAAAAACAGGCAAAAGATCGTATATTGGGCAAAGCAAGACTTTTACTGGAGCTTGCACGCCAATACAGGGACTTAAGGCGTTTTGTCAATGCCATGGTACTTGGCGGGGGAGAGCTCAGTGAGGGTGAGGGGGTGAATCTGCTTACGGTGCATGCCAGTAAAGGATTGGAATTTCCGGAAGTCTATGTGGTTGATCTTGTGGACGGCAGGTTCCCGAACAGAAAGATGATGAGCAGCATAGAAGAAGAACGCCGTTTATTCTATGTGGCTGTGACCAGAGCTAAAGACAAGCTCTACCTTTCTCTGGCAAAATATGACAAGATGAAAAAAATGGACTATAAAGCATCACAGTTCTTACATGAGGCAGGGCTGATAAAAGAAGTGTTTGTGGAGCCTGGGAAGGAAAAGAAAAAGAGTTAGCCTTTTAACCTCTTATCTCTTATACTCATCTGTTTACTCACTTCATCGAATGCGATATCAAAAAGGTCTATTTCCCTAATGAGATTACTCAATTTCTTGTATCCGTAATTAATAGGGGAAAAGGAAGTCGAGTTATTGATATAGGTACCCACATCTGCAAGATTTGCCCAGCCGTACTCATCCATAGTATGATCTACAGCATTTCTAAGCACATTGACCAGCCATGTATCCTGCCGCATCTCTTTTCCGCTTTTTCGCACAGGAGCTTCAGAAGGATTTTCCTCACCTGCCTGTTTATTTGATGTTGCCATCAGTTTTTCGGTAAAAATGAACTGGGAACATGCTGCCATAAAAGGTTTGGGTGTTTTCTTTTCACCAAAACCAAAGACTTTAATGCCCTCAGCCTGTACACGCATCACTACAGGGGTAAAATCACTATCACTCGTTGCAAAAGCAAAAGCATCGATATGCTTGGTATGAAGCAGGTCTATGGCATCAATGGTCATGAGGATGTCCGTAGCATTTTTATTTTTGGAATAATCAAACTGTTGAATGGGTTTGATGGCGAACTCCAAAAGTTTTTCTTCCCAATTCTTCAAATTATCTTTGGTCC
Source organism: Epsilonproteobacteria bacterium (ex Lamellibrachia satsuma) (assembly GCA_003934925.1). Classification (GTDB taxonomy): domain Bacteria; phylum Campylobacterota; class Campylobacteria; order Campylobacterales; family Sulfurovaceae; genus Sulfurovum. The sequence continues at coordinate 11,855 of JQIX01000050.1, forward strand.
AGTTCCCATATGCCTGGCGTATATTGACGATACCATACTTACTGAGTTCATTAATGATGCCTTCTATTGCTTTATGCGAAATATTATCACAGTCTATAAAAAGGGCAATGTGGTCTTCTTTTTTAGTCATATCTTTTCTTTTTTAAAATATTATAAGCGATTTACCGGGCTTCAAGCTTAAAATACCCCATATAGTTTTTGATACTTCTTCCTGACTTGACCCAGTTCTCTATACCGCCTTTGAGATTGACCACATTACTGAAACCAAGATCTTTCAGTGTTTTTGCACCTAGCAGCCCTCTGGCACCTTTGAGGCAATAACATACAACCTGGTGGTCACTCACATTTACAAGTTTATCATCTACTGCAAACTCCAGCTTTCCTCTGGGTATGGTAAAGACTCTTGTTGCAGGAATGACACCGGAGGCGAATTCATCTGCTTCCCGTACATCTATCAGCACCATGTTCTCAAGATCGATATCTTCTATTTCGATCTCTTCGATCTCTTCTTTTGCCTTTTCCAGCAATTCTTTAAGATGACCCTTGAGCAGGTCAATATCACACCTGGCATAGAATCGTGCTAATTTTTCATTTTTATTCATTATAATCCCTTTCTCTTTTTTATATTATAGCATAGAGCAAAAGCCTTGCAAATCAATTTAAAAGAATATTCCAAAAAAATATTTTTTAATCATAGAAAGGTATAATAAAATGAGAGAGTATATATAGATTTTACATCTTTTAATAGATAAAAAGGAGGTTATTATGCATAAAATCTCAATAAATATATTAAAAAATCTTCTAATGGTTTTGGTATTGACAGCCGGTATTGGTGCGAATGAGAATGTACAGGAAAAGAAAAATGGTAATGCAACATTTACAAATACAGGTATGATCACAGGTTCATGGAATTTTCAGACTTTTAACTCTACAGTGAACGGCCCATGTCCAAAAGGCAAAGAGATTTCCGGGATATTGGAGATCAAAAAAGAAGGTGAAACTATCATCCTTACGTTGAAGACAGGAAAAATATGTAGACCTTCTTCTTTATGTACCTACAAAGGTGCCATAAAAGATAGGCATTTTATAGTATCTAACAGCGCTATTGTGGATAATGAAGGCGGAAAAGCATTCAATCATCTGGATATAGTTATGGATGATAAGGACCACATGACAGCCCAAAGCAAAGCTCAGTACAAACATCCTTCCGGTATGAAGTGTATATGGCTGAGTACGATGAAAATATTTAGATAAGCTTTTATTCTAGCGTTCTGCAGGTTTATAGTAAGTCATTGTACTTCGGCCGAATTTTTTACGCTTGGTAAATACAAGCTTTCCTATCTTTTCCGGCATATCAAGATTTGTCATATGCTCAACCACTACCATTTCACACACTTCAGGTTCGATCGTTTCTATGAGTGCAATGGTCTTGTCATAAATCTCATCCATTCCATCGCGGGTAGAGAAGGGGGGATCAAAGTAAAAATAGGTTTTTCTTTTTGTTCTTTTGACCATATCATAAACCGTAGCGAACTTTTCAAAACTATCACCATAAAAAGCATGACATCTGTTAGGATCAGTGTTTTTTATATTGTTTTCCAGGCATCGAAAGGCTATTTTATTATATTCCATAAAGTAGCATTGTGCTGCACCGCGGCTGAGCGCCTCAAGTCCCACAGAACCGCTTCCCGCAAACACTTCAACGAAATTTTTATCGATAATATCAAACTGGATGGTATTAAAGAATGACTCTTTGAGTATGGATTTTGAACTTCGGGTCGTGGAGATATCCGGGATTTCTATCTTTTTGCCTTTAAATTCACCGGCAATAATAGTTGTTGTAAATATTTTAATTTTTTCTTTTGTTTTCATAGTGGAATTTTAGCGTAATATCCGTTAAAACGATACGATCGTTTTAAGCGTGTTGATCAGTTTGCTTTTCTCCCTTACATCCGGACGCTCTTTCCCCGGCTCTGTGGTGGTTATGATAGTCCGACCGGTGATCAATTTGCTTCCGTCATTTTTACGAATACCCCAGTATGTATGCATGATGACCGGTTCACCTTTGTACTCTCCCAGGTAAAGTACGATGTGACCTGGCACATAAAGAAGGGAACGGAAAGGTTCTGCTTTTTGAATGATCTTCTTCTTTTTGGCTCTTTTGGACAGACCTTTTATAAATACCGTTGTGCCGTCTTTTGCCTGTTTACTGGAATTTCTATGCAAAAAGATCCCAAATACGCCAAGAAAGTCCCTGGTGGTAGCTGAACAGTCCCGACATTCGTAACCACCACCCCAGCCGTATGGCTCACCATAGAACTCTTTGGCAAGCATTGCAACATTCTTTACTGTGAAAGGAAGCGGCTTTTTAGCGATGATCTTTGGATCTGAAGCTTTTACTTTATGAATACGGGCCTGGCCCTTTGCATTCCGTCTTGCTACCAGATAACGCTGTCCATCTTTTGACATAGGGAAAAAGGCTCCAAGCTTGACCATGGAATAGGAACGTTTTTTATCATCATAAAGTCTTAGATTGTCTTTAATGGTCATAGCATAGCGATCATTTTTAAACTTTTTAATGAAGCTGTCGTTCACCAGTGCAAGATCCGTTATCTTAACCCAGCCGAAAGAGTAGGATGCTCTTACAAAAGCCCATCGTCTATTTTTAGAAAAATGTGAGATATAAAGGGGGACATTGATATGCAGGGCAGAGTTTTGATTATAGTCAAAAGGAAACCCTTCACCTACACGTTTCGGATCACGGTAAAATGGTGTAGAGGTCGGGAGCGCCTTTACATTGGTATGCCTAATGGTGATCGCTTTGTATCTTTTGCTATCCATCTTATCCATTTGTGCGTTTCGGATCCATTTATTGTATACGTAAGAGGGGATGACCCGTCCATTCTCTCTGTATATAGGTTTTTTAGTCACAAACCGCACTTCCCAGCCCAAATCCTGTTTTGGAATATCCAACTTGCTCAGACTCCAGGGTTTAAAGTATTTTTCATTGAATTGGGCATCCATTTTTTTCTGCTTTGCCCGGGAAAAAGGTTTGATCTGCCTGGCATAAAAAGCAGGATCCTGTGGGATCTTCTTCATATCTGCCACAACACCCTTCGGCATACGGTCTATTCTGCTTTTGGTACGTTTTCCGATTTTGAGTGTATAGTCTGCATACAAAGTTGAAAAAGAGAAGAGGATCAAAGTAATCAACGTCATTTTTTTATACATCTTAGGTTCTCTTATTTTTTATTTATTTTAATGTATATCGGTTAATGGAGGGTGTATGCAGGCAGTATCGATATGATCAATTTTAGAAATCATTGCTTCTACTTATTTATTACCCAACATCCCGGCCAAGTACCCGCTGGCAAACGACCATTGAAGGTTGTACCCTCCGCAGGGTCCGTCAAGGTTCATCACTTCCCCGCAGAAATACAGTCCTTTTATCTTTTTGCTTTGCATGGTATTCGGGTCTATCTCTTTGAGGCTGATACCGCCCCGGGTGATCATTGCCATTTTGAAGCCGTCATGTCCGTTGACGGTAAGGGGAGTCCATGCAAGGAGTTTGAAGAGCTTGTCCCTGGATTTTCCTTCCTGTTTGGATAAAGAGAGAGCAGGGGCGATCCCTGCAAGCTTGCACAGTTCAAGACTCAAAGACTCCGGAAGCAGGGTTTGTAAAAGATCAAGTGTATTTTGCTGAGGGTCTTTTGTCAAAACATTTTTAAAATGGCTGCGTATCTGCTCTTCGTTCATCCCTTTGGTAAAGTTGGCAAGAAGCGGTACTTCATCGAATTTGCTTAAAAGAGGGGTGATCTCTCTTGAAAAATCCAGAACGACAGGTCCCCGTATACCCTCTCTGGTAAAGATAAGATCACCCTTGGCATGAAGTTTTTTATATTTTTTCATATCAACGCGCAATTCGACCTTTGCTATCGTATCCGCCCTGCAATTCGCACCCCATTTTTCCTTGGTTTTCAGTGGCATCATGGCAGGGTAGAGCTCAGTTACTTTGTGCCCTGCAGATTCTGCAAGAGGATAGCCGTCTCCCTCCGCACCCAGTACCGGATACCCCAAACCGCCGGTAGCAATAATAATGTTGTCTGCTTGAAATGTATCGGTTTGCGTACATATGCCCGTCACTTTCACTCCATCATGCTCCAGACTCTCTACTTTTTGCGAACATAACACTTCAACACCCAAAGCATGCATCTCTTTCTGCAAAGCATCAATAATAGTAGAAGAGCTATGTGTAACAGGAAATACCCTGTAACCGTCCGGTGCATGGCTCTCCACACCGATCTTTTTGAAGAACTGCATAAGGTCTTTATGATCCAGCTCTTCAAGTGCAGGGGTCATAAAGCGGCCATCTTTTCCGAAATGACTCATGAAAGTCTCATTGTCCAATGTATTGGTAAGGTTACATCGTCCGCCGCCGGTAGCTTTCAGTTTCGCACCTATCTTTGAAAGCTTCTCCAACAACAATACCGATTTCCCATTTCGTGCAGCGGTTATGGCAGCCATCATACCTGCGGCACCCGCACCTACTACAACAAGATCATGGTTCAGTGACACTGAAAGCTTCCTTTTTTAATGAAATCATATCGAAAAAGTCAAACAATAGCCATTAACATTGAGTTAACATTCTATAGCTATAATCTGCACAATCCTTCCTGATTAAACTTGTTTATCCTTCCCTCCCTTTCATTGGTAAACATTCTTTTTCTCCCTTTTATTATCGGGAAGGATCCTTATCCCAAATCCTGAAATAGGAATTCAACACTCCTTACAGTCATTGTATTCATGGAATTTGCGTAAAATCATCACCGAACCTACGGGTGCGACTTAAATTTGACACAGATCCCTTAAACACAAGCATTGCAAAGATTGCAGGAATCCTATTTCAGGATTTGGGCTTATGAAACATTTTAGAGCTTCCCTTTACAATATACCCTTAACGAAAATAGTCATATAATACGGAACTTTATAGTAAAAAGGCCTATCCTCAAGATGAAAATACAAAATGAGTTTTCCAAAAATGCCAAGGCATACAATAACCTGAAGATTATTCAGAAAAAAGTAGCGGAGGAACTTATTTGCAAAATATCCAAGGAGAAGCCCGGATCTATTTTGGATATTGGCTGCGGAAGCGGGGGGATCCTTAGATCTGTCCACTGGCCGCTAAAAAAATTCGTAGGTATCGATTTTGCAGAAGGAATGATAGACCTTCACCCCAAAGAGCAAAATATTGAACTTTTCGTAAAAGATTTTAATGACCCTTCCTGCTTTAAAAACCTGGATACCTATACATTTGACCGAATAATCTCGGCTTCAGCTTTACAATGGGCAGATGATCTTGACCATACATTTCAATATATAGCAGCATTGAACACGCCTGTCACATTTGCTATTTTCACATCCGGAACTTTCAAAACCTTACTTGAAACAGCATCTATTCCCCCTTTGCTTCGTTCAGCCCAGGAAGTGACGGAACTTTCAAAGAAATATTTCAAAGCAGAATATGAGATCCTCACATACACTCTGGAATTCCCATCTGTCCGGGATATGTTCCGATATATGAAAAAAAGCGGTGTCGGAGGTGCAAGAAATATCTTGGGCTACAAAGAAATGAAAAATCTTATGAAAAATTACCCCTTGAACTATCTGGAGTATGAGATCCTTTTGATCCATGAGGAAAGGATCCAATGATATTTTCACACCATACTATGCAGGAGATCCTCCCCATACTTCAAAACAGGCTGAAAACAAAAGAGACAGTTTCATTTAAAATACTTGATCCTGATCTGGGAGAAGGATATGCAGGAGAGAAGATCATTATAAAAGATCAAAGTTATATCTACAGGGGATACAAAGCCTGGACTGATCTGGCGGAAATACTCAAATGCAGGATGCTCACACCCCAAAAATGCGAAGAGCCGCTAGTAACGCTTCGTTTTAAAAAAATGGAAGAAGATTCTTTTCATAGCGATACACCGAAGTCAAAAGAAGAGAAGTACGGTGCAGACTCCCATTTTTTCCAGATAAATAAAATGGAAGAACCAGCTTTTCTGTATTACTACCAGCAGGCACTTGAGAATGTAAAAGTGGGGGACCGGAAACAGATATTGAACCTTGGAGTTAACAGGGGTGACGAGTTTGAAGTGATCAGAAAACAGTTAAATATTAAAAAATATGAAAAAATGGAATTTATAGGTATTGACCATAGCCAAAGTGCCATAGAATATGCCAGACACATCTTTCCTGAAAATAATTTCACCTTCTATGCACATGATATCAATGATATAGAGAGTTTGAGGTTAGGGCGGTTCGATCTGCTTATCAGCATAGGAACACTGCAAAGCCCAAGCATCAATTTCAAACCGTTCTTCATGTCATTAGTCCAGAACTTCCTCAAAAAGGACTCAGCCGTCATACTGGGATTCCCAAACTGTCGATGGATAGGCGGAGAGATGATCTATGGAGCCAAAGCTCCCAACTATGCCATGAGCGAGATGAGCCTGCTTTTTAATGATGTGATATTCTGCAAAAAATATTTGCAGCAGAAGAAGTACAGGGTAACCATTACCGGGAAACAGTACATTTTTTTAACAGCTACAAAAATAGGGCTGTAGTGTATTTTACCGCATCCAGTGCTATTAAGACAGTCAAACAGCTCAAAAAAGTATTAAAGAAACTTTTTGAGCTGCCTGTTATGCAAACGGCTCAAAAGTATCAAAGATACGACAGCGCCTATAAGTGCATACATCATATCTGACTGCGTATCCCATATATACCCCTGGGTACCAAGAAAAGCTTTGGCATCAGTACCTGTAGCAAGAGCCACCCACCACTCAACGAGTTCATAAAAAGCGGAAAATGCCAGAACGATACTTAAAATAATATAATTCAGCCACAGTCTGGACCCATGCACAACGTACTTACGGAGCAGAATCTCTCTCGCAAGTATAGCAGGCATGAATCCCTGCATGAAATGTCCTACTTTGTCATAATTATTCCTGCTTTGATGCAGGATCTCTTTGATCCAGTCAAACAGAGGAACTTCTGCATAAGTATAATGGCCACCAACCATCAGGATGACCATGTGCAGCAGGATCAGTATATAAAGCAGGGGAGTCAAAGGAAAGCTTTTATAGGTAAATACGATCAGTACAAAACCGACAAGCGCGGGAAAAACTTCCAAAAACCAGGTAAACAGGTCTTTAGGATCAATAATCGACCAAATGAGGGCTATCAAAAAGATGCCCAACCATAGATATTTCATCTTATTTCACTGCTGTCATCAAAAAGACCGTAAAATCACGATGCGGCTTCTTTATGACCGAAGCTGTATCGAACGTGATATCTTTAAATCCTGCTTCCTGAGCTATGGCTTCAAGCGCTTCCCTGTCAAAACCATGGTGAAAAACACCGGTATCATCACTATGAAAACTCCCGTCTTCACTGTCAAGGTCTGCAATGGCTATGAAGCCGCCGTCATCCAACATCGTGTAGAATTTGGAAAAGAGAGCAATGATGTCTTTGATGTGGTGAACAGTCATAGATGAGATGATCCCGTCAAACTTCCTATCAATCGTTTCACTGCTCAGATCTTTTTCTATGACCTCGGTCTTGCAGGAGAATTCATCACATTTGCTCTGAAACTCCAAAAGCATAGAAGGGGAGTTATCCACTGCAACGATCTTTTCGACATGAGGAGCGATGAAATAGCTTAGAAGGCCTGTTCCTGCACCAAAGTCCATAAGCTCCATCTTTTTAGTTAATTTTATATTTTTTACTATTAAATCGGCGATGCTTTTTGCATTTTTTACACGTTTGCTGTTCATATCCCATGATTTTGATTTATGGGCAAAAAGGTCTTCTTTTTTCATTCATATTCCTTAATATTATTTATATATCTATTTTTTATATTGTTTAGTATTATACCTAAAATAGGGTGTTTTGCCTCTCTATTTTAATATTATCCCAAAAGAGTTCTACATGTTTTTCGAATAATGATACCACGGAAGAGGTTGATTTTTTATCCAATTTGAGCAGGGAAACCTGCATTTGGTAGAAAAAAAGCGGTGAAAAGAACTCATTTGCCAGTAAAAGGGGGTCAGAAGACTTGATCTGCTCCTCCTGCATCATCATAAAGAAGAAGGTAGAGAGCTTTTTGACGTTCTCCTGGTAAAAATATTCGTTATATATCTCCCGTATACGCTCATTTCTGAACATTTCCTGCATTAATAGCTTAAAAAGTGCCTCATTTTGCGTGTCAAAGCTTAAAAGCTTAAAAGTAGTGGCAATATTCATTAATAAGGACTTTCCCTGTTTATGAGCGTTCTGGGCCTCTTTATCGTCAAATAAAGTGACTATGGCGGAAGAGGTCAGGTTGCTTATAAGTGTTTCGAGTATCTCATCTTTGTTCTTGAAGTGGTTGTAGAGTGCACTCTGCTTTACACCCATAGCACCGGCTATATCTCTAACCGTAGTGGCCTTGAATCCTTTGCTAGAGAACAGTTTCAATGAAGTTTTCAGTATTTTTTCTTTTGTTTTACTTCCTTTGGAAAGGCTAGAAGTGACGCTCTGCTCGTTCATTGTGGCTCCTTTGAACATATTATAGTGAACAAGTGTTCATTTGTCAAGTGGTGAGATACCTTTATTATGAACAACCGTTCATATTTATCTTTTTCCTTATTTTAATTTATGAACATTTGTTCTTATTTGAGAGTTGAGATACTCCATAAAGTGAACATTTGTTCATACAGTATTCGTCAAAGCCCCTATAGCAGGGCCCTCTATGGAACTTAGATCAAATACAAAAGAATAATTGCTATGTCTATCTGATCAGGACAAACAGAAGAAACAATAGAGTAATTTAATATTTTTAAATATAAATATTTCTATTGTTTAATTGTGTTCAAAAATTCAAAAGTAAAAAAATCAAGCAGAGATCAGAACTATCTATATATAATTTTATGATCAGGTTTTATCTAACAATAAAAAATGATCTTTGGCATATTGGGTAAAAATACATTTTTTTAAACAGAAGGGCAATTTCTGCAATAAAGACGAAAAATAGCTTTTGATCTTTTTTTATCTCTTGCAGCAAATAAAGACGGTCAGAAAGTAAAAAATAATTTACCTTAACAGACTCACTACTTCATGGAAGAGAAGAGATCTACTTTTTTAATAGAATTTATATTATGTTAACCAATAGATATAGATAACCTTGTTTTTACTATATTCTTGACAAATTGGTCAAATAAGCGTTTGCCGCTTATCCGAGCAATTCACTATTGTGTTTTGCTATCCTGCTTAATTGTTTGCGTGTTTGTTTATCGGGAGATGTTTTTTTGATCCTGGAGAACATATGTGTAAGTTGTGCATAGCTATCCAGCTTCACATTTTTTCTATGCAGTGCTTCTGTACTTAAATATTCAAATATCTCATTTCGGCTTATCTCGTCACAATGCTTTGCGATATTTTCTATCATCAAAGCCAAAAGCGCTTCATTTTCCTCTGCAAAACCATCAGATATCTTTTTGGCAGCATCTTCATCCAATCCTCTTTTATGTAAGATGTTCGCGATACTGGATGTAACTGTCCTAGTCTGTTGTGCAGAGGCAGATCTTTTATTAACTTGGGCAGAAACAGATTCTCCCCCTACTGCCGGATTAAATGCCAATACTGAGACAAAAAGTGTAATACGTATAAAGTTTTGTTTACTCATTTTATGATCCTTTTTTCACAATAGGACAGAGGGGAAATCGTACATCCCCCTGCTTTGGGCCTATTTTCCCCCACACTTTCCGGCAGCACACTTCATCATCTGCTGCATTTTTTTCATTTTTCCCATCATATGTGCTTTGCGCATTTGCATCAAATAGTCATACTGTGCTTTGGTCAAAATGGCTTTAGAATTATCAATACAATTCAACTGTACCATGGTCGCTTCTGCTTCAAGTGACGCCAACTTCTCTACTTTTGCTTTTAGTTCGGCTGCTTTGGTACCGTCTTTACTTGCCTGTATGATCTCTTTTCTAAGTGCCATGACTTCCGGCTTTAGTTTCATCACACCACCCATAGTCTCTTTGCGTATGACAAGGAGTTTATCTTTCTGCTCTGCTGTCAGTGCCAATTTCGGATCATCCCAGTTTTTCATGAGCATCTTTGTGAAATGAGGCAATCCGTGTTTTATGAGAAATGGGGAGTTCATTCTATGTTTATGCATCTTTTTACCCATTTTCGCTTTTTGCATCATCCCTGCCCCACATTTTCCGGCAGCACATTTCATGCCTTCTGCCTGTGCAGTAACGAGTAGCAGTGAAAGAGCTGTGAGTGAAGTAAGTGCGAGTTTTTTTATCATGATTTTTCCTTTTGTATGTTTTGATTTATCATGGTACTTGGGTTATGTTAACAGGATGTTAATGATTGATGAAATGTCTATAAAATCTAAATAAGGAGTCTATTACTCTTATTTATGAAGAAAAGCTTGACCACTTTGCTTTTTTGTGCTATAAAGAGTCAAACTTATATATCTCCCTTGAAGGAAGAAAGATCATGGCAAATGAAGAATTAGACAAAGTCGTAAGCGGGGATTATCAGCTTGGTTTTGAGGTTGATATAGAAACAGAAACTGTTCCGGCCGGATTGGATGAAGATACCATTCGTTTTATTTCAAAGAAGAAAGAAGAACCTGAATGGATGACAGAGCTTCGTCTCAAAGCATTTTCAAAATGGAAAAAAATGGAAGAGCCACACTGGGCACATTTGGAGTATGAACCTATAGATTATCAGTCTATCTCATACTTCTCTGCACCCAAGGTTGCACCTGAAAGTCTGGATGAAGTAGACCCCAAGATACTGGAAGCCTATAAAAAACTGGGCATCCCTTTGGAAGAGCAGAAACAGCTTCAGGGTATCGCAGTAGATGCGGTCTTTGACTCCGTTTCAGTCAAGACCACTTACTCTGAAGAACTTAATAAACATGGCATTATCTTCTGCTCCATTTCTGAAGCCATACAGGAACACCCCGAACTTATCAAGAAATATATGTTCTCAGTAGTACCGATGAATGACAACTATTTTGCAGCACTCAACTCGGCTGTGTTTACGGACGGTACCTTTGTCTACATCCCCAAAGGGGTACGCTGTCCTATGGAGCTGAGTACCTACTTCAGGATCAATGCGCTCAATACCGGACAGTTCGAACGTACGCTCATCGTGGCAGATGAAGGTTCGTATGTAAGCTATAACGAAGGGTGTTCCGCACCGACAAGAGATGAGCACCAACTTCATGCTGCCGTGGTTGAACTCATTACCATGAAAGATGCCGAGATCAAATATTCTACCATCCAGAACTGGTATCCCGGAGATGAAACAGGCAAGGGAGGCATTTACAACTTTGTGACCAAAAGAGGTCTTTGCAAAGGAGATAACTCCAAGATTTCATGGACACAGGTAGAGACTGGTTCAGCCATTACCTGGAAATACCCATCATGCATCCTCAAAGGTGACAATTCTGTAGGCGAATTCTACTCTGTGGCAGTCACTACCCTCGCCCAGCAGGCAGATACCGGTACGAAGATGATCCATTTGGGGAAGAATACCTCTTCAACCATCATCTCCAAAGGGATCTCGGCGATGAAGGGACAGAATACCTACAGAGGTCTGGTCAAGATCGGAGCCAATGCTGATGGTGCCCGCAACTACAGTGAGTGTGATTCTCTGCTTATTGGAGATCGGTGCGGCGCACATACATTCCCCTACCTAGAATCCAAAGATACACAGGGACAGATAGAACATGAGGCAACTACTTCAAAGATCAGCGATGAACAACTCTTTTACCTGAGACAAAGAGGGATCAGCGAAGAAGATGCCGTTTCCATGATCGTGCATGGTTTCTGTAAAGAAGTATTTAGCCAACTCCCTATGGAGTATGCAGTTGAGGCAAAAGCATTATTAGAATTAACATTAGAAGGAAGTGTAGGATGAATAAAATTTTAGAGATCAAAGATGTACATGCAAAAATAGGTAATAAAGAGATACTAAAAGGACTTAACCTCGATCTTGAACCGGGTAAGGTGCATGCCATCATGGGACCAAACGGTGCAGGAAAATCCACTCTTTCCAAGACGATCGTCGGGCATTATGATGTAGAAATGACCAGTGGAGATATTCTCTATAAAGGCAAAAGTATCAAAGAGATGGAGCCTGAAGAGAGAGCACTGGAAGGTATTTTTCTCTCTTTCCAGCACCCTGTGGAGATCCCGGGAGTGAACAATACCTATTTCCTCAGAACAGCAGTGAATGCCAAGCGTAAATTTGAGGGCAAAGAGGAACTGAATGCAGCAGAGTTCCTAAGAGAGATGAAAAAATATCTTGAGCTTTTAGGCATGAAGTCGGACATGATCAGCCGTTCACTGAATGAAGGCTTCTCCGGCGGCGAGAAAAAACGCAATGAGATCCTGCAAATGATGATGCTTGAACCTGATGTGATCATCCTTGATGAGATCGATTCGGGTCTGGACATCGATGCGCTCAGAGCTGTTTCCGAGGGCATCAACAAGATGAAGGACGGCAAGCGTTCTTTCCTTGTGATCACGCACTACAGCCGTATTTTAGATTATATCAAGCCTGACTACATCCATGTACTCAAAGAGGGACGTATCATCAAAACGGCAGGTCCTGAGCTTGTTTCCCAACTTGAGGAGCACGGATACGACTCCATAGAGGAAATACAATGAAACTCATTGACTTAAAAGGCAAAAATGCGCAGTCACTTGCAGCAGACCTGCATATAAAGGGTAGAGAAGCCTTGCTTGAGAAAATGGTTTCCATGGGACTGCCAAGCAAAAAAGGCGAAGCGTACCGCTACTTTGACATTGAGCAGTTTTTAACGGTTGACTATCAAACCCTGGCGTATGTTCCCAAGCCTGTCAAAGAGAGCGGGAAAATAGAGATCGTCGACGGTGTGGTCGTTGCTGCACCAAAAGGGCTCCGTATCTATTATGAACACAGTGATGCGATAGATATGGAACATTTTGATCCACTCTATTATCTGGGTCATCTGCTGAGTCCAAGCGTGATCAAAATTGAGATAGACGGAGATGCCAGTATTGAACTGGAACACCGGTTTACGCAAAGTGATACTCTCATTTCCTACCGTATCGTACTGTTGAACCAGGCCAATAGACATGCAACGCTCTATGAGAACTTCATTGCAGAGAATATCACCAACACTCTGGTACTCTACGGCTACGATATGCACATTGCACCGGATTCTACCCTCCGTGTTGTCAGGACACAAAGTATGCAGGACAAACGCTATGCAATGGTCGCTTCCCATAAAGTGAATGTAGCACAGCGTGCCAATGCCCTGCTGAAGAATTTTGATCTGGGCGGAGACCTCGGACTTCAGCTGATCAAGATCGATCTTGCTGCCTATGCACATGTTGAAGCAGGTCATTTACTTTACTTGAACCATGACTCCAAACGCGGTACTGTCTCACAGATCGTGCATAAAGGAGAACACTCGACCAGTAGGCAGGAAGCCAAGAATATCCTTGACGGCAATGCCAGAGGAATCTTTGATGCACTCATTAAAGTAGAACACACGGCCAAATACACTAAAGCGCATCAGAACTCAAAAGCGATCCTGCTGCATGAAAATGCCTATATGGTAGCAAAGCCTCAGCTGGAGATCTATATAGACGAACTGGAGGCAAGTCATGGCTCGACTACGGGACAGCTAGACAAGAAGCAGCTTTTCTATCTGCGTTCACGCGGTATCAGTTATATTGAAGCCAGAAAGATACTGGTGATCGCCTTTGCCAATACACTGATAGAAACGGTCAAAGACAGCAGACATCAGGAGATGATCAAGGCGGCATTTGAAGAAGCCTTTTATCAGGGACACACAAAGGATGGTCTATGAATATGGAAGAGACAATAGCCAGATATAAAGAAGATTTTGATCTTTTTGAGAATCCGAATGATAAGATAGAATATATCTTCGACCTGGGGAAAAAACATACAACACTCCCGGATGAACAGAAAAATGATACGACATTCGTAGAAGGCTGTGCCTCTGCCGCATGGCTCGTGGGTGAATGCAAAGACGGAAAGTTGGTTTTACGGGGGGAAGGTACTTCCGAAATGGCAAAAGGGATGCTTACACTGTTACTGGATATTTTCAGTGACCGCACTCCGGATGAAATATTGCATTTCGATCCGGCAAAATTGCATGAGATGGGTATAGTAGAACTTCTCTCTCCGGTACGTCAACAGAGTCTGGAAGCTTTTTTGAACAAAGTCTATGCCTATGCCCAAAAGTGTAAAGAAGGAAAAAATAATGAGTGAAGAAAAAAAAGTACAGACAGAACAGGATATCCCCACTTCCATGGAGGCATTGAAAGCATATGAAAAAGAACAACTGACAAAAAAGCACAAAGAGGAGTATTTCTCAAAGCTTCCAGGCGATGAAGCAATGAAAGAAACAGTCATAGAACAGCTTAAAAACATTTATGACCCGGAGCTTCCGGTCAATATCTATGATCTTGGACTCATTTATGAGGTAAAGTGCTGGACAGATGAAGAGACCAAACTCAAAAAATGCCTTGTCGTCATGACACTGACCTCTGCGACATGTTCTATGTCTGAGGTGATTGTAGATCTTGTCAAAAGTATTCCGGCACGTGTGGAATATCTGGAGGACCTGCAAGTCGATCTGGTTTTCGATCCGCCATGGAGTCAGGATAATATGAGCGATGAAGCAAAACTTGCCATGGGACTTCTCTAAACTATCGCTCTTTTGCGTTCTCCCTCCATGATCGATCGCAGGTGGATCAGTTTTTTCTAAGGGTCAGTCGCCACCTATAAAACTCACCTAATATGATACCAAAAGTAACTTATTTCACTCAGACTCCTTTTCCACAATACCTCTCTGAAAGTTATAGTTCACATCATATTTTCTATCATTCTTATAAAGTGAATGCGCAGTGATAATGAGTTTTCTCAT
>JQIX01000044.1 GCA_003934925.1 Epsilonproteobacteria bacterium (ex Lamellibrachia satsuma)
CTTCATACACTGGCAATAGCCATGCAGGTCTTTATCTCTATACTTGATGAAATAGCTAAAATTGAAGAAGTAGTCAATAGGAATGAGGATTTAGTGAGTATTATCACTGTGTTGCAGGATGTCACTCAGAAAATGCTTGGGTTTAGGTGCGAAAGTTAAGTAAACAATATATACAATCAAACGTAGCGTGAGACTTCCTCCGCTATGATTATTCATCCATATATGCTGTTACATTATACTCAGCAACTAAGCCATCTTCAGACAAACGCTCTTTTTCAAAAAAATCCACGATCCCTTGTCTTTGACAATGTTTTTCAAATGCTTCTACGCTTGCCCAGCTTTCATTAAAGACGATAGGCATACTTTTACCTGTAGCAAACGGATTCTCTATCTGCTTGGTAACACGGTAATTCAAACATCCCTCTTCTCGTAATGTATCCGGTTCCAGTGCTTTAAGTGTCTCAAACAGTTCATTTAATTTTCCCTTTTTGGGTGTAAATTATGCAATACAATAAAGTATTTTAGACATAAGCTTTCCTTTTTTATGACATTATAGCATCTATAATAATTATAAGCATATAATATAATATTATTAAATCTATAGATTTTCTTGACATTAAAAAAATATTTAATTATACTGCGCACGTTCAAATATATACTTCAAGGAAAATAATGAAAAAAGACACACTTAATTTGCTCGGAACAGGGATTGCACTGTCACTATTGACTTCTACAGTGCTGCATGCAACCAATGGAGACTCAATGATCGCAGTAGGAACAAAAGCGCGTGGTATGGGTGGAGCAGGTATAGCAGTTAGTCATTGTGCAGAATCAACCTTACAAAATCCGGCACTGATCACCTGCACCAAAGGAACTTCCATCTCATTTGGTGGTACTGTTTTTAAGCCTGATATAAGTGCGCAAATGGGTTCAGCAGCCAAACATGACAGTGCTTCGGGTATGAATGTTATTCCCACTGTCTCCATTTCCCATAAAATTAATGAAAACTGGTTTTTAGGTATCGGTATGTGGGGAACTGCCGGTATGGGAGTAGACTATCGCGATGCATCTCAAAGTTCTACAGATTCAGGCAATATGCATATGGTTACCAATTTACAGCTTATGCAATTTGGTGTATCTGTTGCATATAGAACCAATGGTTTTGGTATTGCGGTCACTCCTATTCTGCAATACGGTTCATTGGATATCAATTATAATGGTTTTGATGGCAGCAATGTTGGTGATGGTGTTTCTCAAGATTTTGGCTTTGGCTTTAACCTGGGCGCTTACTATGATCTCACAAATCACGGTATAGATGGCTTGACGATCGGTGCAGTCTATAAATCTAAAATAGATATGGATTACAGCAACCAGCTTTCAAATGCAACACAACATTTTGCTGATGTTGGTATCTTTCCCGGAGCTATGGGTAATCATCTGGAGCAGCCTGCTGAAGTTGGTGTAGGGTTGGGATACAAAACAGGTCACCATACTTTTGCATTTGATTATAAACAGATCCAATGGTCTGATGCAAAAGGATACAAAGATTTCGGATGGGAAGACCAGGATGTCTTTGCCGTAGGCTATCAATATGCACAGGACAATTGGAAATTGAGAGCAGGTTACAACCATGCTTCTCATCCCATCACAGAAGCACCCAGCGGTCCACAGGTTATTGCTCCGGGAAGCTATGCACAAGCCGGCGGAAATGCACTTAATCTCTTTAACCTTTTGGGATTTCCGGCTACGGCAGAAGATCACTATACTATAGGTGGGAGTTATGCATTCACAGACTCTTTTGCTGTAGATCTTGCGTATGTCTATGCACCGGAAACAAAAACAACCATGAATACCATTGTCGGTTTAAATACGAGTAACGGTGACTTGTATACTGGCCCATCAACCGTATATCATACAGAGAACAGCTTATCGTTCCAACTATCTTATAGATTTTAATTTTATTCCCACCTTTTAAGGTGGGAATATATAAACACATTTAATATCTTTTTAAAAATCAGTTTTTATAAAAGAAGTAAATGATAAGATATATGCTTATGGGGCAAAGAAACAACTCATCTAACTCTAAGAAGCAGAGAGCTATACAATGAATAATGTAGATATAAATAATAATAACTTAAATGAAGCCATAAATGACACTTCTATCACATTTAAAGAACGTGTTAATTATGATAAATTAACTTTTTATTATATCTCTTTACCTGTCTTACTTATTGGTCATCTATTCGGTATACTTCTCTTGAGTGCTATTGAATTGAATGTTGTTGATCTCTATTCAATTGGGATTTGGCTGCTTTTAGGTATTATTATGTTTCTTTATAGATTTTATCATTATAGTTTATTTAAAAAAGAGAGCGAAAAAAGCAAACTGAAAAATGCCAAGGTTTGGCTTGATCGCTACTATACAAATGTATTGCTTAACGGAATCATATGGGGGAGCAGTGCTTTTCTGATTTTCCCGGAAACAAACATACTCAACCAGATGATACTAATACTTTTTTTAGTTGCCATTGCTTCCTCTTCTTTAGGAGTTTTGGCAGCAAAAAGTGATCTGCTTCTGGCCTATGTTCTGGTAATGTTCGGACCACTTTTATGGCGTCTCTTTTTTATAGAAGGTGAACTCTATACCAATCTTGCATATGCTGTTATGTCTCTTATGCTTATGATGGTAATTGGGGCAAATTATTATGGTAAAGTTATCAATAACGCTCTTAATAACCGTCAACACTTTGTCAATATCAAACATTCTCTTGATAAGCTCAAAGAGCGGTTTTTCTCCTTATTTGAGCGTGCACCCGTAGGTATTTACTATTATAACGAAGCATTGGAACTTCAGGATGTCAATACCCAGTTTATGAAAATGAATAAAGTGGATAAAAAAGAAATCTTAATAGGAAATAATCTTCATGACTTAAGTAATAGTCAGATCATTGAAGCACATGAAAATGTTTTTAACAGAAAAAGAGGAAACTACAGGGGTCCGTTTAAAGCACCTAGTGGGGAAGAAGATAATCTTTACGTTGATCTTTCAACAGTACCTTTACTCAATAATGATGGTGAAGTAGACGGAGGAATAACTATTGTCAACGATATCACCAGTGAAGTGACAGCACAAGAAAAAATGATTAGAAATGCGTATTATGACATGCTTACAAATATTCCAAACCGTACTCTTCTTATGGATAAACTCAAAAATTTGATTGAAAACAAAAAATCAACAGATGAGTATGCTGCTTTACTTTTTCTTGATATTGATAACTTTAAAAATATAAACGATACTTTTGGCCATGATATAGGTGATGGGATACTCAAACAAACAGCCCACAAAATAGATAAATTTATCGGAAATCATGAGACTTTTGCACGCATTAGCGGTGATAAATTTGTCATTTTAATCCCTGTCATAGATACAAATAAACTAGAATCACAAGAGTTTGTACAAGCGTATATTTCAAATATCAATCAAAATTTTGTTCAACCTCTTCAAGTAGCAGGGAAGGATTACCATTTAAGTTTTTCAGTAGGAGTTATTCTCTTTAATGATACTGATGCAAGTGCTTTTGACCTTCTTAAACATTCAGAAACTGCCATGTATGAAGCAAAAAAAATTACACGAGGCAGTATAAAGTTTTATGAAGACAGTATGAGCATATATGCTCAAGAACAACTTATGCTTGAAAATGATATCCATAAAGCAATTGAAAATAATGAGTTTGTTATGTATTATCAGCCACAACTTGATATCGAAACGAATAAAATAATAGGTGCAGAGGCATTGGTTCGTTGGAAGCATCCGCAAAAAGGTTTTATTTATCCTGATAAATTTATACCTCTTGCTGAAGAGAGCGGGATCATCATAAAGCTTGAAGAGTGGATTTTTGATAGAACACTAAGTGACATTAAGGCCTTAAGTAAGCGCAAGAATGGTTTTAATTTAGATCATATTGCTATGAATGTCAGCACAATACATTTCTTACAGCCTTATTTTGTAGAAAAACTTATGCTTCTTGTAAACAAGTACCAGGTAAATCCAAAATATATTGAATTAGAAATAACAGAGAGTGGAATCATGCGGAATATCAATGATGCCATACAAAAAATCAAAGAATTGAAAGATTTTGGTTTCACTTTCTCTATTGATGATTTTGGAACAGGATATTCCTCTTTGTCTTATCTTAAAGAACTTCCTGTAGACGTCATTAAGATCGATCAATCCTTTATACTTAACATGAATGAAAATGATGCAATGATTGTTGAAGCCGTTGTTGCTATAGGACAGAAATTTAATTTGGAAGTTCTAGCCGAAGGTATTGAAGACAACAAAACACTGAATTATCTCAAAGAAATTAAGTGCAATACCTATCAAGGCTTTTTGGCACACAAACCAATGCAGATAAAAGAGCTGGAAGCTCTCCTACAATAACATCTCCTCCAGTGTGACTTTTACATTTCTACCCAGTGCATCCACATCATATCCCCCCTCCAAAAAGAAGATAAAAGGAACTTCCGCACTGTCAAGAATGGAACGTACGATCTTTCGTATCCCTTCTGTTGTAACATTCAACTGTGCCAATGGGTCACTTTCATGCAGATCATACCCCGCAGAGACAAGAATGATATCAGGATCGAAGTCCCCAACAAAAGATGGCAGATCATTTTCATAAATATCCAAAAGTTCATCATCTCCACTATCGGGCATTACTAAAAAATTAGCTGTGTACCCTTCTGCTTTACCTCTTCCCCTATCACTTTCTGCACCTGTCCCGGGATAAGCAAATGCCTGATGGGAAGAAAAGTAAAAGACAGTATTATCTTCATAAAAAGTATCCTGTGTACCGTTTCCATGATGGACATCAAAATCTATGATCATCACTTTTTCATATCCCATACTTTGTGCATATTTGGCAGTAATGGCAATATTGTTAAAAAGACAGAATCCCATAGCCTGTGTAGGCGTAGCATGATGACCAGGTGGACGCACTGCACAAAATGCTCTTTCAAATTCTCCATTCTTGATCCCATTTACAGCTATGATACCTGCCCCTACTGCCTTCACCGCAGCTTTGTATGAATTTCTGCTGCATATCGTATCTGAATCAATAGCTGTACCATATTCACTTGCTTCAATAATGGTCTGTACATGTTCAGGGGAATGAACCATCTGAAGTATCTCTTTTGAGACCCAAACAGGGGATTTTTTTATGAATTTCCCCTGCAGTGGTTCTATGGCTTTATTTATAGCCTTAAGCCGTTCTTTCGACTCCGGATGAGCAATGCCTGGATCATGTTCAAGATAGATATCATCTGTAATATACGCTACTTTCATTATTCCCTCCCTTAGAAGCACTTTATTGCCACATCAGGTAATAATCTATTATAGCCTCTTTTTTAGTATCTCTATTTCCTCTCTTAAAAGCTGCATCTCTTCTCGTAATAGTTTTACCTCTTCTTTAAGTGAAGCATCACCTTTCTCTTTTAATGGTACAATACCTTTTTCAACTTCACTCTCTATAGCTTCATCCAATACAATATAAGTGATCTCTTTTCCATTTTCTTCAACAATATCTGTCTTTAGTTTCCCAGACTTTGCCATCTTCACCACATTAAATATGCTCAATTTATGTTTGACTGCATACGCCTTTATCGTCATTCGTTGCATCACTATTCCTTTTTCGCTTCTTCTTTGGAATTATACACAATTGATTTACATTTATTTGCTATAATGCAACAAATCATATACAAGGAATATATAATGAGAAACAAATACAATCCTTTACTACTCATCACAGCACTTGTATTGCTTTTAGGCAGTTACTCGATGGCAGAACCTGCATCTGTGATCGAGGCCAAAGCAAATGAAGCGGTCAAACAATTTACCAAACACGTAAAAGGTGGTGAGGAGTTTCTTTCCAAAGTTGAAGGCTACCTTGTTTTTCCTTCTGTCATAAAAGGTGGTTTTGTTGTTGGCGGTGAATATGGAGAGGGCGTCTTGCGTATCAAAGGAGAAACAAAACATTATTATCGTATTACATCAGGCTCTGTCGGCTTTCAAATGGGACTTCAAAAGACTTCTTATCTCATCGCATTTGTTTCCAAGTCAGCTTTAGATAATTTTATTAAAAGTGATGGCTGGGAGGGCGGTGTAGACGGTGCCGTTACTTTCGTCAAATGGGGCATAGGAAAAGATATCAGCTCTATTAGTTATGAAAAACCTATTTATGGCTTTGTATTTGGATCAAAGGGACTTATGTACAACCTTACACTTGAAGGTACAAAATTCACCAGGATCATCCCTCAGTAAACCTAAGTACTAAGAGCGGTTGTTAAACCTCTCTTTGTAGGAACATTTTTGGCAAAGCTCCTCGATTGCTTTTCCATCTTTAAATCCTTCTGTCATATTTATCGTACGGGTATTTGACAATATATTCTCCAAACTTTCTTCATGCAAATCACCAAGTTCCATAATACCATCACAGTCCAAGCAGCATGGAACCACCTTTCCACTGGCTAAAATGGCAATATGTGACTGTAAGCCTTGACATGTTCCGTGACCATAATTTTTGTTTTTCAAAGAAGGCCATTCAAAATAATTATCAAAATGTACAAGGATCTTATTGGCCAAACGTATAGACTTTGGATGTTCCTCATAGATAGCATCTAAGTCAAGTTTGACATCAAATGTATTTGAAATCCTTGAAAACAGGGTTTCATTAAAGGTACGTTCGCTCATCATCTCATCAAGATTCCAGACTCGCAGATTAATAAAAAGTTCTCTTCCCCTTCTTAGTTTCTCATTACAAAGTACTAATATAGGGGTAATGTACTGTTCAAAAGTAAGACTGGTATCATTTTTATTAAAGCTGTTAAGCGAGACATTTATCTGTTTGACACAAGGATGAAAAAGTGTCTCATAAGAATGCTTTTTGAGAAAATATCCACTGGTGGTCAGTATTGCTTTCAGTCCGTACTTATGGATGATATCAAGATATTCATGAAGATTCGACTGGGTAAGAGGGTCACCCACCACATGGCATGCTATCTCTTTGGTATAATTTTGTGCCTGCTTGATGATGGACTCAAAAAAATCAAGATCCATCTGTCTGGAAGGCAACTCTTTTGTAGGACAGAAGCTACAGCTCAATCCACATACATTTGTAAGTTCTATATAAATACGGTAAAATTTCACAAAAATATTACTTCATACAACTTGAAAGATCAGTAATATTTTGTGCACTTCTGATACAGCGCATCTTTACCTCTAAAAGTGAAATATTCTCATCAAAAGTATTTAAGATTTTTCTTTTTTCTTCACCTTTCCATACTTCGATATTACTCTCTTTATTTTTAGTGAATTGACGCTTTAAATAAGCAACGTCTTTCAAACATTCATTTGCCGCTATCCATTCTTCTGCCTGTTGCAGACATACTCGTGCTTTTTGCATACTAAGTAACATTTGGGGCAACAATTTTTTTTGCTTTTCAAAGATATTTTGACCAAGCTTTTGAAGCCAAACTCTTTTTTGCTTTTCGGTAAGATCTGCCTCTGAAATATTATGCTTATTTAACTGTTTATAAACCTTTTCAGAGACTTCTTTTAACACTTTGGAAAATTCTTTAGGCATTTTTTTACTTTTTGTTTTTAAATTTGTTTTAAAAAGTGCTATTTTCTCTATAGGGAAGTTTGGTATCGAACAGTTATCTCCCGAAACATTAATATCAAAGATCACATTCACTGCTTTCTTCCTATAGTGCATTCCCAAAACATTAATTTCATTTAGAAGAGGAATTCCTTTATAGATACACTTTCGAATGCCATTGCCTTCCCACACATCACAGATCATTCCGGCTATCTTTTCTTGACCCTGTTTTACCAATCCTTTTGTTATGTTTTCTACAACATCACCTTTTGGCATAGGACGTTCTAAAATTTTTTTTATCTTGAAATCAACATTCAGCCTCTGCTCTTTTTGATGTTTTTCACATTTCTTTATCGTTTCTATATTTTTAATTGCACCGGAACTTACCTCTTCTATATTCTCTTCAATAAGTTCCACTGCACCCCACTCCTTAAAGCGTAATTTACCTCTGCCATCGATCGTAAGATTGGTTTCCTGTGTAAGTTGTCCCCCGCCACTGATATCATAAAGTATCATTCCCTCTTTGATACCATATTTTTTTAGAATACTTTGGGCAGTGAGCAATGTCAAACTTCCCAAATAGAGCCATAGCCAAGTGATCATAGTTTTCTTAAAATATGCCATAAGCTTCCTTGCTATCTCTCAAACGGAGGTAATATAATATTATATAATGTCATTGTAGCATAATAACATTTACAGCATAAACATGTGTCCTTTAGAGATAATTGGCTAAAATTTTTTATGTTTATCATTTACCAAAAATATTATAGGTTTTTATTTCTTATCTTCATACTTATATCAAGCACATTACATGCTTCGGAAATTGAAATATCCACAAAGAACGCCTATTCACTTTTGGAACATGCTGAAGTATTTTTTGATAAAGAAGATCTTACTCTTAAAGAGATAATCAATGAAAAAAAGTTTACTGCTTATCATAAACCCTATATCAACAGAGGAATATCTTCGGCAACCATTTGGATATCTTTTTCCCTCAAAAATGACTCAATGCAGAATATTGAAAAAATACTGGTACTCACTTCTCCACTAATTGAGCATCTTGCACTTTATAGGCAGAATATCACTAATAAACCCTTGTTTCAAGGTGTATTGGATACAAGCAATAAACATTCTACAATTTTTCCCTATTTCAATATAAAGCTGGCTCCACAAAGTTCAAAAAAATATTATCTTAAAATAAAGTCTGTTATCAATCCTATAGATTTTGGCATATGGATATATAACAAAAAACAGTATATAGAAAATGACCGGTCTCAGCAGTTTATCAATATTTTACTTGTAGGTATGGTGATTATGCTTATGTTCTATAGTTTTATACTTTCTTTTTATTCTAAAGACAGAAGTTATTTCTATTACAGTTTCTACCTTTTTGCCCTTATCACTCAACAGCTTACGTATCTTGGATTGACACAGATATATTTTCCAACAGAGTTTGTTGCTGTAGATCTTCAGATTACCATCTTTAAGATCACCTTTCTTATTATTACTGCCGCTCTTTTCAGTATGTACTTTCTGAAAACAAAAAATATGCCCTTCATACATAAAGGCTACAAACTACTGATAGCCATCAGTTTTATAGAAATGATCCTTTTAAGTATTCCGAAATTTTATAATCTTAACATTGTGATATTTACAGGAACGATCTTTATTATATACAATCTTTATGCCGGTTATCTCTCCTATAAAATAGGCAACAAACAAGCCAGACTGTTTATTTTGGGGTTTGGAATCGTATTTATCTCCTATATTTTAATTATATTAGATGCCATTGGGCTGACATCCATTATGCAAAAAGTTCAAAATATTCTCATGATAGGTACTGCACTTGAAGCCTTTATCCTCTCTTTAGCTTTTGTAGACAAATATGCCATCCTGCAAAAAGAAAAAGAAGAAGTTGATGTACGCATACTTAATGAATTACAGAACAGAAACGATATCATCAAACGTGAAGTGATCAAAAAAACAGAAGAACTCAAAAGTATGGTAGAAAACAGAGAACTGCTTATTAAAGAAATACACCACAGAGTTAAAAACAACCTGCAAATTATCTTGTCTATGGTGCGGTTGGAAAATGATTCCATAGAACAAAATATGCATAAACAAAATCTTAATGGTCTGGAAAGCAGGATCAATGCTATAGCAAAAACCTACGATATGCTCGTTATTAAGGATGACCTGGAAGAAATAGATGTTGCAGAATACATTGAATCACTTATAGATGATATCCAGGAATCTTATCCGAAAGAGAAATATCATATCCGTATTAAGGCAGATATACGTGCGACTCTTCCTCTGCGTGAGTCTATCTATCTAGGTCTCATCATCAATGAGATGGTGACAAATACCTACAAATATGCCTTTGATAGCTATCAGGGATATATAAATATATCAATACGAAAGCATAGAAACAGAATCACACTTATTTACCAGGATGACGGTAAAGGATTTGATCTCAAGGAAAAAAACAATTCATTAGGCTTAAAACTCGTCAACAGATTAATACACAATCAATTAAAAGGCAGTATAAAAATGCATACAACCGACCACATTCAATACGTTATAAGGTTTACACTGTGAAAGAAATAAATGTTCTCATTGTAGAAGACGAGAGTATAGTTGCAATGGAAATAGAGAGTTATGTACTCAAGTTGGTCTATACTGTTACAGATGTCTGCTCTTCTGGGGAAGAAACCCTTGCTGCTATTTCAGAACATCATGTTGATATCATCCTTATGGATATCTGTATCGATGGAGAAAAAGACGGCATAGAGACTGCTGCGGAAATCCTAAAAAGATATCCAGCAATCAAAATCATTTTTCTTACGGCACATACAGATGAATATAATGTGGACAGGGCCATCTCTCTGGATCCCATAGCCTACCTTTCCAAACCATTTAAAAGAGATGAACTACAAATATTCCTGAAAATTGCTACAAAAAAAATAAAACAGGAATTTACTTGTATTCAAAATGATCCAAACAAAGTCATTTTTGATCAAGAATTTTATTACGATACTGTTAATTCGCTTCTCTACTGTTGCGGTGAGCAAATTCATCTTACAAAAAAAGAGCATATGCTTCTTGATCTCCTGATACGGAACAGAAACAGCATTGTCTACCTGGATGCCATAGAAAGAGAAATATGGCCAGATAAAGAAACCAATGCAAATACTATCAGAACTCTTGTAAAAAGATTACGCCAAAAACTGAAATATAAATTCATTGAAACAGTATCTTCAATGGGATATAAACTGGTCATACCGAAAAACGGACTTTAAGAGGAAATATATAAGAATCTTCTAGCAGGCACACTTTATCCCGGTAGAAAAATTATCTTTAAAAGGTATATTTTTTGCCTACCTTGACAGAATCTATCATAATATCATAAGACGTCGGGATCTCATCTAAACCTTGATCATCATAAAGTCTTGTATAGTCAACGAACAGCTCCCAGTTGTCATTGACAGTATAACTCGCACCAATCTTACACTGGAAGCCTCTTTCCGAGGCTTTATCACCATACTCTTCATAAGTGACTTTCCTGTAACAGACCTTTGAAACTTACTGGAGCTTGATCTCATTATGAAGGATATGGGTATTTATGGTAAATTACCGCGTTATCTAAAGCATCTTCATTTTCAAGTTTCATGGTTATAATTATAATAAAGAAAGATTACTGCAATAAAACATGTATTGCAGTAGCAAAAAAGGCCATTGATGCGAATTCTCTCCATCGGTAAAGTATGGGAACATGATATGCTCACTATTGTCTCTATAGAAGAATCTTCTCTCAGTACCCATCCAAACATAGAAAAATATGCCTATATCATCATCAATGGCGGAGATGGGACCATCAGACGCGTACTCAACCAGGTCCATGACCTGAAACATATGCCTGTCTTTATCCTCAATCCCACCGGTTCTTTCAATGTCGTTGCTAAAATTCACCATGCACCCAAAATAAAAAAAGTGCTGGATGCTTTGGCAAGAGGGGAAAAACCTAAAACAGAAAAACACCATCTCTTTAAACTCAATGATGAAATATTCCTCTTCTCTGCAGGCAATATGGGCGACCTGCAGCATATCTTCCTTTCTGAAACCCTGCGTTTCGGTCTGCTTAAACACGGTATAGCAAAATATCTTCTTGCAGTCATACTGCTTATCCCTGCGCATGTTATCATGACACCTTTCATGCTTATGAGTTCTACAAGATTCTTCATCTTTACCCCTGCACGTTTCATCAAAAAATTCGGCAGTTTCTACGGAGATGTCAAAGAGATCGATATCGATCTGGAAAATGAATACAATATGATGGAACTCGACGGCGATATCGTCACTGTCCACGGAAGGCATCTGCATATCAGGCAGGCAGGAAATGTACCTGTTGTTACCACATAGATATTTAAATTTTAACCGATAGGAATATGGATTCATGTATAATAGCGATCATTTCAAAAAAATTAAGACCAAGGAGTCATAATGGCAACAGTTACCTCATACGGAGCAGCGGAAGTTGTGACAGGTTCTTGTCACCTGCTTGCTATAGAAGGCGGTCCTCGTATTCTCATTGACTGCGGAATGTTTCAGGGACAGGAAGAGGAGCATAACTATGGTCCTTTTGATTTTGATCCTTCCGAAATTGATTACCTGCTAGTGACACATGCCCACCTTGACCATGTCGGTCGTATTCCCAAACTGGTCAAAGAAGGATTTATCGGCAGTATCTATGCCACAAATGCAACCAGGGACCTTGCAGAAGTTATCATGCTTGACAGTGCCAAGATCATGAAAGAAGATTATAAAACGAATTACAAAAAGGCACTGAGACGAGGAGCAGAAGATAAAGTGATCGCACCACTCTATGAAGAAGGAGATGTGGAGAATGCATTATCTCTTAACTGG
Organism: Epsilonproteobacteria bacterium (ex Lamellibrachia satsuma); assembly: GCA_003934925.1. GTDB lineage: Bacteria > Campylobacterota > Campylobacteria > Campylobacterales > Sulfurovaceae > Sulfurovum. The sequence goes on from JQIX01000044.1 coordinate 12,579, forward strand.
TACTACTCTGAATACGATACAGCATTTGAACTTTGTGAAGGTGTTTCCGTTACGTATCGTGATGCCGGGCATATCCTTGGATCTTCTTTCATAGAGCTGACCTATACGGAAAGAGGGACGAATTATACCATTGTTTTCTCTGGTGACCTCGGAAATGACAATGACATGGTCCTGCCTCCTCTGGAAAAATGTACACATGCAGATTATCTGTATGTTGAATCAACCTATGGTGACCGTAATCATCAGGATATAGATGCAAGTATCACAGAATTCAAGCGGGTTATCATCGATACCCTTCGCAACTGGGGGAATGTCCTTATTCCCTCTTTTGCAGTTGAACGCACACAGGAAATACTATGTCTTCTCAGAGAAATGCATGAACACAAAGAACTGCCGGAGTGTCAGGTTTTTTTAGACAGTCCTATGGCAACACGTGCAACAGATGTCTACCGAAAATATTCAGATCTTTTAAGTCCAAAGTGTCAGAAAAATAAAGAGGAAAATGGAACGATCTTTGATTTTGAGGGGCTTATCTATACACCTGATGTCGAAGCTTCCAAAGCGATCAATGACGTTGATCATCGCGCTATTATCATTGCAGGCAGCGGTATGTGCACAGGTGGGAGGATCATACATCATTTTAAAAATCGCCTATGGAACAAGAAAAATGCCTTGATATTCGTTGGTTATCAGGCTGTCGGAACACTGGGGCGCCATATTGTTGACGGGGCACGCTGGGTAAAGATCTTTCATGAAGATATTCTGATCAAAGCTTCTGTGCATACAATCAATGGATTTTCTGCTCATGCAGATCAAAACAGTATCATTCGATGGGTTTCTCAAATAGAAGATCTGAAAAAAGTCTACCTCATTCATGGGGAAGAGGACAAACAGGTGATCCTGCGAAGTGCCTTGGAAAATTCACTACAGCAAAGAGCCCATATCGTTGAACCTGAAGAAGTGATCTACCTTTAAGGGTATCCTCTCAGTTTATTTCTACAGAAGTTTTTGATAGTAGGCTACAACCCTCTCATCCACATGGATCACCCTCTTCAAATACTGTGTCAGATCTCCCCGATTAAAGTCAATGCGCAGCCTTTTGGGGTCGATAGCTCTGGAAATAGCAACATAGAACTGGCTGGGTGCAAAGATATTATCTACATTGCATACAAGATTATCGATACTCATTCCCTGGCTTTTGTGTATGGTAACAGCATAAGCCAATTTAAGAGGAAACTGTGAAAGTGTGGCAAGGGAGATGGTCTCTACCGTACCATCTTCTTTGACTATCATATCCAAAAGGTCAAAGTCATGGCGTTCTACCCTGACAAACTCTTCTTCCTTCTCTACAATAAGATGATCTTCCTCTATTTTCTTCAGTATACCCCTTTCACCATTGACAAACTTTCCCCATTTATTCACTGTAAAAAGAATAGGTACACCCTCTTTTAAAGTAAGTTGCTCTGAGATGGGCAGCATATTTTTCCAGCCAGCCAATTTTTTTTCATGTACTTTTCCAAACATCTCTATATTGGCAAAAAGGATCGTCTCTTCGGTATCGAGTTCATTTATTTTTGCCCTGTTGGTCTGTTCTACTTCAAGATTCCGCCCATACAGGTATGTAGGGTCCTTCTCCATACTTTCTGTATTCCAGAGTCTTGTCATATAACCCACTACCTCTTCGTCACAGATACCCTGTCGCACTTTTGAAAGAATATGTGTAAACTCCGCATCGGTGGTACGCTTCATTTCGGTGAGTTCTATTACCATCAGGTCAAAACGTTCCCATGCCATACTCTCAAAAGCATAGAGCCTGTCTTCAAAAAGATGATGCCCTCTTTGCCGTTTCTGTACGGGAGGAAGCTGAAAGAAATCTCCTACAAAAAGCAGTTTTCCCAGATATCCGTAGTGATCCAGCCTGTAAGCGATCATATCCAGCAGATCCGTACTTACCATAGAAATTTCATCAATGATGATAAGGTCCGTTGCTTTGAGAACCTTTTTTAAGTCTGCTAATCTTTTTTTGGCCCGTTTATCCCCTGCGGCAAGTTCATCAAAGTTGGAAGCAATGCCAAAAACAAAAAAACTATGTACTGTAAATCCGCCGATATTTACGGCACTCACTCCCGTAGATCCCAAAGAGACTACCTGTTTACCCCTTTTACGATAATCTGCTATCACTTCATTGGTAATATAACTCTTCCCTACACCGGCCCCACCGGTAAGAAAAACATTGGAATACTTTAGTGCTTCAAGCACATCTGTTCTATCTGCCAAAACCTACCTTGTATATCAATCCACTATGACAGTAGCTGTTTATTGAATGCGGAATATTCATTTATAGTAAAAGCTTCATCTCATATCATTAACGGAACCATAACTATCATAATTATAATAACATATTTATTCATTTGATCATATCTAGATCATTTTTTTGCGTATTATACTATAATATTACCTCACCGGCTAAATATACATGAATTGCGACAGAAAAATAATGGTAATAACAAATGCAAATGGCAGGATATGGCTTTTAAAAACCAAAGGCTGTATTTTCAAGTAGACTTGCAAGAATCCTCTTAGCCCAAGCCAGATACCTAAAAATGCTTTCAAAGAAAGAAGCATCTGGAATCTTGTCAATCCATCTTCGCCTATGGGACCATACACTTGACTGATCAAATAAAGTCCTGTTAATACGGCAACGATCAAACTTGGCGGTACCACTTTACGAACATACTTCATAAAAGATTCTCTGATCTTGGCATGTTCTTTTTCATCAAAGGATCTTTTGATCTTTGTAAGAAAAAGATTATCGGTGATCAGAAAACCACCGTAGATAAATGCAGCAAAAACATGAATTGTTTTGATCAATACAAAAGTCATAATAAAGCCTTGGTAATAATTTGATGGGATTATAGTATAAGGATGATTTGAAACCTTTGATATATATCAACTATTTGGAGGTTTGTTTTCTAAAAAGATCCTGTGAAAAAAATTCCTCTACCACCAGCCTCATTTCTAATGGATCATCAATTCGGTTAACAAGGTCTCTAAACACTGAAGCTCCCTGATATCCTGCTTTGGAATAGGTATGAAGATGTTTTCTGAACATGATCGCACCATACTTGCCGTAATGCGCCATCATCTGGTCAAAATGTTCCAGTACGATCTCTTTAATGAGCATACCCTCTACATTTTCCTGACCTGTTTTTATCTGGTGGAATATCCATGGATTTCCTACTGCTGCACGGCCTATCATAATGCCATCTGCTTTCGTATGCTCCAACACCCATTTTGCCTTAGCAGGAGAGTCTATATCACCATTTGCGATCACAGGGATTGAAACATTAGACTTGATCTCTGCAATTGCATCATAATCTACCGCAGCTTTGTATCTGCCGGCTCTTGTCCTTCCGTGTACAGCAATGAAATCCGCTCCGCTATCCTGGCAAACTTTGGCGATCTCTCTATGTTTTTTTTCATTAAAACCCAATCTTATCTTTACCGATGTCTGTTCTTTGTTTGAATATTTCTTGATCGTCTCTATCACTTTACCCATCTGGACAAGATCAGTAAGCAGTGAACTGCCCTGAAGATTATTAACGACTTTTGGTGCAGGACAACCACAGTTCAGATCTATGATATCCACCCCCTCTTTTGCATTAATGATTTCTACAGCACGCTTAATAACATCCAGGTCAGAGCCTGCTATCTGTATGGAGTATGGTGTCTCCAGAGCACTTTTTTCCAGCATTTTATGGGTTTTTTTACTGTCATGTGCAAGTGCATTTGAACTGATCATTTCACTTACAGTAAGGTCTACACCGAATTTTTTGACAACAGATCGAAAAGGGAGGTCTGTAAAGCCCGCAAGAGGGGCTAAAGCGTACAGAGGTTTGGAAAAGTCTAATTTCATTTACAAATGGAATCGCTGTCGATAAGATCTTCCAGTTTGAATTTTTTATGTTCTTGTTTGAGTTCATAAAGTGCTCTGAATTTTATAAATTCATCTTCTTCATGTTCTTCCAAATAAGCATTTACTTCATCCAAAAGTTCATAATCAAAAAGTAGATAAAGATAGGCATTTTGCGCTTTAGGATTTTCAAGCTGATACTTCTTGAAAAGTGCCAGGTTAACATCAGGCGTAAAATGCTTTTTTGTCACATTTGCTATCTGAACAAAATCTCTGCATGAAAGTTTCAGCGATTCAACAAAATCATTAAGAATTTCACTGTTCAATCCCATATCTTCTTGATGGTTCACTCTTTCCAGCATCACCAAGAAATTTTTAGCATCGAATATTTTGGCATATTTACGTGCTTTATAAAATGTCTCTTTACGTGCAAAGATCTCCAATGCCTGACCCTGTACCAGCTTAGAGAACTTTGAAGAAGATTTCATTACCTCTTCTACAAACCCACTCTCTGTCTCCAAGCGGTTCAATCTGTTTTGTATCAAATAAGGATTACCTTCATTAAATACTTTAGCCATTTTATTTTCTTTTAGATCAACATATTCACCATTTTTGATCTTATTGATAATATTGACCACTTTTGATAACCTTGGATTAAGCCCTTCAACACTGTCTATAAGATTTAGAGAGGATTTTCCTAAAAGTATGGCTGAATGCTTAAATTCATCTATAGTATATTTTTGTTCTTTTGGTTCATTCACCAATGACCAATAAAGTGCATCATCCAATGTTGCTGTATCTTTTTGCCACTTTTTGAGTTTAAAATAACTTTTTAAACTGTAAAAGAGCATATGGAATACCGTAAATACGAGTAAAACAAACATAGGCAGAACAACCCAGACTGCTACAGGGAAATTAAAATTGATGCCCATTGCTTCCACAAGGTAATTATTTGGATTTATAGTATATGTCAATGCTCCAATAATGGCTCCCAGTGTCAGTGCTGCAAAAATATATAATCCAAGTCTCATCTCTACTCCTTAGTCTTGTTCTTTTTCGTTGATCTCCCGACATGTGATACAAAAACGTGCAAAGTTCTTCACTTCCAACCGTGCTTTACCTATTGGTTCTTCACACATTTCACAAATTCCGTAAGTTCCATTCTTTATTTTATCCAAAGCAAGTTCAATTTCGTTTAATTCTTTACGCTGTTGTGTCAAAATAGCACTATCTATAACAGTTTCTGCAGATGCTGCAGCATAATCACCCTCATCACTAAGGTCAAGATCTCTCATTCCATTTAGTTCAAGTGTTGTTCCTGTAAGATTTTTTTCTATTTGCACTCTTCTATCCAATAACTTATTTTTAAATTCTTCCAACTCTGTTTTTGTTAACATTTACATTTTCCTATTTATGATATGGGTGATTATTGTTAATTGTTAGACCTCTGAATATCTGTTCCAATAAAACAACTTTCACCAGTTTATGTGAAAGCGTTATTTTACCAAATGATATAGCATTATTACATTTAACTAAAAAATCCTTTTCAAGGCCGTATGCACCGCCGATATAGAAGTTTACAGTTACGCTATCCTTAAGCAATTCCGCAAAATCAAAGCTGTCTACCTCTTTTGACGAAGGATCCAAGGCAATATTTATACCGGAATTTAAATATTTCTCCAATACTTTTGTATAGGATCTTTTTGCAGCCTGAGGTGAAATATCCTGTGCTTTTGCTATCTCTTTATCAAAAAGTTCAACAACTTCGACTTTTGCAAAAGGTTTTGCAATCTTTTTATAATGTTCTATCAAGGGAGCATATAGTTGATCTTTCCCTTTTTTATCAATAATGATGACGTTTATTTTCATTTCACTATCCTAAAAAATTTTGTTATTGTACCAAAATCTGAAATAGATTTTTTACTCTAAACTATTTTCAATACAATATGGTATAAGACAAAGAAGGCAGTTACAAACTATTACCATGAACAATATACAGCTGGGTATCCATCATCTCTCTTTTACGGACGTATCGGATCATACTGCACTTTATAAGCGTATTTATCCTGATCTATATAAAAACTATTACTGGAGTGATGACTTCTCTCCGGAATATTATATCGCTCAGGCAAAAGCAGGTTTCATCGCAGTAACGGATCATTATGAAGGAAAAGAGCTGCTTCTGCCAGAGATACAGTTCAGCTATGCCCTTTTGGATTTCAAAGACTTGCATGTCAGCAGAAAAGTAAAAAGGCTCTTAAATAAAAAAGAACTGCAACTTGAAATAAGTCAGGATCTCGATAAAGTAGTTGCCGGCATTAACAGCTCACATAAAAACAACTGGCTGACACCCCGTTATCTTGAAACACTAAAAGCTACACGGGATATAGATAAGAACTTCAAAATGATAGCAGCCTATATTAGAGAGGAAGAGGAAGTCATTGCCGGAGAGATAGGTTATATCATAGGAAAGACCTACACAAGTCTAAGCGGTTTCAGCAGTAGAGAAAAAAAATATCATAACTATGGAACCGCCCAACTTGTCCTGCTTGCACAGTATTTGGAAAAAAATCATTTTGCTTTTTGGAATTTGGGCCAATCCTATATGTCCTATAAACTTGCAGTGGGGGCCAAAGTATATGAACGGCAGGCATTCTTAAAACGCTGGATAGAAGCAACATCATCTGTTCTATCGTAATATTTCACCCATACATCTGTTCATCATTTCTGCTCATAGCCTCTTAGAAGATCATCGATAATATCATCTATCCGATCAAAAATGATAGAAAGGTGTCCCTTATTCGGATATACTTTAAATGTAGCCCCTGAAATTTTTTTTGCCATTGTTTTTGCCATAGAAACCGGTATAGCCAGATCCTTTTCTCCATGCCAAAAGAATATAGGAGAAAGATTTATCTCTTCAAGTGAAAATCCCCATGGTTTACCAAATGCAAGTATTCCATCACAGGCTACACCTTTACTGCCTTGTTTATAGGACTCCCTAAAAGTATTAAGTAACATCTTTCTGGCTTTTGTGTTTTTTATGAGTTTTTTGTCCACATCATCTAAAGTATTAAAAATGCTTTCCAAAAATTGATCTGCTTTTGCATCATCCTGACTGAACCGTCCTTCCAAGAGCCAGAAAAGAGGTCTGACAAACCATGGCAGTTTCTGTGCAAGGAAAATAAAAATACGATTCTCTTTGAGCATATGTTCCGTTCCAAATTCAAATACAGGGGCAATACCGGAGATAATACCGCAGGACAGGATTCTATGAGGTATTTTATATGCACAAGCCAAAGCATACGGTGTGCCTGCAGAAACTCCCATCACAGAAAAATGATCCACTTGAAGTCTGTCTGCCAGATAAGTAATATCATCTACAAAGTCTACTATCCGACGATCTTCCTGAAAAGTAGATAGCCCCATACCCGCTCTGTCCACACCTATGACTCGTATACCTGATTTCAGCATTTGTTCATGTACGATATTTACTTCAAGGCGTGAAGAATTCAAGCCGTGAAAAAGGAAAAGAGGCCTTCCCTTCAGATCACCTGCTTCTGCGTATCCAAGTATTCTTCCGTCAGGCAGTTTCATGGTGTGACTTCGCATTACTAATATACTTTATCCCTATTGGGTACCTGAACCACCCATTCATTCTCAACCAGAAGCTTCTCTCCTGAGAACACCTGCCCTTTAAACCTGTCACCCACACGGTAAGTTGCCACACCTTTAGGTGTACCGCTCATGATAATATCATTATCTTCCAGTGTCATAAAACGCTGTATCTCTAAAAGCATAGTATCGGGTTTGTACATCATCAAGTCATATGTGGCAAACTGTACAAGCGTATCGTTGATATAAAGTTTCATTCCCAAAGTGCTGACATCATCATGCAGCGGTACAAATGTACTCAGCACGGCAGAATTGTCAAATGCCTTGGCTCTTTCCCACGGCAGCCCCTTCTTTTTAAGTGTATCCTGAATATCCGCATATGTAAGGTCAAGTCCAAAACCTACACCGGTAATCTTATTGTTACGTATCAGGAAACATATCTCACCTTCAAAACGGCAATGTTCCGAAAAATAGTAAAGCGTATCACTGATTGATGAATTCGGTTTGTTGAATACCACCATAGAAGAAGGTATCTCATTACCCAATTCCTCTATATGTTCTACATAGTTACGTCCTATACAGACTATCTTTGAGACTTCTACATTCTGCTCTTCATATTGAACTGTTTTCATCATTTATGACCTTTTTGCATTTACATTAGTAGATGAATTCCACAACTTCATCAAAAGGCAGTCTAAGTTGTTTGGACTGTTCATTCAACCTGTACCCAAAGGGCAGCAATACTGAGACTTGATATTTACTCGTATCCAGGCCTAAAAATCTTCTACCTTCCCTTTCTCAAATCCCTCTATGGGACAGGAGTCTATACCCACAAAAGCTGCTGCCGTCATCATATTACCCAGTGCAATATAGGTTTGTCTGGCTGTCCACGCATAAATATTCTGATCACTGCTGAGCGTTTCTTCAAGATGTTTTGAATAAAGATCGATGTAGCCGTCCAATTGTTCTTGTGACAAAGGTCGTCTGGCAAATCGTTCGGCAGGGACTCCACTCTCCGGTTTTACATTTTCTATAGCTGCCAGAATCACGACCAGGTGGGAACAGGAAGTGATCTGGATCTGGTTCCAACACACGGGACGCAACTTCTCTTTCAGTTCTTCATTTGTAATAACAAGGAACTTCCATCCTTCCATTCCAAAAGAAGAAGGTGATTTTCTCCCTGCTTCCAAAATGTAATGCATGGTTTCATCATCTATTTTTTTACTTTCATCAAATACTTTGCATGCATGCCTGAAATCCATCGCTTTTGTAAAATCATTGGTCATCATATCTCCTTTCACTCGACTATACTAGCATAAAATAAAAAAACCTCTTTGAGAAAAATGTCTCTTTCATAGTAAATTATACTAAATTTGCTAAAATAGTCTCTATGAAAACAACAAATTACTGCATTGTCACTACAACGATAGACGATAAAAAAATTGCCGACCAGATCAGTACTACCCTGCTGCAAAATCATTTGGTTGCCTGTGTTCAAAGCTATTCTGTAAAAAGCCAATATCATTGGCATGGCGCGCTAGAAAGTACTGAAGAGACACTCCTGCAAATGAAGACCAAAGCTTTGCTTTTTGAAGAAGTCAAAGCTCAAATAGAAGCATTGCACTCCTATGACGTTCCCGAGATCATTATGATACCTATCATAAATGCAAATGCAAGCTATCTGGAGTGGGTAGAGAAAGAGACAAAATAAAACAAATCATCTGTTTAATTGTTCAAAGTTCATTTCCCTCGTTACCACGGTGTATAGCCAGGAGACATCCTTTACACACGGGAACCGTGGTAACGAGTAAATAACGTCATAAAAAGTAATAGCAAACAATCATCAATTTTAAAGTATAATCCCATCATGCAAAACCTACCCATAAACCAAGTCTTACCTCAAGTAAAACAAGAGCTCCTTTCTAATAATAAACTAGTTCTTCGAGCGCCACCAGGAGCAGGGAAAACCACAGCACTTCCTCTTGCGCTTTTAGATGAACCTTGGTTAAAAAACAAAAAGATCATCATGCTGGAACCCAGACGGCTTGCAGTGCGTTCTTCTGCAGCGCGTATGGCAGAGCTTTTGGGTGAAAAAGTTGGGAAACGAATCGGGTATCAGATAAAGATGGAGTCTGTGCAGAGTAAAGATACGAAGATACTCATAGTCACTGAGGGTATCCTGACTCGTAAGCTTCAGGCGGACCCCAGTTTGGAAGATGTTGCTTTGGTCATCTTCGATGAGTTTCATGAACGCAGCCTTCATGCAGATCTCTCTTTGGCACTTACCCTGGAGTCTCAGTCCATTCTTCGTGAAGATTTGAAAATCCTTGTGATGTCTGCGACACTCAACACTTCTGCCATTTCAAAATTGCTTGACCATGCACCCATCATACAAAGTGAAGGGCGTTCTTTTCCTGTAGAGAGCATTTACCTACCTATGCATACACTTCAACCTACTAAAAAAGAATTACCGGCTTTTGTACATACTCTTTTGCTGGATATCTTACGAAATGAAGAAGGAAACATACTGGTATTTTTATCAGGTGTAAGAGAGATAAAAGCTGTAGAGAAGCTTTTAAACACCATGAAGCCAAAAGATGTTTTCGTCTCAACACTCTATGGCAACCTCAGTAAAGAAACACAGGACAGAGCCATAAAAGCACCAGCCAAAGGATTTAGGAAGGTGGTACTTAGTACGAACATCGCTCAAACCTCTTTGACCATAGAGGGCATTACTGTGGTAGTGGACTCAGGACTTCATAATGTCTCTGTCTTTAACCCTTTCTCAGGCATGAACAAGTTAGAGAGTACCTTTATCTCCCAAGACTCCGCTACACAAAGAGCAGGACGTGCAGGACGCTTGTCTGCGGGAAAAGCCTACCATCTTTGGCACAAGTCCAAGATACTTCTAAAACATGATGTCCCAGAGATACTCTCCGCAGACTTGACACAGATGTTTTTAGAACTGGCACTTTGGGGTAATGATGATATCAATACTCTTCCATGGATGGACACCCCACCTGCTACTGCCATCACCCATGCAAAAGAACTGCTGGAACAACTGGGTGCACTGGACAGCAAAGGCATCATTACACCACATGGTAGAGCCATGAGCCGTTATGGTCTACACCCAAGACTAGCACATATGATGCTCAAAGCCAAAGAGCTTGACCTCTCGTATGAAGCTTCACTTTTGGCTGCTTTAGTTTCAGAAAAAGACATCTACTCTAATGCCTTTGGCTCATCTGATATACGTGAACGTGTCTCAGTTCTTCATGATGTGGCTAACAAAGTAGAGGTCAATACCCAGTTTATCAATATCAAACAATGCCACTATGTTCTCGCTAACGCCAAACGCATAGAAAAAGTACAAAAAGAAACTATAAACTTAGAGATGCTTGGCATACTCCTAGCCTTTGCTTACCCGGACCGCATCGCCAAACAACGCTCAGAACATAACAACACTTACCTTCTCTCTAACGCAAAAGGTGCCTCTCTACATAGAGGCGATGAACTTTTTCATGCTCGATTTTTAGTTCTATCTGACTTAGATGCCCGTACCAAAGAGGCAACTATCTACAAAGCCATTGAACTCACTCAAGCCCAAATAGAAGAATACCTCAAAGAGCAGATAGAAGTACGAGAAGCCGTCACGTGGAATGAAGAGCAGAAAAGGGTAAACGTGCGCAGAGTACAGTGTTTAGGTGCCATCATATTAAGAGAGACACAGATAACCAATGCCTCAAATGAAGAGGTTTTGACCGTACTGCTAGAGGAGCTTGAAGCGTTAGGATTCAATGCATTAAACTGGAGTAAAGAAGCCAGCACACTGAGACATAGAGTAAACTTTCTCAATGCACATGGCATGGCATTCCCCAACTTTAGCGACGACTACCTTTTAGAAAATATGGATGTGTGGTTAGCTCCCTACCTCACAGGTGTAAGTGCACTCAGAGCTTGTCAAAACTTAGACTTACACAACATACTTTTAGGACAACTAAGTTTTGAAGAAACAAAACAACTAGACACCTTAGCCCCCAGTAAACTAAAAGTTGCCAGTGGCTCAAATATTGCCATAGACTACAGTAACCCAAAGCAACCCATCTTGGCAGTAAGACTTCAAGAGATGTTTGGAACGAAGTCTACACCTACCGTGTTAAATGGAAAAGTAAAGCTGATGATACACCTGCTATCCCCTGCTTCAAGACCCATGCAAGTCACACAAGACTTAGAGAGCTTTTGGAAAAACACTTATACTGAAGTGAAAAAAGAGTTAAGAGGAAAGTACAAAAAACACTATTGGCCCGATGATCCTCTTACTGCCCAGGCAACCAGTAAGACCAAGAAGCATATGTAACTTTTTTATTTCCCTAACAACTCTTTTTGCTTCTTTGTCAACTTGAAAAACACCAACTCATACGAATGGTCGATCAACTCTTTCACACTCTCATCCTCCCTGGTACATTTATAGTGAAGACATTCTCTGCATTGCTGTACATATAATCCAGGTCCAACTTCAATATTTCCATTATATTCTGAATAATATAAAGTCCCAGGCCCAAGCCATGGCCTTTCGTGTTAAATGGCTTGGCATAGGCATCTAATGACTCGGTAAACCGTAAACCTTTGTTGGCAAGTATGATACGCTCTTTTGTGATCGTGATGACCACCTTGTGGTCAGGAGCATATTTCACAGCATTGTCTATAAGGTTCTTCAATGCCAGAGCCAACAGTTCGAAATCTGTATGCATGACCAGAGGTTCTTTTTCTATGACAGTCACCTGTTCTTCTATCTGCTCTTCATCCATGATCATCAGTTCCAAAGCCTGATCGATGATATCCCTGGCATTATAGTAACCTTCTTTAAGTGCATAACTGGATGATAGCATCTGTTCTATCTTTGAAAATTCATCAATAAGCAGTTCAAGACGTTCAAATACCGCATCATAGCTCAATGCAAGCTGTTCATCTTCCAAAAATGTATTAAGCAGCTTCCCTTTCCCTATAGGGGTTTTAAGTTCATGCATGATCATACGTAAAAAAAGCTGTCTGGAACTGATGAGTGATTCAAGCTTCCGTAATGCAGCATCGAATGCATTGGCAACATCAGCGATCTCATCATGATTCCGGCTCAGTGTCGAAATACTCAAATCCCCCTCGGCAACTTTGTGCATTTGCTTTTGCAAAGTGTTGAGCGGTCTAAGGCTTTTGGTCAGCCACAGGTACAGTCCGAGAAGAAAAAGCAGTGATAGAAGGTACCATCCCATCAATTGCCACGGTATCTTCACCGGCTGTTCATCTTCAAGCAGTATTTTAAAATGAGGGTTACGCAAAAAAAGGTAAAGTCTGTTCTTCACTCTGAGTATTTTGAATTTACTTCGCAAAACACGTCTTTGCATAATCACTTTTGATCCTTTAAGGATATTGCCTACCTCTTCAGGATCACTGAGCTGTCTGAAGCCACTCTCTTTTAAAAAAAGCGATAGGTCCATATCTTTATCATCTCTTCTGCTTTGTCTGAAATATTTATGGATAAAAAATGAAGTTTGGACATAGCGTTTCTGTATATCCTGTAAATGCCCTACCCTCTTAATATAAAAAGAAGCTCCGAAAAATGCACTTACAAAAAGTGCAGAGACAAGAAAGATGATACGTATTTTATAGTAAATGCTCATATTAAAAGTTTATATCCCACACCGCGCACGGTTTTGATCTTGACTGCATCACCTACTTTTTTTCTGAGCCTGTTCATAATAACAGAGAGGGAACCGTCACTGCCGAACTGAAAGACTTCGGAATCGTAAAGTATCTGTTCTTTGGAAACTGTTGTACCTCTTTGCTGAATGAGAAGTTTCAGAACAACGAACTCGGCGGGGGTCAGGTCAAGTACTTTTCCATTCAAAGTGATCTCCTCTTTGTTTTCATTGAGCATGAGAGCATACCGGGGCTCTTCTTCTGCTTCATTGATCTTTTTATAGCGGCGCAAGAGGGAAATGATACGCGCATACATCTCCTGGGGGTCATAGGGTTTGGGAAGGTAATCATCTGCTCCCAGCTGCAACCCCGTCACTTTATCGCTCAGGTCACTTCTTGCGGAAGAAATGATAATGGGGATATCGTATTTACTGACCACTTCCCTGCATACTTCAAGACCGTCCATCCCGGGAAGCGTAAGATCAAGGATGAGAAGATCATACTTCTCCACTCCTGCACTCAATCCAAGATAGGGATCCTGATAATTCGTAACGTTCAAATTGTATTTGGCAAGAAAATTTGTCAGAAGGGATGCGAATTCCGCATCATCTTCTATCATCAAAATATTTATCATAGACGATTATAACTTATTTTTTCTCTCTTTTTTAAGCAGCATTTTCAATTCCATTCTCTGCTCAGGCGTTAAAACACTGATCATTTTTTCAATATGTTCCGCCCTGTTCACTACACGTATCTGTGCACGTTTTTCACTCATCTTAATAAATCCGGACTTGTCAAAACCGTTTTTGGTAATGAACTGGCCTGGCCTATGCTCTTTTTTTCCTGCTTTACGCATCTTTTTTATCTGCATAAAATGTTCTTTTCTAATGCTTTGTATTTTTGCTTTTTGCTCTGCAGAGAGATCAAGCTTTTTCACTATTTTCATCATCATTTCTCTTCTGTGATGAATTCTTTTGCATATCATCCTGTCTATCATACCATTTCCGTCAGCCTGATGTTTACACTTCATATGCATTTGGGGACATGCTTCCGTATTTTGGTTCACAGGCTGTGCCTGAAGCTGGGTGAAGGCCATAAGGCCCGAGATCGCTGCGATCGTTAATGTTTGTACTTTTTTCATGTGATAATCCTTTTTATCTATTTTGTCACAATGAAATGATAAACGATGGAATTGAACGAACTCTTACCCGTTTCTTAATGAATCTTAATGCTGCAGCAATACCTATGATAAAAATGTAGGAAATGAATGAAAAAGATCTTCTTTCTCTCTTTTTCATATTATGACGCCAAAAATTCCTTTTTGACATACGCCATTGCTTCCTCTTTTGTACTTAGCACACCATCGATCTGCAGCTCATAGACTTTTGCCAAAATGGTTTTGAATTTTGCAGAGGGTTCCAGTCCCAGAGCTATAAGGTCCCTTCCCTGTAAAAGATTCTCCAGTGGTTTATTCTGTACCTTTAGGGCTTTGGCTTTTTCAAGCAGCCATTCCCCTGCCTTAAAATGACCTCGAAGTGACTCTTCTGTATTGCATCCTAAAAAATCTGCTTTGGCTACAGTAACCAACTCCTCTATATTTACTTTGGTGGCCAAGTTAAGTATCTCTTTATCTTTGGTACCGTCTTTATAGAACTGAGAAGGTTTGCAATGATGCTCCACCAAAGGTAGAATGGACTCTATAAGATCATGTTCATCCGTCAGCCTGTACATGAAGCTTCTTGCCAGTACAACACCTGCCTCTTCATGCCCTATAGCTCTTATATTTCCCTCTTCATCTATGGTAGTAGTACCTGCTTTCCCCAGATCATGGCAGAGTGTGGTAAAAAACATTTTTAATTTTTCTTTATCCATATTTGGATTATCGGAGTGGGGGCACTCCAACCTACATAGACCAGCCATGGCATCAAGGCTCATCATAGTATGCACCCAGACATCCCCTTCAGGATGGCATTCAGGGTCTTGGTGTACACCAATGAGTGCTTCAAGTTCCGGAAAGTAGCGCAAGACTCCCAGCTCTCTCATCAATTCAAATCCGATGGAGGGTTTGGGTGCTTTGAGAAGCAGCTTTTTGAACTCTGCATAGATCCTCTCTTTGGGTAATTCTTCAAGCATCCCCTCATCCACCATATATCTGCATAAGGCCTTTGTCTCTTCTGCCAAAGCATACCTAAACCTTGCACAGAACTGTACTGCTCTGTAGACACGAAGCGGATCTTCAACAAAAGATACATCATCTATATGTCTCAAGATCCTGTTTTCCATGTCTTCTTTGGCATTAAACGGGTCTAAAAAACGTTTTTCTTCTATATCGTAGCCCAGGGCATTCACAGTAAAGTCACGGCGCCTCGTTGCCTCTTTGAAACTTAAAGCTCCATCTACATCCACATCAAAGCCGCGATGGCCTTTACCTATCTTCTGCTCTGTACGGGGAAAGGAAAAATCATACTCTTCACCATCAGAGAAGAACTTTAGCACACCAAAACTTTTTCCTACCCTGTTGACAGAGCCAAACCGGCCAAGGATCCCATTAAGTTCATCCATTGTTTCAAGACCATACACTTCAACATCATAGTCTTTAGTTTCCATCCCTAAAAAAAAATCACGTACAGCACCGCCTACAACAATAGCTTTTGCATGATGCTTATAAAGAATTTTTGAAATGGTTTTTAATATTTCTGGTAAATGCACAAGTATACTCTTTTGGATGATTATAACTTATTTTGGCAGTTATTGCTGTAATCTTCAAAACTAAAGCTTCTAAACTCTACATACCATGAAGCGTACTGATTCTCTTTTGAGATTTTAGATATTGGAAGGGATTGGCCAAAGAACATATTTCTTTGGCTCGAGACTAACTGGCTTTTTTATTGAAAAGTATTAACATGTCTGCCAGGGTTTGATGCATGTCTCCACGGTTTACTATCATATCTATAAGCCCATGTTCAAGCAGGAATTCTGAACGCTGAAAACCTTCCGGCAGGTCAACACCAACGGTTTGCTTGATCACTCTTTGACCTGCAAACCCGATCAGTGCACCCGGTTCAGCCATAATAATATCACCAAGCATTGCAAATGATGCAGAAACACCACCCATTGTAGGATCAGTTAAAATAGATATGAATGGCAAACCTTTTTGATGCAGTCTATTAAGGGCTGCAGAGGTTTTACTCATCTGTAAAAGAGCGTAAGTACTTTCCTGCATTCTTGCTCCGCCTGAAGCAGAAACAATGATGACGCCGCACTCTTTTTCTATAGCTCTGTTTACTGCACGTACGATCTTTTCACCTTCAACAGAACCTAAACTTCCCCCCATAAAGGCAAAATCAAAAACAACCAATTCCACCGGAGTTTCACCAATCGTACATGAACCACTTACTACTGAAGAAGTTTTTCCTGTTTTTGCTTTTGCTTCTTCCAAACGTTTTTTATAGGATTTTTTATCAGAGAACTTCAATGGATCCGTAGGTGCCAGTTGTGCATCATGTTCAACAAATGAACCTTCGTCTACGATAAATGTAATACGTTTATCTGCATTAATACGAAAATGATGATTACATTTTGGGCATACATTTTGCTTTGCTTCAACTTCTTTATAGTACATCAATGAAGTACATTTCGGACATTTTATCCACTGGTTAGGTGTTTCCTGTTTTGTTTCATCTTTTCTAAATAAGTTTCCGAACATCTCCACTCCTAAATAATTATTACTTTGTTTCTTTGATCAATGTTTCAATTCTATGGGCAACAGTTTTATCTTTCGATACTATAACATAATCCGCCTCAACAATCACTTCAAGCCCCTCACAAAGTGCCAAACCTGCAGCAAAATCGTAAATACGAAACTCTCCCATAAAAAGAACATATTTTACACTTCTTGCATACGCAAGGGAAAGGGCTATTGCTCCCGGTGCCCTGAATTTCAACTTTTCCCTATCCAATGCTGCAACCATATCAGAATGGGCATAAGCCTTTTCAAAAAGTCCTATTTCACTGTTTGAAACAGTCTCAGGCTTATGAAAAGAAATTGAAAAAAGTTTTCCCTGCTGGACTTCAGGGGTATCAGACTTCAAAAAAAGATCTCCTGTTGCAAGGTTACACACAACAGCAGCATCCAAAACACCCTGAGCATTGATCTTTGCAACAGAAGTACCGTAAAAAGGAAATAGAGAAAGTGCATTGGATGATCCGTCAATAGGATCTATAATAATCTTCTCTTCACCCTCTCCTATAATACCGGACTCTTCAGACTCTATCTGTCCAAAAGAAGATAAATGTTTAACAAATATCTCTTCTGCAAAGAGATCGAGTCTGGAACTTACATCCCCACCTGCACCGACAACCGTTTTTTCAAACCAGGAAGGGTCAAAACCCTCTTTGAGTGCTGAATATATCTCTTTATTGGCATTAATACAGGCTTTTATAAAATCTGTCATATTTTTATGCTGACAGCATTTTCACCATTGCTTTGGCAGCGTCCCGCCCATCGCGTGCAGCAGTTACGACAAGATCTGCACCACGGTAGCAGTCACCCCCGGCATAAATACCTGGTTGAGTTGTCTGATAATTTTCATCTACCAGGACAGCGCCCCATTTATCTGTCTCAATTCCGTTGCTCGCAAAGAACGGATAGTCGACAGTATCGAAACCAAGTGCGAAAATAACCACATCTGCATCCACTTTATATTCACTGCCTGCTATCTCTTCAACACGCTGTCTTCCGGAAGCATCCGGTTCACCAAGTTTTGTTTTGATCATTTCAACAGCGATCACTTCACCCTTCTCATTGCTAACAAGCGATTTTGGAGAAACATAGAATTCAAATTCAACACCTTCTTCTTTGGCATTAATATACTCTTTTTTACTTCCCGGCATATTGTGAGCATCTCTTCTGTAAAGACATTTTACAGATTTGGCTTTTTCACGAAGCGAAGTACGCACACAGTCCATAGCAGTATCTCCACCACCAATAACTACTACATTTTTATCTTTTACTTCAATGTTCTTTTCTCTAGGCTCTTCAAATATCTTCTTTTGGATATCAACAAGGAAATCCATTGCCACATGTGCATTTGGTGCATCCTCACCGGTAAGTCCTGATCTCCTACCTTTGACAGCACCTACCCCAATAAACACTGCATCAAAATTTTCTGTAAGTTCTTCAAAAGTCTTATCTTTTCCTATCTCAACATTTTGATGGAACACTGCACCTGCATCTTTGAGAAGTTTTACTCTTCTTGCGATCACATGTTTATCAAGCTTAAATCCCGGGATACCATAAGTAAGAAGCCCTCCTGCTCTTGCCTGTTTGTCAAATATCTCTACATCAATACCTTCTCTCAGCAAGAATGTTGCAGCAGAAAGACCGGCTGGTCCTGCACCGATAATAGCTACTTTTTTTCCTATTTTATCTTGAGAAAATTTAGGTTTAAGCCCTTTTTTGAATCCTTCTTCATTCACAAAAGTTTCTACTGAACCGATAGTAATAGCTCCATATCCGTCATTCAGTGTACAAGAACCTTCACAAAGTTTATCATGAGGACAGATACGCCCCATTATTTCCGGGAAAGGAGAAGTTTGATTGGAAAGATCAAATGCAAACTCCAGGTCATTGTTCGCCGTTGCTTTGAGCCACTGGGGAATAAAATTGTGAAGAGGGCAGCCATTATGACAGTATGGATCACCACATTGTATACATCTGTCTGACTGTTCACTTCCTTTTGCAGGCTTGAACACTTCATAGATCTCATCGAAATCTTTGGTTCTCTCTACCACATCTCTTTTTTTAGCATCAATACGCTCTAAATCAAAAAATCTTAACATCTTATTCTCCCTCCTCTATCTTCAAAGGACCCTTCATATCTTTTGGTCTTACCGTCCAGAAGTTTCTGATCTCTACTCTAAAGTTATCCAATATTTTTCTGGCTACAGCACTTTTTGTCTCTTTATAATAATCTTTAAGCAGTTTTTTGAGGTAATATCTTTCGATATCCGTATCTTCAGTATCGATACGCCTTGCCTCGACAAGCTCCTGGTTCATATTTTCCACGAATTCATGTTCTATATCATAGACGAAAGCAACACCGCCTGTCATACCAGCACCGAAATTCACCCCTGTCTTACCAAGGATGACCACAGCACCGCCTGTCATATATTCACAAGGGTGGTCTCCCGTTCCCTCTACGATAGCGATCGCTCCGGAATTACGTACACCAAAACGTTCACCTACCTGACCGTTGATATAGAGTTTGCCGCCAGTCGCACCATAGAGGCAGGTGTTCCCTCCCAAGGAGAATTCTGCACCGTTCTTGTCTGCAGTAATGGTGATACGTCCACCATTCATTCCTTTACCAATATAGTCATTTCCTGCACCGTTGACATGAATGCTCACACCATTACTGAGAAATGCGCCCAGTGACTGGCCTGTTGTACCGGTAAGTCTGAGATCTATCGTCCCATCAGGAAGCCCTTTGTCTCCATAATACTTCGCGATCTCACCGGAGATACGTGTACCAAAACTTCTGTTCAGGTTAGTGATATTCTTTTCCAGAACGATCGGATCATTTGGATTTTTGATCGCCGGCATCAATTCTTCAAGGATCTCCTGCTCATACTCATTTTTATCATATGGTTCATTGAACGCTACCTGGCGTGTGTTAACACCATCAAGTTTATAGAGAAGATTTTCAAAAGAGAATTTCTTCGCAAACTCATCGTCGATCACTTTAAGAAGATCATTTTTACCGATGATCTCTTCAAGAGAAGTATATCCCAGTGAGGCAAGGATCTCACGTACATCTTCCGCAAGCAGCGTAAAGTAGTTGATCACTCTTTGAACTGTACCTTCATAGTGCTCTCTAAGCTTCTCTTCCTGTGTGGCAATACCCACAGAACATCTATTCAAATGACAGATACGAAGGATCTTGCATCCGACCACTGTCAATGCACCTGTACCGAAAGCATAGGATTCTGCACCAAAGATAGCTGCTTTAACCACATCAAGACCTGTTTTAAGGCCACCATCCGTTTCTAGTTCTACCTGCCCTCTAAGGTTATTGGCTTTCAGTGCATTATGCGCTTCAATAAGCCCAAGTTCCCAAGGATTACCTGCGAATTTAATGGACCCGATAGGTGCCGCACCCGTACCACCGTCTGCACCGGAGATAATGATCTTATCTGCATAAGCTTTAGCTACTCCTGCCGCGATCGTACCGACACCTGCAGTTGATACAAGCTTCACAGCTATTCTTGCTTCCGGATTGATCTGTTTAAGATCAAAGATAAGCTGCGCAAGATCTTCGATCGAATAGATATCGTGATGTGGAGGAGGCGAGATGAGTGTCAATCCTTCCATCGTATGTCTGAGTCTGGCGATCAATGGACTTACTTTATGCCCCGGCAGCTGTCCGCCTTCACCCGGCTTTGCTCCTTGTGCCACTTTGATCTGAAGCTCTTCTGCCGAACGCAGATACTCAGGTGTCACACCGAAACGTCCCGAAGCAACCTGTTTGATCTTGGAGTTTTTGATCGTACCGTATCGTGTTTCATCTTCACCGCCCTCGCCTGAGTTGGATTTACCACCGATGGTATTCATCGCCTCGGCCAGACATTCATGTGCTTCAGGAGAGATGGATCCCAAACTCATTGCTGCAGTTGAGAATCGTTTGAAGATCTCAGAAAGAGGTTCTACTTCTTCTACAGAGATAGGTTGTCTGTCACTTTTCAATGCAAAGAAGTCACGAATAAATTTCTTGTCCCTTCCATCTACCAATTCTTTAAGATGGTCAAAGTCCTCTTTTGTTCCAGATACTGAAAGTTTATGGATTGCATGTACCGTTGCAGGAGAGAAATCATGGAACTCCTGTCCGCTTAAGTATTTATAAAACCCGCCTATATTAAGCGGGAAGATTCTATTGGCTGTCTCTTTTGCATATGCGTCATCATGTGTTTTTGTGATGCGTGCTTCAATATCTTCATAGCTAAGTCCTGAAAGCAAAGCACGTGCTCCCGTAAAACATTCTGAAACGATCTCGTCACTCAAACCGAGTACATCAAAGAGTTTTGAATTTCTATAACTTGAAATAGTTGAAATACCCATCTTTGACATGATTTTGAGAAGTCCGAAATTAATAGATTTTCGTATTTTCTTAAGTACCGGTGCAAGATTGACGTTTTCATCTTTTCTATGTTTCATTACGGCAACTGACTGATAAAGCATATGCGGATAGATCGCTGCTGCACCAAATCCTATCATACATGCTGCCATATGAGAATCATATACTTCACCTGTAGCAGCAACGATACTTACCAAGTGACGTTCACCCTCTTCAAGCAATGCCTGGTTCAAACGGCCTACAACCATAAGCATCGGCATGATTTTTGTATTTGCATCCAATGCTCTATCATCAAGTATTACTGTTCTGATACCTTCATTTTTTACATCTGAAATAATAGTTTCAACCAAGGCAGCAAGTGTTTCTCTAAGATCAGATTCAAAAACCGTGTCATATCTTCTTGCTTTGTAGCATGCATCATATTTAGGATCTTTTTCATCTCCGAAGGCTTTCAGCAATTGCAGTTTTTCCAATGAAAGGATAGGAGAAACCGTTTTCAGTCTTTTTGCATGTTCTGCATCATCTGTCAGAATATTCCTGATCTCACCAAATCCTGTATTAAGACTCATGACTACTTTTTCACGTATAGGGTCTATCGGTGGGTTTGTCACCTGTGCGAACTTCTGCTTAAAAAAGTCAGAGAAATTTCTCTGTTTTTCTGAGAATGCAGCCAACGGGGTATCATCACCCATGGAAGCAGTCGCCTCTTTACCGTCTTCTGCCATCGGTTCAAAGACTTGTTCTATCACTTCAAGTGTAATATTGAAGAAACGCTGTTTTGCTTCCATCTCTGTTTTTTCAGGGATATCAATATTTGAAAATGGATCCTGCATATGTTCCTGGAGATAGACCATGTTGTCATTGAGCCATTTATCATAAGGGTCTCTGTTCTTCAAATACTCATTGATGTCGTCATTCTTTAGTACTTTGCCATACTTCAGATCCACACCCATCATCTCACCTGACTGCAATCTTCCTCTTTCCACGATCTCGTCTTCAGGCGTTTGAAGTACCCCGTACTCAGAAGAAATAAGAAGCCTGTTGTCTGTGGTGATGATATATTTAGAAGGCCTGAGACCATTTCGGTCCAATACACAGCCAATGTAACGGCCATCGGTCATACTCACGGCAGCCGGACCGTCCCATGGCTCAAAACAGGTACTTGCATACTCATAAAAAGCTCTCAGTTGTGCATCCATATGCGGTGCATTCTGCCAAGGTGCAGGCAGGATCGATCTTGCGGCTTTAAAGAAATCTACATTATTTACACGCAAGAATTCAAAGAAATTGTCCAAACTTGCCGAGTCAGACATTTGTGACTGGATGATAGGTACAAGTCTTTTCATCTCTTCATCAGAAAAGACATCACTTTTCAGGGCTTCAGCTTTGGCTGCTACATTGAAACGGTTGGCTGTAACAGAGTTGATCTCACCATTATGGGCAATCGTTCTGAATGGCTGGGCCAATCTCCACTCAGGTAGCGTATTGGTAGAGAATCTCTGGTGGAAAAGGCAGAAAGAGATCTCAAAATCTTCATTTCCAAGATCCTGGTAGAACTCTTTGATGTGCGTTGGCATCACTAGTCCTTTATAGGACACTACCGAAGTAGAGAATGATGGGATATAGAAATCTTTGTCATCTGGGATCTTTGTTTCTATCTCTTTGCGGGAAAGATAGACCAAAGCATCGAATCTTCTCGCTCCCATGATCGAATTTGGTGCTACGAACACCTGTGTGATATTTGGAAGGGAAGCAAGTGCCTGCTCTCCAAGTGCCTCTGTATCTACCGGTACAGTACGGGTATAGACCAATTTAAGATCATTGTTCTCACATACCTCTTTGATCACATCGAAATCTTTTTCATTTTTGGAGAAGACCATTGCTACAGCATATACATCAGGGAGGGTGATCCCTTCTTTTTTCGCCACTTTCGCAAAGAATTTTCTAGGCATGGAAAGAAGAAGACCGGAACCGTCTCCCGTTTTTCCATCTGCTGCTACTGCTCCTCTGTGCATCATACGCGACAGTGATGTTACAGCATCTTCTACATTTTTATGTGAAGGAGTATTGTCGATGGAAGCAAGCAGTCCAAACCCACAATTATCCTTGAACGAGGTAAATAAATCTCTCATAAGCCAACCTTTAATTTAATTTCGCTAGGGTAACGCAAAATACCCTATAAATGGGGATGATTATACCTAAAAGGTGGTTAGAAAAAGATGAAAGGATTTGTACTCGGTCTTCGCAGAGCCAAAAATGAAGACAGTATTGCCCTTGTACTCACCTCTAAAGATGTAAGAACCTATTACCGATTCTTTGGTGCAAGACACTCCATCTTACAACTGGGGAACCTCATAGATTTTGAAGTGGAAGGAGAAGGAAGTTCTTTTCTGCCAAGACTGCGTTCTCTCTCCCATATCGGTTTCCCCTGGCTCTTTGACAAAAACAGACTCCTTCTCTGGCACAATTTTATCAAAAAATTCGAACCACATCTCAAAGATACCGAGGAGATAGACTCATTCTATTTCAACCTGCTGCTGAATGCAGCAAAAAAATGGGACAAGCAGAACCCCAAACGTATCATATGTGAAAGCTACATTGAACTGCTGGACTATGAAGGCAGACTTTACCCCGAAGAGAACTGCTATATTTGCGAACAACGTATAGAGGAAGATATTGCCCTTATGCAGGCATTCAAGCCTGCACACCCTTCCTGCATCTATAGTTCCGCACTTCCCACTAAAAAGGTTTTAGATTTTTTTCAAACAAAAAAAACCATTTTTCTGGAAGACCATGAAGTGGAGTATTTATATGAGATCGTCATGAAAGGTTTATAGTTCTTCGCCCGAACCTGAGAAACATGATCAGTATGCTTGGGATTTCAGGCGTTTATGGATCATATTGGAAAGTGCCTCTTTGATCTCTGTACTTTTTTGCTTACGGTAGTCAAATGCTTCCGATTCTGTTTGTGGGCCCACTGTCCATACACAACTGCTGACCTCAAGGATCAGCGGTTTTTTTTGTGTATCAAACCCAAACTCCACAACAAAGTAGTCCAGTGGCAATATTGTATATATTTGCTCACATAATGCGTTTAGCAACGCATCTCCCTGCTGCAAAAAAGCTTTTTCTTCATCACGCAATGCCGGATCATTTTCCATAAGTTTCCACATGCTTCCCGCATCTGCCACCCACTCTTGCGATATCATCATATTGCCCGGATAGGGTTTTCCATCTATCATCAGTACCCTGTATCTGCGGTAGAGCCCCTCTGCCGAACGGTGATCAACGAATTCAGAAACATAATAGTCGCGTCCGTCAAAAGCAAACCTTTCCAGATCATGCAGCTGATCTGCACTTCGTATAAGACAGATATCGCTACGGGCCTGAGAATCTGCAGGTTGAAAAACAAACGGGTAGTCTATGATACCCTCTTTGATAGCTATTTCAATATCCAAAAGCCGTTTGGGAGCCATCCGGATGGTCTTTGGGATACTTGCCCCTTCCAACTTCCCCAATAATACATATAGTTGATCCTTGCGTGTCTTCATGACCAATTCCGGCTGATTGATGGTAGGGATATTCATGTTCTTTACGATCTCCCGGGCAATTTTAAGGGTTTTTGCATTGCTGTCAGGATTGCAGATACTGTTCAGGATCAGCAAAGGTTTTTGGATCTTTATCTCCTTTGGTATTTTACCGCCCAATACGACATTTTGTACCGTAATTTGCGTGTTTATCGTTTTGACAAGTGCATTGTTGCCTTCAAAACGCATCAAAGAATCACGGACATTACCCCGGTTTAGCATGACAGTTGCACTATTATTATCCGGTGCTCCTATGAGATTGAGGACGTTAGCCATTCTCTCTGCCTTTCTGAAGCTTTTTCTGTACCATCTGCTCGATCAGCCCGTTAATGTAAGATAGCTGTTTACTGCTATAGTAGCCTTTTTCTTTTTCTTTGGAGAGGTGGTGCATACAGCTGTTTATTTCAAAGACGATAGGTCTCCCCTTTTTATCAAATGCACAGTCTATGCCAAAATAGTCAAGCCCGATATTTTCATACAGTGTCTCAAATCCGGAGATACGTTTTTTACGGTAGTTTTTTAAAAATGCCTTTTCCTCCGACTTGATCTCGTCCATTTTACGTATGGAGAGGCTTTTCTCCTGTGAATCATGGTGAATATTCCAGTTTCCGGAAACTATGAGGTGGCCCGGAACCACTTTGCCATCAATAAGAAAAAAACGGTACTTTCTGTAAAGTTTATCGGGTGAGCGGTAATCTATAAATTCCGTCATGTAGTACTCACGCCCGTCAAAGGCAAAACATTCCAGTTCGTGCAGTACATCCAGGGTATCGATCTTTTTGTAGGACACTTCTCCGTGTTCCCCCAGCGGCCTAAAAATAAAAGGGAAACCGATAGCCTCTTTATCTATCATCCGACGTATATCTTCCAGGCACAGCGGTCTGAACCGTATCGTTTTGGGAATGATCAGATCATCCCGGCCTTTCAGCATATTGTAAAGATAGTCACGTGATGTTTTTTGTACAGCTGACGGGGGGTTTATGACAGGGGCTTTAAGCAAAGAGATGATCTGCTCAGAGGCAACCAGCGCTTTTTGGCTGCTGTCGGGGTCGCAGGTACTGTTATATATCAGGTCCGGCTTGGAAAGGGTAACCCTGTCGGACTTGATCCCTCCCACCATCAGTTTGCGCACTTCATAGCGCTTTGGGTCAAGGAAGTGTAAAAGCGGTATGGTGTTTGGTACATAATACTGAATATCTTGGGGAGAGCCGCTATCATACATCAGCATGATCTTGTCATTATCTTCTATACCGACCAGTTGCATAATATGGATCATAGCTATTCCCCGTTTTCCTCTTCAGAAACAACCGGTATTTCATGGGGCGAGCGGTATTTTGGCCTGTTGTTCCTCAGCTCACGCACAAGGCTTTCATCGCCGTTTTCTCTGGCTGTTTTCATTTCCTCACGCCATGCTCTGTTTGCTTCAGCATAAGCTTTTGCCGCTTCTTTTCTTGCTTGACGCTTCGCAACCCGCTCTGCCCTCTTCTCTTTTTTCTCATAATAACGTTTCAGCGCTTCCTCCCCGCGTGCACGCGCAGCAGCTTCTTGATGCGCTTCTACCCTCGCCATGAATGCTTCTTTGGAATCATCTTTCTCTTCAGGCTGAGCAGAGAGTGCAGGCTCCTCTTTCTTTTTGGCCAAAGAAAGTACAACTGTTTCATTGATGTCAGTTTTAACGCTTTGCACTTCTTTTACTTGTTCAGGCTCAACGGTATCTTTTATACTGTTATTTTGCATCGGGACAGCTCTCTCCTCACCCCCCATAAAAAAGGAACCTGCCCCCAGCACCAACACCAAAAGCAAAATTCCCACTCCCGCCCACATGCGTTTTTCCATACCTATCCCCTTTGTTTTTTCTGTTTGCTATACAACGCTCCAATCAAACCTATGGTACCCAAATAGAACTGATCGGAATATTGTTTTTTAAAGAGGCAGACCGAAAAGTCCGCCTCTTTTAAAGGTTTGAAACCAACCGTCTAGTCAAGTACTCCGTCATTTGGAGTTACATTTATACCATCCAGGTAAATTTCGCCCGTTTCGCCTTCTGTACCGCTTCCGCCTGTTCCTTCAGAAACATCGATGACCGTAGCAGTATTAACAGAGTGTGCGATTTCCGACCAAATATCTACATATCCGCCATCGCTGTTGATAGCCGTACCGCTTGAAGCGCCACCGTTGAAGTAAAGATTACCGCTGTTGGTGACTATACCGCCGGCATACATCTCTAAACCATCATAGTAACTTGAACCTCCCTCTGTATTGGCTCCCGTACCATTACCGCCGGTTGCGGTAATAGCGGCGCTGTTGAGTATGTCACGGCTGGAATATATCTCGATACCATCAGAGGCTCCCTCTCCGGCCGATCCCGTGTCACCTTCTGCATCACCGCCCACTGCAGTGATCTCTCCGCTGTTTTCGACACCGTCATGCGCGTACCAGTACAGATAGCCGCTGTCACCGCCACCTAGGCCAAGACCGCCCGACAGATCGATGGCTGCCGTGTTGATAAGCTTGGTCGTACCGTCATAGTACTCCCCTTCTGCATCGAATTCGACATAGCCGCCATAGCCGCCCTCGCCATTTTCTGCGTAACCTCCTTTTGCAATGATCTGCACTTCATTGATGATGGCACCGGCAGGCGTTTTAGAGCCTGTCCAGGCATCTTCTGTATACGCTTCCACATTTCCAGCGTTACCTCCGGTCGTGTTGCCGTCTCCTCCGGAGACATCAAAAGAGCTGTAGCCGAGGAACCTGATGAGGCCTACAGCCGGATTGTTTTCTGATGAGTAATCATCAATCTCGGCTTCGACATAACCACCTGCACCGCCATTTGCATCACCGTTTCCGCCGTTGACTTCAATGTTACCGCTGACCTCTATACCGCCTGGAGCAACTTCTTCATCGACTCCGGTACCATCTTCTCCGTATCCTTCCTGATAAATATAGAGATCGCCGGCATCACCGCCGTCGGCACCTACACCATTTCCACCGTTGGCATAAATGTTTCCTGAAGTTCTCGCATCCCCGGCTCCATAAAGATAAAAATATATCTCGGCACCGCTACCGCCGTTTCCGCTGCTGCCGTTCCCGCCGTTTGCATAGAGGTCGCCGGAATTGAGAATTTCACCGATATAGCTATCATATCCGGGGTATAAGTAGATTGCACTGGCATCGCCGCCTTTGGCTCCATTACCGCCGCTGCTCTTCATGTCACCCGAGTTGTAAATACTCGCATAATCACTATAGACATAAATATAGCCTCCGTTACCTCCACTGCCAGTTGTACCGTTACCGCCTACTGCCAGGAGTGTGCCCTCATTGTACACACTGCCATAATAGGACTCAAGCTCAATTTCACTGGCATGACCGCCACTGGCACCGTTACCGCCGCTGGCATTGATCGTGTGGCTGCCGGTATGGACTATGGTACCATACGAATATATGTAGATTTCATTTGCGTTTTCAGAATGGATGGCAGCATCTCCACCATCACCTGTCCCCAGTCCATTTCCGCCGCTGGCATCAATGGTTCCGTCAACCTTGGAAAATGCATAATTCAGATCAATATTAACCGCACCGCCGTCTCCACCGCGCTCATTGGCAACGGTAGCGTCATCGCCCGAAGTATCTATCTTCCCGTTGGCTCCGATGATCAGTGCACCGTCATACCTTTGATAAATATTTAATGCTCCCTTGTCGCGTGCCGTTGCTGCAGCACCATGGCGACTGTCGGCTGTGCCGCCGGCTGTGGTCAGTGCAGCAGTCTTTAGCGTACCGTTAAGAACAAGATCACCCTCCAGCTGAATATTTGCCTCATCCTGCCCTGTTGACTCATTGTTGTCATAAGCATCATCAGTATCTTTGTTAAGTCCCAATGTCACCGTCACACCCTCATTTATCTTAAGTCCCGTTACACGGTTTGAGGTATTATTGTCACAGGTATTGCCGCTGTTTGCCGCTTCACAAATATATCGGGACCCGTTTACCATATAAAGTTCACCGACAGTCGCAGGTTCATTGCCGCTCTCGACTGTAGTAATGGTTGTATCTGCAGAAATGACTTTTCCGTTGGTACCCAGATTTTCTTCATGTGGATACGCCGGCAGGGTGAAAGCGGTATCTGCCACTCCGCTTTTACGGAACTCTACATTCGTATAACCATCAGCATATACACCATCTGAATTGCCATCACCCCCGCTTCCGCTAAGTCCATCACCACCCTTTGCCGAGATAGTGAACTCACCCGTCGCACCGCCGCCTGAACCGCCGCCTGAACCGCCGCCTCCACACGCAGTCAATGCCAACATCGCAGCAGCCGCTACCGATAGCGTGATCATCTTTTTATTTCCTGTTAAAAAATTACTTTCCATCTTCTTCTCCTTTTAAACTCCAATTTTCAATTAGCCTTCCGGCACTCTATTCCCCAGTTAATGTATTATAGACTCTGAAAGTGACTTATGAATTAACTTTTTAAGTTTTTTTAGTTATTATGGATTTTAACTTTAGCTCCGGGGGGGGTAAATGCATGAAAATCCTGATCATTGATCATGAAAGCCTGTTGAGTACAGAGATTAAAAAAGAGTTAAAACACAGAGGATTTAAAACCTATCAAACTGCTCTTGGGACATTTAATGACGAGGAAGCAGATTTATCGAATTATGACCTCATCTTGCTGGATGTACCTGTCATGAGCGATGAAAGCTACCTTGCCATAAAGAAAATAAGGGCCTCGGATAAACATGTCCCCCATCATTGCACTCAGCCCTTTCCATCAGATAAAAAATATAGAAAAATGCTTCATCCTCGGATGCAATGATTACCTTAAAAAGCCTGTTATCATGGATGAACTGATCATCAAACTGAACTTTTGGCTCAACTTCAAAACATTTCAAGATAGCCTGACGATACATTTGAAAGATGGCTTCACCTATGATCTCAAACGTCATGAACTTATGAAATATGAAATACCCGTTTCTTTAACAATGAAAGAAAAACTTTTTATCGAGATATTGCTAAAGAACCAAGGATGGTTCGTTTCTGCACCCACTATTACCCAGTATATATGGGATGGCTATGCCGATCCCAATCAGTTAAGGGTTCTTGTATACAAATTACGTCAGAAAACGGGTAAAGGGCTAATCATTTCCATGAGAGGGATAGGCTACAAAATAGCCACTAGGACGGCACAAAAGAATATTTGGAGAGCAGACCGGAGGAGACGTTCCGCAGTATGTTTGGCTACAAAATAACTCAAATTTTATTTTGCTAAGCAAATTATAATGTTTTCAACAAGCTGTTATAGCTGCTTTGAGCGAAGAGTTTCTTCATTCTGTACAGGATCATAAGCGAAAATAGGCTCTTTCCAAAGCTTCACTGAAAGTAGGATGTGCCATGATGGTCTTTTGTGCCAAAGGAGCATTCATCTCTCCGGCCAGCGCCATGGCGACCGGTGCGATCAGTTCTTCAGCATCCGGAGCCAGTATCTCAGCACCCAGAATAAAACCTTCTTCGTCTGCATAGACGATCATATAACCGTTACCGGCTTGATGAAATGCTGAAGCTGTAAAATGATTTAACGGTACGACGCTCTCCTTGAGAGCAAGGCCTTTTTTTTCAAGGGTATATCTGCTCTCTCCTACACTTGCAGAACTCATAGGCAGGGTATGGATGAATTTCACGACATGGTCAAGGTTTAGCACTTCAGGTTCTTTTCCCAATATGCGTAATGTAACGTTCAGCACCTCTGCCCTTGCTGCATGTGCCAGCTGTAATTTACCGTTACAATCTCCTACCGCATAATGTTTAGCCAGGGTAGTTTCAAAAAAAGCATCTGTTTTGATGCCTTTATCCACCATGATCTCATCTGTAGCAAGCACATCCGTATTGGGATGACGGCCTGTTGCAACAAGCAACTGTTCAAAATACTTACTGCTGCCATCCTCAAAAGTAATATGCACCCCTCTGCCCGTCTGCTTTGCTTTTGCTACAGGATGGTCTTTCAGGTAGGTAATGCCCAGTTCTTCTATCTGTTTAAGCATTGCTGAGCGTATAAGAGGATGTGACTTGGCTAAAAACGTATCACTGTGAGAAATGAGTGTGACAGTTACTCCTGCACAGGCAAAGAAACTTGCCATTTCCAGCCCAATGGCCCCCGTACCGTAGATCGCAATCTCTTTAGGAAGTACCTGAAGTTCCAGTACTTCATCACTGGTAATGATATTTTTTCCATCATACTCTATACCCTCAGGAATGAATGCAGAAGAACCTGTTCCTATCACGATATATTCAGATTCATAGATCTTCTCTCCCACTTTAACCTGATGTGGTGCTACGACACGCCCTTCACCCTCTATAAGTTCCACTTTAGAACATTGTAACGTGACTGCCTTGGTAGCAGAGGCGATCAGTTTTGCTTTTTTTGCTGTAAGCCTCCGCATATCCAATCTAAGATCGCCATCAAACAGATCTTCTCTACTCTGGCGGATCGTTTCTGCATAATGCAGGAACATTTTGGAAGGGATGCACCCTTTATGTAGACAAACACCGCCCAACTGATCCAAAGACCTTTCAATAATGGCTACCTTGAGTCCCTTTCTGGCAGCCACGATCGCACCTGCATAGTTCAATCCACCACCGATATAGACAATATCATACATTTACAGCTCCTTGAACATAAATAGTTGGATCACCGCCGGGGCTTTCAGAGTTCGCATATATGAGTCACACCCCGTACACAGAAGACCCTATATTCCATTGTTCCCTGCCCAGGATACGATCTGTTCCGTGATCGAATCAGGAGTAGGGATCGAGGCAAGTTCAAGTCTGCGGTTATAGGGGATAGGTACATCCGCGCCTGAGATTCTTAACGGTGCCGCATCAAGGCTGTAGAACATTTCCTCGGCTGCCCAACTGATGATCTGTGCTCCATAGCTGCCCATTTTATGATCTTCCTCGACAACAACAATAGAACCTGTTTTTTTCAACGATGACTCAAGGGTTTTAAAATCAATAGGATTCAGCGAGCACAAATCGATCACCTCGCAGCTCTTGCCAAGCTGTTTTTCTATTTCAGGAACCGCTGCCATGACATCATCGACCATTTTAAGATAACTGACAATGGTCACATCTTTGCCCTCCTTGACTATACGTGCCTTGAAAGGGTCGAACTCGGCATTGAGGTCCACTTCTCCTTTTTTGTTGTAAAGCAGTTCATGCTCGATAAAAACGATCGGATCATCACTTAAAATGGCATATTTAAGCGCATGATAGGCATAGTTCACATCTCCTGCGGCAAAGACGATCAGTCCTGGAACGGCACTGAGCATCTGTTCGTAACTCTCTGAGTGCTGTGCCGCCAGCTGGCGGCTAACGCCTTGTGGAAAGCGTACTACCATCGGCAAAGTGATCTTCCCTGCACTCATATAGCGGTATTTTGCCATATGGTTTATGATCTGATCAAATGCCAACAGCGCAAAGTTCGCTGTCATGATCTCCGCTACCGGGCGCAGACCACCCATCGCCATACCTACCGCATTTCCTACAATGGAAAGTTCCGCTATGGGTGTGTCGATCAGACGTTTTTCTCCATATCTGGCAATCAGCCCTTCCGTCACACGATAACTCCCTCCGTACAATCCGACATCCTCGCCCAGGACAACAACGGTCTCGTCAACTGCCATAGCTTCATCTATCGCTTTGTTCAATGCTTCACGATACAACATTTGCACATCCTTTACAGAAAACTTCGGTATAGAGCTCTTCAAGCTCCGGTTCTGGAGCAGCAGTTGCAAATTCAACTGCATCATCCACCACTTTCTGTGCCCGCTGCCGGAGTGTATCTATCTGCTCTGAACTGAGTAGATAAGTTTCATGAAGTACTTTTTCCATTCGTTCTATGGGATCCTTGGCTTTACATATCTCCAACTCTTCTTTACTGCGGTAGTTTCCCGGATCGCTCATGGAGTGTCCTTCATACCGGCAGGTCATGGCCTCAAGAAAAACCGGTCCATGCCCATCCTGAATCAGGTGCTGCGCCTCTTTTACAGCCTTATAGACCGCTACGGCATCCATCCCGTCAACTTCCATGGTCAGCATATACGGTTCCGCTTTTTTGGCCTGTTTTTCAAACGGTGCAACACGGGTAATCTTCGTTCCGATCGCATAACCGTTATTCTCGCACAGGAACAACAGAGGCAGCTTCTTGGTACTGGCATTGTTGAGCGATTCAAAGAACGCACCACCGCTGGTCGCACCGTCACCGAACACCACCATTACACCATCTTCCTGTCCGAGAAATTTACGGGCATAGGCACATCCGACAGCATTGGGGATCTGCCCGCCTACGATCGCATCACCGCCATAAAAAAAATGTGACGGATCAAAAAGGTGCATCGACCCGCCCCGGCCACGGCTGATACCGGAAGCTTTACCAAAAAGTTCCGCCATCACCGCTTGAGGGTCTATTCCCCTGCTGATCGCCATTACATGTTCACGGTAAGTCGTGAAGACATCCCCTTTTTCAAATGCTTTCATTGCTGCAACACTAAAGCCCTCCTGGCCAATATCCAGATGCAGGAAACCGGCAATATCACCGGCCATGTAGTGCTCTTTTGCCGCCAATTCAAATAGGCGGCCCAGCACCATATCATAATAGATCTCTTCTGCAAGCAGCTTATTCATTATCTTTCTCCTTACGTCATACGTTTGGCAAAATAGTCCGTCATATGTTCCAGCGTATCCACCTCACCGTAGTCAGATTCTGGAACTTCTACACCTAACTCCTCGTTCAATCCCGTCAAAAGGTTCAGAAAATCAAACGAGTCTATCTCTAAAGAGCGCTGTATATTTTCTGTTTCCGGGATCGTTTCTCCTTCATGTTCCGGTGCTATCTCGTAGATCTGTTCAACAATTTTCGCTTTGATCTCTTCATTCGTCATCATAATTCCTCCGGTTTTTGTAATATTTGGTTCAGTTTATCTAAAAAAAGCGCTCCGGTCCGACCATCGGTAGCCCGGTGATCGCCTGCCAGTGTTGCCTGCATGACCTTGCGTACCGCCAGTGCATCACCAATAACCCACGGTGCATCAATGATCCGGCCTAAGCCTACCAGTGCTACCTGCGGCGGGTAGATCACACCATACACCCGCTCGACACCAAGATCACCGAGATTGGTAATAACAATGGTCTGCTGCGTGATCTCTGAACTGCGAAGCTTGCCCGAACGTGTACGAGTGATCAGGTCATGAAAGGCTTTCATTGTCTGATCGAGGTTCATCTCCTGGGCATTAAGCAGTGCAGGAGTAAGCAGTCCACCTTCACGTCTGGCGATAGCCACACCAGGATTGATCGTTTCACTGATCTGCAAACCGTCCTCCTTCCAGAAGCCGTTGAGCTCCGGTACGGCCTGCAGCGCCTTGACAACTGCACGGATTATCAGTGCCGCCGGCAGGATACGCTCTTTGATACTGCGTTTTTTATTTTGCTCTGCCAGCCATTCCAGTGCCGGTGTCATATTGATCGATGTGGAAAGATAATAGTGGGGGATCTCCGCATTCGAACGGCTCATCGCTGCAGCGATCGCCTTACGCATACTGTCCGAACCACCCCGCTTCTTTTGTTTGGCCGCTTTGGCTGCTGCTTCAACTTCAGCCGCTCCGATCTTGCCCTGCATTTTGGAAGCAAGTGCATTAAGATCAACCCCAAGCTCCTGCGCTTTTTTTCGTGCTGCCGGAGAGATCTTTATCTCAGGGGACTCGGCATTTTTCGGAGCTTCCTCCACCGGATTGGGAATTGTTTTTGTCTCTTTTTCTGCTGCCAACGGTTTGGCCGTTTCTTTTTCTATGGTTTTTTCCGTTTCCGCAACTTTCTTATCTACCGTTTTTTCTGTCGATACTTCCTGCTCTTTTTGCTGAGACTCCGATGTTTCATTCTCTTTGCGGATCGAGGCGATCGGTGTTCCGACAGCACAGGTCGTCCCCGGTTCGACCAGAAGTTTGTCCACCACACCGTCTTCAAAGATCTCAACCTCTATCACACCCTTGTTGGACTCTACCTCAGCGATCACCTGGCCTTTTTTGACGCTGTCACCCTCTTTGACCTTCCACTCCATCAGAGTGCCTTCTTCCATATCGGCACCGAGACTCGGCATTTTAAATATACTCATATCCGATCCTTATTTCTCCAGTGTCGAGGTATCGCCCTCAGGCAGTCCAAGTTCTCTGGCTTTAAGCAGCCGCCGCATGATCTTCCCGCTGCGGGTCTTGGGAAGATTTTCCTGAAACTCGATCTCTTTGGGTGCTACAGCTGCCCCCAGTTTTTTACGTCCGAACCCTATGAGCTCACGCTTGAGTTTTTCATTTGGCTCATAGCCGCTTTTAAGTGAAACAAAGGCTTTGACGATCTGCCCGATCAGCGGATCAGGCTTACCGATGACACCCACTTCTGCCACTGCCGGATGCTCCATCAGTGCACTTTCCACTTCGAATGGCCCGACCATATGTCCGGAAGTCTTGATAATATCATCCGCACGTCCGACGAACCAGAAGTAATCGTCTTCATCTTTATAGGCAAGATCACCGGAAATATACCAACCATCAACAAAACTTTTTTTATATTTTTCGTCATTGTGCAGATAACCGCGGAACATCGAAGGCCAGCCGGGTTTCAGTGCAAGATCACCGTCTTTACCCGGTTCTGTGATCTCCGTAACCGTACCGTCTCCATTCTGACGTACAACTGCTGCAACGATACCCGGCAGCGGCCGCCCCATTGACCCCGGTTTGACATCCTCGGAGATATAGTTGGCGATCATGATCCCGCCAGTCTCTGTCTGCCACCAGTTGTCGTGAATCGGCATTTTCAGTTTCTCGACCCCCCACACAACAGCTTCAGGATTGAGCGGTTCACCGACACTCTGTACCAGACGTAAATGTGAAAGATCATAGCTTTCAAGCGGATCGATATCGAGACGCATGAGACGGCGGATCGCTGTAGGCGCAGTATACCAGACACTGACCTTGTAATCCTGCAGAACACCATACCATCTCTCTGCATCGAATTCCGCTTCATTTACAATATTGGTCACCCCGTGCAGCCAGGGCGCAATGATACCGTACGACGTTCCTGTCACCCAACCGGGATCGGCAGTACACCAGTACATATCATCGGGGTGCAGATCGAGCACATACGCTCCCGTTACCCAGTGTGTATACATCGCTTTATGGACATGGATCACCCCTTTGGGCATCCCAGTTGTTCCGCTGGTAAAATGTAGCAGTGACATATCTTCAGGTTCCGTCGGCACTATCTCGAACATATCCGATGCCTTTTCCATCAGACGCGGCAGGGAAAGAACCTTTTCATTCATGTCTTCTTCGGCATCGATCAGAAGAATAGTACGCAGCTCTGGAAGCTTGTCCATCTGAGGAGCAATTTTTTTCTCATAAAGCCTTTGTGTCGTCAACAGTCCCCGGGCATCACCACGCTGCATCCGCTGGAGGATCGGCTCGGGGCCGAACTGGGAGAAGAGCGGGCACATCACACTGCCGTTCTTCAGGATACCCATCGCACCGATATAAAGTTCAGGAAGGCGCGTCGAAAGCGTATAGACACGTTCTCCTTTTTCGAAACCGAGTGTTTTAAGCACATTGGCGAAACGTGCACTCTCCTTTTTCATCTGGCTAAAAGTAAAAGTACGTTCTTCTCCGTTCTCACCCAGCCAGATCAGTGCCGTCTTATCTGCCAAAGGACCGTTGGCATGTCGGTCGATTGCTTCATGGGCGATATTCAGACCACCCGAGGGCAGTCCTTCAAACTCTTTTGCAACATTCTCCCATTCAAAGCTATTGTACGTTACTTCATAACTGGTCATATTGGGCTCAACCGAAAAATCAGCAGGGTTTTTTTTGATCCGTGTCTCTTCCATTAATTATCCTTTATCTTATTGTCGTACCAGGTAAATACTATAGAACTATAGTATAATCCAAAATAGTTAAGAGAATGTTAACATGATCACAGGAAAGAGTAAAAAATGCATACGTGGCGATTTATCGATAGCGGAGTGGGTTCGGCACAGTGGAATATGGCAGTGGATGAAGCCCTACTTTATGCTTTCAAAGATGATGATCTGCCGATCCTCCGCCTGTACCGATGGGAAGAACCTTCACTCAGTTTCGGCCGGTTTTCACATCCTAAAGAGGTGATCGACTGGGACAGGCTGCGCTCAAGAAATATCCCGTATGTTCGGCGTATCACCGGCGGAGGTATTCTGGTACATGGGGATGATATCTCCTATACACTTATCGTTCCGCGTTCCTTCATACAAAAGAAAGGAATCAAAAAGAGTTATCGGCATCTCTGTGCTTTTCTGATCCATTTGTATCAAAATTTGGGACTCGATGCCAATTTTGCCCATGATCTACAAGTTGCCGAAGCACACAGTGCTCTCTGTCTAGCCGGTACGGAAGCCTACGACATCATGATCGGAGGAAGAAAGATCGGTGGAAATGCCCAACGCCACACCCGTTATGCAATGCTGCAGCACGGGACTATTCCACTGAGGATCGACAGTGGCCGTTTTAATGCGCTTTTCCTGGAAGATCCAGGTATTTCACAGGCTGCTACTCTCGAAGGATTGCATATAGATACCACGGAAGCAGCACTGACCGAAGAAGTCTTAAAAGCATTTTATGAGAGTTTTGGTACAAAGGCTCTCCAAGAACCTTTGAGCGATAAAGAACAGGCACTTACACAAAAACTTTTTGACGAAAAGTACAGCAGGGAGGAATGGAATGTCCACGCAGAAAATACAATATTCAAAGCCTGAGTGGCTGAGAAAGAAGATCACGCTCAGCAGTCTGCGTGAAGTTGAGGAGATTATCGCCAGAGGACGCTTACATACCGTCTGTCAGGAAGCCATGTGTCCCAATATCGGCGAATGTTTTTCCCGAAAGCAGGCAACCTTCCTGATCTTGGGAAAAGAGTGCACACGCCGCTGTACCTTCTGCAATGTTTCCAAAGATATACCGCTGCCTCCTGACCCGGATGAGCCGGGAAATGTAGCCAAGTCGGTACAGGCGATGGGACTGCGCCATGTCGTCATCACCAGTCCGACACGGGATGATCTTCCCGACGGAGGTGCGGAACATTTTGCCAATACAGTTCGTGCCATCAAAGCATTTGACAAAACGATTGTTGTGGAATTGCTGATCCCTGATCTGCAAGAGGATGAAACAGCGTTACGGGTCATCGCAGAGAGCGGTGCGGAGATCGTCGGGCATAACCTTGAAACAGTACCTCGACTTTATCATATCCGAAAAGGGGCAAAGTATGAACGCTCTTTGCGTGTGCTGAAAAAATTGGCGGAACTCAATCCCGATATTGCGACCAAAAGCGGGATCATGCTGGGCCTCGGAGAGCGTGAAGAGGAAGTGACGACGCTGTTACAGGACCTGCTGGACCATCATTGCAGACTGCTAAGCATCGGACAGTATCTTTCTCCTTCACAGGAGCATACAGAGGTCATCGAGTTCGTCCCGCCAGAGCGCTTCGATCATTTTCGGGACGCGGGAATGGCAATGGGCTTCCGCTTTATCAAAAGCTCACCCTATACCCGCAGCAGTTATATGGCAGATGAATATCTCAAAACGTAACGGGTTTACGTATCGGTAAATTCGTCTAATGCTTTTTCAACGGGGATCAGGTACATCAATGCCGGGCCGCCATGCATCAGAACTGCCTGCATCGATGCATCCATGATCTCTTCCCGGCTTGCACCATTGTTCAGCGCTCCCTTGACATGCAGAGCGATACACCATTCGCACTGTGCCGCAATGGATAGAGCAATATTGATAAGGTCTTTCTCCTTCGTGCTCAATGCTCCAGGCTTTTCAACACTCATCATAAACTGATTGAATGCCGCTGTCTGCTTGGGAGACTCTTTCTGCAGGCGTGCTATCAATGCTTTGACCTCTTCGAGTTTCTCACTGTAAATTCCCATTTCGTTCTCCTTTGATATCTTTCTATCATTGTATAGTAAATATACGGATATTTAATTTAAGTTTACTGTTTAACGGCATATTGCGCTGAATTATAAACGGAATTTAATTGATTTCAATGTTCTTTTATAGAAAAATATATATTAGAGGGATGCTGTTATATGAAGTCCGCCCTTTTTCTCAGAGCGGAACCGGAAGAGGGAAAAATCTTTACAATTTCTTCAAAAACTCTGTTTTAAGGAAGATCATCGTACCGTTCACACGCCCCTGGATATGTGTCGGGTCACCCGGTGCCATACGGATATTTTTTACCGTAGTTCCCTGCTTTGCAGTAAACCCTGCCCCTTTGACCACAAGATCTTTAATGATACTCACCGCATCACCTTCAACCAGTATCGTACCGTTACTGTCACGTGTAGGTTCAACTTTTTCTTCATTAAGCCCCTCTTCTGCCCATGCTCTGACATCATCTTCAAGGTACATCATATCGAGCTGGTCCTGTGCACCGAGCTTTGTCAACAGTCTGAATGCCATGACCTGCACAGCCGGTTCTGTGCTCCACATACTATCATGCAGACAGTTCCAATGTTTTTCATCCATTGCAGGATCTTCTATGGAAGCTGCACAGGTACTGCAAATTACGATCTGCTCATCTTTAGGTGCTACTGTATATGCTGTAAGACCCTCTTCGGAACCGCAAAGCTCACACTTGCCGCCGGATCTTTCCATCAGTGCTTTATCTATACTCATTTTATTGTCCTTGTGAAAAATTACCGTATTTTACTCTTTTTTGATTAAACCAAAAACTATTCTGCCATCTTCAGTCTTGCCAACAGCCCCGCTGTAGTTGTGTACCCCACTTCCATAAACTTCAACTTGCCCTGACTGTCATAGATAAATGTCGTCGGAAAGGCTTTCACCTTAAACTGTTCTGCCCACTTGCCATTCACATCATTCAATACTTTAAATGTCAACCCTCTCTCTTTGAGATAGGCTTGTATCTTGTCATCCTTTCCTGAACTGACAGCGATCGTCAATACTTCATATTTTTTCGATATGCTCTCAATATTGGAGGCTTCCAGCTTGCATGTAGGGCACCATGTAGCCCAAAAGTGTATGACCAGAGGTCTTCCCTCTTCTGTGGAAAAGTGCTTTCCATCTACAAGTTGTGCTTCGATCTTCTGCAGCTGAATACTGTTTAATTCAGGTTTACGCACATAATTTATAATATTACTTAATATAAATATAAGAACCGCTCCAATTAAGATCTCTTTGAATACAGATCTCATATTCCAATTTTTCACTAGCCCAGATCCAACCCGTCCCAAAATTCATCATAATCAAGGTTTGTCATGGCATTTTCATCATCCATGTTTTTCTCCAGAAGCTTCTGCTGCTCATTTTCAAAATACTGTTCCAGTGCCTCTTCCAACATCGTATTGATATCTTTTTTGAGTATCTCCGAAAAGGCTAACAGGTTCTCTACGGTACTTTGTTTTAATTCTATTTTTATATTTTGTTCCATGCTGTATTCTACTGTAAGAAATCTTTTTAAACAATACGAAGATTTTGTTATACTGTTAAGGGCACCTCTAATAACCCTAAATATAACTACACAAAGGGAGAGTATGGTAAGTGCAGAAACATTAATTGAAGAAGCATATAAAGTGGTTGGTGAATATAAGCTAAGCCGTGATGATTTTATTGCAGGAGCAGTCGGTGCTGCCCTTTTGACTGCAAAAGGAAATATTTATACCGGTATCAATATAGAAATAGCCTGCGGGATCGGATTTTGTGCAGAACATTCAGCTGTTGCAGAAATGCTGAAAAACCGGGAAACAGAGATCGAGATGATCGTTGCAGTACACGAAGATACCATCATAGCACCATGCGGGCGGTGCAGGGAACTCATGTTCCAGATCAACTACAAAAATGTAAATACAAAGATCTGTTTATCCAAAGAGAGATACATGACCCTGGATGAACTCTTGCCTAACCGCTGGGAACCTGCTATCAAAAGTTCAAAAAGCCAATCATGTTCAATCCTTGCAAAAGAGTAAGAAAAATATAGTTACAATACCGGATGGAACTTACAGATAAGAATTATGAAAAGATCATCAAAAACAACGAAAAGCCTGTCTTTATAGACTTTTATTCCCCTACCTGCGGGCCCTGCCAGATACTGACAAAGCTCATAGATGAAAGGCTTGAAGCGTATGGAAAAGAGAATGATATCAGCGTAGTAAAATGCGATGTTTCAAGAAACCCGAAACTGGCAGAAGCATTTAAAATACGCTCTGTACCCTTTACCATAGCTGTCATGCCAAATGAAAAACTCAAATATCCCGAACTTGGGCTCAAGCATGAAGCCTATTATTTTGAGCTTATAGACAAATTGGCAGGAAAAGGATCCTTTTTCAGTCGATTATTTAGCTGATGACTCTTTTGGCAATGGTACCTGTTCTAAAATAATATCTACAACATCATCTGTTTTAACCTCATTAAAACGTGCATGTTTACTTATGATCATACGATGGCGGAAAATATCATATATGACAGCATGGACATCTTCAACCGTCACCTCTTCTCTTCCTCTCATCCACGCATGCACCTGGGCACACTGGGTCAATGCCAGAGAACCTCGTGGACTCACTCCGACATCGATCATCACTTCAAGCTGTTTACTGTAACGGAGCGGATATCGTGTTGAAAAAACAAGTTCAACGATATAGTGTCCGATCTCCTCACTGAGTTTGACCTGAGCAACTTCTTCACGTGCTGCAAATATCATCTCCTGGGGGATCTTCTCTTTGATTTCTTTCTCTTTGTGTTTCTCTTCCTGTATCATCTTGATCATTTGGAATTCTGATTCCATATTAACATACGTGATCTTGATATGCATCAAAAAACGATCTTTCTGTGCTTCTGACAGAGGGTAGGTCCCTTCCTGTTCTATGGGGTTCTGTGTTGCCAGTACCATATAGAGTTCAGGAAGTTTATAGGTATGCCCTGCCACTGTTACCTGTCGTTCTTCCATCGCTTCAAGCATGGCAGATTGTACTTTGGCCGGAGCACGATTGATCTCATCCGCCAAGATGATGTTTCCAAATATGGGTCCTTTGTGAAAATGAAATGCATGTTCTCCATTCTCTTCATACAGCAGTTCCTGCCCCGTTATATCGGAGGGAAGAAGGTCAGGAGTGAATTGAATACGGGAGAAAGTGGCATCGATCACATCTGCCATCGAGCGAACCGCTCTTGTCTTTGCCAAGCCGGGCAGACCCTCCACGATCATATTACCGTCAGCAAGCAGGCCCATGACCAACCTCTCGACAATGTGTTCCTGCCCTATGATCGCTTCATTCATTCTTTCTAATAAGATTTTAATGGACTCTCTGGGTGTCATGTTTCACCTTTCATTATTTTCTTTATATTTGTTTATCATACCCACAAATTACTTATGGATTTGAGGATACTATTTCCCGAACAGATAGATCAGTTCCGGGAACAATACAATAATCCCCAACGCGAATACCTGCAACAAGATAAACGGTACAACACCTCTGTAGATAGCTCCGGTACTCACCTTGTCTCCTGCAGCACCCTTCAAGTAGAACAACGCAAATCCGAACGGTGGGGTAAGGAATGAAGCCTGAAGGTTCATTGCGATTAGGATAGCGAACCAAATGGGGTCAATGTGGAACGATGCGACTATAGGTACCAGGATAGGCACGACCACAAAAGCTATCTCGATGAAGTCTATGAAGAAGCCCAGCAAAAAGATCACCAGCATTGCAATGAAAATAAATGTCCATTTATTCCCCACATCCCCCGTGAAGAACTGCAATACCATATCTCCGCCCCCCAGTTCATTGAATACCAGTGAAAAGGCTGTTGCACCGATGAGGATCATGAAGATCATTGCTGTAAGTTTGACGGTCTCTATGGCTGCATAGCGTACAAGCCCGAAGTTAAAGGCTCTGTTGAACATTGCCAGT
Organism: Epsilonproteobacteria bacterium (ex Lamellibrachia satsuma); assembly: GCA_003934925.1. Classification (GTDB taxonomy): domain Bacteria; phylum Campylobacterota; class Campylobacteria; order Campylobacterales; family Sulfurovaceae; genus Sulfurovum. The sequence goes on from JQIX01000044.1 coordinate 55,512, forward strand.
ACCATAGCACCAAGTACACCAATGGCCGCGGATTCTGTAGGAGAGGCGATCCCTGCAAAGATGGAACCCAGTACGGCAACGATAAGCAGTAACGGCGGGAAGATGGCTTTAAGGGCATCTTTGGCTACTTTTCCATAGGCTTCATCAGAAACGATGGCGGGAGCAAGCTCTTTATCGAGATAGGAGATGACTAAAATATAGATTATATAAAGAATAATGAGTAGCAATCCTGGTACGACCGCAGCCTTGAACAGATCCCCTACGGAAAGATGCATCTGGTCACCAAGTATGATGAGTACAATGGATGGAGGTATCAGCTGTCCCAGAGTTCCACTGGCGGCAATGGAACCCGAAGCCAATGCAGGCGAATAGTTATGCTTCAGCATCAGAGGCAGGGCAATAAGGCTCATCATTACCACAGATGCCCCGACTATCCCTGTACTTGCAGCAAGTATAGCCCCTACAAGCACCACCGATATAGCCAATCCTCCACGAACAGAACCAAAAAGTTTTCCCATGGAGCTCAACAGCTCTTCTGCCATCCTAGATCTTTCAAGTATGAGCCCCATGAAAATGAAGAGCGGAACCGCCATCAGTGTGATATTTCCCATGATGCCATAAGTTCGGTATGGCAGCATTTCAAGTACTCCAAGTCCTACTTCATCAGAGATGAGTGCAAAAAAGAGTGCAACCCCGGCAAAAACAAAAGCGACCTGAAAACCTGTCATTAGCAGGACCAGAGACAGTGCGAACATAAGCAGCACAGGATCGAACCAGAATGCCATACGTTCATACCAGCCATAGTAGACCAGACCCCCAAGCAGCACCACTACAGAAAGTACCCGCCAAAGCAATACTTTGTTCTCTAAACGATGATAGGCTTTAAGTATTTCACTTATTGCCTGAAGCAGCAACAATGCAAATGCCACAAGCAGCATTGCCTTTATCAGATAACGGTGTGTCAATCCTCCCGGATCAGCCGAAACTTCATGCTGAAGATAACTTTGCAGAACCATATCCCAGGTATCATTCATAAAGAGAAGAGAGAACGGAATGACAAGCAAGAGCATGGAAAGTATCTGCACAATGGCTTTTGTATCGGAAGAATAGCGTTCAAAAAAGATATCTACACGTACATGTTTTTCATGCTTTAAAGCATAAGAGAGTCCAAGCAGGAATACCACATCGAACAGATGCCACTCTACTTCCTGCAACGCAATGGAACCTGCCGAGAACAGGTAGCGCATACCTGCATCGTAAGCAACGAGAAGGGAAAGAATAACTGTGACAATGGCAGCCAGGTAGCCTGCATATTTTGAAATTCTATCCAAATAGTAACTAATCTGTATATTCATTTATGATCTTTTTAACGAAGATATTTTTAAAATTTTATCTTTTTTGTGATGAGTCGTTGCTTGAATGGGCCAAAGTGAAATAAGCCTTATTCAGTATACACCAAATCAAGCCAATACCTTTGCAAGAGCTGAACCGCTGTCTCTGTGCCAGCGCAGTATCGTCTCCCAGGCCTCTTCTGCCGTTTCTACAAAGGTAAATACATCCATATCTTCAGGATCGATCACCCCTTCTTCCATAAAACCTTCAAAATTGACCATGTTTTTCCAGTAACTTTCTCCTACAAATATGATTGGTATAGGGTCAATTTTACGTGTCTGTACCAAAGTCAAAATTTCAAAAGACTCATCCATTGTACCAAAACCGCCCGGAAAAATCACCAATGCCTCAGCACGTCTGAGAAAATGCATTTTTCTGATAGCAAAATAATGAAACTGAAAACAGAGTTCCGGTGTAATATAAGGGTTGGGGTACTGTTCATGCGGTAAAGTGATATTCAGTCCTATCGATTTGGCACCGACATCAAAAGCCCCGCGGTTTACCGCTTCCATAATACCCGGTCCACCACCTGTCATAAGTGTCACTCTTGCATCATCAGGACCTTTCCCTGATCTGCCGACAATACTCCCAAACCTTCTTGCCGTATCATAATAGTGACTTTTTGCCAAAAGATTTTCAGCAATCCGCAACTCTTTTTCAAGTTCCTCATTATCACTTTCATTGGACAGACTCTCTTTCAATATTTTAATATGCCTTTTGATCTCCGAAGATTCAACGATACGTGTTGAACCGAAAACCACAATAGTATGCTCAATGCCATGTTCTTTCAGCAGTAACTCCGCCTTAAGGTAATCCACCTCAAGCCGAACAGCACGCACTTCATCTCTTCTAAGAAAATCCGGGTCACGATCTGCCTGTATATAATTGCTATGGTGCATAATAGCTTCAATACGTTCACGTGCTGCCGGTTCTTCCTCTTCAGGTTTAGGATGCTGCCAGGGCATAGGCTTCTGATGGACTTTAGGAACCTTTTTAAACGTTTTTTTATTATTATTTTTTAACTGCATTTTAAAACTCACTTTCCGGTTTTTTCTCAATTTCTTCACTATTTGGCATCGATCCCATTGTTTCGGGCATACCTTTAATACCTAATACCCGAAACCATTGAATATAATCTGACATCTATAATCCTTTCATTTTTTAGAAATTCATTTTATGTTTTATACACGCACTGTTTCCAGGCGCATAAAACTCTTTTCCAGGCTTTCACTGTGGGTTACAGTATCTGCATAATTTAGACCTCGACCAAAAGAATATATCATAGTCATGGATCATTGTGCTGCTTCCTTGAAGAACATAGCATCTTCCGCCAAAGCTTTAAGTTCCTGCATGAACAGTGCTGCCTGATAACCGTTGATGATCCGATGATCGATCGTAAGTGTGATCGTGATCCTGCCCTCTATTTCACTGCCGATCGCGGCAATGGCACAGTCATCCTTGTTGATCATCGCATCAAACTGTTCGATCCCTGTCATACCCAGATTGGAGATCCCAAAGGTCGAACCTGTCATATCTCCTTTTGTCAGTTTCCGCTCAGAGATCTTCATTTTGAATTGCTGCAACTCTTTGGCGATCATAGTAGGTGTTTTTCTGTTGACTACCTTGAAAACCGGCATATACAGATACTCGCCACTTGCCATTGCAACAGAGATAGATGCATTCGGCCACAGCTGCATCTGATCATCTACCAATGTCAAACGGAAATATTTCTGCCTCATCATGGCTTCAGAAAAGAGCTTGAGCAGCCAGACGGTCATTGTCAGCTCTTTTGTTACGTAGCGATTCAGCAAAGTTGCATCAATGTGATCTGTCATATGGTAGATCGGCTTTTTCACCGCATAGTTTACAATACCTATCATCGCTCTGTGCAGCATATCAAGTGGTTCTGACAGAGGTATCTCGTGTGATTCAATTTTTCTTTCAGGAACAGATGAATTCTTTTCTTTATCTGACGAGGATTTTATAGTTTTTTTTACCTTTTCTCCCCTTCCACTTCTCTCTTTCTGCATCTCTTCAGTCTGCTTTTTGCTATCAGATGATGCATTGGTATCGATCACTGCTATGGGCGTCCCGGCTGGAACAGTACTGCCTGCCTTTCTCAACAGCTCTTTCACCGTACCGTTTTTGAAGGTCTGTATCTCCATGAGTCCCTTATCACTCTCAACTTCTGCGATCACATCACCGTTTTTGACCTCATCCCCCGGTCTGATCTTCCATTCAACCAGATGTCCTTCATCTATCGAATCCGAAAGTCGGGGCATGACGAACTTATAGTCCATATTGTTTTTCCTCTTTTCTTTATGTTGAGAATATATTTTGCTTCACGCACTTTTTCACTAATATAATCACCTGTATATATTTTTTTATGACTTATCTTCTTGCCTGCATCATACTTTTAAAGAATACCTGCTGTGCCAGTTTCCCGAACCCTTCTGTCAGTGTCGGGTGCGGATGGATCGTTTTCATGACATCCATCGCTTTGAGTTCATTGGCAACGATCAGCGAGGCTTCACCGCTGAGAGAGGAAGCATCTTCACTTACGATCTGTATACCCCGTATGATCCCGCTCTCTTTTTCTATAACAAATTTAAGGAGTCCCTCTTCAGCTTTGTCCAGCTGTGCCCTGGCATCAATTGCATAGTCGTAACGTTCAATAGCCACTTCCAACCCTTTCTTTTTTGCTTCTTCTTCACTCAGACCTACCGATGCGATCTGCGGATCGGAAAAGAGTACCCAGCTTAGTTTTGAAATATCGGTTTTATGCTTCATCGGAGCAAAAATATTGTGGATGGCTATCCCTGCTTCATAAGTTGCCCAGTGTGCGAACTTCGGTCCAACTGTACAATCACCTACCGCATAGATGTTCTCCTGCGTGGTCTGCAGCGTCTCGTCAACTTGAATACCGTGGCGGTCAAATACCACACCTATCTCTTCAAGCCCAAGACCTTCTACATTGGCGGCACGCCCCGTAGCGATGAGCAGATAAGGGGTATCAAGTTTCTTTACTTCACCATTCTGTTCATAGCTGACCAAGAAGGCCCCCTCTTCACCCTCTATCTTTCCAAAGGTAACATTGAGCTCTACATTAATACCATCGCGTATCATCTTTTCCTGTACCACCAGGGCTGACTCTTCATCAATGTGCTTCAGTATCCGTTCGCCGCGCTCGAGCAAATGGCATTTTGTCCCCAGCTTGTTAAACATTTGAACCAGTTCGCAGCTGATGGCACCCGCACCGATGAAGGTGATCTCTCCGGGAAGATCGTTCTTTCTGAACACCTCCGCATTGCTCCAGGCATTCTGTACACCATTCCCTTCAAAAGGAGGCAGAAAAGCCGTTGCTCCTGTTGCGATAATCGCATGGTCAAAGACAATCTGCTCTCCATCCACATCGATAGTATGTATATCGATGAAACGTGCTGTTCCCTTCCTGAACTCAAGATTCGGGAATCTTTCCATCTGTTTCATCGCACCCATCGATCTGCGCTTGAGTATCTGTTTCTTATCTTCAAGAACGGCTTTCCAGTGTATCTGTTCTTTACCTTCGACATCGACATGGAATGCTTTCATCTCTTTAAGCATGGCAAAACGGTTGGCAGCATTCTCCAGCACTTTGGAGGGGATGCAGCCCTCAAACAGGCACTCACCGCCGGGGGCATCTCTTTTGTCAACCAACAATACACTTTTACCGAACTGTGCCGCCGCCATGGCGGCAGGTGTACCTCCCGGTCCTGCACCGATCACCACAAGATCATATTTCTTCATGTTTCTATCCTTTATTATTTGCCTTCAAGTATTTGCAATGCTTCTTCAACAGAAGCGTTCCTGACCGTTACAGCATAGATGGCATTTGCCATGTGAATAGCTTCATCGAGAGGACGCTGGTGGATGTTACGCCCAGTCCCGTTCCCACGGCTGCTACCATGGTGGATCTGCTCATGCAGTTCCATCAGGAATGCTTCAGGTGACGTTTTGTCTCCGCCTTCACACAGTACACCACTTCGTCCCACAGCGGTCGTTACCTCTTGTAGACCATCCGTATCAAGTTTTCCGTCTATGTACGGTACTTTGAGCTTGACAAAATCTGCACCCAATGCCGCACCCACTCCAGCTGCACCGGCAATAAGATGTCTGTCATGCTGATCTTTGACAAAATTACCTTTGGGGTAGATCCAAAGGACGGCGATCCATCCGTTCAGATGCGCCTCATGTACGATTCGTGCCGCTTCACGGAGCATGTCATGTTCATATTCGCTCCCTAGGTAAAGCGTATAGCCAACACCTCGAATGTCCAGTCCGCTACTCTTTTGAAAACGTACGATATCTTCCACTTCCAGCCACTGCTGGGAATATGGGTCTTTGGCACTGTAGGGGATGAGATTGGTCTTGGCATTGAGTTTGACCAAGTAGGGAATATCACTGTAATCACGTCCGTAACGGGTAATCAGGCCAAACTGTGTTGCAAAGACACCGACGTCAGCCCGTGAAGCGATCTTAAAGAGATGTTCAGGATCATTGTCTTCCAAGGGAATACCTTCCCCGTAAAAGTCATTATTTAAATGCTCTACTTTCTGGTCACCGGCGAAGAGCATCAGCCTTCCACTCCCGCCGGTCGTCTTTTCAAAGTTCTCGATGAACGCTTTTTCTTTATCAGCAGGAACATCTGCCGGGAGTGTCATTTTCATCATCTTTTCCTTATACTTCCATTTTTTTCGCAACAAAATCGGCAAGTTCCAGCAGGCGCTGTGAATAGCCATATTCGTTATCGTACCATGCCAGTACTTTTACCATACGCTCACCCACAACAGCTGTTGAGAGCCCGTCAATGATGCTTGAGTGCAGATTGCCCAGCATATCGGAGGAGACAACCTCTTCCATCGTAATATCGAGAATGCCGTTCATCTCGTCTGCGGCTGCTGTACCGTATACCTTGTTCACCTCTTTGGCAGTGACCGCTTTGTTCAGGAGTGCGACAATCTCGGTCACCGCTCCGTCAGGTACCGGTACACGCAGCGCCATGGCTTCCATTTTGCCTTTGAGTTCCGGGATCACCTCTGTCGTGGCGATCGCCGCCCCGGTCGTGGTCGGGATAATATTCACAGCGGCTGCACGCCCTCTTCTTCGTTTTTTTGCACGCTTGTCCACCATTGTCTGTGTTGAAGTATAGGCATGGGTCGTCGTGATCATCGCATTTTCGACACCAAAATTGTCTTCCAAAACTTTCATGGCCGGTGCAAGCGAATTGGTCGTACAGGAGGCATTTGAAAGGATATGATGTTTTGCAGGATCGTATTCAGACTGGTTGACACCCAGTACGATCGTTTTGTCCACATTTTTTCCCGGAGCCGAGATGATCACTTTCTTCGCACCCGCTTCAAGATGCTGTGCCGCCAAACTGCCTTCCGTAAAATGCCCGGTACATTCAAGTACGATATCGATATTCATCTCTTTCCAGGGAAGTTCGCGCGGATCATGGCTACTGACGATCGCGATCTCGTGTCCATCGATGATGAGCTTGTTCTCTTCAGTGCCGATGTCAAAATCCGCCCGTCCATGGACTGAGTCGTACTTGAGCAGATAGGCTGCATCTTCTACACTCGACGTGTTGGCAGCAACAATTTCACAATGTTTGGGCAGCGCATGTATGTAGTGTCTGAGTACCTGGTTTCCTATGCGTCCCAGTCCGTTGATTGCGATACGTTTTTTCATAATGATTCCTTTCTATTTCCAGTAATATTTGGCATCAGAGCCAAGTGCGTGTTCGATCTCGAGAAGACGGTTGTATTTGGCGAGGCGTTCACTGCGTGAGGCCGAACCGCTTTTGAGATGTCCACCCTGCATGGCGACAGCAAAGTCGGCAAGAAAGGTATCTGCCGTTTCACCGGAGCGGTGGGAGAGGAAAGCTCTCCAGCCATTATCCAGACAGAGTCTGACTGCATCAACGGTTTCGCTAACGGTTCCTATCTGGTTGAGTTTTATCAAAGAGGCATTGGCAGTATGTTCTTTGATGCCACGGGAGATGAACTTTGTATTGGTGACAAAAATATCGTCACCAACAACTTCAATCTTCTTTCCAAGTGCTTCAGTAAACTTGGAAAATCCATCCCAGTCTTCCTCAGCCAGAGGATCCTCCCAGAGGATAATGGGGTACTTGCCAACCCACTCTTTGGCCAATGCGATGAGATCTTTGCTCTGCATTTTTCCCGCACCGGACCATTTGAGGTCATAATGCCCCTTTTTATCTGTCGAAAATGATGTAGCCGCACTGTCAATAGCAATAGAAATATCTTCTCCGGGATGGTAACCGCTTTTTTCGATCGCTTCGACGATAAGCTCTATGGCCTCTTCGTTGCTGCCGAGATTGGGAGCAAATCCGCCTTCATCACCGACAGAAGTAGCAAGTCCCCTGTCATGCAGCAGTTTTTTCAGCGTATGAAAAGTTTCTGCCACGTAGCGAAGTCCTTCGGAAAAGGAAGGCGCACCATGAGGCACCGCCATGAACTCCTGAAAATCCACACTGTTGTCCGCATGTTCGCCACCATTAAGAATATTCATACACGGTACCGGAAGGCGCAGTGCTTCCGCACCGCCAAGATAACGGTAAAGTGGCGTATGATGGCTCTGTGCCGCTGCTTTGGCCACTGCCATGGAGACTCCAAGGATCGCATTGGCACCCAGACGGCTTTTATCATTCGTACCGTCGAGTTCTATCATCGTTCGGTCTATTTTTGCCTGTTCTGAGGCATCCATGCCGATCAGGATCGGGGCGATATGTTTTGTGATATTCTCACAGGCTTTCAAAACCCCTTTACCCCCGTAACGCATAGGATCTCCGTCACGCAGTTCATGTGCTTCGTATTCACCGGTACTCGCACCTGAAGGAACAGAAGCAGTGACATAGGTACCGTTTTCAAGTTCCATTAGCACCCGTACTGTCGGGTTACCTCTTGAGTCAAGAACTTCTACCGCATCGATCGATTTTATCTTGCTTTCTGACATCCTGACTCCTTTCCTATCTTCCCAGTTTTTTTTCCAGATCAACGATCTTTGGCAGTGTACCCAAGACACTGTCTGGATTGAGACTGATGGAGTCTATACCCAGTTTCACAAGATATTCCGCCACTTCCGGATAATCCGACGGTGCCTGCCCGCAGATGCCGCTGTGACGATTATTTCTTTGTGCACCCTGTACTGCCATCTCGATCATCTTAAGGACACCGGGATCACGCTCATCATAATCGAACGCGACGATCTCACTGTCACGGTCCACACCAAGCGTCAGCTGTGTCAGGTCATTGGAACCGATACTGAAACCGTCAAAGATCCGGCTGAATTCATCAATGGAGATGACATTATTCGGTATCTCGCACATCACATAAATTTTAAGACCGTTCATCCCCTGTTTCAAACCATACTTCACCATCGTATCTATGACTCGCTGCCCCTCTTCCACACGCCGGCAGAATGGGATCATAAGAATAACATTGTCAAAGCCCACCTCGTCACGTACCCGCTTCATTGCGGCACATTCCAGTGCAAATCCTTCTTCATAGGCCGGATGCGCATACCGTGCCGCTCCCCGAAAACCGATCATTGGATTGTCTTCAATCGGCTCAAAAAATTTCCCTCCCAGAAGGGAAGCGTATTCATTGGATTTAAAATCACTCATACGTACGACACAGGGTTTGGGGTAGACCGTTGCCGCGATCGTCGCAACCCCTTCGGAGAGGCGTTTGACGAAGAACGTTTCAAAATCCTCGTAGCCGTCCGTCAGATCCTCGAGTGCTTTCCGCGTGGCATCATCGGTCTTTTCCGGATGCTTCAGTGCCATCGGATGCGCTTTGATATCATTATTGATGATGAACTCCATCCGCGCCAGACCGATACCGTCTACTGGCAGTGAAGCCAGTGAGAAAGCAATATCCGGATCACCGAGATTCATCATAATCTCCGTTTTTGTTTTCGGCAGGGCACTGAGATCCGTTTCCTGAATGTCAAAGGCCTGTTTGCCCTCATAGACATATCCTGTTTCCCCTTCGGCACAGCTCACGGTCACTTCTTTCCCGTTCTTGAGTACTTCAGTGGCATTGACAGCACCGACCACGGCAGGCAGTCCAAGCTCGCGGCTGACGATCGCCGCATGACAGGTCCGTCCACCTTTATTCGTCACAATGGCCGAAGCGATCTTCATGATCGGTTCCCAGTCCGGCGTCGTAATATCGGCAACGAGAACTTCCCCTTCTTTGAACTGGTCCATTTCTTTAACATCATTAATAAGATGTACTTTACCCGCACCGATCTTTGTACCTACTGCACGGCCGGTGGTAAGGACATCTCCATGCTCTTTAAGACGATAAAGCTTCAAAATAGAACCGCTTTGCTGAGACTCAACAGTTTCAGGACGCGCCTGTACCATATAGAGGTGCCCGTCACTGCCATCTTTGGCCCATTCCATATCCATCGGTTTATCAAAGCCGGCCTTTTGTGAATAATGGTTTTCAACTTTAATAGCATAATCGGCCAGTACCATGACATCATCATCAGTGATACAGAAACGATTACGCTCCTGCACAGTCGTATCGATATTTTTTGTATATTCCACAGCCATATTGCTGACATTTGCCTCTTTAGTGAAGATCATCTTGATAGCTTTGCTTCCCAAACGGCGTTTGAGTACAGCACGGTGTCCCTTGTTGAAGGTTGGTTTATGTACATAGAAGCTATCCGGATCGACCGACCCAAGCACTACATTTTCCCCCAATCCCCATGAAGCATTAATGAAGACTACATCTCTGAAACCGGTTTCCGTGTCAAGGCTGAACATCACCCCGCTTGCACCAATGTCACTGCGTACCATTTTCATGATTACCGCAGAGAGATAGACTTTATAATAATCAAATCCGTTATCATATTTGTAGTGCAGTGAACGGTCGGTAAAGTTGGAGGCAAGACAGCGCATATAGGCATCGAGCAGATCTTCATCATTCTGGATGTTCAAATAAGTCTCATTCTGACCCGCGAAAGAAGCTTCGGGAGAATCTTCTGCCGTAGCAGATGAACGTACAGCAACGGAAAGATCGTTGCCATACTCCTCTTTGAGTTTGGTATAGTTCTGTAAAATATCTGATTTTATATCGTCAGGCAGTTTGCAGGTATAGACAATATCCCGGCAGGCAGCACCACGTTTCTGTAAATCTTTCACATCGTTGACATCCATGGCATCGAGCTGTTCATGCAGCTTTTCCCAGGCATTGTTATAATCAAGAATGGCTTTATAGGCCGTTGCTGTTACCGCAAACCCGTTCGGCACACGCACCCCTTCAGATATAAGGCTTTGGTACATCTCTCCCAGTGAAGCATTTTTACCGCCGACTTCAGAAACATCTTCGATGCCTATCTCATTAAACCATTTGATATTTTTACTCATTTTGCATCCTTATTTTGGGTTAAAATTATGGAAACTTCTAAAAATAGTATACTCCTATTTTGGTTTACCCTTTGCTATACTCATTTTACTTCTGGTTTTTAGAGTATGGCTGCAAACACTTTCATTATATTTTCTGCAGCTTCACGTACTTTTGAAGGTTTTCCAAGATCTCTTGTTGATTGTTCGATCAGATGTTTCATCCACGACTCAAGCGACTGTGTCAGGTGGGTGGAATATACAAAACTCACTACTTCGTAATTAAGAAACAGGCTTCTGTTATCAAAGTTGGCAGAACCTACCATACCGACATTCGAGTCAAACAAAATAGTTTTGGCATGGAGCATCTTTCCTTCATACAAAATTACATCAATCCCTGCCTCTTTCAAATCTCTCATGTAAGAACTCCTTGCCACATCTGCCAAAAGATGATCGGATTTTTTGGGTGTGATCAATTTGACATCAATTCCTTTGTTGCCAGCTATAATCAATGCTTCCATCATGGTATCATTAGGTACAAAATAAGGTGTTACGATCCAAATACGTGTTTTGGCCGAACAAATAAGATCAAGCAATGATTCATAGAATGCATCTCCAGAAAGGTCCGGACCCGAAGGAATAACCTGTATGATATCTGTACCTTTATGTATCTTCGCTTCACTGAAATCCATCTCGATCTCTTCGCCTGTAGCATAAATCCAGTCATTGTGAAAAATAGTATAAAAATCATGTACCGCAGGACCGGTTATGAAGTAAAGCAGGTCCTTCTGGCGTTCACTGCCGTCTTCTTTGCCAATATACTCATTACTCAAGTTCATCCCGCCACTAAAAAGGTGTTTCTGGTCAAAAAGGTATATTTTTCTATGATTTCTTAAATTAATATAGTTCTTGAAAGGCCTAAGTGTAAAAGGACGGAAAAAAACAACTTCTCCTCCTGCTAACTCAAGCGGGGCAAAACGCCTTTTTTGAAAACTGGCACTCAACGAACCTACTATGTCAATAAGCAGACGCACACGCACCCCTTCTTGAGCCCTTTTGGTCAATGCCTCGAGCAAAGTAGCCGTCATTACATCAAATTCAAAGACATAGGTACAGATGTCAATACTCTGTTTTGCATTCTTGATCTCACTCAGAATGCGTTCATACGCTACTGAACTTTTTGTTATTAACTCAAAGGTATTGCCTGTTGTAGGAGGGGGAATACCATTTTTTTCAAGCAGTTGCCAGAGTGGATATTCCGGTATTTTCACTTCATACTGGCTATATGTTTCCATTCTGTTTAAATCGATATAGCGTTTATCTGAGCCTACTTGGCGTTTGCGTATACCTATAAAGAAATAGAGGGGAACAGCAATATAGGGTAGCAAGATAATAGACAGCATCCAGGATATCATACTGGCGGATGAACGCTTTTGATAAAGAATGTGTCCAAGTGCGAGAAAAATAAAAATACCTCCCACAACCATAAACAGGTAGTTTGATACAATAGCAAGAAGTGTGGTATTTATGATGTTCTCCTTAATATAGAATAAAATTCTACTCTTTATTTATAGCACAAAGAGCTAATAACCCAATGTATTCCCTACGTTATACTGTCTGCCTGAAATACACTACGCCAAGTGCCGGCATGGTGAAGCTTATGGAGTTTTCTCTGTCCCATGCCAGCACTTTTTCACTTTCATAAATGCCCGCGTTGTCATAACTCCACCCTTCATAGGTACTGTTCTGCGAATTAAATATCATCTTGTATTTACCCTCTTTGGGTACGGCTACCCTGTAGTTTTCCCTCTTTTTGTCTGCAAAGTTGCATACAATAATAAGCGTTTCGTCACTGTTGTCACTTTTCCTGAAAAAAGAGATGGTGTTGTGCATATTATCAGAGCGTTCCACCCATTCAAATCCGGCATGTTCACTGTCATACTGATAGAGTGCCTTTTCCTGTTTATAAAGTTGGTTCAGCTCTTTGAGCATCTGCTTCAGGCCTTTATGTTTTGGATTTTCAAGCAGGTGCCAGTCAAGCGAGCTTTCATAGTTCCACTCTCGGTACTGGGCAAATTCACCTCCCATAAAAAGCAGTTTTTTGCCCGGATGTGCCATCATATAGGCAAACAAGGCCCTAAGGTTCGCAAATTTCTGATTTTCATCTCCTGCCATCTTGTTGATCAGTGAACCTTTCATGTGTACGACCTCATCGTGACTCAGCGGCAATACGAAGTTCTCGTCGAATGCATACCAAATACTGAAGGTAAGTTCATCCTGATGATATTGTCTATAGACAGGATTCAAGGCAAAATATTTCAGCGTATCATGCATCCATCCCATATTCCACTTGAAGCCAAATCCCAGCCCTCCAAGATAGACCGGTTTACTGACCATTGGATAGGCGGTAGATTCCTCTGCGATCATCACAATATCTTCGAATTCCTCATACACTGACTGGTTTAACTGCTTTAAAAAATCGATGGCTTCAAGGTTTTCCCTCCCGCCATATCTATTGGGTATCCACTCTCCTTCTTCTCTACCGTAATCAAGATAGAGCATGGAAGCGACAGCATCTACCCTGATACCATCGATATGATACTTTTCGAACCAGAACGAGGCACTGCTTATCAGGAAAGCCCTGACTTCATTTCTGCCGTAGTTGAATACTGCACTTCCCCACTGCGGCTGAAATCCGAGTCGCGGATCCCGATGTTCATAGAGACAGGTTCCGTCAAATGTCATAAGACCATGACCATCTGTAACAAAGTGTGACGGTACCCAGTCGAGTATCACACCTATGCCGTTCTGGTGCAGCGTGTCAACAAGTTCCATGAACTCTTTTGGCTTTCCGTATCGTGCAGTCGGGGCAAAATACCCTGTGACCTGATATCCCCAGGATCCTTTGAACGGATATTCCGTGATCGGCATCAGTTCCACGTGGGTATAGTGCATCTCTTTAACATACTCCACAAGTTCTTCAGCCAGTTCTTTATAAGTCAGATACCGATTGTTTTCCTCTACCTTTCTTCTCCATGAACCCAAATGCACTTCATAAATACTCATGGGTTTGTCATGACCATTAACTTCAGTCCTCTGTTCCATCCACTGGGCATCCTGCCATCGGTAATCTT
>JQIX01000041.1 GCA_003934925.1 Epsilonproteobacteria bacterium (ex Lamellibrachia satsuma)
TATAGCTAAAAGCCCCGTATACAGGGCTTTATTAAGATGTTATGTGTGAAAAATATTGCTTATAGAAATTGATGTCAAGTACTCTAAGGTAGTATCTGTCTACGATAGAAATTAAGGGGTCTTTGGATAGAATTTATTGATTATTTAGGTGCGAAAGTTAAGATATTTATATAAAATTCATTAATTATAAAATATTTTTCATGAATTAACACTTACTCTAGTTCCCATGCTCTACATAAAACATGGGAAGAAGAAAATTAAAAAATATATTTATTAGTGAATTAGTCCCTAAGTCTGATTCTTACACTCTCTTCATGTGCAGTCAGCCCTTCAGTATTTGCGATCATCGCACACTGTTCACCTATCTCTTTCATTCCCTTCTTGGACATAGAGATAATGGACGACTTCTTCAGGAAGTTCTCTACACTGAGAGGAGAATAGAACTTCGCCGTTCCACCTGTAGGGAGTGTATGGTTCGGTCCTGCCACATAGTCACCTATGGGCTCGGGTGTATTTTCACCCAGGAAGATAGCTCCTGCATGTTTTATGTCATCTAAAAGGTTCATAGGATCTTTTGTTACAACTTCAAGGTGTTCCGGCGCTATTTCATTCATAAGAGCGATAGCTTCATCCATATCTTTGGCAACAATGATCGCTCCTCTCTCTTCTATGGACTTTCTTGCTATCTCTTCACGGGAAAGTGTTCCAAGAAACTCTTCTACTTTGTCACTTACTTTGTTTGCCAACTCACCATCGGTAGTGATAAGTATGGAGGATGCCATTTCATCATGTTCTGCCTGCGAAAGAAGGTCTATGGCCAGGTAGTCTTCTCTAGCTGTTTCATCCGCTAAGATTCCAATTTCAGAAGGTCCTGCGATCATATCTATATTTACTTCACCATAAACCAACTTCTTAGCAGTTGCCACGAAAATATTTCCCGGACCAGTGATGACATCTACTTTAGGTATGGTCTCTGTTCCATACGCCATCGCACCTATGGCAGAGGCTCCGCCAACTCTATAAACTTTTGTTACTTTACAGAGGTGACATGCGGCTAGAAGAAGTTCATTAAGTTCATTGTCCGGTGCCGGTGTACAGACGACTATCTCTTCTACTCCTGCCACCTGCGCAGGAATAACATTCATAAGAAGCGAACTTGGATATGCTGCTTTCCCACCAGGTATGTAAAGCCCTGCTTTATCCACAGCCGTTACCTTTTGACCCAGTATCGTACCGTTTGCCTCTGTATCCATCCAAGTCTTGGGCATGAGCTTTTGGTGATAGCTCTCAATTCTATCATATGCAAGGTGCAATGCCTCACGAAGCCTTGGGTCAATATTCTCATACGCTTCAGCCATATCATCCGTTGAGACTAAAAGTTCATCATCACTTTGCGGTTCCCATCTGTCAAATTTGGCTATCTGTGCTTTGAGTGCCGTATTCCCGTCAGTTTGTATCTCTTTTAAAAGTGTTGATACGATGCCTGTCACACCCTCTATATCCATCTTGCCACGTTCTAAAAGTTCATCAAAATTTGCTTCAAAAGTATCATCACTGCTGTAAAATATTTTCATTTTTTATCCTATCACCAAGAAGTCAGGTGATTCATGATGCATGGCTTTACCTCATATCACAAATCGCCAGACCCCTCTATGTTCTTATATTTTCGTTCATATCTAGGGAGCATACTCTTATTGCCCAAGATTCCACCTTGATGAATATACATCACCGGTTTATCGAACAATTCGGTATGAGCTAACATTACTCGCCATCCCAGCGGGTCATAAAGGAGATCGAACTCCACTCCCGTTTGTTGCTGTAATTTTAACCAAATTTTATAGTTTTCTTTATAAAGTTTGGCAAAATGATGTTTTTTCTCTAAAGTTAATATCACAGGATGATATTTTTCATCTGCTTCAAGTTCTAAAAATTGTTTTTTGAGATACTCGATATCACCAACACAAGGACACGTGTACACGTTAGTGAGCAGTGAGCAGTGAGCAGTGAGCAACGTGATGTTTTTTTGTAAAAATAACGCTGTTGTTCCTGTACCTGATGGTAAAAATATATTTAACTCTTGTATATCATTTTCTTTTTGCCAGTCCATAATTTCTTGGGCTAAAAGCTTGATACCATACTCTGCTTCTTTTTGACGTCCACCTTCTTCTACAAAAAGTACATTTTCTTCACTGCTCACCGCTAACTGCTCACTGCTCACTTTAAAAACAGTATTGTTTTTCAGAGCTCCTGCATAATTCCCATGAGGATTCTCTTTTAAATACTTGGCTAAATGATCTACATAATACTCAAATTCCCACCCTTTCATCTTGGCAAGTACAGAAAGCGAATACATCGCATTGGACTGAGCAGAACCATAAGAGACAACTTTTTTAATATCAGAAAAATTATTTTGAAGAAAATAGTAAAATTTACGGGCTTTGTTACCAGAAAAATCAAGATGTAGGAGATCATCACGCTTCACATAAAAGGAGTGACCCTCAAAGGAAATAGTTTCAACGGGAGAAGACTCAAAAATCAAATCAACCTCCATCAAATCACGCAAAGCGTGTTTTGTCGTCCCGAACACCCTTGAAAGCAGAGCGATTTGAGAGGGACGACGCTTTTTTGCTTCGTTTTTTTTAAAAAAATGAAGAGAGCAACAATGCCTCAGTTAAATAAAAAGGCAATTAATACAACAAAATAAACTAAACGTAATTTTTTAATTACGTCCTATACAATTCAGATCATCAAATGCTTTTTCAAGTCTAGCAACCATTGAAAGCTCAGCGGCTCTTAACCACTTACGAGGATCATAATAACTCTTATTTGGCTTATCTTCACCTTCAGGATTACCGATCTGACCCTGAAGATACTCTTTGTTTTTATCAACATAGTGCCTTACACCATCCCAAAATGCCCACTGCGTATCTGTATCGATATTCATTTTTACCACACCGTACCCGATAGCTTCACGGATATCTGAAAGCTCGGAGCCGGAACCACCATGGAAAACAAAATCTACAGGTTTTTTAAGCGTATTGAACTTCTCTTCAATATACGCTTGAGAATTGTCTAGAATCTTTGGAGTGAGTACTACATTACCTGGTTTATAAACACCATGAACATTACCAAAAGAAGCTGCAATAGTGAACTTGTCTGAAGTTTTTATAAGTTCTTCATAGGCATAAGCTACCTCTTCAGGCTGTGTATAAAGCAGGGAATTGTCAATCTCCGTATTATCTACCCCATCCTCTTCTCCGCCTGTTACACCAAGTTCTATTTCCAATGTCATTCCTATTTTGGACATACGTTCCAAATACGTTTTGCATGTGGCAATATTTTCTTCAATAGGCTCTTCGGAAAGATCGATCATATGTGAAGAGAAAAGAGGAACACCATGCACCTTATAATGTGCTTCACTTGCATCAAGCAGTGCATCGATCCAAGGGAGAAGTTTCCTGGCAGCATGGTCCGTATGGAGCACTACCGGTATACCGTATGCTCTGGCTACCGTGTGCACATGCTGTGCACCGGAAATCGTCCCTAAAACAGCAGCTTCATCGGAAGACAAACCTTTCCCTGCATAATATGCTCCACCACCATTTGAAAATTGTACGATCACTGGAGAATTTACATTTTTTGCTGCTTCAAGCACTGCATTGACAGAAGATGTACTTACCACATTTACAGCGGGGAGTGCGAATCCCTCATCTTTTGCAATTTTAAACATTTTTTGAAGGTCATCGCCGGTAACAACACCTGCTTTTATTACATCCAATACTTTTGTAGACATTTAAGACTTCCTCTTTATTATGATGGAATTATTTTAATTTTATCTTTGCATTTTTCATCAACTCACCTACAACATTCTCTTGTGCAAGTTGCATCTTTATTTGATTTTTAACTGCATCAAATGGAGGTATTTTTTGTTTACTCTTCGCTTTTTCTGCTGATTTTTTAAGTTTAATATATGCATCTTCTACTTCTTTATCCGAAAGCTTAACTTCTGCCATTTTCTTTTGCATCCAAAAACCGGCAAGAGCGGCTTCCTTCTCTTTTGGCGTAAGTCCTTTTTTTGCTGCTTCCGCTACTAATTTAGCTGGTGCCATCATATGAATAAGTTTCATTCTGTCTTCTTTTGGAAGCTTATCCCATGTCATTTTGCCTTTACTCAGCACCTTGAGTGCTTTGTTTGCTTCATTTACAGTGATCTCCATACCATTTACACTAGCAGCAGTCTTTGCATATACAGACACTGATGTAAGTGCTCCCACCAACCCTAACAAGATTAACAATTTTTTCATTTTTACCTTACCTTTATTTTTATTATGTATTTTATCTTATTTTCACTATTTACTGATTAATTTCCTCTACTTTTATCTTTACATCTTTCATTAATTTACTTATGATCTGTTTTTCCAGCATTTGAGATTTGATCCTATTCTTGATCTTTTCAAATTCAGGAAAATTGGCTGTAGTATTTTTCTCTTGCGACCGTTGTTTTATTTGATCATATACTTTTTGGGCTTGTTCATCGGTGATCTTGATTTTCAAGGCTTCCTTTTGCATCCAAGTACGTGAGTATAATACTTCTTTCTCTTCGGGCGATATTTCTTTTTTTGCACTTTCCAGCGCGAGTATAGGCAATGCCATTTCCCGAATAAGCATGAAACGCTGTTTTTTGGGTAAAAGGTCAAAGTCTGATATTTTACCTCGTGTTCTTTTTTTAAGATGTGCATCTGCTTCTTTTTTAAGGATTTTATGTCCATTAACTATAGCAACTACCGATCTGCCTGATCTTTTTTTTCTAAGCTTTTTTACAGACTTTGATTTTCCATTCATGTTAATGCTGCTGAGATCTACCATAGAAGGCGTTGACTCTTTTGTATTCAACATATTCGTTAAACTATTTTTTAAGGCATCTGCAGATAAGGAACTGACACATAAACTAAAAAATACACTAAAAATAAAAACTTTTTTCATTTTCTTTTACCTACCTTTATCATTTCAACGTTATTTTTTAATTACATCAATCTTTTTTGATGGATCAACAATCTTTGCTTTGCTTTTAAGCTCTTTGGCTATTTCTGTCATTTTTGTACCAAATTGTTTTTGTTTAAGAGATGCAATGATTTTCTCTTTAACCTGTTCATAAGGTATTGGTTTTGCTTCCGTCTTATCTTCAAGATAGATCACATGGTAACCAAATTGTGTCTTTACCGGCTCTTTTGTGATCTCTCCTACTTTAAGTCCCCAAACAGCTGTCGAGAATTCCGGAACCATTTGGCCTTTGCTGAAGTTACCCAGATCTCCGCCTTTTGGAGCAGAAGGACCTGTAGATTCCGATTTTGCCAATGCTATGAATTTTGCTTTGAGCGCTTCACCTTTTAGTGCTCTTAACTTATTGATGATATCTTTGGCTTCTTTTTCCGTTTTCACCAGAATATGTCTGGCATGCACAGAAGCTTTTTGCATAAATTTTTTACTGTTTTTATCATAAAACTCTTTTGCTTCACTGTCACTGACGACAGCATTATCCATCTGCATTTTCATCCACATATTGACAAGAAGTTCTTCTTTTATTTTTTCCATATTTCGGATGAATTCCGGTTTTTTGTCAATACCTTCTTTCTTTGCCAACTCTGTAAAAAGTACTTTCTCAATAAGTCTCTCTTTTATCATATCCTGTTGTGTCTTATTTAACTGAGAAAAATGCATATTCGGTGCGCTTGAGCTGACAAATACTTCTGCATCCTGTTTTGTAATGTTTTTGCCGTTAACCGTAACCAGTATATCTGATGCGATTGCAGATGATGCCATTACAGCAACTGCCAATAGCGATGTTTTTGCTAGTTTTAACATATTTTTATTATCCTTCGAAAGTTATGTCTGATAAGTATATCTCCGCAAGTTAAACAAATCATTAATAGCTTGTGTTAAAATAATAAAAAATTAATCTTAGGACATCATTGTGTACAAAAAGCATAAAAAAGTGAAAAAAGCAACCCGCAAAGAGATCGAAGAGATCAAAGCACTTTTTTTGGAACATTATCCGGATTCCGTTACTGAACTTCATTATCATAATCTTTATGAACTGCTCATTTCTGTAATGCTCTCTGCCCAGTGTACAGATAAACGTGTCAATCTCATCACACCCGCTCTTTTTAAAGCTTATCCAGATCCTGCATCACTCGCCAATGCAGACCTTGATGAAGTGAAAAGCCATATAAACACCTGTTCCTTTTTTAACAATAAAGCGAAGAATCTTATCAAAATGGCACAAAGTGTTGTAGAGAATTACAACAACGAGATACCTTTAGAACGCGATGAACTCGTCAAGCTTGCCGGAGTGGGACAGAAAACTGCAAATGTTGTAATGATCGAATATGCAGGTGCAAATCTCATGGCAGTCGATACTCATGTATTCAGAGTTGCACACAGGCTGGGCCTGAGTGATGCAAAGACCGCTATAAAATGCGAAGAAGAGCTGACAAGAAAGTTTAAGACCAATCTGCATCAGCTCCATCAGGCCATGGTACTTTTCGGCCGTTATAAGTGCAAAGCACTTAAGCCTGAATGTGCAGTATGCTTTTTAGAGACATACTGCAAAACAAAAGAGAGTTTTAAAGTCTGACAGTCTCCTAGTTCTCCCCATGTGTCCTTCTGTGGTAACGCTCCACAATTTCCGGATCATGGTGAAGGTTGATCTTCGCATCTTCTTTTCCTTCATACGGGATCCGGGAAAGCACATAACGTATGGATTCTAACCGGGCACTTTTTTTATCATTACTATCGACAATGATCCATGGGGCAAAACCCGTATGGGTACGGCTGAACATTTCCTCTTTGTAGTAGGTCACTTTGTCCCACATTTCTTGTGCTTTCTGATCCACAGGGCTCAATTTCCAATGTTTTAGCGGGTTGGTCATACGTTCTTTAAATCTTTTTTGCTGATTTTCTTTTGTAATAGAGAACCAGAACTTGATCAATATAATTCCGTCATCCATCAGCGCATGCTCAATCTCAGGTACTTCTTTCATAAACTTTTCATATTGTTCAGGCGTACAAAAGTCAAAGACCGGTTCTACGATGGCACGGTTATACCAACTTCTATCAAAGAACGTGATCTCTCCGGGATTCGGAAGATGCTGAAAATAACGTTGAAAGTAAAATTGACCTGTTTCAACTTCTGTCGGTTTTTGCAGTGCTACGACTCTGAATTTTCTGGGGTTGAGGTACTGGGTAAACCGTTTGATCGCCCCACCTTTTCCTGCAGCATCACGCCCTTCAAAGATGATCATGACACGTTTTTTATTATCATAAACCCAGTTCTGCAGTTTGATAAGCTCTACCTGTAACTCTTTAAGCTCATTTTCATACTCGACATTACGAGTGATCTTGGCAATCTTTTTCTTGTTCATCAGTTGACTTAAACCACTTTTGGTTCTCAGTAGATGAAAATTCTGTTCAAGTTCTTTAAGGATCTTTTTTGATTTTTTATCCTCTACATTCTCATTTAAATACTCTATATCCTGAAAAATTGTTTTCATTATGCTCCTTTATTTTAAAGGTCGTCTTCACAACCTATATTTTATAATTTTATTCCTACCCGACTTCAAAGAATAATAAGAAAGATTGATTTCAAAAAAATAACACTTTTATATACGATCTATCACTTTTTGTAACACTTTAAAGGTCTTTTTTACCGAATCAAGTTTTACCATTTCCCTTGTAGAATGTGGATAACGTATAGTTGGACCGATAGAAGCCAGCTTCAACTGAGGATACTTCTCTCCTATAACCCCACATTCCAAACCTGCATGGATCGCCATAAGCTTGCTTTTGCCAAATATTTTTTTCATCTCATCATCGACCAGTTCTGTAAACTCACTGACCTCGGGTTTCCATGCCGGATATTTGTCTTCAACAGATACGGTAAAACCATAACCTTCAAAAAAGACCATGGTTTTCTGAGTAAGTACATCCAGAGATTCCATATCCATCGCTCTTGCACTGCTCTCTATGCCTAGTCCCCCTTTTTCATCTGCAGTAATAATGGCAAGATTAATACTCACATCAGGAATACCCAGTTCCTCATTCTGTGCGCGTACACCATGTTTAAAACGGTGGATCATTTCTATGACTTTTTGACCTTCTTTAAGTATAAGAGGGGCTTCTTTTAGTTTTCGAACTTTGACATCTCCACTGTTTCTCAAAGCTGATTCACTTCGTACTATAGCTACAGCATTTGCCGGTATCGAATTACGGCGTTCACCGGCATAGATACTTGCCAACTGTGTAATATTATGCTCATACAGATATTCCCCGAGTACCTTGATAGCTGAAGGAATGCCTTTGTCTATATCCACACCTGAATGTCCACCCGGAAGTCCTCTCACTGCCACTTCATAACAGTCCCCTTTGCCCTCTACATAACTGTCCTGTTTAAATGCGGTGATATCCGCACCACCGGCACACCCTATATATACTTCAGCCTCATCTTCACTGTCAAGATTGAGCATATAATCTGCTTTAAGATCAAAGGCAACTTCATTGGCCCCGATAAGTCCTATTTCTTCATCAGATGTAAGTAAAAATTCAAGCTCCTGTCCCTCTTCCATAAGCTGCATCATCATAGCTATTGCCATGCCGTTATCTGCACCCAGAGAAGAATCTTTCGCTTTCATCCATCCCTCTTCTATATAGGTTTCAATCCGGGGGGCTTTACCCATGCAGACCATATCATAATGGGCTTGCAGACAAAGTTTTGAACTGCCTTTGTGTATATAAATATTTTTCACCTCATCTACCTCTACAGCATACCTTTTCTCTTTGGCAAAATCAACTAGGAATCCCAATAATTTATCGGCTTCTTTACTGCAGTGGGGGATTTGGGTTAAAGTTTTAAAATGTTCAATGATCGTAGACATACGTATCCTTCTATTTATCCAGAAATATGCTATAGAAGTGCATATTTCCGGTTTTATGAAAATATAGAAAGAAGTATAGTACAATCACATAAAAATCAGGATTTGGTATAAGTAAGCAGATACAGTACCACTATCATCCCCACCGTCCATACCAGTACTTCTTTGACACGAACACCAGGATTGAGCGTATTACAGTGCGGACAATTTTTCACCCCTTTTTCTATGGGCTGTTTGCAGTAATGACAGGTTGTGTGTTTACTGAACATCTGCAGTCTCGACTTTTTCAAAGCGTTTTTGTTCTTTCCCATTGACTGTAATGGTTTCAACAAACATTTCATAAGGTCTCACCCACATCCCCTGCTCTCCATACAAAGCCTTATAGACGACCATCCACTCTTCAGTCTCAGAGTGCTGTGCCGTATTCATCACTTCATACAGCTTACCTTTGTAGTGTCGGTAAAGTCCCTTTGGTAAATACATAGGGTTTATTACTTCTCTGTTAAATTATTATAAAACTCAACATATTTGGTATCACCCTCTTCTCTTGCTTTCATAGCAGATCTCGGATGTTCTACAAGCTGACCGGTTATCATGTATGGGATGCTATATCCCCAGTCTAATTCTTTTTCTAAAGGAACAATAAATTTCTCTATAAACTCTAACACAGGGAGTTGCTTATACTTTGGATTTTTCAAGAAACCAATAAGAAGTTCCATAGGACAATTCCCTGCCCCTCTTCCCAACCCAGAGATAGTACAATCCAGGAAGCTCGTACCATATATCATCGCCTCCAATGTATTTGCATAGGCTAGCTGTATGTTATTATGGGCATGGATCCCTACTTGTTTACCATTCGCTTCTGCCACATCAAGGTATTTTCCTGTTAGCTTCTTTATCTGTTCAGGATAGAACGAGCCAAAGGTATCGGCAATGTAAATAACGTCTACATTTGTCTTGCCAAGTATTTCAAGTACCTCGTCTAGCTCGTCATCAAACGACTTTGCTATAGCCATAACATTGACAGTAGTCTCATACCCTTTGGCATGTGCCTCTTCTATGAGTTCTATGGCTTCAGGTATCTGGTGAATATAGGTTGCTATCCTGATCATATCTACCACGGACTCATCTTTAGGCAGAAGCTCCTCTTTTACGGTTCTGCCTATATCTGACATGACTGCTATTTTCATATCTGTATCGTTGTTACCAACAATACGTCTAATGTCTTCCTCTTTAGAAAAGTTCCATACCCCAAACTCCTCTTCACTCATAAGAGTCGGAGAGTTGTTTTTCCCTATCTCCATATAGTCAACACCTGCTGCAACACAGGTTTCGTATACACCCCTTACAAATTCATCTGTAAAGTGATAGTTGTTTACCAAACCACCGTCTCTAATGGTACAGTCAAAAACTTTTATATCTTCTCTGGCAAGAAGCATGGATCCGTGTTTTTCCAGCATGAATTATCCTTGTATGATTAAATTAGAAGATAATATCGTGTTACTGTTTGTGTTTGTATTAAAGGGTTTGTAATTTGAGATATTTTTGAGCAAATGTATATCAATCACACGCTAAGTGTGCCTGTCATCTCGAACACCCTTGAAAGCGAAGCGATTTGAGAGAGATGACGATTTTTGCTTCGTTTTTCTAAAAAATGAAGAGAGAAACAACGCCACAAGTAAAATAATAGGGAATTTGAAAAAAGATTGTAGTGTGCATTACCGCGCAAAACGCGGTAACGAGTTAAAATTTCCCCCTATTGGAAAAAAGGGAGAAAAGTTATTTTTAGAATTTATAAGTAAGACCTACCGTGATCACATCAAAAACAAAATCTCCGCCGTCATCCATATCTTCACCATCAAATTCATTATCGTCCCACAGTCTTGTATAGTCCACAAATGCAGAGATATTATCGGTAACTGCGGCACTGGCACCTATGCCCCACTGGAAACCTGAATCAGACTCAGAATCACCATCACCATCAAACTTAAGATGGCCATATCCCAAAAGTCCGTAAACACTAAAGACATCATTGACCGGATACATAGGTTTTACAAAAAGGCTATATCCCGTTGTATCAAAGTCTTCATCCATCCAGTCTTGTACATTGGCCACATAACGGCCTTCAAGCGCCACATACTGGTTGAACTGATATCCTCCAAGCAGGCTGATCCCATATACGGAATATCTCGAATCCGTATCTGTACCTTCAAAATTATCCCATCCTAAACGTAAAGATGCTGCTCCGAGTCCCAGGTAGAACCCGCTGTTGTCCGCCGCAACAGGGGCTGCCGTTTCTACTACCGGCGCAATATCTCCGCCTGCCATTATCATTGTTGATGCTACTATTGAAAGCAATAACGATTTTTTCATTGTATTTTTCCTTGTTTTATTTTTTAATACAGGTGAATTATACCCTAACTAGTCAACCCTGAAAAACCCACTTTCAACTAAATTGACTATTCTATACCATCTATTCTACCACAATCTTAAAAGTATCAGATAAAGGTCAGCATATTTTCCTCTCTGATCTCTCTCAATTTGTGTCAATAAATATATAACAAGTGCTATTCTAAGCATAAAAAAGAGAA
>JQIX01000009.1 GCA_003934925.1 Epsilonproteobacteria bacterium (ex Lamellibrachia satsuma)
ATTATAGCTAAAAGCCCCGTATACAGGGCTTTATTAAGATGTTATGTGTGAAAAATATTGCTTATAGAAATTGATGTCAAGTACTCTAAGGTAGTATCTGTCTACGATAGAAATTAAGGGGTCTTTGGATAGAATTTATTGATTATTTAGGTGCGAAAGTTAAGTTATATTATATTTATGGATTAAACGATGAATAAATTCTTGGCTCTCATTATCGCCTTTCCCTCCGGCTATTCTTAGTGTATATTTTTCATCAAGTAGTTCTAATGATGCAAATAGTAACTCTACATTTTTCCAAGAATTAAACTGTCCAAGATATGTTGTTACATAATTTTTAGATTTTGTTGCCTTTGAGAATTTTTCTGTTTCTACACCATTTGGAAAAACAATATAATCTTGTGGTAAATGTTTAAACTCCTTCTCATATACCAATAGTTGAGAATAATTTGTAAAAATAAACTTATCAACACTTTTAAATATATTTTGAATATAATCCTTTTTTATCCTCTTCTTCAGTAAAAAGGGGAAAGCTTCCTCATGCATTTCATGAAAAATTTCAACTTTTGAAAAGACTTTTTTAAGTATTTTAATCTCTTGAAGTTTTCTATAATGTCTTGTGACTATAATTATATGTTTCTTTTCAAAATACATTTTAAATATAAACTTTAATTTATTTAAAATCTTATTTATATTGCCTTTTTTAAATGCCTGAAGTCTAATAGAAGAGTCTTCAATAAATTTCTCTATTTCCAATAAATCACTCTCAGAGCTATATTCTCCGTATAGATAAATATTGTATCCAAGTTTTGATAAGTAATAATAATCTTTTATAACCTGTAAAGTTTGAGCTGACTTAAATGATAAGGATAGGGGATGGTAGTAAAAGATATTATATTTCATCTAGTAACCTTTTTGTTGCATCTATTTTTGTTCCTCTTATTCTTGAATAAATATATTTTATTTTTACTATAAACCATGAATTAATAAGATTAATGAAAATAAATTTATGTGAACTAAATAGCATTATTTTACATACTTCCAAAAAGTATATTGTGCATAAAGCCTTGATATGACAAACCCATCCCAGCCATCTAAAAATCCTTTTTTTAGAAAAAACAACTTAAAAAACGTCCAATATGGATTCAGTATGGCTTTTAATTTACTTCTTTTTTTATGATGCAGCGTTGAATATCTATTTTGCTTTGCTATAAATTCATCTACGCTGCTATAAGCTAAATGGCACATATGATTTTTTAAATACCCGGCATTTGTCTTAAGTTGTACTGACTCATGTACAGGGACATTATTGAACTTTGCTTTTGTTCTATCAAACAGTCTGATGCTATAGTCAGGATAAAGACCGCATGTCTTGATGTTTTTACCCCAAAAGTTATTTAATCTTGCCACAAAATATCCATCATTTTTAGGGTCTATCATGATATTTAATATCTCTTCTTGCAGCTTGGGTGGTATTCTTTCATCACTATCAAGCACAAAAACCCAGTCATTGGAGGCATAGTCAAGAGCTTTGTTTTTCTGCGGACCAAAGCCGAGCCAATCCTGATAAAAAACTTTAGCACCCAGATCTTTGGCAAGTTGGCAGGTATTATCTGTTGACCCGCTGTCCAGAAGGATCACCTCATCTGCGAAGAGGGCGGATTTGACAGCATCAGTTATGAATTTTTCTTCATTTTTGCTAATGATGACGACTGATAGTTTTTTATTCATTGTTTATAAAATGCTTTATACCATTTGGAAAACTGATCAACACCCTCTTGGATGGAGGTGTTTGGTTTGTAGCCAAAATTATCAATAAGCCCGCTAACATCAGCATAAGTCGATTTGACATCTCCGGGTTGCATAGGGAGATATTCTTTCTTTGCTTCTTTCCCTAAAGATCGTTCAAGTGCCTGAATGAAGTCCATGAGTTGAACAGGAGCATTGTTGCCGATATTGTATATCTGGTAGAGTTCTTCTTTATTGGGATTGTCAATGACTTTGATACAGCCGTCAACAATGTCATCAATGTAAGTAAAATCCCTGCTCATATCTCCCTGATTAAAAACTTTGATCGCTCTGTTATTCAGGATCGCATCAGTAAAGAGCATTGGTGCCATATCGGGTCTTCCCCATGGTCCGTAAACTGTGAAAAATCTCAGACCGGTTGTTGAGATACCGTATAAATGTGAGTAAGTATGTGCCATTAACTCATTAGACTTTTTAGTAGCAGCATAAATGGAAATAGGGCGATCTACTTGATCACTGGTCTT
This sequence comes from Epsilonproteobacteria bacterium (ex Lamellibrachia satsuma), assembly GCA_003934925.1. GTDB lineage: Bacteria > Campylobacterota > Campylobacteria > Campylobacterales > Sulfurovaceae > Sulfurovum. The sequence goes on from JQIX01000009.1 coordinate 2,271, forward strand.
AAAAGGCTGTTTTTTATTGAGCCCATAAATAGAAGAGCTGGAAGCATAAGAGAGATTTTTGATATCATTTTGCCGGCATCCTTCCAGGATATTCATGAAACCTACGATATTGCTTTCTATATAAGCATGTGGATTTTCAAGACTATATCGCACACCTGCTTGTGCTGCCAGGTTGCAGACAGCATCAAATTTTTCTTTTTTAAATAAAGCTTCCATTTCTTCTTTATCGGAAATATCCATTTGTATAAAACGATGTTTTGGGAAGAGAGTAGAGGAAACAGGTTTGTTTTTGGCGATCTTTTTCTGATCTATACCCAGTTCTTTAAGCCTTCCATACTTCAAGTTCACATCATAATAATCATTGATATTGTCTATACCGATAACTTCATCACCACGTTCAAGTAGTTTCTTGGCTAAATGAAAACCGATGAAACCGGCAGTACCTGTAACAAGAATCTTCATCAGGACTGAACTCCGATCTGGAAATATTTAAAACCAAGTGCTTTGAGTTTTTCTTTGCTGTACTGGTTTCTTCCGTCGAAGATAACGGAATGATTCAATCTTTTTTCTATCTCTTCAAAATCCGGGGATCTGAACTCTTTCCACTCCGTCAAGAGTATCATTGCATCAGCATTTGTCAGGGCATCATATTTGCTGTCAACATACGCTACATCTTGTATGTTTTTAAGATAAAAAGTTTCAGCTTCATGTCTTGCTTTTGGATCATACGCTTTAATCTTGGCACCTCTGGAGGTGAGTTCTCTGATCACTGTAATGGAGGTTGCTTCTCTCATATCATCAGTTTCAGGTTTAAAGGCAAGTCCCCAGACGGCAAATGTTTTACCTTCAAGGTTTTCTCCAAATTCCTCAAGCACTTTATTTGATATGACTTTTTTCTGTTCATAGTTGACCAGTTCCACAGCATCAAGTATTTTAGGGGTATAGCCAAAGTCTTTTGCTGTTTTAGCCAATGCCTGTACATCTTTTGGAAAACAGCTTCCTCCATATCCACATCCCGGATAGATGAAGCTGTATCCTATTCTGCTGTCACTCCCAATGCCGTTTCTGACCTGGTTTACATCAGCACCGACCTTTTCACAGATGTTTGCTATTTCATTCATAAAAGATATTTTTGTTGCAAGCATGGCATTTGCTGTATATTTCGTCATTTCAGCAGATTTGATATCCATCGTTATAAATCGGTCATGATTCCGAGTAAACGGAGCATAAAGCTCCTGCATCACTTCAAAGGCCTTTTCATTGTCTGCCCCGATCACAACTCTGTCAGGTTTCATAAAATCTTCTATGGCAGCACCTTCTTTAAGAAATTCAGGATTGGAGATGACATCAAATGTAAGGTCAGAGTTTCGTTTGTCAAGCTCAGCCTGAATGGTCTCTTTTACTTTTTGGGCAGTTCCTACAGGCACTGTAGATTTATCTACTACATACATGTGATGTGTCATATGCATGCCGATGGATCTTGCAACTGCAAGGACATATTGCAGGTCGGCACTGCCATCTTCCCCCATGGGTGTACCTACTGCAATAAAGCAGATATTGGTATTATTTAATGGTTCCTTGATATCGGTTGTAAAGTGAAGTGTTTGTTTTTTATAATTATCTGAAACCATCTCTTCAAGTCCCGGTTCATAAATAGGAACGATCCCTTCTTGAAGGGATCTCACTTTCTTTTCATCTATATCTATACAGGTGACATTGTTACCCATATCTGCAAAACAAGCTCCTGATACTAATCCTACATAGCCTGTACCGATTACGCTGATCTTCATATTTTAATATCCTTTTAGTTGTTTTAAATTATTTTTGTACAGATCGTGTATAAAAATAATTTGTAGCTTCAACAAAGCCATCAACAGAGCCACAGTCAAAACGTTGGCCTTTGAATTTGTAAGCGATGACTTTTCCCTGTTTTGCCTGTTCCAGTAGAGCATCTGTTATTTGTATTTCTCCACCTTTGCCCGGTTGTATTCCTCTAAGAATATCAAAGATATCAGGAGTAAGAATGTAGCGTCCTATGATCGCCATGTTGGTCGGTGCATCTTTTGGTTCCGGTTTTTCAACCATGTCTGTTACACGAAATATATCGGTTGTATTGTCAACCGGTTTCCCTGCGATCACACCGTATTTATGGGTTTGGTCCATAGGGACTTCTTCAATAGCAACAATGGAGCATTGGTATTTTTCATAAACTTCGATCATTTGGGAAAGGATGCCTTTGGCATCCGTAATTGGTAATTCGTTATTAGCCATTGGGGAATGGTCGTTTGTGCAGAGATCATCTGCCAGGATGACGGCAAAAGGTTCGTTCCCTATGAGGGTTTCGCCTGTTAGAATGGCATGTCCGAGTCCCTTCATCTCTAATTGCCTGGTGTAGGAGAAGGTACATTGACCGATCAATGATCGAATCTCATCAAGAAGCGGCTCTTTGGATGTTCCTTTGATCTGATGTTCGAGTTCGTAGGAAATGTCAAAATGGTCTTCTATGGCTCGTTTGCCCCTACCTGTGATGATCGCCATTGTGTGAAGCCCTGCCTCTACTGCTTCTTCGACACCGTATTGGATAAGTGGTTTGGTCAGGACAGGAAGCATCTCTTTAGGAGTAGCTTTGGTGGCAGGAAGGAAACGTGTCCCATAGCCTGCTGCAGGGAAAAGGCATTTTTTTATCATTGTATCGTTCTCATTTTTATCAGAAGTTGAATCAATATTTTACCGTAAATGCTATTAGAAAGCTCTGCAGACAAAAAATCCTATATTCCCTGTAATTTCTTCTTTAAAATGATCTTTCCTGCTTCTACACCCGGTTGATTATAGGTATTGACATCTATAAGTTCACCTACAAGTGAAGTAAGAAGCTCATAGTAGTAGATCAGGGAACCGATATCGTATTCAGAGATACTTGGAATACTGATCGTATCTAACGGGATACTCTCCTGTTCCAGTAAAGCTTCAATGACAGAATCACATTGCATATTGATTAATTGGGAAAACGTTTTATTGTTGAGTATATCAAGAGATTCCAGGTGTGCCAATGAGATATCAGGAATGCGGATACTATCATGGAAATCTTCGATTTTAATAAAAGTGACGGATTTGTCTCTGGTCCCTTCCATAATGAGTTGGAGAAAAGAATGTTGATCTTTAGGCCCTATAAGTCCTACGGGTGTAAGACCTACATGAAATGCACTATGACGCTGAAGTTTTCCCAGACTTTCACCCCAGAGTTGCACATACCATTCACAAAAGTATTTGAGTGTCTCAGAGTAGGCAAAAATACAGTTAATATGGTACTGTGCATGGTTTTTTGCATAATAGGTTGCTTTTTTAAGAAGTGTATCCTGGATATAGCCATGTTCAAAAAAACTTTCCTTAATGGTTTTTGCACCTGATAGCAGACTTTGAATATCGATACCGCACAGTGCTAACGGGACCAGTCCTACAGTTGAGAGTACAGAGAACCTTCCTCCGACATTTTCCGGAAGATGCAGTACGGATATATTGACTTCTTTGGCATACTGTTCAAGGGGGGAACCGGGATCTGTGATAAACGTGTAGGCAAAAGGATCATTATGCAATGAATAGATATATTTATAGATAGAAAAGGTCTCTACTGTATTGCCTGATTTGGAGATAACAAGGAAATGGGTTTTTTTAATATCAAGTTTGGAGAGCAGATTGGTAATATTGATAGGATCCGTACTTTCAAAAAAATATAGTTTACGTGGAAGATCTTTCACAGGTTTGATAAATTCATAAACAGCTTTGGCTCCCAGCGAACTTCCTCCTATCCCTATGACGGCAATGGCCTCTACAGTAAGGGAAATAGTGTCACAGTAGTCCAGTATGGAGCTGATATTCTGTTCCGGGAGATCATAGTAGCCAATGCTGCTTTGCTCTTCTTCAATGGCATCAAAAGCATTTTTCTGCGCCTCTTCGTTGGTCGTTGTGAAATAAAGTTTATTTATCATAATAGATTCTTTGCCTGAAGTATAAGATCATTGACTTTCTTTTCATAGATTTTTGCCATTGTCTCATCTGTTGATTCAAACCGTGTAACGAGCACAGGAGTAGTATTGCTGGCACGGACAAGTCCCCAGCCTTTTTCAAAGTTGATACGTACACCATCTACATCAATAATGTTGAGTATCTTGGGGAAATCAGCCGGAGGATTCTTAAGCAGTTCTTTGACTTTGTTAATAATAGGAAATTTCTCTTCTTCCGTCGTTTCTACTCTGATCTCTTCTGTTGAAAAAACCTGTGGTAGAGCCTCTATCTCTTTATCCAGATCTATGCCATCAGCGATGAGTTCCAGCATTCGCAGGGTAGCATAAATGGCATCATCGTAACCAAAATAACGATGTTTAAAGAAAATATGTCCGCTCACTTCACAAGCAAGGTCTGCATTGGTCTCTTTCATCTTGACCTTGAGGTTGGAGTGTCCTGTTTTATACATAATGGTTTTTGCTCCGCGCTTTTTGAGTTCATCGTACATGACCTGGGAGCATTTGACTTCACCGATGACAGTAGGGTTTTTCATCTGTATTGCATAAAGCAGTGCCAGCTGGTCCCCTTTGATGTTATGTTTATGGGTAAGTACGGCAATACGGTCAGCATCCCCGTCATAGGCAAAAGCGATGTCCCCATCCTTTGCTAAAGCTTTTTTCACATCGGCAAGATTCTTCTCCACAGAAGGATCGGGGTGGTGGTTTGGGAATGTTCCGTCCGGTTCACAATAAAGTCCGGTATAGTCCAATGACAGCTTATCGAAAATATCTGTGATCACTGTGTCGGCAACGCCATTACCGCAGTCAATAACTATTTTTTTAGGAAAGTTTTTCAGACGAGAGAATTGTTCAACCATATAGTTGATATAAGGTGTTTTAACGTCTATATCGATCTTCTTTATATTGTCAGGAATGATTTTATCCTGGTTTTCAATGATCTCATCGCCTAGAGCATAGATCGCTTCACCAAAAAAAGGACTTTTGTCTATAGTGATCTTGAACCCGTTGTATTCAGAGGGATTATGGGAACCAGTGATCATTATTGAAGCATCTGGTGATGCTTCGAGTGAGGAGTGAGGAATGAGGAGTGAGGAGCTATCTGAGTTGAGATCTTTGATCTTTTGGTAATTGCTAAAATAGTTTACCGGAGTAGCTACCATGCCCATATCCAGTACGGTACATCCTGCTGCATTAAGTCCGGACGTAAGATAATCTCTTAGGAGTGGAGAGTGTGATCGCGCATCATAACCGATAGCGACGATCTTGTCTCCACTGATCTTCTGACCAAGGTAATACCCTATGAGTTTAACACTCTGTTCATTGAGCTCTTCTCTAAAGATCCCTCGTATATCATACTCTCTAAAAATGCTTTTTTTAACAGGGGTTATGTGATCTGTCATTTAGTGACCCTCATATATTGTATTTTAATACCTCTCATTTTCCCTCCTTGTGCAGTCTTGTCCGTTATTTCCAAAATGAAGGTCTTTTTACTTAAAAACTAAGCTTCATCCCTCCATAAAAACTGTTGTTGAATGTTTTATCGAAGTTGCCATACTCTGTATCGATGTTTCTATACCCGGTAAAGATATGTACATTGGAGATGACTTCCATATCGGCTTCAAGTCTGAACTCTGTATATGTTTCTCCATCTACAAAAGTGAGTACAGAAGGTGCATAAGCGAAGCTTGCTGCAAGTGATGTGGTAGGTATGGTGTCGATAAGCGGAAGGGCATAGGTTGCTTTTGCCATCAACGGAAGAGCCATGAAATCATCTGCAAAGATGAATTTGGCACCAATCGCAAGCGTAAGTCCTTCTACTCCCTGCAGTGTATTTTGCCCCCTGAATCCCAAAGTGGCCAAATTATCTCCATCTGTATGAAGGTAGCTTCCTCCTAGAATATAAGTTGTCCCACTGGAATAATCTGTGAGTGTATTAAAGTTAAGTTCTCCAAGAAGTTCCACATCTTCGTTATTGATATTGATGCCGATATTTGTTTCTGCACTGATGGTGCCGGTAAGTAAAAGTGTTGCTAAAATAAGTTTCTTGAAGTACATGACATAACCTTTCATATTTATTCATATAATGATAGCATAATTTTATTGTTTGTAACATATAAATTTAAAATAAACTAATCTGCCGGCATATAGTTTTTTTTCTTCTCTTTATCTTTTCTCTTTTTTTCTTCACGTTCTTTCTTCTTTTTTTCCATCATGACTGCATCCTTGAGATCCTCTTCGTTGTCATAACGTGCAGCATCAATGAATTTGGACTGGTCATCGAACTGACCTGTCTTGACACCCCAAAGTAAGGCTATGAGACCTAAGGCACCTAAAAAAGTAGAAACGGTCAACATTAGGATAATGATATTTTCACTCATTCTTTTTCACTCCTTATATATTTTCATTTTTAAATTTTAACATTTTGATCCGCATGGAGTTTCCTACCACCACCAGTGAGCTTAAACTCATAGAGAGGGCAGCAACCAAAGGATTGACAAATCCCATGACAGCAAGTGGTACGGCTATGACATTATACAACAAAGAGAAACCCAGATTTTCTTTTACGGCTCTGAAAGTACGTCTAGAGATCTGGTATGCTTCATAGATACTTTGTGGTTTCTCATCTAAAAGTACAACATCACTTACATTAATTGCCACATCTGCACCTTGCCCCATAGCAATGGCAATATTGGCATTGGCAAGGGCAATAGTGTCATTGATCCCGTCTCCTACCATGACAACGATATCTCCATGAGTCTGGAATTCATTGATGAGAGCTGATTTTTCTTGGGGAAGAAGTCTGGTGTGGACTTCTTCTATGCCTACTGCTCTGGCTACTTTAGAAGCACTCTTCTCATGGTCACCCGTAAGCATCACAACTTTGATACCTAATGCTTTTATTTTGGCGATCGCTTCTTTTGCTCCTTCTCTAATGGTGTCTGTAAGTTCAAAGCGTGCGACAAGTATATTGTCTATGGCAAAAAAGAAGAGAGAATTTTCCGAATGCTCATCAATGTGTATATTGAAAGCTTTAAGCAGGGCAGCATTTCCCCCTAAAAGTTTTTTCCCCTGGCATGCAGCTTCTATCCCTTTGGCTTCAATGCTTTTTATGTCTTCAAGAGGCAGAGATTCAAGTGAAGTGTTCTGTTCCCTAAGATAGGAAGCGATACCTTTAGAAATAGGGTGATTTGAAGTATTGACAAGCGCTAAAAGCAAGGCAGGATCAAACCCTTCATATAACTTGGCTTTTATTACAGAAGGCTTTCCTTCAGTAATGGTACCTGTTTTGTCCAGGGCTAAAAGATTGCTCTTTGCCATCGTTTCAAGGAAGCCGGCTTCTTTAAACAGCAGACCCCTTTTTGCAGCGATCCCGATACCCACCAGGGTTGCCATCGGAGTTGCAAGTCCCAATGCACAGGGACAGGCGATAACGATCACAGAAATACCTACGATCAGTGCGGTCTCAAAACTTCCGTGCCATAGGTACCAACCTGTAAAAGTGAGTAAAGCAATGATCAGAATAATACTGGAAAAATACCCTGAAACAGTATTGGCCAGTTGCTCTATATGTGGTTTTTTGGTAATGGATTCTTCAAGCAGGTTGACAATGGAAGTAAGTAGGGAATGGGAAGCATCTTTGCTGGCTTTATAATGTAGTACCGAATCAAGGCAGATAGACCCGCTGAGTATTTCATCGCCTTTTTGCTTATAGACAGGTTCATTCTCTCCTGTAAGGGAGCTCTCATCGAAGCTTCCCTGTCCCGAAGTAACCACCCCGTCGATCACTACTTTCTCACCGGGTTTTAATTCTATGATGTCACCTACTTCAACATTCTCTATACCTATAAGAGATTTAATACCCTCTTTGAGTATGGTGACTTCGGTCGGTGTACTTCCCATAATGCTATCGAGAGTATCGACAGCATTTTTTTTACTGAGTACTTCCAGGTATTTACCTACTAGTACAAAAGTGATGATCATCACTACAGAATCAAAATAGACCTCCCCGCTTTGTGTGACCATGGCATAAATAGAATAAATATAGGCAGAGACAGCCCCCGAGGCTACCAGGGTATCCATATTGACGATATGATTCTTGAATCCATAGTATGCACCGCGAAAGAAGATCCATCCGCTGTAAAAAAGTACAGGTGTCGCCAGAATGAACTCTGCAACATTAAGGATATCTTTGAACCCCTGCTGCATACCGGTAAAGTATCCTGCATATTGGGCAATGGCGATCCACATAATATTCATCGTACCGAATACACCTACAAGAATGCGTGAGTAATATGCTTTACGTGTTTTTACGGCTCTCTCTTCCTGCAGTGTCGGGTCATAGGGGTAGGCGTTGTAGCCGATAGAACGAATAGTTTCTATGATCCTGGAGAGTTTTACTTCTTCAGGATCCCATATGACCTTGGCTTTGTTGTTGGTATAATTGATGGTAGCTTCTATGACCCCTTCTGTTTTATGGAGTACTTTTTCATTCAGCCAGACACAGGCTGAGCAGTGAATACCTTCAATGATGAGGTTGATCTCATAAAGACCATCATCATGTACTTTAATATATTTGTTTTTAAAGCCTTCCAGGTCAAATTTGTGGAGATCATCAGTCAATTGGGTTGCGGGTTGCAGTTGTGTATCACCGAGTTTATCATAAAAAGTGTCCAGTCCTTCGTTCTCAAGTAAATGGTAGACACCCTGGCAGCCTTTACAGCAGAAATAGAGTGTTTTAGCGTTCTGTTCTTCCGTGATCATGACGGATTCATCGAATTTGAGGTTACAATGGGTACAAGCTATTTCTGCCAAGAAGATTTCCCTTAAGTAGATATGAGATGGATTTTATCCAAATATGGGTAAAATCCCCCTATGGAAAATGTATTTTTACTTACATCTATTTTAATTGTGCTGGAACTTTTTGAAGCTTATATGCAGCGGGCAAATACATTGTACGGGGTGATGGAAAGGCTTTATACATGGTACAAAAAGAGCATTTTTTTCTTTTTCTTAATGCATCCTGCTTTTTATTTCATACTCTTTGTAGTAATCGCAACCGATACATTCAATATCTATATGATCTTGATCTTAACGCTTAAAATATTTGATATGTTCTATAAAATCGAACTTATCAAAAAGATTTTTATCCAACACAATGTCTCTCATGATCTGGCAGATATGTTGGAATGGCAGATCCCTTCCTGGTTTTTCCTTATGGGGGTAGGACTTTATCCGCCTTTGCTTTTTTATGCTTTGATGGGCTGATGGTTGTCTGATAGTTGTCTTGTTTGACTTTTCAGCCAAAAAGGATTATAATACGGCTACTACACGATAGATAGATAAATGCTATTGTATATCTACATTACCAAATTTCATACCCAGATTAAGAGGAATTATGAGCGACAATAAAAAATCTTCTAACGGCAACAATGCCCATAGAAAAAACAGAACACATGTGCCTGTACAAGGGTACAAGATCGAAGACTTACAACAAAAACCACTTGATGAACTGGTGACTATTGCAAAAGAAGTCAAAGTTGAAAATCCAAATGAATTCCAGCGAAAAGACCTTATTTTCGAGATCCTTAAATCACAGGTAAGCCAGGGAGGGTTCATTCTCTATACAGGTATCCTTGAAGTGATGAATGACGGGTATGGCTTCTTGCGTTCCATCGACGGGAACTTTGCAAACTCCAGCAACGATACATATGTAAGCGGTACACAGATCAAACGTTTTGCACTGAGAAACGGTGATATCGTTACAGGACAGGTGCGTCCGCCAAAAGATCAGGAAAAATATTATGCGCTTCTTAAAATAGAAGCCATCAACTATGTTGCTCCCGAGAAATCTAAACAGAGACCGCTTTTTGACAACCTTACACCGCTTTATGCTTCTGAGCAGTTAAAAATGGAGTACAATCCCATGAAGATGACGGGGCGTGTACTTGATCTGTTCTCACCTATCGGAAAAGGACAGAGAGCCTTGATCGTTGCACCTCCAAGAACGGGTAAAACGGAACTGCTAAAAGAACTTGCACATGGTGTGACACACAACAATCCTGATGCTTCACTGATGGTACTTTTGGTAGATGAAAGACCGGAAGAAGTGACAGATATGCAGCGTTCAGTTAAAGGTGAAGTCTATGCTTCAACATTTGACCTGCCTGCACAGAACCATGTACGTACAGCTGAAATGGTCATAGAAAAAGCCAAAAGACGTGTGGAAATGGGTAAAGATGTCATTATTTTACTGGACTCTATTACAAGACTGGCACGTGCCTACAATACGGTAACGCCGAGTTCAGGGAAAGTACTTTCCGGCGGTGTGGATGCCAATGCACTCCATAAACCGAAACGCTTCTTCGGTGCAGCCAGAAACATAGAAGAGGGCGGTTCTTTGACCATCATCGCTACAGCGCTTATCGATACGGGAAGCCGCATGGACGAAGTGATCTTTGAAGAGTTCAAAGGTACAGGTAACTCAGAAGTAGTACTCAGCCGTCATGTGTCCGAAAGACGTATCTACCCTGCGATAGACGTAACAAAGTCCGGTACAAGAAAAGAAGAACTTATGGTAGATCCCGAAACACTTCAAAAAGTATGGGCACTCAGAAATGCAATGCAGAACATGGAAGAAGTAGAGGGTCTTAAATTCCTTTTCTCTAAAATGATGAAAACAAAAAATAATGCAGAGTTTCTCTCTTTAATGAATGAAGGAGCTTGATAAAAGCTCTTGCTTTTATCAAGTGAGGAATGAGGAATGAGGAATGATGAGGCGTTAAGGATTGGTGTCTTTGATTCAGGGCTGGGAGGTTTAACGGTCGTACAATCCCTGACTAAAGTGATCAAAGGCGCAGAAATTTTCTATATTGCCGATACAAAGAATGCACCCTATGGTGAAAAGACACCTGAACAGATACTCCAATACAGTTTAAAAATTACGGAATATTTTATAGATAATCATCAGATCGATGCATTGATCATTGCCTGCAACACAGCGACTTCTGCCGCGGTAAAAATATTGAGAGAAAAATTTCCCCAAATTATTATTATAGGTACTGAGCCAGGTATCAAGCCTGCCATTGAACAGACAAATACAGGGAAAGTCGGCGTACTTGCCACTCCTGCGACGCTCAAAGGTAATAAATATCAGCAGTTGGTAAATGCTCTGGCACATGAAAAAGATGTTGTACTTTTTGAACAGGCTTGTCCCGGGCTGGTTGAACAGATCGAAAAAGGTAAAAAAGATGACAGCAGTACCAAAGCAATGCTGGAGATGTGGCTGGCCCCTATGAAGGACAGTAGTGTAGATACGATCGTTTTGGGGTGTACACATTACCCTTTGGTTGCTGAAATGATCGAATATATTATGCAAAGAGAGCTTAATCTTATTCATACCGGAGAAGCTATTGCCAAACGCCTGCTTGCTCTAGGGCAGGAGAAAGGGCATGATAATGAGGGTGCATTGAAGATCACACTTTACAGTACAGACCATATTGATCAGGATCTTGTTACGCATATACTTGGAAAGACCATGAATATAAAACAGATAAATATCGGTAAAAACGGAACCTATCAATAAAAGTTGATATTGATCCGGAATAATTTTGACAGGATACCTTTACAATAGTCCTACCGCATCTCTTACTTTTTCCATTTTGGCATCAGCTATTTTACGCGCTTTTTTGGCACCCTGCTCCAAAATGTCATTGACTTCATCCATATGATCGAGGTAATAGGCTCTCTTTTCTCTGGCTTCAGCAAGCTCTTCCCAGATAAGTTCTTTAAGATATTTTTTGAAGTGGCCATAGCCCTCTTTACCGCTTTTGTAACGTTCCCTGAGCTCCTGTTTCTGCTCTTCGTTTAAAAAGAGCGCAGCAAGATTGTAAATGTGGCACTCTTCATATTCTAAAGGTTCGCCGAGCGGGGTAGATGTACTGATGATCTTGTTGCATCTTTTCTGTAAAGGTTTTTCATCCATAAAGAGGTCAATGGCATTGTCATAACTTTTACTCATCTTTTGCCCGTCTATACCGGGAATGGTTGCTACATCCTCCTGGACCATATGCTCGGGAAGTGTAAAGAGTTCTCCATATTCATTGTTGAACTTGATAGCGATATCTCTTGTCATTTCAACATGCTGGATCTGGTCTTTCCCTACTGGAACCTTCTGGGTATCAAGTATTAGAATATCTGCAGCCATCAGTACAGGATATGAAAAAAGAGCATGACTGGCCGGAATGCCTCTCGCCACTTTGTCTTTGTAGCTATGTGCACGTTCAAGCAGTCCCATAGGTGTGAATTTTGAGAGTATCCAGTAGAGTTCAAGTACTTCGGGTACATGGCTTTGTACCCAGAAAGTGGTTTTCTCGGGGTCTATGCCCAACGAAAGATAATCAACGGCAGCATCTATTGTAAATTGTCTAAGTGTGGCAGCATCTTTGGAAGTGGTAAGAGAATGATAATTAGCGATAAATGTAAAAAGCTCATGTTCTTCCTGAAGCTCTATCATAGGTTTCATGGCTCCGAAATAGTTTCCTATATGAAGTTTGCCCGAAGCCTGGATTCCTGTAAGTACACGCATAGTCTTGTTCCTGCTATAATTTTTTCAAAATTATAGCAGGAAAATGAGGAATGAGGAATGAGGAATGAGGAATTTAGGTATGTTTTTTTATAAAAAGTCCCTATTTTACTTGACTTGTCATGTGCATTATGTCAAATTCTGCTCACTGCTCACTCATACTACTCTTCATCGAAACGCTCACCTCTTTTTCTGGCAACGATATCCAGGGGAACCCCTTCAAAGTCAAATTTACTTCTCAGATAATTCGCCAAGTAGCGTTTGTAGGAAAAGTGTATGCCATCTGGCCTGTTGGATATGAGAGCGATCTTAGGCGGTTTTGTCTCGTATTGTGTAGCGAATTTTATCTTGACCACAGCACCGTTGTGTGAAGGAACATGGTGTCTGTTCATCGCTTCCCTTAAAACATCATTGAGTTTTGAAGTTGGAATACGCTGTTTGTAACGCTCATAAATGGCTGTAATCTGATCTAGTATCTTATTTACACGCATACCTGTCTTTGCCGATATGGTAATAAGTGGTGCATAGTGCAGAAATTTTAATTCATCGCGAATCTCATTTACTGCTTCTTCGTACGTTTTCTCTTCTCTGATGTCCCATTTGTTAATGACGATAAGGCAGGCAAGCCGGTATTTTTCTATGAGCCCCGCAACCCTTTCATCCAGTTCTGTCACTCCTACAGTCGCATCGATCATAAGCAGAACAAGATCTGCCTGTTCCAGCATGGCTGTAGTACGCCCAAGTGCGTATTTTTCGATTCCTACGATCTTGCTTCTTCTTCTTCGTATACCCGCAGTATCGATAAAGGTGATCTCATACCCATTGTGTTCGATAGTTTCATCAATGGGGTCTATAGTGGTACCCGCAACATCGGAGACGACTGAACGTTCTTCACCAAGCAGTGCATTAAGCAAAGAACTTTTTCCTGTGTTGACACGTCCAATGATAGCAACCCTGATCTTGTTGTCAAGTTCTTCTTTCTGCTCGTTGATATCCCGAACGATCTCATCGAACGGGTCGATCTCTGTATCTTCGGAAAGTTCAAGTTCCGGTTTCTCTTCTCTGGCAGGTATGTACTGCTCCAGCCAGGCATAAAAGTCATTGAAGTATCTGTTGTGACTGACCGACATGGGGAAGGTGGCATCGGCACCAAACTCCAAAAATTCCCAGTAGCGCTCTTCCTCTTTGTCATTGTCGATCTTGTTGACCACCAGGGCAAGTGGCTTGTTCAGGGTTTGAAGTTTATAAAAGAGTTCTCTGTCTTCTTCAGATGGCAGTGTCTTTCCATCGACCATATAAATGATGATATCTGCTGCATTCGCAGCCCGCATGGAAAAGTCTGCTACTTTTGAGAAAAGCTCTGAGCTGTAATCTATCCCTCCTGTGTCAATGACCTCAAAGTCACGGTTCCCAGAAATGGTCACGATACGCTTTTTAACATCTCTGGTCGTACCTGAGATATCTGAAGTGATAGCATCTCTCTGTCTTGCCAAACGATTAAAAAGGGAACTTTTCCCTACGTTCGGCCGTCCCAGTATGGCTACTTTTTTTAGTTTTTGTTCTTGCATATTGATTGTTTCTTTCTTGATAGTTACGCGTATTATAGCATATTATTCCGTGCAAGGTGCGTGAATACGCACCTTACGATTTTGGTAACTGTTCCACATAAATAGATTGTGACGGGAAAGCGAAGGATGATCCATTCTCTTCAACGATTTTCATGATCTTTAGATTGATCTCTTCGAGAGTCTGCAAATATTTTTCCCAGTTGGAAGTATTGGCAAAAGTGTAAATAAAAATATTCAGTGCACTGTCGCCAAATGCATCAAAGTTGACCATGAGGCTGTCTTTTTGGGAAATGCCTTCATGAGTTTGGAGCATCTCTTTGATATCTCTGATGATCTGGGATATTTGAGAACTTGTCGTACTATAGGTTAATCCTATATCCATTTTGATCCGTCTGATACCTCTTCTTGAAAAATTCTCTATGGGGTGATTGGCTACGATCTGGTTTGGAACAGTGATAAGGGATTTTTGAAACGAACGTATCTTTGTCGTTCTCATACCGATATCTTCCACAACCCCTTCAACCCCGTTCACTTTGATCCATTCTCCTATACGAATAGACTTATCGGCAAGGAGAGAAAAGGAACCAAAAAGATTTGAAGCAGTATCTTTGGCTGCAAGTGCAAATGCCAAACCACCGAGTCCCAAAGAAGCGATAAGTGCAGTGACATTTATCCCCCATATCTGAAGCATGGCTGCAAGACCCAGAGCTCCTATCAAAAATTTAATAATTCTAAGAATAAAATTTCCCATTTCTCTGGAAAGGTCGGTATCTAGTTTTCCTGTTATATTGTAAATAAGCCCGCGTAAAGCTTCTGCAACAGCAAGGATCATCCAGAATATATCAAAAACAAGAAGGGTATTGAGTATATTTTCAATGGTTTGGGTCTCTTTGAAGATAAGTAAAAAGAAAAGATGCAAAGCCAGTATGATAAATGCAAAAGCCAGGGGATCCTTAATCGATGATATGATCCTGTCATCATAAAAAGTTGAAGTGTTCCTAGCCATTTTTTGTAGAAAGACAATGACTATTTTGGTAAAGAATTTTCGCAGAGCCAAAATAAATAAAAAGACTAAAATAGCCAAAATAAAATTTGCAAGCGGAATATCAAAAAAAGTTTGTTGAAAAAATGCTCCGTATTTTGATGTATATATCGGGGTAAGCCAGTTTTGCATGGTTTGGGCAAAACCCATATCCAAATTCTTTATGACATCTAAAGTTTGTGTCGCATTTACTTCCAAAGAGGGTGTCGCTGCCATATTTTATGTCCTTCACGTTTTTATCCATATAATTATAGTAGAATTTAGTTCAAACTATAATATTGGAGCAAACTAAATGAAAAAAAGTTTTATGGTCATATGGGTACTGATATTGTTTTCATCCATGGTAAACGCAAAGGTATTGAATGTAAAGTACAAAGTGAGCTTTGGGGTATTGGGGGAAATGGGAATTGCTGATGCACATCTAACGACAAAAGGCAATAACTATACTATAGATATAGGTATGAAGGCAACAGGCTTGGCCAAAGTACTTAGTCAAAACAGAAAAGAGAGACATCTCAGTAAAGGGCATATAGTAAATGGTATGTTTATTTCAGATACCTATAAAGTGATCAAAACATATGGGAAAAAATATATTGAAAAGACCTATTATATCGATCATAAAAAAAAGAGAGTCAGAAAAGATTATCTGAAAAAAAATCGAGGCAAAGTGACAGGAGAAGGACACTCCGTATTGGATTTTTATAGTAAAAATGATCTGTTGACACTCTATTTCAATCTTTCCAAAATAATAAAAAATAAATCAAAAGCAGGTATCTATAAGTTCTCTGCAGTAGGAGCAGAACGTCAAAATGGTTTGGTAGAAGTGAAAATACCTACTGTAAAGGATATAAAAAAATATGAAAAAACATTAGGCAAAGGTGATTACTGGTATATGACTGCGATCATCTACCAGAAAATATTTTCAAGCAATAAAGGCGAAGTGATGTTGGCTGTAGGAAAGGATGGTATTGCCCAAAAGGCTGTATTAAAAGATCTTATTATGTTTGGTGATCTGGTGTCAAAGCGGATTAAATAGTTTAGTTCAAGGGGGGAAAGAGAATGCTGGAACAAACAAAGATGACATTAACCACAAAAGTACTTATAGGTATGGGTTTAGGTATTTTGGCTGGATTGGCTATTAATCTTCTTGGATATAAAGAGGGTACTTTTGTAGAGGACAATATTGTCAATGGGCTTTTTTTTATTATAGGAAAAATGTTCGTTACCGCACTTAAGATGCTTGTGGTACCACTGGTCTTTTTCTCACTTATCTCCGGGGTACTGGGTATAGGAGATATCAATATTTTGGGAAAAGTAGGTGCGAAATCTTTTATCTTTTATCTTCTCACTACAGCGCTTGCTATAATGCTTGCCATTACCATCGCGACAATGATCGGTATAGGGGAAAATGCAAATCTCAGTACCGCTGCTGTATTTACCGTTAAGGAAGCACCACCGCTAAGTACGGTTATTATAGATATCATTCCGGGTAATATCATAGATGCAATGGCCTCCGGGAAGATGCTCCAGATCATCTTTTTCTCTATTTTAACGGGTGTTTCCATACTGATGGTTGGAGAAAAAGCAGAACCCATAGTGGAACTCATAGAAATAAGTAATGAGATCATGATGAAAATGGTAACTCTTGTTATGGAAGTGGCCCCCTATGCTGTATTTGCACTGCTTGCAAAAGCTATAGCGAACCTGGGTCTTGGTCTTCTTGCAGATCTTGCAGGGTATGTGCTGGTACTCATCTTTGCTTTGATGATACATCTTTTTGTTACTTTAATGGTGGTATTAAAAGTATTTTCCGGAATGAACCCTTCTGTCTTCCTGAAAAAGATGCGTGAAACACAGGTTTTTGCATTCAGTACATCTTCTTCGAATGCGACGATCCCGGTTACCTTAAGAACAGTGATCGACAGACTGGGAGTGAACAATTCTGTTGCTTCGTTCACTGTACCGTTCGGGGCGACCATCAACATGGATGGAACAGCTATCATGCAGGGAGTTGCCACGGTATTCATTGCCAATGCTTATGGGGTTGAACTCGGTATGATGGGCTATCTGACCGTTATTCTGATGTCGGTCTTGGCTTCCATCGGTACAGCAGGTGTTCCAGGGGTGGGGCTTATTATGCTCTCAATGGTGTTTACTCAAGTAGGACTTCCTGTAGAAGGCATAGGCCTTATTCTTGGGGTAGACAGATTGCTGGATATGATACGTACTGCAGTAAATGTTTCAGGAGATGCCGCTGTCTCTGTAATCGTTGCAAAAAGTGAAGGCAAATTCAATGCAGCAGTTTATAATAACCCGGAAGCCGGCATACTTACTGAAGAAAACTTGAATATTGATGTTTCGGCAGAACATGAATTGGCTGAGGTTGTTCAGGAGACGCATGATAGATCATAAATCTATTATGAGTATTCAGGGTTATTAGAGGTGCCCTTATGCTACACTTCCACGTAAAAATTAAAAATTAGAAATTAAAAATTAGAAATTAAAAATGAAAACAATGATCAAAAATATGGACAGGGGCATTCTCTTTATGCTCTTGGCCTCACTGAGTTTTGCAGCCATGGGCGGGTTCGCCAAAGTAGTAAGTCAGGTATTGCCGCCTCTGGAAGTCACGTTTTTTCGAAATATATTCGGGGTCCTGCTTGTAGGTATAGCGATCTACAAAGTGCCGCTCAAGCAGATAGGCGGTAAACCTTTACTACTTCTGTTTAGAGGTTCTATGGGCTTTGCCGCTCTTTTGGCATATTTTTATATTATGGCCTATATCCCTTTGGGTGAGGCAGTGACCTATAATAAGACTTCACCCATATTCGTGGCGATCTTTGCGTATCTCTTCTTGCATGAAAAATTAAGGAAATCTGCCCTGTTGGCCATTGTTTTAGGCTTTATAGGTATCGTACTTGTGGCCCAGCCCCAGGGTGGGGAATTTGACAAATATGACATACTGGGTATCTTTTCGGGTATTGGTGCGGCATTGGCATATACGTCTATCCGTGAGCTTCGAAAATATTATGATACCAGGGCCATCGTGATGTCCTTTATGGGGGTAGGTACGGCAGCACCACTTTTTTTAATGCTTATCACGCCTTATGTGGATGTACCAAATGAGCTTGACTGGTTATTTGCCAAATTTGTGATGCCTCAGGGAGTGCAGTGGGGGTATGTAACTGCTGTAGGTGTATTTGCCACGATCTCACAGCTGCTTATGACAAAAGCATATGAACTTACCAAAGCAGGCATTGTTGGTACGATCAGTTACACCAATATTGTCTTTGCTGTCATTATTGGTGTGATGCTCGGAGATCCTATACCAAATTTTTGGACAGTTTTGGGTATAATCTTAGTCATAATGTCGGGGCTTCTTGTAGCTCTTCCCAAAGGAAACAGATGATACTTATCGCCGGACCATGTGTATTGGAGAGTAGAGAGAACGTGATGAGGATCGCGGAATCACTAGGTAAATACCATGAAGATTGTACAAAAGACTTTTATTTTAAAGCAAGTTTTGATAAAGCTAACCGTACAAGTTTAGACAGTTTTAGAGGGCCAGGTTTGGAAGAAGGTCTTAAAATGCTTCAGGAAGTGAAAGACCGGTTCGGGTACAAGATCCTGACAGATGTACATGATTATACACAGCCAGCGGCAGCGGCTGAAGTAGCGGATGTACTTCAAATACCGGCATTTCTTTCCCGCCAGACAGACCTGCTTGTTGCAGCGGCAAAAACTCCAGCAGTAGTAAATATTAAAAAAGGGCAGTTCCTTGCACCTGCTGCGATGGAGCATTCTGTGGCAAAAGTCCTTAAAACCAGAGGCTTTGACGGTGAAGTGAATTATGAGAATGCAAAAAAATATAATGTATGGCTCACTGAGCGTGGTTCAAGTTTCGGATATGGAAATCTTGTGGTAGATATGCGTGGGCTTGTGACTATGCGCGAATTCGCTCCGGTCATATTTGATGCAACGCACTCTGTACAGATGCCTGCATCCGGTGGTGCAAGTTCCGGAGGTGACTCTTCATTTGTACCGTATCTTTCCCGTGCGGCTGCGGCAGTGGGTGTGGATGGTTTCTTTTTTGAAACACACTTTGATCCGAGTATTGCTTTAAGTGATGGGCCGAATATGATAGAACTGAACAAATTGGATGCATTGATAGAGCAGATCGATGCGATCAGAACAATCGTAGAGTAGCTGTAGATGTGATCATGTCACACGCCAAATCCCAATATGCATAACAGGGAAAATATATTAAAAAGGAAAAAAATGAAAATAGTAGAAGGTCAATTATCGGTAGATAAGAGTAAAAAAGTAGCGATCATTAATGCAAGATTCAATCATTTCATTACAGACAGACTTGTAGAAGGTGCACAGGATGCATATGCAAGGCATGGAGGGAATGCTGATGACCTGGATCTTATCTTGGTACCTGGTGCCTTTGAGATCCCGTTCGCATTGGATAAAGCACTTGCTTCGGGCAAATATGATGCTGTATGTTGTGTAGGTGCAGTGATCCGTGGTGCAACACCGCATTTTGACTATGTATCTGCAGAAGCAACCAAAGGTGTTGCAAATATGACACTGAAACATGGTAAACCTGTAACATTCGGTGTACTTACAGTAGACAGTATCGAGCAGGCCATAGAGAGAGCAGGAACAAAAGCCGGGAACAAAGGTGCAGAAGCTATGGTAGGGCTTATCGAGCTTATTAACTTATATGGTGAGCTTGCATAATGGCAACAAGGCATCAGGCACGTACAGCAGTAGTTGGTTTACTTTACGCCTATGATCTGGGTAATGAGAATATTGCAAAATTTTCAGATGAAATACTTGAAGAAGATAAGATAAGAAATAAACAAAAAGAGTTCTCCAATACTCTTTTTGAAGGTACGATAGAAAATCTTGCCATGATCGATGAAGAGATACAGAATCATTTAACAGACTGGGATTATGATGCCGTCGGCAAGGTGGAAAAGGCGATCATGAGATTGGGAGCGTATGAGATCTTGATTGCAAAAACAGACAGGGCGATCATCATTAATGAAGCCGTGGAACTTGCCAAAGAGCTGGCAGATGAGAAATCACCGAAATTTATCAATGGCGTGCTGGATGCAATCGGCAAGCCACTTGCATCCAAATGAGGAGTCAGCATGACTTCTCGTATGACCATCGATGAAGCGGTAGAGCTCATAGAAAATGCCGATCTTAAAACCTTAGGAAAGATGGCACTTGAAAGAAAGAGGGAGCTGCATCCTAAAAAAGTAACTACCTTTGTTGTAGACAGAAATATCAACTACACGAACATCTGTTGGGTGGACTGCAAGTTCTGTGCTTTTTATACGCATGAGAAAAAAGAAGATGCCTATGTCTTGACCTTTGATGAAATAGACCAGAAGATAGATGAACTTGTCGCTATCGGCGGGACACAGATACTTTTTCAAGGTGGTGTGCATCCCAAACTTGAGATAGAGTGGTATGAGGACCTTGTAGAACATATCCATAACAAATACCCTCAAGTGACTATTCACGGTTTTTCTGCGATAGAGATAGACTATATTGCCAGACGCTCTGGGTTGGGTATTAAAGAGGTGCTGGCAAGGCTTAAAGCAAAAGGTTTGAGTTCCATACCGGGTGCGGGCGCGGAGATACTGTCTGACAGGGTCCGTGACATCATTGCTCCCAAAAAATTGGACAAAGATACCTGGCTGGAAGTTCACAGAGAAGCGCATAAACTGGGGATTAAGTCGACTGCAACGATGATGTACGGGACGGTAGAGACCACACGTGAGATCGTAGAGCATTTTGATCTGGTACGTCAGCTTCAGGATGAGACTGGCGGCTTCAGGGCATTCATTATGTGGTCCTACCAGAGTGACAATACGCAGCTAAAAAGAGAATTGCCGACGATCACAAAGAGTACTTCAAATCAGTATTTAAAATATCTGGCAGTTGCCAGACTCTTTTTGGACAATGTACCGAATATTCAGAGCTCATGGGTAACACAGGGAAGCTATATCGGCCAGATGGCCCTGCTTTTCGGTGCGAATGACCTGGGTTCTACCATGATGGAAGAGAATGTCGTCTCTGCTGCCGGAGCAAAGAACGAGATGAATCAGGATGAGATGATACGACTCATTAAAGATATTGGGGAGAAGCCTGCAAAACGCAATACGGCGTATGAGATTTTGGAAAGGTATTAATATTTTGTTTTGTTCAATTGCCTCTTATTTGGATTGAGGCGTTGTTTTTCTCTTCATTTTTTTAAAAAAACAAAGCAAAAAATCATCGTGGTTCTCGAATCGCTTTACTTTCAAGGGCGTTCACCACGACAAGGCACACTAACGTGTGATTAATGAGAAGGTGGATATGAAAAAATTATTGATTATATTATGTGTATTACAAGGATTATTGATGGCGGAAACAGTAAAAGAGATACAGATTAAAGATGCAAAAGTACCTGTAGTTTTTGAGACGGGAAATTTTGTGCCTATTGTCTCTATGCAGCTGGTATTTAAAAATGCAGGACATTTGAGCAATACAAAAGACGGTTTGGCAGATATGTCCGCAAAACTGCTTAATGAAGGTACAGCAAAAGATGGGAGCGTTGGGTTCGCGACAAAACTTGATGCCCATGCTATCGATCTGTCCGCACATGTCGGGCGTGAAACTTTTGTGATAGATCTGTCATCACTTAAAAGCGAGTTCCCTTATGCGGTAGAACGTTTGAAAGAGTTGCTGAAAGATCCTAATTATACGAAAGAAGCGGCAGAACAGGTGAAACGTCAGAAGATCGGCTGGCTGACGCAGAAAAAAAGTGATTTTGACTACATTGCGGCAACAAAGCTCAGAGAGACACTTTTTAAAGGTTCACCATTGGCAAGACCTTATGACGGGACGATTGAAAGTGTGAAAAGTATCTCTCTTGATGATATGAAACAGTTTGTAAAATCACATATGGGGTATAACAATGTCATTGGTGTAGTAGGGGGAGATATCTCTTTTAAAGAAGCACAAAAATACCTGAATGAAGTGCTTACCTTTTTGCCCAAGGTAAAGAGTCAGGCTGTTGGAACTATCAAAGCATCAGATAAAAAAGAGACCGTACTGACAGACGAAGATACACAGCAAGCCTATATTTATTTTGGGGCACCGTTTGACTACTCATACCGGGAAAAAGACCAGTACAAAGCAAAAATAGCAGAGTACCTGTTGGGCGGTGCAGGGTTCGGTTCCCGTTTAATGGAAGAGATACGTGTAAAAAGAGGATTGACCTATGGGGCATATTGTGCACTTAGACGCACAAAGCCGGTCTCCTATCTCAGCGGATACCTTCAGACCAAACTGAGTACGCAGGAAGAAGCCAAGGATCTTGTGCAAAAAGTGGTAGATGATTTTGTAAACAAAGGGATCACCCAAAAAGAGCTTGATGACACAAAGAAATTTTTGCTGGGTTCCGAACCGCTTCGTATGGAAACACTTTCCCAAAGACTTCACCGTGCCTATAATGAATACTATTATGGCAGGCCATTGGGCTTCTCCAAAGAACAGTTGAAAAAAATAGAGTCTGTTACACTTGATGAGATGAACACATTCATCACGGCTCACAAAGAGCTTTCAAACCTCTCTTTTTCCATTGTGACAAAAAAGTAGGTTTGGCCATGCCAAACGTCTTAGGGGAATCAAAACTGATATCACAATTTAAATTGCCTACCATACGTATTGAGATTTGACGTTTGGTGTGACCAAACCTACAGAATAAAACATGACAATCTGACATATTTTCTTATATTCTTTTCAAAGCTTCGTTATAATTCATAACAATAATTATTAATTTTTACTTTTTAATTGTTAATTCACAAACGGAGTGCAGTGTTGGAAGAAGCAAAACAGCTGTTTAAAAAACTAAAGATCCATTCCCTGCTTGACCTGGCACTCATTATTCCTTCTTCCTATAATGACACAACACTCTCAAGCACACTGAAACTCGGTAAGGTTAATACACTTGAGGCAAAAGTTGTAGATACTTCTGTCTATCATGGAAAACTCCGTGTTACTTTTAACCTCACTCGATCAGGCAGACGGCTCTCTTCCACTTTTTTTCGTGTGACACCTTACCATCATAAACTGTTTGAAACAGGTTCCAACCATGTCATACAGGGAAAGCTTGAAGAGTATAAAGGCTACCTGCAGATGGTACAGCCAAAGTCCATCAAACAGGTCGGCAGGATCACACCTAAGTATAAAACTGTTCTCAAAGAGAGTGAGATCGCTTCTCTCCTGGAAGTGTATGTCACAGAAAAGAATCTTTTTAATGAGGGCCTTGACAGCAAGGAAGTGGCAACTCTCATGCATATCCATTTTCCTAAAAGTTTGGAAGAAGTATATGAGAACGGTGTTTTTAAACCAGATCTTGTAGATGTGCTCAAATTTGTAGAAGCATTTAACCACTTAAAAAAACTCAGAGGCAAAAAGGTTGATTTCCCTGCACTTAGGGCACTGAAAGGAGATATCAAACCTTTTGTGGAAAATTTGCCGTTTACTTTAACTGCGGAACAGAAAGAGGTTATAACACAGATACAAATTGATCTGGCAAGTGAGGAGAGGGCAGCCAAAAGGATGGTAGTAGGAGATGTAGGCTCAGGCAAGACAATGGTCATACTGGCTTCCGTGATGATGGCATTGCCGTATAAAAGCATACTGATGGCGCCTACATCACTTTTGGCTTTGCAACTCTATGAGGAAGCATGCAAACATCTTCCTAAAGATGTCAAAGTGGCTTTGGTCATGCAGGGTAAAGATGAAGGGAATTATGCACAGGCTGACTTTATCATAGGAACGCATGCATTGCTCTACAAGGAAGACCTGCCGCAGGCTTCTTTGGTGATGGTAGATGAACAGCACCGTTTCGGTACGAAACAGCGGCAAAGCTTGGAAGCTTTAATGAGCGGTGAGGGAAAGAAGCCACACTTCATACAGTTCTCCGCTACACCGATCCCCAGAACTCAAGCTATGATGGAGTCTGAACTACTTGATGTAAGCCTCATTACTACAACACCGTTTGAGAGAGAAGTGCTTACTCAAACCATTTCCAGACAAGATTTTCCGGATCTGCTTACACATATCAAAGAGGAGATAGCCCAGAAACATCAGGTACTCATCATCTATCCTCTGGTTGAGGAGAGTTCCGAAGTTCCCTATCAGTCTTTGGATGAGAGCAGGGAATTTTGGGAAAGTAAATTTGAGAATGTCTATGTCACCCATGGAAAAGACAAACAAAAAGAAGAAATTTTACTTGAATTCAGAGAGAAGGGCGATATTTTACTGGCAACTACGGTGGTGGAAGTGGGTATCTCATTGCCCAGGCTTACGCTTATCGTCATCGTGGGGGCGGAAAGATTGGGGCTTGCAACTTTACATCAACTTAGGGGACGGGTAGGGCGTAACGGCCTGAAGAGCTGGTGTTACCTTTACAGCAACACTCAGGCCAATGATCGACTCACACAATTTACCAAGACCACAAATGGCTTCGATATTGCCAAATTAGACTTGAAGTTCCGAGACAGTGGAGATATTTTGGACGGTACTATGCAAAGCGGGCAAAGGTTCAAATGGCTGGATATGGCTGAAGATGAAAAAGTAGTGGAGTATGCGAAGGTAAGGGTGAAAAGTGCATATTGATGTAAATCGCAGGGGTACCTGTGGGTACCCTTGGATTGTGGGGGTATTGTACATGTGGAAGGGCAATCATAATGGATTGCCCCTACGGTAGATTTAATTTATGGATAATACCCGTAAAAATGTACATAATGGACAATCGTAGGGGTGCCCCTTGCGGGTACTCAAAAATGGATGTGAAAAAATATATTTTAAAAGGGCAACCACAAGGGATTGCCCCTACCGGGGTAATGTTTTATTATTGTGGTTTGAACCCGGTCTGTTAATAGAGCCCGAATTTTCCGTCAGCTCTTTTGTACATGACCCGCATATGGCCATCGTAGTCGTTAAAGACAATGAACTGTCTTTTCTTCTCCGCTCTTAGCGCATCAATGGCTTCTTCGAAGTCAAGAGGCTTGTGCAGTTCTAGATCCATAGGTACGATCTCAATATCTTCAGTTTCGATTTCCGAAACGGCTTCTGCTTCTTCACCCATGTCTTTAAAGCTCATGACCTTATGGTCTTTGATCTTCTCTTTGTGTCTTCTGAGACCCTTTTTTACTCTTTCGCTGGCAAGGTCCATCGCGGCATAGACATCTTTGTCAACCTGCGTGATGACGATCGTGTTCTTGTCTTTGAGATTTACAATGAATTCTACATGAAAACCTTTTTTCCCGTTCTTCTCATCTGCCGAAATAACAATGTTTGCCGAGGTAATGTCCAAATTATATTTTTTGAGGCCGTCGAGCAGTGCATCTGCATAAGCTTTGATAGCATCGGTCAGTTCGAAGTGTCTTCCTGTAATACTTTTATTCATGATAAATCCTTTAATGTTAGATACGGAGAAGGTCAAAGAGACCCCTTATTCTCCATACTTAATTGTAACTTAATAGGCTTAATAAAGGGTAAATGGAAAGGCTCTTCAAAAGAATAAAATCATCAGGAATTGTCTTCTTGCCCAATAATATATGCATAGCCTGTCTCTTTATTGACTCTTACATTCAATGCGGGTATGGATGTATCTGTGAATGTAAACTGTATGTTGCAGTCACTAGGCATGTAGCTTGAGTAGTCCGGTGATGTACTGCCTCCAAATCCTACATGAGGACGACCCAGGTTGTCAAAGCCAATATACTGTATGCCAGTACAGCCGCCACTGAATGCAAAGTTGTTGATACCGTACTTTTTGGAAAGGAAGATCTGGGGACTGACTGTATTGTCACCACCGTCACTGCAATCTGTTCCGTTACTCCAGAACATAGGTTTTCCGGAAGTTTGGTCGATGGCAGATTCGTTTTTATCAAAAAAACTTCCGTTGTCAGTATTGTCATCACTGCCCACCATAAAAAACTTATCTGTACCGGTGCAGGTACCGAACATGATCTTCCAGAATCGCTGCTGCCATTTTGGATCATCAAATTTTTGTTTGTTGTCCATAAGGGCAAGATGTTGTGTGTATCGTATATTGGAAAGTATCGTCTGTGCGGCTTCCTGACGGATGTCTCTGTCAATTCTCGGCATTGCCAGCGCGGCCAATATCCCAAGTACAACAATGACAAAAACAAGTTCTATCATGGTAAAGGCAGAGCTGACACGAATGGGTTTATCAGCAATAGTTTTCACGGAAATTCCTTGGTTATGATTCAATTTTGTATGTTTCATGTTTATATCTTCTGAAGCGTTCGTTTATGGTAAGTGATCCATCCGCCGCTTGTATTTTCCGGATCTTTATATTCCACATAGGTATCTACTATAATACTCAAAGGTGTCTTTACCGTTGTTACGCTATTGCTAAAGATACGTGTATTACTACAGGAGGCGACTTCAGATGCTTCCCCTATGTAGGCGATCCTGACACGTATCCTGTAGCCGTTGCCGTTAGCAACGGTGACAGCACTGCTTTCGTCTATTTTGACTTGGCCGTCAATGTCTCTGAGGCAGTGGTTTGTACCGTTTCTGTCATTTGACATGACAGACAGCACTGCATATTCCGTATAGCTTTTTGAAAGGAGCATTGCCTGTTCCCTGTGGTATTGTGCCGTGGTCTCTTTGACGGTTTTTCCCGCGATATTCATTACCAGCATGGCAACTGTGGCCATAATAACGATCACTATGATCGCTGTAATCATTGAAAATGCTTTTCTTTGTCTGGAAAGATACATTAGAATACCGCCTTTTCTTTACATGCAGATACATTTGCATCTGCAGTAATAGGTTCTTCTTTACAGATTTTAAAACGGATTGTCCGTCCGCTTCCCTGGAACTTGAAGTTGGTTATGTTTTTAAGTAACAGAGATTTGCTGGTGCTTGTCGAGTTGATATCGGCTGCAGCATAGGCCGGA
Source organism: Epsilonproteobacteria bacterium (ex Lamellibrachia satsuma) (assembly GCA_003934925.1). Taxonomy (GTDB): domain Bacteria; phylum Campylobacterota; class Campylobacteria; order Campylobacterales; family Sulfurovaceae; genus Sulfurovum. The sequence goes on from JQIX01000009.1 coordinate 29,492, forward strand.
GAAAAGTTATAGTAGAGATAAAGATCATTTCCCTCCACAACCAGTGCATAGGAAGTCCATGCCAGTTTGTACTGTTCAACAAGACCAACGCCGGAACCTGTTATATTGCTGTCGAGACTAATGGTGTCACCTGCCCCCCCTGCTATACCATACGCTGTAAGATCATAGGGAAAAAAGAGTACTGCATCTGCAATACTTTTTGTTGAAGCACCTGCCGAATTCTTGGAAAGGTTCTGTATGATAGTGTCAGTAAAGCCCAAACGTGATCCCGGTGTTTTAACAGTATCCCTGCTACTGGCATCAAGGTCACAAAAACCACTCCATCCGGGAAGCCTGCCTGTAGAAGAAGCAGGGTCAAGTGCTTCAAAACTGTCACCGTCATAGGCAACCCACTGAAGTACATTATAGCTGTCAGCCGAGTAATTCATGGGGCTGCTCAGTTCTTCCGCCTGAGAAACAGGAGAAGAAGTACTTTGTCTTCTAACGACAGTACCTGGAATGGCATAGCGTAAACGGTTCGCAATTTCCAAAGCAGCCAGTTCGGTTTTAACCGAAGCTCTGTATTGTGCCCTTTGCAAAATATAACTTGAATACACCCTTGCGATGATTTCAGCACCCAAGGAGGCGACAATACCGAGTATCAGGATCACAAAAACAACTTCCAGCATCGTAAATGCCGATCTTTTAAACTTGGTTAATTTCATCATTAAAAATCTCTTTCGAAACTGTAGTTACCGATATTGCAGGTGAATGCCTTGAGCACTATCTTTTTATTGTTCAGTTCACTCGCAGTGCTTGTACTAGTCAGTGTGACAATTATCTTTTTTATATTTGTCGTATAGCCGGGAGCGGCTGCATCGAACAGGGGTGAAAAGGTGATCTTGCCGTCAGCTCCCGGGTCAACATAAGTGCCTCCTGCGGGTGTATCGTTCATATAACTGATTGCTGTATGGATGTTAATGGTGGTGTTATTTTCGATGTAGTCAACATTATTTTCATTGGAATCAATGAATTGCAAAGAGGAATCAGCGATGGCCGTATCGGCAAAATCATCCATATCATCGATATCATTGTCATTGTTCTCGCCGGTATCGAATCCGAGCGGTGCAGCCGATGCGTTAAGCTTATTCCCGTCTGTACGTATGAAGCTGCGCGTACTCAGCTTTGGTGTTCCTGCTCTTCGCCCTGAACTGTTAAATTCCCTAAGACTGCTGTCGGCACTGTTGCTGACATACAGGATAGGTGAAAGAAATGACGAGTCCGTATTGGCTTCGTCCCAGGGATAGCTCATGATAAGACTGACTTTGGAGGCTGCTTCATTAATACCTTCCTGCTGCATGGAAAGAAAGCCGCTTTGTGTTGCAGTGTGTATCAGCCTTGGGGCCGAAAGCAGGACGATCGCCATGATGACAAGCGCGAAGATCAGCTCGATCATGGCAATGGCGGGACGCAGGAATGTGTTGTTTCTTTTATTCATTTACCATCCTAAACGCTGGTTTTTGGTCTTGCTTGCATTGTGCTCTACCACATGACCCGTGTCGCCGTGTCCTGCCCAGCCTTCATTTCCTATAAATCGTACCTTGTAGAACGGGCTTGGTACACTGTTGTTGAATTCATTGTAAATCAGCCATCTGCTTGTATCTGTCGGTAGCATAGTCACAAAATCAATATTGACAAGTACAGGACGGGTCGTTGCAGGAGCAGTTGTGCTGACCTGTACATTTGGATCGACTCCGTTGCTGTTGTTGATGCTTACCGGTGATGTCACGGAGACCAAAGCGGATGTGACATCGGGTGACGTTGCAGTCAATGAAATATTCCCATCATTGTCAGGTGTCATTACATGGCCCTTGACAAGATACCAGTCATATTCGTTTGTCCTGTTGAAATCCATAGAAGTGATATTGTAGATCGCCGAACAGTTTACAGGGTCCTGATCACAGTAAGCAACAACGGAGATAGGTGTATTGATACTGTTGGCAGTGATGTCATCGTAGAAATATCTTGACGATTTGGCCCTTCCATAGATAAAGGTTACATTCTGGTCAAGGTCTTTGTTTCCATAGATTTTATGATCGGATATCCCATCTACATATAGTGTTGTAGGTTGTGTATCATAAGTAATGTTGAAGTCATGAAAAGTAATAAACCGCGGGTTAAGCAGTTGGTTATAGGTACGCGTAAAATTATACCCCAGATCCATATTGATAGATCCATTCATATCTTTTTTGAAATCTGTTGCGTTTTGGTCGATAGAAAAAGGCGTGCTGATACTTGTGTGAGTGCCTACCTCAAAATCATTGGTTCCAGGGCGGTATTTGACACCTGTACTGTTGACATCTTTGAGGCTGTATGAGAGATATGGCGTTACAGGAGGCATAGGCATATTATAGGTAAATGTAAGATTCATATCCGTATTGTCAGCATAGCAGCTTGTCACAAAGTTGCTCATAGTGGTATTGTCATGCCCTGCTGCATAAAAGGTTCCGCTCATGTTGTAACTCATGTCCGAATTTTCTATATCCTGGTTGGGAGGTGTATCTATATAGACAAAAGTTTGATTGTTTCCTCTCGTGTAAGGACCGATATTGGGATTGATGCCGTTTACGTTGAAGCTATAAGGATAACTTCGGATGTTCATTGCTTTATATGTCGTGCCATGCACACTGCTGGTTTCACACCCGGCTTTATGTGATGTAGTATCTCCTGTAATATCTGGGACATCATTGCTTCCTTCTACACAGTCAGGCGTTGCATTGTTTATGAAGTTACCACTGTTGTGATGCTGTGTCAAATTCTCCTCCCAGTCATACTTGGTCCACTCTTCATCGACGACCTTGAATTCGTATTCTCCCACATTGATAAGCTCATCATGCCTGTCTTCCCAGGTATTCAACGGATTTGGGTTGGTATTGGTCCCGTCTATCAGGTAAAAACTCATATTCCTGTCTTCCGGGGCATTACACCCGCTGACATCATGTCCGCTGCTTAGATTCCAGCCCATGTATGCCAATTTTCTTGGATCGCTTGAGTCAAAGCCCTGTACATAACCTGGAACAGGGGTTTCGTCGGTATAACTGGTAGCATTGATATCAATCCGGTAGGGATAGCCCGCAACAAGATTAATGGGTGTCCCCGTACTGCCGGCTTTGTTTGTATTGTTTGCAAAATCCTGGTTGAGGGTTGTAGTGTTGTCATCGCTAAAAGAAACTTTGAACGCTTCAGGGCGAATGGCAAAATTGTCCCGTGAACAAGTATAGTGCGATTTGCTGCCATAAAGACATTCCATACAGATGGCCAGGTGAGTTGAGTCAAGCCCTTTTGTACCTGCATTACCACAATAGTTCTGAATTGAATCATTACTGTTTGGATTGTTATCCATATCTTGACCGCAATTACCTGGACCTTTACCTACATCGAAAGTATGGCTATTGGGGAAATTGTCAATTTTGTAACATGGCGCTACTTGATGTGCCTGGCATGTGCCTGGTGAAGTATGTAAAAGTGTACCGTTCCCATCGGTCGTGTACGTTACCCTGAAAGCAGTGTTACGGCGTATTTTAGTGTAAAAGTCTTCCGGCTCATCTATTGGTGTTGGCTGATGAAGAATTTCATCTGAAACCATCCCGTTGCGAATGGCAAGACCCAAAGTGTTCCAAGTGAAGTCTGTATGAGAAATATTGTTGTCAAATGCCACCGAGACTCTTGGTGTCAAGGCACTGTCGGGTTCCACGCAGGAAGTTTGTGTTTCATGAAAAGCCCCTGCATCTATAAGCTCAACGCCAACCATAGTGCTGACACCTATAGGCGTATCGAGATGGTCGGCATCGTAAGACTTTACCTCAAAATTCTCGACACGTCTTGCAACCTGCGTGTAAATATTGTATTTGTCCAGGTCTTTTTCTTCAACATTGAAAATACCCCAGGCAGGTTTGTAGTTGAAGCCTTCGTCTGCACAGAAAGGTATATCGGTATGAATTTTTAAATCTTCGTAACGGTTGGTAATGGTCGGACCACTGGGGATTGTAATCGTAGTATTAAAATCCAAATATGCTTTTAGGGGCATATCGATACGACTTTTTTGGGGCTGGAGGGCATAATATGTATAAAAATATGCCTGGCTTCCGACGTCGCCAATTTGTATCCCTCTGATATAACCGCTTGCTGAACTCAAAACAGTTGCAGCTTCACGCTGGGTACTGCCCGGAAGCGTGACTTTGGCAGATCCGTTGACATAGGTTCCCTCGGAAGTAAGAATAGGATCAATACTTACCTGCATATCGCTGATGACAATATCAGAGGCTTCACGGTTTTTGATATAGAGTGAAACATCGATATCGCTGTCTGAAAACAGATCTCCTCTGATATAAGGAGACCGGCTACCATTGTTCTCTTCAGTAAAGTATCTTCCGTTTTGCTGATAGGCATAGTCATAACACAGATCGGGAACATAAAGTTCTGTTGAAAGGCCAAACAGTCCAGGGAAATAACCATCACCAGTGGAATTCATTTTGACGGATGTAGAGTATTGACTGTTTTCCATGATGTTGCTTACATCAAATGTATCGATATCTATCCCTATGGTATTGTATCCATAATAGGGATAGAGCAGTGAACTGTCACGAAATACACCATTTTCACTAATGGAGGAATTGGCAATGTTGTTATTTGGATTTACAGCATTTTTAACATGATGATAGGTACCGCTTTTGTCGGCAAGATAGAGGTTGTCTCCAGAGAGCCCAATATCCCCCTCTCCTGCAAAAAACAGCAAGGTTGAATTTACTGTACCTGTTTTGGGGGTCAGGAAGCCTGAAAGTCCAATTGAAAATTCATGTTGAACGCCGGTATTGCCGGTGTCACAACCATGGTTGCTGGCATAGGTTCTTGCATTGGTGTTGTCAGTATTACTGGCAAATTCAACATAGCCGTCATAGATTGAAAGGTTTTTCATGGTTGCTGTTTCATCTTTGTAGACAATGGCAATGGACCAAGCTCCCAGTGTCCCTCCCTCGGGTATCCCTAATGTAGTAGAGATGTCTGCCCCCCAGTACCAGCCTTTTTCGTGGTTTTTTACATACTCAGTGATGTCTTTGAATCCCTGGTAATACCATCGGCTACCACTAAAATACACATGATTGAGTCTCTCGGCGGTTATATCGGTATAATTGATATTGTAGTTGGCATTATCTGTTGAATACCCAAGTTTGATCGTGGTTGATGTTTGTTGCAGTGCATTGCTTAGCGTGCCTGCAAAATACCCCTGCCAATAGAGCCCAGCCCATAAAATTTCAGCATCATCAGGGAGTACGAGCTTTGCGGAACTTGAATTGAGGGTAGTGGCTACAGTGTCTCCGTCACGCCAAATGGCATTGGTACCGTTGTTGGTTGCGTTCCCCGGATCGACACACTCTCCTGTACTTGGATTATTGTTTCTGGGCCTACAGATATTGGTATTTCCTATAAGTATGATATCTCCATTATCTACCGTCCGGTAAATAGGACTGAATACTTTTGGATTGGCACATGTATAATCACTTCCGGCAGCAGTGACTGTGATCGTCATCGTATCTGTACCCGTGGCCCCGTCATTGTCCGTGACTGTCAGAGTGATCGTGTGGCTTCCTATAGTCCAGCCTGAGGTCGATATGGTGGGGCTTACTCCTGTCCAGGTATTGGTTCCGTCACTCCAGCTATAGCTGCTGATACTGCCGTCAGTATCGCTGCTGCCACTGCCGTCGAGCGTTACACTGTTTCCCTGTGTAACAGTTTGGTCGGGACCTGCATCGGCGG
>JQIX01000063.1 GCA_003934925.1 Epsilonproteobacteria bacterium (ex Lamellibrachia satsuma)
ATTTTTAGGAGAACGTGGAAGCAATTTTAACACCTATTTCGACCAAGAATTAGTCTGTTTTGTTATGTTTATTGGTTGTTATTATACCCTTAAATCACTTCCAAAGTACCTATTTTTGGGAGGTGTTTGGGTTTTTCAGGGGTGACTAATTAACCCGTTTAACATTTTTTTAATTGTTACTGCATTATTTAAAACAGATTGTATATTTTCTGTAAAGTGTAATCTTTCAGAGAGCATAAGCTGTGTTTCCACCTCAGATAAAGAACCTAACGATATATACAAAAACTGTACAAACTCTTTTCTGCTTTGCCGTGAAGCTCCTTCAGCGATATTACTGGGAATTGAAACTGCTGCCCTACGTATTTGTGATGTTAGGCCATACATTTCTTCTTTTGGAAAATTGGCACTGAGTTTATAAATATTTTCAACAAAATCCATAGACAACTTCCAAACATCCAAATCTGTATGTGTTTTCATTGTTCCTCCAATCACAAATTACCAATCACTAATCACGCTTGAAGTCATCTTCAAGCCTAACGATATCATCTTCACCCACATACTCCCCGACCTGCGCTTCGATCATGACAAGGGGGATCTTTCCGATGTTCTCCAGGCGGTGTACTTCGCCTATGGAAATGTAAGTCGATTCATTGGCTGTAACAGGATACTCGTCCTTACCCCTGGTCACCAGTGCTGTACCGCTTACTACGATCCAGTGTTCACTGCGGTGGTGGTGCTTCTGTAAAGAGAGGCGTTTGCCCGGCTTGACCATGATGCGTTTGACCTTGTATCCGTTGGATTCATCCAGGATGGTGTAGGTCCCCCAGGGCCGGTGTGCCGTGACATGGATGTTGGGCAGTTCGGAGTTCTTCTCCTTGAGCTGCTTTACCACCTCTTTGACCTTTTGTGAAGAGCCTTTCTTCGAGACAAGCAGTGCATCTGCTGTGTCAATGATGATCAGATCATCCACATCTATCACAGCAACTTGTTTCTCCGAAAGAATCAAATTGCTGTTCGAATGTTGAATGTTGAATGTTGAATGTTGAGTGGAGGTTGAAGCATTACCGAATTTATCTTTTGGCAGTTCTTCATACAGTGCGTCGAAGCTTCCAAGGTCGCTCCAGTCAATATCTGATGGGATGACTTTTACCTTATCGCTTTTTTCCATCACGGCATAGTCTATGGATTCCTCCGGAATGGCACTCATGAATTCGTGCGTGATTCGTAATTGGTGATTGGTCATTGGTGCTTTGTTTTCAAAAGCGGTTTTGGAAGCATCATAGATGTCGGGAGCATGTTTTTCCAGCTCCTCAAGGAAGACACCCGCTTTGAAGCAGAACATACCACTGTTCCAAAGGAACAATGTTGAATGCTCAATGTTGAATGTTGAATTTTTTTCTAAATATTTTTTGGCTGTTTCAATATCAGGCTTTTCATGAAATAATTTAACATTCATAATTCCTAATTCATCATTTTCAGGTTCTGCCTGAATATATCCAAACCCTGTTTCGGGATACTGCGGTGTAATACCAAAGGTCACAAGATTTTCTTCTTCTGCCAGTTTCTTGGCTTTCTCTATGGCTTCAAGGTAGGCTTTTTCATCTTTGATAAGATGGTCCGAAGGCGTGACAAGAACGATCTCTTCTGGATCAAGCGCAAAGCAGGCAAGCGCGATGGCTGGAGCCGTATTCCTGCCTACAGGCTCGAGGAGATATTGTGATTGGTGATTGGTACTTAGTTCTTCTATCTGGTCCACGGCGAGGAAGTACTGTTCCGTGTTGGAGACGATGAACTGGGAGTCGCAGGCTTTCCGGTTACGCTCTACTGTCTTCTGAAAAAGGGATTCGTCTTCAAAGAGCTTGACGAACTGTTTTGGCATGAGTGTACGACTCAGCGGCCATAAGCGTGTACCTGAGCCTCCGCATAATATAATATTCGTCATCTATCTACTGATCTCCCTATTTTCAAAATCTAAAATTCAAAATTCAAAACTAATTAGAAATATTATTATAGCTAATTCCATCTAACACTCCCTCTTCTGCCGTTTGATCATTGCTCCAAGGAAGAGATAGAGCAGTACGATATTCAGTATGAACTGGATCATGAGGTAGCCTTCATCCATCACTTTATCCTGTTGGAGTCCCGTGATGGAGTAAATGGCTTGCAGTACACCGAAGAAGAGGACGGTTTTCTGCGTGTCTTCCATAAAAAAATGTCTGATGATATGGTGCAAATGGCAGCGGTCGGCAGAGAACATCGAACGTCCCCTGAGTTTACGTCGGGTCATAACAATAAGTGTGTCAAAGATGGGCAGTGCTGCAATAAAGAGGATACTGACCGTCGGCAGATAATCCAGAGATTTAATGGCCAGTACCGAAATAACGAACCCCAGGGTCAGGGAACCGCTGTCTCCCATGAAAATGGAACAGGATGCCAGTTGAAGATCAAAAAGGCCGAGAGGGAAGCAATGAACGCCATAGAGAGTACCATCATCAGCGTATCGTTATGCTGGTAGCCTACGATAAAAAAAGAGCCCAGTATCACGATACTGATGGTTGCCGCAAGACCGTCCAGGCCATCCATAAGGTTCAAAGCATTGCTAAAGCCCGTGACGGCAAAAACAGTAAAAGGCAGGGCGAACCAACCCAGAGTGATGGGCATACCAAAAAAAGTGCCTACATCATCGACAAGCAGCCCATCGAAAGAGAGAAGGATCGTGGAGAGGATAAGGACAATGAACTTGGTTTTGGGGGAAGTATCATGATGGTCATCCAGCACCCCTACAGCAAAAACAAGGAAAATAGCCAACAGTGTCCAGCTATACTGCATCATGATATCAAAATGGAAGAAGGGAATGACGACGGCAGCAGACAGATAGAAGCCGATACCCGCACCGCACGGGGTATGGCTGACATGCGTGCTTCTTTCATTGGGGATATCAATGAGCCCCAGGGACGGGGCATAGTGTTTTACGAGACCTATAAAAAGAGAGGACAACACAAAGATCAGTACAAATTCTATATAAACTCCCAATGTACTCATCCCTCCCCTTCTTTCATCTCAACTATTCCCTGCCTTTTATATTTCATAATAATAGCGTTTTTTCTCTAGAAGATATGTAGGAACATTCCTACACTATGATAATCTATTCCCCGAGATTATAATTGGCGTAATTATATCGAAAAGTGATTAGTGATTGGGGATTGGTGATTTGGGATAAACAGTCATCAGCTTAAGCGGCAATAAAAAAATGGTACAATGGCTTTTATAAGTTTTTTGGGGGGAGATGACATTATGCGTAAAAAAGAGAGGTATATAATAAAAAGGTCACAATATGACGCTGTTGTATTTGACCTTGACGGTGTGATCACCCAGACACAAAAGACACATGCCAAAGCATGGAAAAGAACATTCGATGAATTTTTAAAAAAGAGAGCCGGAGGGGATACTTTTACCCCCTTTGATATCTCTAAGGACTATCTTTACTATGTGGATGGGAAACCGAGGAAAGAAGGGATAAGAAGCTTTCTTGCTTCAAGAGATATAAAACTTCCGGAAGGAAGGAGTGATGACACAAAAGATATAGAGAGTATCGCTGCTTTGGCAAATATGAAAAACAGCTATTTTTTAGAGCTTGTATCCCAGGGTGTAAAAACTTACAAAAGTTCCATAGAACTCCTTTTAAAACTAAATAACTTCGGCTTTTTAACTGCCATAGTCTCCTCCAGTAAAAACTGTACCTACATACTTCAATCCGCCAATCTAAGCGCTTATTTCAATACGATCGTCGACGGCCTTGACCTTCAGAACCTGGACCTTAAAGGCAAGCCCGAACCGGACCTCTTTCTGGAGGCCCTTAAAAGGCTTAAAGTTGAGCCAAATAGAGCTATTGTCATAGAAGATGCTATTGCCGGAGTAGCTGCAGGAAAAAAAGGGGGTTTTGGAAAAGTTATCGGTGTTAACAGAAACAGACACGCAAAACAGTTGAAAAAAGCCGGAGCTGATCTGGTCGTCAAGGATCTTTCAGAGCTTGATATTGAGACAAAAACAACAGAACTTCCTTCAGCACTGCAATCTTTTAAAAAGATAGAGGGTCAGTTTAAAGATAAAGAGGTCGTACTCTTTTTAGATTATGACGGAACACTCACACCCATTGTCGCACACCCCAAAGACGCACACCTCTCTGAAGCGATGAGAAACATGCTCATAAAACTCTCCAATCAGTGTACTTTGGCAGTGATAAGCGGCAGGGGGCTGAATGACATTAAGAGCAGAGTGGGTATTAAAGGGATCTATTACGCAGGCAGTCACGGTTATGAGATCGAAGGACCCAGCATCAAAATGGAATATGAGGACGCTTTGGAGTTCGTTGAAATCTTTGATGTATTGGAAGAAGAACTTACCAGACTATTGGCAAAGGTAGAAGGAGCTTTGGTTGAACGTAAAAAATTCAGTATTGCCCTTCACTACAGAAATGTCTCAAAGAGCGAAGTGGGTCTTGTAGAAAAAGCGGCGGATGAAGCGGTAAGAAAATATCCTAAAATCCGTAAGAACTATGGAAAAAAGGTGTATGAACTACAGCCTGATCTGGAATGGAACAAGGGGAAAGCCCTGGAGTGGCTGATGGAAACGCTTCATATAGAAAAGAAGGGAAGCAAAATATTTTATATGGGTGATGACATCACTGATGAAGATGCTTTTTCAGCCATTAAAACCTATGGAATAGGAATCTTGGTAGGCACTCAGGCCGGAACTACCGCTGCCCAATACAAACTAAAAAATACAGACCAGACTTTGCGCTTTTTAGAGATACTCTCATCCTCGATAGAAGAAGGTAACATCTGGTCTTTGACCTATGACAATTATGAACCCAAAGATGAGAAGCTAAGAGAGGTTCTCTGTGCTTTAGGTAACGGCTACTTTGTCACCAGATCGGCTGCAACCGAATCACAGGCTGATGATATACACTATCCCGGAACCTATATAGCCGGAGGCTATAACCGGCTTAAAACAAAAATTCAAGGTAAAGAGATTACAAATGAGGACCTGGTCAACTTTCCAAACTGGCTGACGCTCAAATTCAAGATAAAAGAGGGAGATTGGTTCAGCATAGATGAGACTACGATCCTATCCTTTCGTCAAGAACTTGATATGGAAGAAGGTATTCTACATAAACTTATACACTTCAGTGACGCAAAGGGGAGAGAGACCAGGCTTACAGAAAGACGTTTTGTCCATATGGGAAATAAACATCTTGCTTCGATCAAACTTACAATTATGCCTATTAACTGGGAAGGAAAAATCGAAGTCGAATCCGGGATAGACGGTAATATAAAAAATGAAGGGGTCAAGCGCTACAGTGACTTAAGCAATGAGCACCTTAAGTGCATAGAAAAAGGGCTTGAAGGTGATATGGCCTTTTTAAAGATGGAGACGGTACAGTCAAACCTTACCGTCTCTCTGGCAGCTAAAACAAAACTTTTTTTAAACAGCGAACCGCTTTTTTCAGTAGAGACCAGATTGATAGAGAAAGACTCTTATATTGCTAAACATTTCACCCTGGAGTCTATACGCAGTAAAGATTATCTCAGTATAGAAAAGAAGGTATCGCTTTATACCTCAAAAGACAAGGCGATATCAAACTGTTATCTTGAAGCCAAACTCGCCTTGGAGGATACGGGAAGATTTGAAAATATGCTTTGTGCTCACAAGGTATCCTGGAAACATCTTTGGACACATTTTGATATCGACCTCAATTTCAAAGATATTAAAAAAGACTATTTTGTAAAAAGAGTTCTGCATCTTTACACTTTTCATCTTTTGCAAACCGCATCGGTTCACAGCATAGATATGGATGTCGGTATGCCTGCCAGAGGATGGCACGGAGAGGCTTACCGGGGCCATATCTTCTGGGATGAGATATTTATATTTCCCTTTTTTAACTACAGACTTCCCCAAATAACACGCTCCCTTATGCTCTACCGCTATCGAAGGCTTCCTGAGGCGAGACGTGCTGCTAAAGCTTTGGGATACAAAGGCGCCATGTATCCGTGGCAAAGCGGAAGTAATGGCAAAGAGGAGACGCAAACAATGCATCTCAACCCGCAATCCAATAGATGGCTGGAAGATAATACCCATCTTCAACGGCATATCAACTCTGCTATTGTTTACAATATTTGGCAATATTATCAAGTCAGTGGCGACAATGCGTTTTTATCCTTTTACGGTGCGGAGATGATACTTGAGATTGCCCGGTTCTGGTCCAGTATTGCCGTCTATAACAGCCGTGAAGAAAGATATGAGATTTTGGGTGTTATCGGGCCGGATGAGTATCATGATGCTTATCCGGAAAGTAAAACTCCCGGACTTAAAAACAATGCCTATACAAATATTATGGCTGTATTTGTCCTCAATAAGGCGGTAGAGCTGCAAAAGATACTCTCTAAGATGCGTTTTAGCGAGTTATGTGAAAAACTTCAAATAGAGCAAACCGAGATTGAAAGATGGGAAGAGATACGAAAAAGAATGAAGATCCCTTTTCATGATGGCAACATTATCAGTCAGTTCGAGGGGTATGAGGATCTTAAAGAGCTTGACTGGGACGTTTACCGTGAAAAATATAGCAATATCCAGCGTCTGGACAGAATATTGGAAGCCGAAGGTGACAGTGCCAATCATTATAAGGTCTCGAAGCAGGCTGATGTATTGATGCTTTTTTACCTCTTTTCCAATGAAGAGCTCAAAGAGCTTTTTCATCAGCTGGATTACAGATTTTCTCAAGCAATGCTTCAAAAAAATGTCAAATATTATCTGCGAAGAACTTCAAGCGGATCTTCTTTAAGCCAGGTTGTACACGCCTGGATAAGTACCCGGAGCAATCGTCAAGAATCATGGAGATTTTTTAACAAAGCCCTGTTGACAGATATAGCTGATATTCAAGGAGGAACAACACCCGAAGGGGTACATATCGGTGCGATGGCAGGTACGATCGATATTATGCAGCGCTGTTATACGGGTTTGGAAGCCAGGAATGAGATCTTGCATCTTAACCCCTCTCTTCCGAAAGAGCTGCGGGAGATAAAACTTAAATTGCAATACAGAGGACAGTGGCTTAATATTGACATCTATCCCCATAGAGCCATTATTGAAGCTCAGATTTCCAATGCAGAGGCAATAACCATGGATGTAAAAGGTGAGCTTTTTATACTCAGCAGCGGTGAGATCAAAGAGATAAATTATAGTGATAAATAAAAGGAGAGGGGTATGCAAGATAAAGAAAAGCGTAGATTAATTATTGTTTCAAACAGACTGCCCATTATAATAGAAAAGAGTATTGAGGGTGGATACAAGATAGGACATGCAAGTGGAGGTCTTGTAACAGCCATGACACCAATACTCAAAAGAGATGGCGGTGTCTGGATCGGCTGGACAGGAAACTTTTTAGAGGAGAACATAAATATTGAAGAACTTTTAGAACAAGAGATGAAGGATTTAAATTATAGATACAGGTCTGTGGATATCAATTTAAATGATTATGAGCTCTACTACAAAGGCTTTTCCAATGAAGTACTTTGGCCGCTTTTTCACAATATGTCTATCTACTGTGATTTTGAGGAAAACTATTATAAGGCTTTTAAAAAAGCCAATCAAAAGTTTGCCCTGACGATCATGGATGAACTTATTGAGAATGACTTTATTTGGATCCATGATTATCATTTGATCAATACAGGCAAAGAGTTAAGGGAAAAAGGTGTAAAAAATACAATAGCTTTTTTTCTTCATATACCCTTTCCCCCTGCCGAGACATTTAACCGTATCCCCTGGCGCTTGGAGATCATGAATGCGATGCTCTCTTATGATCTCATAGGGTTTCAAACGAAATTAGATAAGAAGAATTTTTTAGAAGTTGTTGCCTCACTGATAGAGGATGCAGTAATTGATCAAACAGAAGAGAGGATAGCTACGATAACAATTCAGGAAGGGGGGGCATAAAGTGGGTGCTTTCCCTATCAGTATCGATTATAATGAATTTTCTGATCAGGCTAAGAGTGAAGAGATCTCAAAAATAACACAGAAGATAAAAGAAGGACATCTTGGTCAGAAAATTATGCTGGGAATTGATCGACTTGATTACAGCAAAGGAATTCCGCAAAAGTTTAAAGCCTACAAAAGACTGTTGGAAAAATACCCACGTCTGCGCACAAAGGTCAAGTTGATACAGGTCATGGTGCCCAGTCGAGTAGATATAATCGAATATGCAAATCTCAAAAGTGAGATAGAACAGCTTGTAGGTGAAATAAACGGAAAGTTCAGTCAACCAGGCTGGATCCCTATAATGTACTGCTACAACCCTTTAAGCAGAACAGAGCTTCTGGCTTATTACAGAGCTTCCGATATTGCATTGGTTACCCCTTTAAAAGATGGAATGAATCTCGTTGCTAAAGAGTATTGTGCTGCGAATATCGATAAAGATGGAGTATTGATCCTCAGCGAATTTGCCGGGGCAAGTTACCAGTTTAAAGATGATGCACTACTGGTTAACCCTTTTGATGAAGAATCTGTTGTAGATACAATTAAAGAGGCTTTGTCTATGAAGCAGAGAGAGAAGAAAAAACGTATGGAAAATATGCAAAATATTGTTCGAAAGTTTGATATCTATTGGTGGGTTGATACATTTTTAAAAGTTGCAAAGATGTAGATCAGTCGAAGCATTAGGCTGCTTAATGATGGGAATAAGAAATCCTCAAAAATCTATTTTGACAATTTGGGGTGGTTGATAAAATACAAGCAATTAAAGCAAATAAAAAAAGCTGCCATGGAAAATTAATAAGCTGGAAAGTCAATATATTGAAGTGGCTCCGGATGCTGGATTCGAACCAGCGACCAAGTGATTAACAGTCACCTACTCTACCGCTGAGCTAATCCGGAACAATTGAAAAAAGAGTGCAAAAAAAATGAAATGGCTCCGGCACCAGGATTCGAACCTGGGACCAAATGATTAACAGTCATCTACTCTACCGCTGAGCTATGCCGGAATGTTCACAGTTTTTGTGGAGTGAGATTATAGATAAAAATAGCTTTAAAGTCAATGATTTTTTAGGCTTTTTTGTAAAATTTTACGCCATTTGACTCAACAAGCTTTATTTTCTCTTCTTTTAAGAGATCTTTGAACCTTTTTTGACTCTCTTCATCAAAAAGTGCTTCTATATCTTCCTCTGTCAAAGGACGTTTTGACAACGTTTCCAATATCTCTTCAACACTATAGGAAGAAGCTGAAATATCCGCTTTTTTACGTGATGCTATATAGACAGGCAGCGAAGGGTCAAAAAGATGGCTGATCTGCAGCAGCTTTTCATAACTGACCGGCTTCACATTAAATGCAGGCGGCCTGTCTATGGTACCGATATCTATGCGTGCAGGCTGCAGTTTTAACAGGAACGCATTGAGTTTGGCTATCTCTTCTTCACTGTCATTGAGTGTTTTGACAATGAGTATCTCTATAACAAGCGGGCCTTTATACTTCTTTTTGAACGCCAGCATCCCCGCTTTGATCTCTTCCACATCGATACCCGAATGGGCACGGTCGAGTTTTTTTAGACAGACTTGCGTGGCACAGTCCAGGGAAAGTTTCACTTCATCCAGTTTAAGCAGGGCTTCCTGTACTTTGGGATCGTTTATAGTGGATGCATTACTGAGTATAAGTGTTTTGGTTCTGCCTTTAAAGGTATTGATCTCATCTACGAGTTCAGAAAGATAAGGATAAAGCGTAGGCTCACCGTTGGCGGTCAGGGTAATAAAATCGATATCACCGTGTTCTTTAAGCGCCTGTTTCAGTGCCGCAGTGATCTCTGTGACCGGAACAACCTCATCATAAGCTCCCATTGTCTTAACAGGATCCAGTTCACAGTAAAGGCAGTCAAAATTGCACTGCTTTTTGCCGGGACTCAGGTCAACACCAAGGGATTTACCGAAACGGCGGGAGGATATCGGTCCAAAGATCACCTTTGGTGAGCGTTGAGCGTTGAGCGTTGAGCGTTGAGATGTATCAGTTGGCATAGTTTTTCTTTAATGATGCAAGCATTCTTAATATTTCTTTGAGTTCCTTCACCCATAACATACCCATGTTTTTTTCTATATATCCAATTTCAATTCCAATATATATTTGAGTAACCAATTCAGCACCGGAACCTTTGGCAATCTCAATATAGCGCATCTTCTCTTTGGAAGATTCTTTTTCGAGCCCCTCTGCAATATTACTGGCAATAGAAAGGGAGGATCTTGTAATTTGATCTTTATATCCAAAATCTTTAGAGTCTACAAATGATTTATAGACTTCTACAGATAGACGACAACTACGCTTCCAAACATCAAGTCTTTCACATCTCATTTAGCATCCTCTCTTTCTCATTGCTCAACGCTCATTACTCAGCGCTGTGTCAGAGAATTAGCCCTTCCGGCTAACCCTCTGACACTCTCTTACAAAGTGAATCGCATTTTCTACCGGTACATCGGGGAGGATTCCGTGTCCGAGGTTGAAGATGTGTCTTTTGCCGCCCATGACTTTCTGGATGGCTTCTACACATTCTGTGGTGGCTTCTTTGGAGTAGAGTCTGCATGGCTCCATGTTGCCCTGGAGGACGTACCTGTCTCCAAGTTTCTCTTTTGCCAATGCCATAGGGGTACCCCAGTCTACACCGAATACATCGAAGTTCCCGTACACAAGCCCGCGCTCGATAAAAGCTGGAATTCCTTTAGGGAACATAATGATAGGAATATGCGGATATTTACCTTTAAGATACTCTGCGATCTCAATCATATATTTCCAGGAGAACTCGTCGTATTTGCCCGGTTCGATCGCTGCTGCCCAGCTGTCAAAGATCTGTACAACATCAATACCAGCCTGGATCTGTTTCTCCATATAGTATTTGACCACTTCAGTGACTTTTGCAAGGATATTATGCAGAAGTTCAGGGTTGGTGTACATCATTTTTTTACAGATATTGTACGTTTTGCTTCCCTGCCCTTCTATCATGTAGGTCGCAAGCGTCCATGGTGCTCCCGTGAAACCTATGAGTGCCTTGTCATCCGCCAAACGCTCTTTAATGAGCTTAATAGTGTCATACACGTAAGTAAGTTTGCCTGCCGCTTCTTCACCGCCGATGAGTCTGTCCACATCTTCCTGTGACGTTAAAGGATCAGAAAATTTCGGTCCTTCACCTTTAACAAAACTCAGGTCCATACCCATTTCATCGGGAACAACAAGAATATCCGAGAAAAGGATCGCTGCATCCACACCCACGATATTTACAGGCTGTAATGTCACTTCACACGCTTTTTCAGGGTCATGGCACAGGTTTAGAAAGTTTCCTGCTTCTGCACGTACTGCCATATATTCGGGCAAATAGCGCCCTGCCTGTCTCATCATCCATACCGGTGTATATGGTGTCTCTTTTCCCAGACATGCGTCTACAAATATTTTATTATTACTCATTAATGATCTCCGCTTTCTTTATGTAAAAAATAAAGGGCTACTGAAAGCCCCAAAATCGATCCTGCAAAATAGAGCATCTCTACTGCCCCGTTATATTCCGTATGCAATACTCTCTGAAAGAAACTTACAACAAGTACCATCACGATGACTTTCGCAAGTTTGTCTTTGAGCTCATCGAGTGAATGGATCTCAAGTATCTTTGATGCAGCGGAATTTTTGGCCACATCAATCTCGGAAATGAAAAGCTCATAGAGCCCAAAACCGAAGATGAACAGTACGATCGCCATAAGATACAGGTCTATCGCACCTATGAGCCCGCCTACTATCTCTTCATGGAAGTTCTCGGGGTGAAGATGATTCACATACACATTGAATACTTCTACAACGACATTCCATACATCTGCACTTGCCACGATAAAAAGGGCGATCCCGCCCAGCATACTGAAAATGACAGCCAGAAGGACAAAGAATCTTGTACTCCATAAAGTACTTTCAAATATATTTTCTATAAATTTCAAATCTGTCCCTCTAATGCTATCCATTTTTGTGCGATTCTCACTGCATTGGTTGCAGCACCGACTCTTACCTGATCCGCCACACCCCAAATATGCAGGATATTGTTTGCGAACAGGTCTTTGCGTATACGTCCCACATAGGTCTCATCCGTATCTGTGGCAATGATAGGCATAGGATATTCACTTTTCTCCAGATCATCGATAACGATCACATCTTCAAATGCTGCCAATGCTTCTCTTGCTTCCTGTACGGAAACATCGACATTTTCACCGAACGTGATCGTGATGGCCTCGGAATGGCTTCTGAGCACCGGTACACGTACGCAGGTCGCAGAAACGGCAAAGTCAGAATGCATGATCTTGTTGGTCTCATTGACCATTTTCATCTCTTCTTTGGTGTAACCGTTCTCCTGGGGTACATCGATCTGGGGAATGACGTTCAAAGCGATCTGATGAGCAAACGCTTCTACTTTTGCTTCATCCAGTTTGAAGTTAAAGAAAGCCTGCATCTGCATGACCAGTTCTTCCATCCCCTGTTTGCCTGCCCCACTTACAGCCTGATAGGTACTGACATCTACCCTTTTGATACCGTAAAGCTCATCGAGAGGCTTCAGAAGCTGCACCATCTGGATAGTGGAACAGTTAGGGTTCGCTATGATCCCCGTATCTTCCCAAAGCTCGATATCTTCAGGGTTCACTTCAGGTACGACCAACGGCACTTTCGGGTCCATTCTGAAATGTGACGTGTTGTCTATGACCACTGCCCCCGCTTCTACTGCATAGTGTGCGAACTGCGCCGAGATGCTTCCTCCTGCCGAGAAGAAAGCAATATCGATATTCCTTCCCTCGAATACTTTTTCCGTCAGTTCTTCTATCTTATAACTTTTTCCCTGACATTCTATCTCTTCACCGACGGATCTTGCGCTTGCAAGCGGCAAAAGATCCGCTATGGGGAATTTCACTTCTTCCAACACTCTAAAAAGCTCTTCACCTACGGCACCGGAGGCGCCTACTACTGCTACATTATATTTTTTCACGCTATTTATTCCAATCCTAATGTATTGTCGTTATTTGTTGTAGTTTCTTCACCCTCAGTATTATTCTCTTCTTTGGGCTTCTCTTCTTTTTGGCATTTTGCCATACTTACCACTTTGTCTTTTTTGTCTACCGATACTACTTTTACACCCGAAGTGTTTCTTCCCGCTTTACGGATGGTTTCCATATCTACACGTATCATCTTGCCGATACTTGTCAGGCACATCAGATCTTTGTCCTCTTCAACGAACACTACACCTACCACATCACCTGTTTTAGGTGTGAGTTTCATGGAAATGACCCCTTTGCCGGCACGGTTCTGTTCACGGTATTCGCTTGCGGTCGTTCGTTTGCCCAAGCCTTTTTCGCTGAGCATCAGGATCTCATCATCTTCGCTCTCCAGAGTGGTCGCACCGCATACGTAGTCACCCTCTATTTTGAATTTGATCGCCGTAACACCGCGTGCTACACGTCCTATCTCTCTTGCATCTTCTACTTTAAACCTGATACAGAGACCTTTTTTCGTTGCGACAAAGAGCCATTTTGTATCGGGTTTCACGATCTTCGCTTCTACGATCTCATCATCCTCATCGAGATTGATGGCCCTTACACCGTTACTTCTGATATTTGAGTATTCAGAAAGGTTCGTTCTCTTCACAATACCGTTCTTGGTAAAGAATACAAGTCCTTTATCTTCAGAGAAGTCTGTAGTAGGGATGATCGCCATGATCTTTTCATCCTTCTGAAGATTGATCAGATTGACCACCGCTTTTCCTTTGGCTGTACGGGACCCTTCCGGAATACGGTAGACCTTGAGCCAGTAAAGCTGCCCTCTGTCTGTAACGAACATAAGTGTATCATGTGTATTTGACGTAAAGAAGCTCTCTATGAAATCATCCTCATACGTGGTTACGGCTGTTTTTCCTTTGCCTCCGCGATGCTGTTTTTCATACTGCTTGACCGGCACACGCTTGATGTACCCTCTGTGCGTGATCGTTACGACCATTGGCTCATTCGGGATAAGGTCTTCAATATCGATATCGTCATAGTCATCCACGATCTCTGTACGACGCGGTGTGCTGAACTTTTCGGCTATCTCTACGAGTTCAACACGGATAATAGCATTGATCTTCTCTTCACTCTTCAGGATGCTTTCAAGCTCTGCAATAAGTTTAAGGAGCTCTGCCAGTTCATTCTCGATCTTTTCTATCTCAAGTCCGGTAAGACGTCTGAGTCTCATCTCAAGAATGGCCTTGGCCTGGATCTCTGAAAGTTTGAAGCGTGACATAAGGTTGTCTCTGGCTTCCACATCATCTGAAGAAGCGCGGATGATCTTGATCACTTCATCGATATTGTCCACGGCGATCTTGAGACCTTCGAGGATATGTGCTCTGGCTCTCGCTTTTTCAAGATCGAAGATGGTTCTTCTGATGACCACGGTCTTTCTGTGATTCAAAAAGAGGTCAAAAAGCTCCATGATGTTAAAGACTTTCGGCTCTTTGTTCACAATAGCCAACATGATGATACCGAAGGTCACCTGCATCTGTGTACTCTTGAAAAGGTTGTTCAGCACGATCTCGCTCATCGCGTCACGCTTAAGCTCCATGACCACACGGATACCTTCTCTGTCCGATTCGTCACGTATCTCCGAAATACCTTCTATATGCTTCTCGCGTACGAGTTGTGCAATATTCTCTATGAGCCTGGACTTGTTCACCTGAAAAGGGAGTTCATCAATGATGATCACCTCTTTGTTGCGTTTCTCTTCAATATGGGTCTTGGCACGTACTTTGATACGTCCACGCCCTGTGGTATAGGCATCCGTGATCCCTTTGCGTCCGAAGATGATACCTCCTGTCGGAAAATCGGGGCCCTTCACCTTGCCCATCATCTCCTCTATGGTAGACTCAGGGTTATCTATACGCAATACAAGGGCATCGATCAGTTCATCCAGACGGTGGGGAGGAATATTGGTCGCCATACCGACCGCGATCCCGCTTGAGCCGTTAAGAAGCAGGTTGGGTACGCGCGAAGGAAGTACATCGGGCTCCACCATGGAGTCGTCATAGTTCGGTACGTAATCCACCGTATCTTTCTCCAGGTCGCTTAAAAGCTCTTCAGCGATCTTGGTCATACGTGCTTCGGTATATCTCATAGCCGCTGCATTGTCACCATCGATAGAACCGAAGTTCCCCTGCCCGTCAATAAGAGGCGCCTGCATAGAGAAATCCTGCGCCATACGTACCAGTGCATCATATACGGCATTGTCGCCGTGGGGGTGATACTTACCGATCACATCCCCGACGATACGCGCAGATTTTTTATACGGACTTCTATGTGACAGATGAAGATCGTTCATCGCATAGAGGATCCTCCTGTGTACCGGCTTGAGTCCGTCACGTGCATCAGGCAAGGCTCTACCGATGATAACAGACATAGAATAATCGAGATAGCTTGTCTTGATACTGTCTTCTATCAGTACCTCTTCAACATTATGGTCATCGTCAAACAAATCAGACATTTTTTTCCTTTTAGCAAAGTTGAATGATTTTATCTAATGATAATGATAAAAAGGCTTAAAAACAGCTCAAAATCGCTGTAAAGGGCCTTAAAATGGAAATTTAGGATTTTTTATCTTTTTTGGTTAACATAATATTTATAGTTAAAACAGCTTATTTCGCTTTTTTGATAAAAGGCACCTTTAAAATACACTCTTACCCTTCTCTTAATATACTTAGAATATAATGCGTACTAAAAAACAAGGACTCAATAGTGCCTATAGAACAGCTGAAAAATATTGTGGATTACGGGATCATAGGATTGCTTCTTTTCTTAAGTTTCATTACTTTCGCATTCGCCATAGAAAGAGTACTTTTCTACCGCGGCATCAAACTGAGCGATTACAGCAACAGGACCGCTTTGGAACTTGATGCTTCAAAACGTTTGGCGACGATCGCATCTATCGGCTCGAATGCGCCTTTCATCGGACTGCTTGGTACCGTACTTGCGATCATCCTTACTTTTTACATCATCGGGGATCAGCAGGACAGCATCAATCCCGGCGAGATCATGAAACACCTGGCACTTGCGCTGAAGGCTACGGCAGCCGGACTTGTCGTAGCGATCCCTGCAACGGTCATCTACAATGCACTGCTTACCAAGGTAGATACCCTGCTTGCCCAATGGGATATAGCGCAAGACGAACAAAGATAGATCAGTATGAGAAGAGAACGTTTCGACAAAATGAATGTGGTACCGTTCATCGATATCACACTGGTCCTGCTTGTCATCGTACTGGCTACGGCTACCTTCGTGACCAATCAGGCCATCAACGTGGACCTGCCCTCTGCAAGTTCAAAAAAGAATGAAGACAAAAAGAGTATCAGTATCGCCATTGACAAAGAAGGAAGATATTTTTATGATAAAGAAGAATTAAGCCTTGATCTTATCAAAGAGAAGCTGATGAAGCTCGATCCCAAGAAGGACCTCATCTCACTGCATATGGACAAAAGCAGCGAGTTCCAATACTTTGTTGACATTATTGATATTCTGAAAACCAAAGGGTTTGAGAATATTTCGATCATCACCAAAAAATAATCTTTTTTTCGGGTCGATACAATAGACCTATGATTATTTTTATTTATTGATATTTCCCAGCATCCGAATCGTGGCGTTGTTTCTCTCTTCACTTTTCTAGAAAAGTAAAACAAAAGTCGACACTACTCTCAAATCGCTTCGCTTTCAAGGGTGTTCGTAGTGTCAGAGGCATACTTCGTACGACCAATAACTGTATTTCAAGCAATACTCTTCCATTAATCACGCAAAGCGTGTCTTGTTCTTGCGAACGACCTTGAAAGCGAAGCGATTCGAGAGCAAGAACGATTTTTTTGCTTCGTTTTTTTCTAAAAAAAATGACGAAAGAAACAATGCCTCAATGAAGACAAGAGAAAACTTCAATAAAACAAAAAGAATATATTACGATGTCATCATCATATACGGACGCTTCAGCTGCTCCGTCATTTTATGCAGGCTCACTGCACGTCCTTCACGTACGAATTCCCGTCCATCCAAAAAGACGATCATTGTCGGCACGGAAAAGACTTGAAAATAGGCGGATATCTCTGCATTCTCATGGGCATCAAGATAGATCTGCTTTATCACAGGGAACTCTTTATCGAAGAGCTCTTTGAACTTGGGCCTGAGTGCATGGCACACATTGCAATTCTCTCCGGAGAAGTAAAGCAGTACCCCCACTTCTTCTCTTATGGTATTTTGTAGTTCTTCCAGGGTCATATTTATTCCTTTTTTAAATAGTATGGGCACCTCTAATAACCCTAAATACTCATAATGAGTTTTGCAAATGTGAGATTTTGCAAGAGGCTTTCAAGTCCTAGCCAAAGCTAAGATGAAGTAAGCATCTTGTGAAAGGTTGCGTTTGCAAAGCCCACCCTGTGGGCATCACTATCTTTCGCCTATGCGTTGTTACTCTTTTTTTGACTTAGCTATGGCTAGGCCTGCAAAAGAGTGCCTAGCCTAGACAAAAGCTAGTGATGTTATGAGCATCTAGGGTTATTAGAGGTGCCCGTATATTATATCTTCACTTCCCAGTACCCTCGCGTACCTCCAACTCTCACAAGCAATCCCATCTTCTTCAACTTGGCAATATTCTCTTCAATCTTCCTCTTAGAGATACCTACCTCCTGGGAAAGTCTGGCAGCACTTATTTTTGCATTGCTTTTCATGACCTCTATGATCTTTTGCTGATTTTCAGTTAGATTACCGACCCTACTACCGACTTTATTGCCGACCTTTTACCGACTTTTATTTTAAAATGAAATAAACAGCGAACACCCTTCAAACTCTTCCGTTCCAAAGGTATTCATCAATCTTTCATGGTCCAATTTTACATAACGCTGCAGTTTTCTATAAAGCACTTTGACATCATCCCTGTGTGAAATGGCATGAAATTCATTCTCAACGCTTTCCATGTTCAGAAGATTGTTTCTGCAACGATTTCGTTGAATGCGATTAAGGGTAAGAGATGACCTCTCCTGCTGAAGTCTTCTTTTAATACTACGCACGCGATGAAAAAACTGTCTTAATTCATTTTCCAACTCACTGTTCATTCTCATATCGATATACGTAAGATGATACATTTTCTGACTCCTTTCATAAGGTTTTACCTATTATAAGGGCTCTTTACTTAAATATCCTTATGATGCGACTTAAGCCAAGTAGGAGTATAATCACGCAATTAATTTGTAAGGGATCACTAATGGGTAGAGCGTTCGAATACCGTAAAGCAGCAAAAATGAAGAGATGGGGGACCATGTCCAGAGTCTTCCCGAAATTAGGCAAGATCATCACTATGGCAGCCAAAGAAGGCGGTCAGGACCCAGATATGAACCCTAAACTTCGTACTGCTATTCTTAATGCCAAAGCACAAAATATGCCAAAAGACAACATTGATGCAGCCATCAAAAGAGCTTCAGCAAAAGACGCTGCCGACATTAAAGAAATTACCTATGATGTAAAAGCGCACTACGGTGTACAGATGATCGTTGAGTGTGCTACAGACAACCATACAAGGACCGTTGCCAATGTCAAAGCCATTCTCAACAGGAACGGCGGGGAGATGCTGACGTCAGGTTCACTGAACTTTATGTTCACCAAAAAAGCGGTCTTTGTATTTGACAGAACGGATGACATGGACATCGAA
Source organism: Epsilonproteobacteria bacterium (ex Lamellibrachia satsuma) (assembly GCA_003934925.1). Classification (GTDB taxonomy): domain Bacteria; phylum Campylobacterota; class Campylobacteria; order Campylobacterales; family Sulfurovaceae; genus Sulfurovum. The sequence goes on from JQIX01000063.1 coordinate 18,761, forward strand.
GAACTTGAACTTGACCTCATCGATTACGGTCTCGAAGAGATAGAAGAAGATGTGGAACCGCAGGAAAACGGCGAGGATAAAGCTATCGTCAGGGTCTACGGTGAATTCACTTCATTTGGAGATCTCACCCATGCACTTGAGGACAAAGGCATAGAAGTCAAAAAAGCAACGATCGAATATATCGCCAATACGCCTGTAGAGCTCACGGACGAGCAAATGGAAGAGATAGACTCACTGATAGACAAACTGGAAGAAGACGAGGATGTCCAGAACGTTTATACGAATATAAATTGATGCTGTGCATCAAAGCACTGAGCAGTGAGCAGTGAGATTTTTCTTTCTATTTTCTCAACACTCAACACTCATCGCTCATCGCTAAAACAGGCAAAGTCTGTTTTTAATGGTGACCATACTTCTCTGCAAACTCCTCATAATTCCCTTCAAAGTCGATCACTGTTCCATCTTCGTTTAGTTTAATGATACGGTTTGCAAAAGCATCAATAAGTTCTCTGTCGTGAGTAACGCAGATGACACCGCCCTGGTAGTTATGCAGTGCTTCACCCAAAGCGACGATCGCTTCAAGGTCAAGGTGGTTATCCGGCTCATCCAGTACAAGGAAGTTCGCGCTGTCCATCATCATTTTGGAGAGCATGACACGGTGTTTCTCTCCGCCCGAACAGGCATTGACCTTCTTCTTTTGCTCTTCTCCGGAGAAGAGCATCCGGCCAAGGGTCTTGCGGATATCGTCTATATGCCATTTTGCATCAAAGCCTTGGATCCACTGCGGCAGTACTTCATCCCCTACGACTATATCGGTTGTATTTTGAGGGAAATAGCTGGTGGTAATAGTTTGACCCCAATTGAATTTTCCGCTGTCAGGTTCAAGATTGCCCATAAGGATCTCAAGCAGTGTCGTTTTTCCCACACCGTTCGCGCCGATCAGTGCGATCTTGTCACCTTTGTTGACCTTGAATGTCAAGTTCTCGAATACTTTTTCTCCGTCATAGCTTTTGGAAAGGTTCTCGACTTCAAGTACTTCGTTCCCAATGTCACGGTGTGCCTTGAACATAATAGACGGGTCGCGCCTGCTTGAAAGTTTGATCTCCTGTACATCCAGTTTATCCAGTTGTTTCTGTCTTGAAGTTGCCTGCTTCGCTTTGGAGGCATTGGCTGAGAATCTTGCGATGAATTTCTCAAGCTCTTCTTTCTCTTTAAGTGCTTTACCCCTATCCGCTTCATGCTGTTTTGCTATAAGATTTGCAGCGATATACCATTCATCATAGTTACCGGTGAATTCACGGATATTCTGAAAATCAAGGTCAAGTATATGTGTCACCACACCATTTAAAAAGTGTCTGTCATGCGAAATGACCAAAAGTGTACCTTCATGACGCTTCAGCTCATTTTCAAGCCATGCGATCGTCTCCATATCGAGGTTGTTGGTAGGCTCATCAAGCAGCAGTACATCCGGCTTCAGAAAAAGAACCTGTGCAAGCAGGATCTTGAACTTGTCTCCGCCAGTGAGAGAACTCATCAGTTCGCTATGCTGTTCTACAGGGAATCCCAATGTTGTAAGCAGTTTTTCTATTTTCACATCCGACTCGTATGTCGGGTCTTCATCTGCGCAGATCATCTCCAGTTCACCCAGACGGTTATTGACCTCTTCGCTCTCGAAATCACCCTCCATATAGAGTTTTTCTTTCTCTTTCTGTGCATCATAGAGTTTTTTATTTCCATAAAGCACTGCATCGCTTAATGTAAAATCTTCAAACGCATACTGGTTCTGGCTCAGCATCCCCAGTTTCAGTCCGGGCTGAAGCTGCACCTCACCGTCACTTGGTTCTATCTCTCCTGCAAGGATCTTCATGAATGTTGATTTTCCTGCCCCGTTCGCACCGATAAGTCCGTAACGCTTACCTGCATCCAGGGTAATATTGATCTTCTCGAAAAGCACTCTCTTTCCGTATCTTTGTGTTAAATTGACTGTACTAAGCAAGTGTTATCCTTGTATCTATAAATAATTGATGCGATTTTACCCAAAAAAATCCATAGATTTCTTGAAATACACATAATGTTTATGTTTAAAAGATATAGATACGGTTGTAAACTACCTCTTTGAAAATTACGGGAACGGGAAAGAAGAGTAGTGCTGAGCGCTGAGAATATTATAAGAGCGTACCCTCTTAATTATCCAGCAGTTCAATCACCTTCTCGATCGGGCGGCCGATGGCTGCTTTGCCATCCTTGATGACAATAGGTCTTTCTATGAGTTTTGGATTTTCCAGCATCGCTTCAATGAGTTTCTCCTCATCTTCCACATCTTTCAGTCCCAACTCTTTATAGATATCTTCTTTTGTTCGCATAAGCTCTCTGGCACTCATACCAAGCATTTTCAACAACGCTTTAAGTTCCTCTTTGGTCGGTGGTGTATCAAGATACTTCACGACATCAGCTTCTACACCTTTTTCTTCCAAAAGTAACATTGCATTTCTTGATTTGCTGCATCTCGGGTTATGCCATATGGTTACATTTGCCATAATATTTTCCTTCATTGTGTAATTTGACTATTTTTTTGTCCACTCCGGTGATCACATTCTTGTCTTTGCCTTCGTACTCTATATTTAAAAGCAGATATCTCACCGCATTCAGCCTAGCTCTTTTTTTATCATTTGCATCCAGTTCGCACCAGGGTGCATGTGCTGTACCGGAAAGTTTGAACATTTTATCTCTCAATATCTCATATTCAGGATATGCTTCGTGTGATCTGTAGTCAAGCACTGAAAGTTTCCAGCTTTTGAGCGGATCATTCTCTCTTTGTTTGATCCGATTTGCCTGTGTCTCAAAAGAGATGTTCAAATAGAATTTGAAAAAAAGTACCCCGTCATCCACCAGCATCTCTTCCACGCCGTTGACCTGTCTGTAAAAATGATCATGCTGTCCCGGAGTACAGAAACCGAAGATCTGTTCTATACCGGCCCTGTTATACCAGGACCTGTCAAAAAAAACAATCTCTCCGGCATTGGGTATCTGTTTCAGATGCCGTTGAAAATACCACTGTCCAAGCTCTTTGGAATTTGGTTTCGGAAGTGCAACGGAGCGTGCTTCTCTGGGATTGAGATAGTTGTTGAACTCTTTAATGGTAGAACTTTTCCCCGCTGTGTCCATCCCTTCAAATATCACAAGAAGCCGTTTTTCATTGTCGATGACCCACTTTTGAAGTTTTACCAACTCATACTGGAGTCTTAAAGACTCCTCTTCATAGAATTTTCGTTCTATATCTCCATTCCCTTTAAAGACTTTGGAAAATTTTATTTTATATTCAGGAATGTCTTTCGTATAAATAACACGCTGTTGATCACTCATCTCCGTCTCCCTTCAGTTCTTTGGGGATCTTCTTGCTCGTTTGGGCACCAAGCTCTTTCAGCTGCTGCACCTGTCTGACCAGATTTCCTTTTCCGTCACTGAGTTTGTTCTTTGCCGCTGAAAAACTTCCCTGGATCGCATCGATCTGTTTGGATATTTTCATCAGGTCTTCGGAAAAACCGACGAACTTGTCATACATCGCTCCTGCTCTTCTGGCGATCTCCTGGGCATTTTGATTTTGGCGTTCATACTTCCATACATTTTCCACAGCACGCATGGCTACAAGCAGCGTGGTCGGGCCAACCAGGAGTATCTTTTTCTTAAAGGCAGTGTCATAGATACTGCTGTCATGCTCCAAAGCAACTGCCAATGCTCCCTCTATAGGCATGAACATAAAGATGAAATCCAAAGTATTCACCTCTTTGAGGCGTTCATAGTTCTTACGGGAGAGTCCTTCAACATGCAGGCGGATGGAGTCCAGATGTGCAGCCAGGTACTCCGCTTTGCTACTTTCATCTTCCGCATTCACAAAACGCTCATAAGCAAGCAATGAAGTTTTCGCATCTATAATGAGATCCCTGTTATCAGGAAGATGCACGACGACATCCGGTCGAAGTATTTCGTTGTCATCTGTACGCAGGCTTACTTCCCGTTCAAATTCATGGCCTTTTCGCAGTCCTGAAGCTTCCAGTACATGTTCAAGTACCATTTCACCCCAAATACCCTGCTGTTTGTTTTCACCTTTGAGTGCATTGGTAAGGTTGATGGCATCTTTGCTGATCTTCTCATTAAGCTCTTTAAGAGAGTTTATCTCATTTTTGAGGACGGCTCTGTCCTGACTCTCACTGTTATAGGTATCTGCCACCTGTTTTTTAAACTCGCTTATCTGGGTTTGAAGCGGCTTGATCATACTGTTCAGATTTTGTTTTGAGAATTCTGCGAATTTCTGTGAATTCCCTTCAAAGATCTGTTTTGCCAGCTGTTCGAATTCGTCTTTGATCTCTTTTTTATGCTCCTGCATCATTTCAAGCCGGTTGGCGGCATGTCTGGATTCTGTCTCCAGTTTGGTCAGCAAGCGTGCATTGTTGATGCGGTATTTACTGTTATCTTCCATTAAAAGTTCATGACGTTCCTGCAGTGATTTATGTTCAGCAAGAAGATCGGTGTACAGAGACTCGATATTTTCGAAGTTCGCTTTAAGTTCGCTCTGTTCTTTTTCCAAGGTATTGTATTGGTTCTGTGACTTGAGAAGCAATTCTTTTGTGGTATTTAATTGCTCTTTTGTCTCGAAAAACTGCTGCAGCTCCTGTTCATTGCTTGCATTTTTTATTTGGATGGCCTGCAATTCTTTTTCCAGCATCTCTATCTTGGTCTCTTTTTCTGTGAGCAGTTCTTTAAGCTCCCACAGTGTGTCACTCTGTGACTTGACCTTGGTCGAAAAGATCACCACGATAAGTACGATCACCAACAGAACGACCACTGCAATACCGGCTATGAGCATCAACGTTGAGTCATTCTGTATTCTTAATAGTAATTCCTGCATTCTCTACCCTCTGATAAAATCATATTTTTTTGGATAATCACATCGCATGCTTTCAGGCTTTAGTTTGCCTTTACCGTATTTCATATGATCAAAAATGATCAGTACGGTATTTTCAAGATCGTCATAATAGGCGACTCTGGATAATCGCCCTTTTGCATCGATCTGCAGTGTATAATCCTTGCCTTCATATTTCGCTATAAAGACTGTCTTCTTATCTTTGAACGGCTTTGCTGTTCTCAAGACGGCAGGCAGATTGAATGATCTGCCGATAAGATAGCTGGAGACCTGCTCAAGATCATGATCGACCACAAGCAGTTCAGATCCATCTGTACATACTTCTTTTTTCGTAGGTTCAAGATACTCCCATTTCAATCGATTTTTATCTGAAAAGCGTACTTTTCCACTATAGACTATGCTCTTTTTCTTTGTATTTGTGATCTTCTGCGTAAAGGCGGCCTGAAAATTTTCCGGAACCGTGATCGATGCAGCGAAGAGCGTTGAAATCGATACTAGTCCAATCCATAATAATCTCATAAATATTCCTTTTTATGTAATAAAAATATAGCAGAATAACACTTGCTATGGGGTGATATCTGTCATATTGTCATAAAATTGTAGAGTAACTGTGATAATGCAAGTATACATTGCCGTACTAACGATTTATTAATCACTTTTTGGATAAAATAATTTCAATTTATAAAAACCATAAACTAGGCAAGACAACTATGATTAAAAAAGTACTCAAAATTTTTGGCACACAGAACGACAAGATCGTTAAAAATTATCTCAAAAAAGTAAAGAACATCAATGTACTTGAACCTACGTATGAGAAAATGAGTGATGAAGAACTCCAGTCGGCATTCGCTGCTTTAAAGGAGAGTGTACTCAAGGGAGAGAAAAGTCTTGATGATGTACTTTATGATTCTTTTGCCATTACCAGAGAGGCAAGTAAGCGTGTCCTTGATTTGAGACACTACGATGTGCAGATGGTCGGGGGTATGGTACTCAATGACGGAAACATCGCAGAGATGAAGACAGGTGAAGGTAAAACACTCGTAGCCACTCTTGCTGTTGTACTCAATGCGATGACAGGCAAAGGGGTACATGTCGTTACCGTGAACGACTACCTTGCAAAAAGGGACTCGGATGACATGGGTGTCCTTTACAATTTTCTCGGTTACAGCGTCGGGTGCATCACTGCGGACGTACATGATGAAATAGACAGGAAAGCACAATATGATGCAGATATCACTTACGGTACCAACAATGAATACGGCTTTGATTACCTGCGTGACAATATGAAAGTACGTGCCGAAGAAAAGGTACAGAGAGCGCATCATTATGCCATTGTGGATGAAGTGGATTCCATCCTTATCGATGAAGCAAGAACCCCGCTTATCATTTCCGGCCCTACGCAAAGAGACCAGAACCATTATGCAAGAGCCAATGAGATAGCAAAACAGATGGAACGTGGAGAGAAGATAGAGACCCGGGCGGGTGAAGATGAAAAAACTACCGGTGACTTCATTGTAGATGAGAAGGACAGGACCATTATAATGACAGAACAGGGACTTCAAAAGGCACAGGACCTCTTTGAAGTAGACAATCTGTACAGCCTTGAGAATGCAGCCCTTTCGCATCACCTTGATCAGGCACTTAAAGCAAATTATATTTTTGAAAAAGATGTTGATTATGTGGTTCAGAACAATGAGATCATCATTGTTGATGAATTTACAGGAAGGCTCTCTGAAGGACGAAGATACTCCGAAGGGCTGCACCAGGCACTTGAAGCCAAAGAGGGGGTAGAGATACAGGAAGAATCCCAGACACTTGCAGAGATCACATACCAGAACTACTTCAGACTTTATGAAAAACTTGCAGGTATGACCGGTACAGCCCAGACAGAAGCCACTGAGTTCGCACAGATCTACGACCTGGATGTTATCTCCATTCCTACCAACGTCCCTGTTGAACGTATTGACAGAAATGACCTTATCTACAACACTGAGCGTGAAAAACTCGATGCTGTTGTTCGAAAAGTAAAAGAATATCATACAAAAGGACAACCCGTTCTCATAGGTACCGCTTCCATTGAAAAATCTGAAATGATCCATGAAAGACTTAAAAAAGAGAAACTCCCACATAATGTTCTCAATGCAAAGAACCACTTTCAGGAAGCGGAGATCATTGTAAATGCCGGGCAGAAAGCTGCCGTAACAGTTGCTACGAACATGGCAGGCCGTGGGGTTGATATCAAAATCGATGATGAAGTAAGAAGTCTGGGCGGTTTGGCTATTTTAGGTACAGAAAGACACGAAAGCCGTCGTATAGACAACCAGCTTAGAGGACGTTCAGGACGTCAGGGTGATCCGGGAGAGAGTCAATTCTTCCTCAGCCTTGATGACAATCTTCTACGTATCTTCGGTGGAGAGAAGATCAGAAACATCATGAACAAACTAGGCGTGGAAGAAGGAGAATATATCGACTCCAAGATCGTTACAAGATCTGTTGAAAAAGCTCAGAAAAAAGTGGAGAACCAACACTATGAGTCAAGAAAACACATCCTGGAATATGATGATGTTGCCAACCATCAGAGAAAAGCCATCTATGCATTCAGAAATCAGCTTCTTGATCCGGAATTCGATATTGCAGCCAAGATCAAAGAGAATCGTGCCGAATACATAGCACATCTTCTTGCAGAGGCTGAGATCTATGAGGGAATGCCTAAAGAGGATTTCAATGTTGAAAAACTTGCAAAACTCATTAAAGAGGAACTTCATATAGAAGTAGATCATCAATACTTTGTCAACAAAGAAATAGAAGAGCTTAGCACCATGATCACTGAGATGATGGAAAATCTCTATGAAGAGAAAATGTCTCAGATCGAGCCAGAACAAAGACAGGAAATAGAACGGATCCTCTACCTTCAGGTACTCGACCCTCAATGGAGAGACCACCTGTATGAGATGGATGTACTTAAAACAGGTATCGGGCTGAGAGGCTACAATCAAAAAGACCCTCTCACTGAGTATAAACAGGACAGTTACAAACTCTTCACTGATCTTGTGCAGCGCATCAAATATGAAGCAGTGAAAGTACTTCAACTTGTTCAGTTCGACTTTACTTCCCCTGAAGAAGAGGAATCTGCAGTTGAACAGATCAGGGAAGAGTTGGAGAGCGAAGTAGCAGAAACAACGCTCAACCAATCTTTCGAAGAGGGTGTGATAGCCGAAGATTCTTCTTCTCTTAAACCGATCACCGGAACTAAAAAGCCTAAAAGGAACGAACCCTGTCCATGCGGTTCTGGCAAGAAATACAAAAACTGCTGTGGGAAAAGCGGGCCTAAAAAAGGCTTATTAGCCTAATGTCCCTCAAACCCAACGAACAGTTTGTTCGTAGTATCATCAAGCATTACCTGAAATATGACAAAGAAAATCCTTTTATTTTTATTTCCGCACTGCTGGCCTTTTTGGGTATCGCTGCGGGAGTAATGGTATTGATGATCGCTATGGGAATCATGAACGGTACACAAAAAGAATTCACTAAAAAGCTTTTTGTCATGAATTACCCTCTTACCGTACTTCCTGTTGAAGAGAATGCCATAAACGATAAGTTGCTACAGTCACTCTCAGAAAAATTTCCCCACCTGAAATTCAGTCCCTACTATACCACCCAGGTCATTACCAAAAATGCCGGTGCTGTACAGGGATCCCTGCTCTACGGTGTGGATTATGAAAAAGAGAGTAAGATCAATTCTATTTTTAAGAAGGCCAGAGGGAAGGGAAAGAGTAAGTTCAAGGTGGTCATAGGTGAAGGACTTTCTTTTGAAATGGATGCGCCTAAAGGCGAAAAGGTCACACTCTATTTTTCAGAGCAGCAAGCCGCAGGGTTTGGAACCATGCCTTTGCAGAAACGTTTTATTGTAGATGGTGTATTTAAATCCGGTTTAAAGGCCTATGACAAAGCTATTATGTACACTACCCTGGAAGCATTCGAAAAGCTTCTCAAACGTCCTAAAGGTATCTATGACGGTCTTCATATCTATACGAAAAACCCGCTTGACGAGATTGATAGCATTAAAGCTGCACTTCCTAAAAATGTTCTCATTGAAGGATGGTGGCAACAGAACGGCAACTTCTTTTCCGCTATGGAAATGGAGAAAAAAGCCCTCTTTCTGGTCTTGCTGCTCATCATACTTGTTGCATCACTGAATATTATCTCTTCTCTGTTGATGACGGTAATGAGCAGACGAAGCGAGATCGCTCTTATGCGTACTTTGGGAGCTACAAAAGTAGAAATAAGATCTATCTTCTTTAGACTGGGACTCATCATAGGAACTGCCGGTATAGTCGCAGGTACCCTGCTTGGCACACTTGGGATATGGATACTTAAAACTTTTGATATTGTCTCCATACCTGAGGATGTTTACGGTACGAGCAAACTTCCTGTAGATCTCCTGATGAGTGATTTCGGACTTATCATTGCAGGAACCTCCATCATTATTTTACTCTCTGCACTTTACCCGGCAAAAAAAGCAGCACAGACCGATCCCCTGACAGTGCTGAGAAACGAATAAAGGGAACCTCTATATGAGCTTGCCAAAGCTTACTTGTTGATAATATGGGCTGGTGATTCGATCGTACGCTTTAAGAATTGCAAAGGCAGAGTAAGTACATCCTGTGCTGCCGTTGTCTGTACTTTCGGATTATCCAATGTTCCGGTGACTTTCAGTCCCACTGTCATACTTTTGTCTTTTCCCATAAATATATACCCTAACAAAGGAATATTACCTACAATTTTTCCAAATTCTCTGACTGTCCGTATGGCAAGGTCCATATGGATGGTTTTCTTCTTCATGTTGACTTCTCCCTTGCCTGCGACCGTTGCAGTACCCCCTTTGATATATACCGAATCAAAGATGATCTTTTCCCCTATGATACGGTATTCAATAACACCCTCTTTTATCTTAAATCCCTTTCCTGAAAAACCGGGGCTTTTTAAAACAGCTAAAGCAGGGAGGGCGTTGATAAGGGCCAAAGTATTATTATAAGCTTTAAAGTTACTTATTGCTCCACCTTCAACGATGATCTGCCCCTTCATTACCTTATCCGGATCACCGGATAATTTGATCGTATATCGTCCATTATTCAATCCTTTAAAATGGATGAGCGGATGCAGCATTTTATCTTTTACGCGTAAAGCCTGTACTGAAAACTTTTTCCCTGTTTTATTGAACTTAACGATATCTCCGTCTAAACTTCCCATGGCATCAATATTGCCATTTTCTTTTATTTCTATATCATATGTGTCTGTCACCAATATATATTTATCATACCGTATTTGACTGTTTTGCCCCAAAATAACTATTTTTTTGCCTTTAGCCTGCTTTAATCCACTTTTTTTCCGTGAAACCTGCTTTAATTCGCCTTTTTTCCATGAGGACAGGAACTGTCTGAGATCTATATTCAGATCTTTTAGTTTTATACGTGATCTATTGGCATTATAATATAAACGTTTATTAAACGCATAAAAGTCTATACCTTTTTTTGTGATCTTGCCGCTACACGGTACTCTTGTGTAGCAGATATTTTTTTTATCATAAAAAAAGCATGATTTCCTCAGAAGTTCTCCTTTGAATGTATAGGCTTCGAAATCTTTGGTCCTGATATCAAGCTTTCCGCCATCTACTTCTAATCCAAAATCTTTAAGATAAGGTTTGATCTTCTCTATCTTTCCTATCTGTATCAATGTTTCGTTAGAATCATTCACTATCTTTAATTTCAATGTCGGAATATTGACTGCAATATTTTTGCTGTATCCCAGGGTCAACGGCAATTGTTTGTTTTTCAATACAAAAAACTTTTCCTTTTCTCCTCCGATACTGATAAGATCCGCATCAAAGTTCATATCGGCTTTTTTCTTTGTTAAATCTATCTTTCCATTCACCCTTCCTGCATACCAGCTCTCTTTGAGATCAATATCCTTAAGTTTGATGGATCCCTTCTCATATTTCACATTTCCATCAAGCACCGGAATTTTTACCTTGCCGATATAGATATCCCCTTCCCCCACATCAACATCAACATATACAGAGATTTTTTGCGCAGATTTTTTCTTTAACGGTATTCCCAGTTCTACATTCACATTTGATGTACCGTTTTTCTGCTCTACAGGAATATTTAGCTTATAGGCTTTCAATATCTCCTGTACCACACTGTCTATGGGTGTCTGTTTTATATATAGATCAAGATTGAGCATAGTAGGAGAGGATCCTGGCAAGTTCGTGATCGATACTTTGCTTCCTGTTAAATCTCTTCCTTTATATATAGGTTTTTTCAGATCAAAATAGAGGCTGCCTTTTCTATAGGTCAAAATAAAACTCTCCGCTGTAACAGGAGCCAGTCCTTCTTTATAGTGGATCTTTACATCTTCAAAAAATGCACTTCCTTCAAGTGTATCCATATCCAATTTAAAGCTATGGTCCACCAGAGTTCCTCGTCCTGACAATGCGTATAGCCTATATTTTTTTGCCTGCACTTTTTCAACGATCCAACTTTTAATGGCTTCTTTGAGTGGAAATTTTTCTATGAGTGTTTTCAGGTCAGTAAATGCTTCACTGTTCAGCGTAAAATCTATATTGTCATTCTCTTTATTTGCCTGAAATCTCCCCTTGATATTATAAGCATCGAACTGGCCTTTCGTTTCCAGCCTGCCACTGTCTGCATAGTAAGCAAGTTCTCCCTTTATATTGATCTGGCCTTTCTTGATATACAGCATAGAGACATCGGCAATGAACTTCTGCCCTTCTCTACGTACATTTCCTGCGATCTCATAATCATTACTGGTAATATAAAGTATATCATCCGCAAAAATGATCTTTAGTTCATTATTTTCAAAGTGTACTTTACTCAACTCTATATAGTTAAAAAATACAAGAAGATATTTAATATTGTCAAATGTCGGACCTAAATTATCAAATGAGGGTTTTGCTTTGCTTCTTGGGATCGTTATATTCTCTGCCTGCAATGTAAGCTTTTTATCGAGTTTAATGTATAATCCATTTACCTTGTAGCGACCGAAAACCAGTTCATCTGCATGGATACCTGTTTTAAGCCAAAAGAAAAGCGCTGCAAAAAGGATAAGTAGAAAGATGAGTGTATCACGAAATGCCATATACAGAACATGCTTAGCATGGGCAGAAAACATTGTACTGATCTTTCTCATCTCTTTAGCCTTTTACACTACACTGCCTCTTCAAACGACACAAACACTTTTTGTACCCCAAGGCTCTATAGGAAGTATTATATCACAGCTGACCAAAAAAGGGTACGAACTTTCTGTCATAGATACCTATATACTTCGACTTATGGGAACACCCAAAACCGGGTGGATATTCATAGGAAAAAATAAGATCAACCGTATTGATTTTCTTTACAAACTGACCAGTGCCAAAGCGATGATAAAGAAAGTGACACTCATTCCGGGAGAAACTTCTGAACTCTTTTTTGAAGCACTCGCCAAAAATCTGAAGCTTGACAAAGATAAACTGCTGACATACTACAGGGATTTCTCTTCCTATCCCGAAGCAGGTATCTATGCAGATACCTACTATGTACCTTACGGCATAAAAGAAAAACATCTTATGCACTTTCTTGTTCAAGAATCAGAGAAAAAGTATAAAAACATTTCAGAAAAGATCTATGGAACATATAATAAAGAACAGTGGTCCAAGGTACTTATCATCGCCTCGATCATACAAAAAGAGGCAGCCGATAACAAGGAGATGCCTCTAGTCTCTTCTGTCATCTATAACCGTCTCAAAAAAGGAATGCGGCTGCAGATGGACGGCACACTGAATTATGGCAAATACTCCCATATCAAGGTTACTCCGGAACGCATAAAAAATGACCTGACAAGTTTCAATACCTATAAACACAAAGGGTTACCCCAGTCTCCTATCGGTTCCGTAAGCTTTTCAGCTATTAGAGCAGCTATCAAACCGGCAAAGACGAACTACCTCTACTTCATGAAGAACAAAAAAGGGGTACATGACTTCAGTACTACTTTTAAAAAGCATCGAAGCAATATCAGAAAAGCCAGATAACTATTTCATAAGAAGCTGAACAATATTCAGTACGAACATCACAATGAATCCAACCTTGTAAACCATTTTCTCGTTTCTTTCTATAAAGGAGAGGTTTTTATCGAAATAGGGTTTTACTTTAGCGGGATTATTCAGTTCATAAAGCATCTCCGAATAGTTATGATAGCGTTTATCTGTATCTGTTTCTATTGCACGCAGAATAATACTTTCCAGCCAGTCCGGTATCTTGGCATTGTATTTAGTTGGGTGTTTCGGGTTTTTATCAAAATTTGGATTTTGGAAAGGTTCTATCTCACCGAACGGAAATTTTTGTGTCAATGCTTCGTAAAGTGTCACACCTATGGCATAGATCTCCGTCTGTTCTGTAACGGGTGCCTGTTCAAAACGTTCCGGTGCCAGGTAGGAAGGTGTTCCTGCGCGGGTCACATTGGAATAAGCTTCTATAATACTTCCAAAATCCACCATTTTAAAGACCAGTTTCTCTTTACGTTTGGTCACAATGATATTTTCAGGCTTGATATCGCCATGCACCAGATCCAATTTTATCAGGAACTGTGACATTTTTAGTAAAAACTGTGCTAACTCTATACCCATATCTACAGAAAGTGTCTTTTTAGCCGTAAATTCGTTCAGTGATACTCCCTCAACAAAACTCATAATATAATAACGATGCGTTCGTTTTTTAGGAATGACTGCTTTGGGAAAGAAACCTGCTTTCAGGCGTTTTGCCATCCAGACCTCTTTGACAAAAAGATCAAGGATCACTTCATCATCCATGGCTTCAAAAGGGGCGAACTTGATGACATATTGTACCCCTTTTTTCTCACAAAGCCAGGTACGATTGTTCTGTATAAGCGGCTTTATAAGTCTGTAACCATCGATCTCCTCACCCTTTTTATAGCTCTCTTGGATGATCAGATCACTCTGTTTTAGCTTGAGCCTGGGGTCAAGTTCTTTTATCTCTATGACTACGGCGGTGGTATCATCAGGCAGATCGTCATTGTGCAGTTTACTGGCTTTTCGTACAAGATAGGAAGCACCCATATGCAGACCGTCTGCCAGGACATCATCACCCAATTCATTATAAAGTCCATCACTGCAGAGCAGTATGCGATCCCCCGCACGAAGATTATTCTCAAAATAGTATGGCGAGATATCTTCTTCCAGACCCATTGCCGAAGTCAGTACAGACTCCATACCTTTTTCATCCATCGTATGATCTGATGAGAGCTGCAGGAACGTATTCCCCCGCTGTAGGTAAATGCGGCTGTCACCAACATTGGCACCGTAGAGTCTATCGCCTTCAATGACCACAAGTGTCAGTGTTGTGACCAGTTCTTCCCTTTCATAATCCTGCATGGATTCCAGATGCAAAACCCGGTTAATGTTCTTGATGAAATGTTTGATCGATTTTTCCATAGACCATGACTTAGGTCTATTCTTAAGAGAGCTAACAAGAAAATGACCTGTTCTTCTGGCAGCCTCAGCACCTAAACTGGCTGACCCTACCCCGTCACAAACAACCGCCACGGTAATATTGTCCATGACTTTAACTTCAAAAAAGTCATCCCCTTTGAGCCGTGTACCTTTGGCAAGCGTAAAGCCTGATGTTTCGATGTTCTGTTTGGACATAGACACCCTTTATTGCATATTCTAAATTATATGATAGGGATTATGACATAATTTAAAATATTTAGATGCAAACTTTGTTTGTAATTTAGATTTTCTTCTCTACTTTTCTTAACGCTCAGCGCTGAACGCTGAACACTTTTAAAAAGGTAAATTGTCTTTTTAAATAATACCTCCTGCATTGACTCCCCAGGTCGTTCTCCATCGTGTCTTGACAAAGCTGAGCCCTGTGATTGCAACAAGAACGACACAGGCAAAGATAAGGAATCCCACCATATACCCATCAAATGCTCCTTTGGACCATCCCAGTGTCTTGATGAGAGCCGTACCGCCAAGACCACCGGCACATCCTACTATCCCTGTCATAATACCGATGTCCTTTCCGAAACGCTGCGGTACAAGCTGGAACACGGCACCATTTGCCATACCCAAACTCGCCATAATGAAGAAAAGCACAGCGATAGCAAAAAAGAACGGTAATTCTACCAAAGCGATCACCGCTGCAAGAACCGATACAGCACCATAAAAGAAGTAAAGTGCTTTCACACCGCCTATCTTGTCTGCGATGTTCCCTCCCACCGGTCTGAGAACGGCACCGGCAAAGATTGTCAATGCTCCAAAATATCCGGCGATAACCTTTACATTCGGTTCATCAAGTACATTAAGTCCAAATGCACTCATATCTGCCTGATAGGTATTCATCAGATAGACTTTCATATACCCTGCAAACCCAACGAAACCACCAAAAGAAATGGCATAGAAGAGGTTGAACCACCATGTATCTTTATCTCTTAGAAGTTTGAGGTAGTCAGCCACCTTTTTCGGTCTTGCTTTATAGACAGATGCTGGGGCATTCTTTGCAAGAAAAAGATAGGCGATGAATACCACGATCGCCATAGCGGCACCTACACCGAACACTGATTCCCAACCCCACTTCTCTGCGATCTTTGGTGCAAAGAGGAAGTCAAGTACCACACCGATATTACCTGCTCCTGCAATACCCAGAACAACTCCCTGTAGTTTTGGCGGATACCACTGCCCTGCCTGGGGAAGTGCCACAGCAAAGGATGCACCTGCGAATCCCAGTCCAAGCGCAACGATCAGAAGCTGATTATAGGTAATATCACCACCTTTCATATAGGCTAAAAGCAATGAAGCTATCACTATAGCCTGTGCGATCAATGCCGTAAGTTTTGCCCCCAGTTTATCTACACCAAAACCAAGTATGATCCTCAGGATCGCTCCTGAGAGGATAGGCAGAGAAAGCAGTGTCGCTTTCTGTCCTGCTGTGATGATCTCCCCGTGCGCCGCCAATGCCTCTGTGATCTCTGTTGAAAGTGGCCCCAGCATGGTCCACACCATAAAACTCATATCAAAATATAAAAAAGCCATGAACAAGGTTGGGAAATGTCCCTGTCCTTTGAGTGCCTTAAATCCTGCCATTTTGTCTCCTTAAACATATGTGATGCAGAAGTATATTCTAAAATGATGCTTATACTAGACACACTCTTGGTTAAAATTTAATCAATCTAGTATATTTGTTGAGCTTTTAACAATAATATATACTTTTTAAAGCCTGAAAACTATACGCCTTCATCATTGAGATTAAAAAAATACTAAATGATTAATAATTAATCAATAACATTATATATCTCTGACAAAACCAAGATACAATAAAAAACCAATTTAGCAGTGCAAACAAAAAGAGAGTGATAAAATATGACCATTTTAGAAAAAGCCTTAGAGGCAAGAAGCAAAAAAGTAAACAAAGTAGAAGCCACCAAAGCACAAAAAGCACCCATGGATGTCTATGCCAAACTTGAAGAAATTGCATCAGCAGGGTATGAGGGGTTGGCCAAAGAGGACAGTGCCTACTTTTTGAAATCTTTTGGACTTTTTGACAAAGGTGAAGATTTTATGCTAAGAGTGCGTGTGCCTGTAGGTCAATTGACAAACCAACAGGCACAGCGCATAGGAGAAGTAGCCCAAAGGTACGGTAATGACTACATCGATATTACTACACGTATGCAGATCGTACTGCGATACATTCAAATAGAAAACATCGCCAAAGTACTCAAGGATCTCAAAGAGGTAGGTCTTAGCACTTTTCAGACAGGCGTGGACAACACACGGAACATTGTTTCAGACCCTCTTGATGGTCTGGCGTATGACAATGTCATTACCATCAAGGCCATCGTTAATAAAATAGAGCAGAGAATTATAGAAAACCCTGAGTGGATCTCTACACTTCCAAGAAAATTCAATACCGGAATACTCGGTTCACTTTCCAACTCTTGCAATATATTCGGTCATGACTGCTGTTTTGTACTTGCTCAAAAGGAGGGAGTATTCGGGTTTAATGTTTATCTAGGAGCCAGAGTAGGTGTGCAGGCAAAGGATGCCAACCTCTTTATCACCGCTGAGGAGGTACCGGCATTTTATGAAGCACTTTTGGGGGTCTTTAAAAAATACGGCTACCGAGACAACCGAAACAAGAACCGTTTGCACTTTTTGCTTAGCGATGTAGGTATAGAGCATTTTGTAGAAGCGGTTATGGAGGAAGGCGGTCTGAAGTATACTCCGGCAGGTGTAACGATGGTACAGTCACAGAATATTGCCCTTGGTTCCAACAAGGTACTGCTGAAAGACGGTACGTTTGCCTACAAGATCATCGTACCTTCAGGGATCTTCAGCGGGTCTGATATGATGGCAGCAGCCAAAGCTTCTAAAAGTTACGGTGACGGGAACATCAGGCTGACCTATGACCAAAATCTCTACATCATCAATATTCCTACGGAAAATTTACCGGGATTAGAATCAAGTGAAATTGTCACAGACTATGCAAAGTTCAACAACCTTTACTTTAACGATATGATAGCCTGTGCAGGCACAAAAACATGTAGTTTCGGGGTCATCCCTAACAAAGCAGATGCCATAGATATGGCGCATTTCCTCAGCTCAGAAGTAGCTATAGAAAATGCCAATGTACGTATGAACTGGTCTGCATGCCCTAAAGGTTGCGGGGTACATGGTATCGCAGATATTGGTTTTGAAGGGTGCAAGGCTAAAGATGATGAAGGCAACCGTGTGGACGGTGTACACATTTTTGTTGGCGGAAAGATCACTCGTGTTGCAAAAGAGGCACATGTTTTACACAAAGCGCTTCCTATTACAGAAGCCAAACATCATGTGAAATATCTGTTAAAAACATATGCCGCACATAAGTTAAGAGCAGAAACATATGAAGCCTTTGATGACAGGTTATTAAGTGCAAACTACTCATTTCAAGCCCTTGGTTTCTTTACCAAGATCAATTATGTTTTAAATGAGAAGCTGGGTCTTGATATAGTGTTTGAACTGGACAAAGAGCCTAGAACCTATAAAAAAGAGGAGTTTGAACTCTTTGATTTCGGATTGAAGCTTTTTAAACTTCTTACAAATGAAAAGCGTTATGATGCTGTAGAGAATTTTGAGCCCATCAAAGCACAACCCCGGAAAATCAAAAGAGATGAAGTCAGCAAACTTAATCCTAAAGTACCTGCAAAATTAAGCGAGATCATTTACAATATGACTCACCAGGATAAAAGAGAGAGAGCACAGGTATTTTCCGAACTGCTTGTTGCACTGAAAGAGGTTTAAAATGAATCAAACTGTATGTGCATACTGTGGTGTAGGATGTAAGTTTGAAATCAGTAATGGCAAACTAAAAGGTGTAAAGAGCTACCCTGTCAATAAAGGACTTTCGTGTGCAAAAGGCATGTCTCAAATTAAAAGTATTTTTACCAACAGACTCCTCATGCCTCAAATAAGAAGTAATATAAAAGATGAATTTGGAGCTACAAATTATGATCATGCCATTAAAACCATTGCAAAAAAGATCAAAAATACACATCCACAAAAAACAGCTTTTTATCTCTCAGGCCAAATGCTCAATGAAGATTATTATATTGCCAACAAATTAGCTAAGGGCTTCATTGGTACTCCTCACTGTGATACCAACTCCAGAACCTGTATGGCAAGTGCTGTAGTAGGATACAAAAAATCATTTGGAGTGGATTATGTACCAGTCCGCATTGAAGATATAGAACATGCAAATCTTATGATCATCATCGGCGCTAATCCGGCAGAAGCTCATGTGGTACTCTTTAACAAGATCAAAAAAGCCCAAAAACAGGGAATGAAAGTCATAGTCATAGATCCCAGAGAGACAATGACGGCCAAGATAGCCGACCTCTACCTGCCTTTGAGGGCAGGAAGCGATATAGATCTGCTGAACTTATTATGTAAAAAACTTATACATAACGGTAATATTGATAATGATTTTATTTTAAAACATTCTAATGGATTTAATGAATATAAAAACAGTCTGATGCTGCTGGATGATAATAAGTTGCTAGAAAGTACTGGTCTTAGTCAAAAACAATTCGATATGTTTTTAAAACTTTGGATAAAGAATAAAAATATCATTACCGCATGGACAATGGGTCTGAATCAGTCAGTCCAGGGTGTAGATAAAAACCTGGCGGTCAATAACCTGCATATTATCACAGGACAGATTAACAAACAAGGTTCAGGCCCTTTCTCTTTGACCGGACAACCCAATGCCATGGGTGGCAGAGAGGTAGGTGGACTCAGTACTACTCTGGCCGTACACTTAGACTACTCCAAAGAGAATTGCCAAAAAGTATCTAAGTTTTGGAATACAGATAAATTGCCAAGCAAACAGGGATTGACAGCTTTTGAGATGATAGAAGCAGCAGACAAAGGAGAGCTTGATGTTCTTATTATTTGCCATACCGATCCTGTGTATCATCTGCCCAACAGACATTTCGTTGAAACTGCTTTTAAAAAGATAGCTCTGGTAGTAGAGATAAATGCATATGAGCAGAGTGAAACTTCCAAGTATACACACATTCGCATACCGGCTGTACCCTTTGGGCAAAAAGAAGGTACACAGACCAATCTGGACAGGACCGTAAGCAGAGTAGAGAATTTTCATTCTAAAGACGGACTACTTCAGGATTGGGAGATATTTGCCAAACTTGGGAGAGCACTTGGATATAAAAAGGCATTTGATTTTGCCGATACAAAAGCAGTATTTGATGAATATAAAGCAATGACAAGACTCAGTAAAAATGGCCATTTGGACATTTATAAAGCCGACTACAACAACCTTAAAAGCAAACCTTTTGTATGGGGGAAAGAACTCTATAAAAACAACCGGTTCTTTACCCAAAACAAAAAAGCAAATCTCTTTTTTATAAGAAATAAAAACCTCTCAGAGCAGCCAAATGAAAAATATCCGTTCATTCTACTAACAGGACGTACTAGGGACCAATGGCATACAGGTAGTAAAACTGCGCAGGTAGATACTCTGCTGCATCATAAACCTATTGAATTTGTAGAAATGAATTCTGCTGATGCTTTGGAATTAGACATTAATGAAAATGATACAGTATGGGCAATCTCCAAAAGAGGCAAATTAAAAGTTCAAGTGATTTTTGCGAATATAAACAGAAAAACCATTTTTATACCTGTTTCCCATAAAGAGATCAATTACCTCACAGACGATAAACTGGATCCACTATCCAAAGAACCCGATTATAATCATAGTGGTGTGAGGATAGAGAAGATAGTATAGTCATAAGAAATTATATTACAGAAGCGCTTTCAGATCATCCAGATCGAATAAAAGCAAACTCTCATCTTCCATACCCAAGAGCTCATTGGAAAATCCGCTCTTGGAAAAAAGAGCATACACATCTACTTTAATACCTGACTGCAAAGCCTTGGATCTAAGTTTTGTCAGTTCATTCTTGCAGACTTTCCGGTCTTTATATTTACACTCACCCAAGATAAGTTTCTTATTGGTGGTGATCGCTAAAATATCAAACTCACTGTATTGGTCCCAGTAGCTTCCATGACTGAGCAGTGGTGTAGAGTTTTCATAATATTTGACAAGCAGTGCATCACAAAGTTGTTCATAGACCAAAGTTCGCAAACGCACATAATTATTCTGAAAATTCTCTAAAAAAGCTCCGCCCTTACCTTGAAGCAACTCATTTTTATAGTATGTCACAAACCCAAACCAAAAACGCATAAAAGGCTGCACAAAACGCAGTTTATCCTGTATGCGGTAGGAACGGAGTTCTTTTTTAAGTTTATGTTTTGGATGTACACGAAGAGGACTCTCCCTGCTGGGCTCAAGCCAAAGAATTTCAAGAGAGATAAGCTCTCTGATGATCTCCTCTCCCACCCCTTCACTCAATCTTGCTTTTCTCAATACGGAGTAGAATTTTCCATCTCCCATTGCTGCAGCCATCAGTACTTCACGATAAGGTGTTTCAAGCAGATACGAAGGGGAAACAAGCATTTGAAATTTAGAGAAGTTATCTACAAAGTTGGACTTGACCATCTCGAACACATTTTCAAAATAATCCAGTTCTATATTTTCTTGCACACCACCTAAAATAGAAAAATATTCAACCGACTGCTCTAATGTGAAGTGCGGGTACTGTTCACAAAAATATTTAAACGCGTTTTTAATGTATTTGCCTTGAATTGATAATTAGGTATAAGTTTAACATATTTTTGCTACAATAATCCTAGTCAAGCATGATGTTTTTTTCATCATCTATTTGTATATAAAGTATTACTATGGAAGCATTTTTTACCAAATCAGAACAAGTACAAAGCATTATTAAGGGCTTTAATCTTACTAAAACCCTTTTTGTCTCCTCCATCATTATAGGGGAACCGAATATCGGGAAGAAATCATTGGTCCGTTACCTTTTTCCTGAAGCACCTCTAGTCTCCGGTATAAACCAGGAAGAGGTAGAGGCAGCATTGCTGGAATATGATGAACTCATCATCACAGATTTTGAAAAACTCAGCAATCAAGAATCACTTAATTTAGACAATAAACGCATTATAGCTACAGCAAACTATGTCGGCAATCAGCAGACTATCGATACTCTTTTTGCATTTATCTATATGATGCCCTCTTTTAAAGAACGTCCTGAGGATACTGCCTATATCAGAGATCTTTTCATTAAAGAAGCTCTGTCCGATCTTATGATCGAAGAGTCAGATTTTTCCGCTGAAGAGATACCTCTGAACCTCAATCATAACAGTAAAACACTCAAAAGATCCATCTATAAGCATTTAATGAACTATTCTATGGATGAAAAAAGTATCCAGGAGTCCATTTACCATTATATCCTGAAACATTTGGAAGGGAACAATGGATACAAAGAGTATCTTGGTCTATATGAAAAACCCCTTATTGAAGCGGGGCTTAAGAAGTTTGGTTCACAACTACAACTTTCACAGGTGCTGGGCATCAACAGAAATACCCTCAGAAAGAAGATACATGAACACAATATCGATTGATTTCCAAAAATTTCTTGACTGGGACAACAGCCCTTTCATTCTTTTTAGTTCATCAGGCAAAATACTCTACCTCAATAATGCCGCAGAAATACTTTTTGGCTATGTTTCAAAAAAAGAACTTTACGACCTCACACTTGCTTATGCGCCACAGACCTTTGGTTACAAAACAACCACACTTTCCCTGAACTATGATTCTTTCAGTTTTTATGCTATTACCGTAGGCTATGAGGATGAAGATCAGATATCTATACGTTTTTACAATGCACCACGAATCAAATCAGTAACACCCATTGAAAGGGACAAACTGGTGAGTACCGATATTAATCTGCTGCTTGAAGCAAATATCGCACTCTTTAAAACAAAAAATACAAATACTCTGCAGCTACTTACAGACCCAGATATCCCTTCTTTTAAAATAGACCAGAACAGATTTTCCAAACTGCTTAGAAAAACACTTGATGCTTTCAGAGCTTCCGACTCCATTCACATTACACTAAAACTTTTGGTCGGGGAACATGTCATTATATCCGGAAAGAAAAAATCTATCGTACAACTTAGCATAGAGGCAAATGGACGCTACAATGATACAGATGAAGAGATACATACTATTGCTGCACAAAGTCATATTACCTTATTACTTAAAGAAAGAACGATTAAATTAGAAATACCACTTATTCAGGATTGATTAAAAATTAATCATCTTTAAGATCAAAATACTCTAGTTTAGATGTTACTATACCTTTGAAAATTATTTTAAAGGAATAGAACATGAAGTTAAAACTTTTGGCTCTAATGGCAGCTTTGCTGCCGGTTGCCGCTATGGCAGAAGACAAACTCGATACGGGTGATACAGCATGGATGATGATCTCCACTGCACTTGTACTATTGATGACACCCGCAGGTCTTGCACTCTTTTACGCAGGTATGTCAAGAACAAAAAATGCATTGAACACCTATGCAATGGTCATGGGAGCATTTGTGCTTGCATTTGTTGTATGGGTTGTTGCAGGGTATTCAATGGCATTTGGAACATCTGAAGCTGCAGGCATACAGAAATTCATCGGAGGATTCGGTAACGTATTCCTAAACGGTATTGATTGGAAAGATCTTAGCGGTACTTATCCGACATTCGTATTTATCGCATTCCAGGGAACATTTGCTGCCATTACTGTAGCGATCGCGTCCGGTTCAGTGATCGGTCGTATGAAGTTTTCAACATGGCTGGTAATTGTAGCTCTATGGGGTCTTGTCGTTTATGCTCCTATTACACACATGGTATGGGGTGGAGACGGTGCACTTCTTTTTGATGCCGGAGCACTTGACTTTGCCGGTGGTACAGTTGTACACATGAACGGTGGTTTGGCTGGTCTTGTTCTTGCTATCCTGGTTGGCAAAAGAACAGGGTATCCTAAAATTGCCATGAAACCTTTCTCTATCATCTTTACTGCGGCAGGTGCTGCATTACTATGGTTCGGTTGGTACGGATTTAATGCCGGTTCAGCATTC
Source organism: Epsilonproteobacteria bacterium (ex Lamellibrachia satsuma) (assembly GCA_003934925.1). GTDB lineage: Bacteria > Campylobacterota > Campylobacteria > Campylobacterales > Sulfurovaceae > Sulfurovum. Next base: position 42,298 of record JQIX01000063.1, read on the forward strand.
GGTGCAAATGCCATCGCTGGTGTCGCATTGTTGACTACAACCATTGCTACTGCTGCCGCCGGTCTTACATGGTTGATCATCGAGTGGATTGTCTATAAAAAACCGACACTGCTTGGAATTGCATCCGGTATTGTTGCCGGCCTTGTAGCTATTACTCCTGCTGCCGGTTTCGTCAGTGTTGGTGGAGCATTCATTGTGGGTATCGGTGGTTCACTGATCGGATTCTTCGGTGTGGTGAAACTCAAGAAAATGTTTGGATATGATGATTCTCTCGATGCATTCGGTATCCACTTCCTTGCAGGACTCTGGGGTGCATTGATGACAGGTGTACTGGCACTTAATGACAAAGACCTTCTCTGGGACGGACCACTTAAGGAGAGCGGTGACAGAATGGGACAATTCATGGTTCAAGTTGAATCTGTTGCCATTGTAGGTATCTGGACACTTATTGGAACTGTGGTTGTTTACTATGTAGCATCTGCGTTGACTGGTGGTGCTAGAGTAGATGCTGAGACTGAAGAGATGGGTCTTGACGAAGCAATACACGGTGAAAGAGGAATGAATTTATAAATATAACGTGGTCAGGGCAAAGCCCTGCTTCACTGCGCTAACGCTGAATTTGCTTCAACAGCAGGTTCACGCAACTAGTTGCTTGTATTAAATTTGTACACAATGATGTAATAATATAGAAGGGAACAAAATGAAAAAAATTGAAGCGATCATCAAACCATTCAAACTGGAAGATGTAAAAGATGCATTGGTAGAAGCGGGGATCGAAGGTATGACCGTTTCTGAGGTCAAAGGTTACGGTAGACAGCAGGGACACTCCGAACTTTACAGAGGTGCTGAGTATGTGGTGGAGTTTATTCCAAAGATCAAAATTGAGATCGTTGTGAGCAACGACGAGTATGCAGATATCGCGCTCAAAGCGATCAACGGTGCAGCCAAAACCGGCAAGATCGGTGACGGTAAGATCTTTGTAAGTACGATCGACCATGCACTTCGTATCAGAACAGATGAAAAAGACGAAGAGGCACTGTAGCAATATTTAGTGTTGAGCGTTCAGCGTTCAGCACTTTCAAATAAAATATTAATATTTTTCTCCATTTTTTAGTTATTGATCAAATTTTAATCACTTTTTTCTTTAAGATTCATATTAGAATTAAATTTCTGTATATTTTTTAAACAATATTTTCTACATTATCCCTTTTATTTGTTATACACTAATATATATTTAAATACTAGGAGTGGAATATGGAAATAAATTATGTCATTGATACCTTTTTTGCAATTTTTGCAATGACCCTTATCATCCTTATGGTACCGGGTTTTGCAATGCTTGAGGCAGGCTTGGTCAGAACAAAAAATGTTACATCAGTACTTACGGTCAATACTATGATCTATGCCGTAGCATCTATGTCATTTTTGCTGATAGGGTATAAATATGCCTTTGGCAGCTGGGATCACCAGGATAGCATCAACAAATATGCTTTCTTTCTGTTTCAAATGGCCTTTGTGGGAAAAGTAGTCAATATTATGAGTGGAGGAGTAAGTGAGCGTTCTCGTATCATTCCTTTGGTACTTTTTACCATTGTTGCGGGTGCTTTTCTCTACCCGACTATCGTAAACATTACCTGGGGTGCGAACTTTTTAGCAGGTACTGCTTTTGATATTTCAGCTATGCATGATCTTGCCGGCTCAACAGTCATACATTCTACAGGTGGTTGGGCTTTGTTGGCAGCCATATTAATTATGGGTCCAAGACGCGGACGTTATAAGAAAAATGGAGCCATCCAGGTTATTCCTGCCTCCAATATACCTCTTGTTGTATTGGGTGCTTTTCTTTTATGGATCGGTTGGTTTGGATTTAATGGTGGTTCAGTAGGTGCTATCTCAAGCAAGGAAAATGCCGATGCTGTTGCCCTGACCATTATGAATACCAACACTGCCGGTCTTACAGGTGCCATTATTGGTTGGTTGCTTACCTACTTCAGATACAAAAAGTTCGATGTCACGATGATACTTAATGGTGCACTTGGTGGACTGGTAGCTATTACGGCAGGTCCAGACCTATACGATATCTATACTCCTATCATCATTGGTGCTATTGGTGGTGCATTGGTTGTTCTTTTTGTACCTATTTTCGATAAGTTAAAAATGGATGATCCTGTAGGGGCACTCTCTGTTCACCTGGTCAATGGTATCTGGGGAACACTTGCTGTGGGTATTTTTGTAGCAGATGTAAGTATCATGACCCAACTTAAAGGGATAGTTGTGGTAGGTGCTATTGTTTTCCCGATCTCATTTGCTATTATTTATATTATCAATAAATTCTTTTCACTTCGTGCACATGATGATGAACAGCTTGAGGGGATCGATGCCACAGAATGCGGGATCGAATCCTATCCTGAATTTAAGCGTAGTATCTAAACAAACCATATAAGGAAGAAAAAATGAAAAAAATAGAAGCGATCATTAAGCCATTTAAACTGGATGATGTCAAAGATGCATTGATAGAAGCGGGTATCGAGGGTATGACCATCTCGGAGGTCAAAGGATACGGAAGACAACAGGGACACTCAGAACTTTACAGAGGTGCTGAGTATGTCGTAGAGTTCATTCCCAAAGTAAAACTGGAGATCGTAGTAAGTTCGCAGGAATATGCAGATAAAGCTATAGAAGCCATCAAAGAAAATGCCAAAACAGGTAAAATAGGCGACGGTAAGATCTTTGTGAGTGATATTAGCAAAACCATTCGTATCAGAACGGATGAAGAGGATGAGGATGCGCTATGATTTTAGCGTTAAGCGCTTAGCGCTTAGCGTTAAGAAGTACTTCTCTTCTTGTATTGTTCTATCTTCTCTTCGCTTGATCTGATTTTCCAACTCACTCCATTTGTACCAAAGTCGCGTTCAATTTGTATAATGCCACACTCTTTCAAAGTATGCAGTGTTTTGTCTATTGTACTATAATCCGTTACAAACTTATAAACGATCTCTTTCTCATAAACAATGATATCGGCAACTTTCAAGACATCTTTGACTGCCTGTGCATAAGCTCTGGCCATCCCACCCGTCCCCAGTTTGATCCCTCCAAAATAGCGCACTATGAGAACGGCACAGTTGATCATCTCTTTACCCCGCAGTACATTAAGTGCCGGGACACCTGCACATCCTTTGGGTTCACCGTCATCTGAACTGTTTTCCACTGTCTGGTCATATTCGTTCAGATAACGCAGTGCATAAACGACATGGTTAGCTTTAGTATGTTCGGCTTTGAGTTTATCCTGTAGCCCCTCATACTCCGAGATCGGCACAAGGTAAGTGATGAATTTTGAACGATTGACTTCTGTAGTGGATACAGAAACTTCTTTAACGGTGAACATCTGTCACTTTAAGAAGTAAAGGATAGATCAATAATCCCAGCCCTATTCCTATTGTATCCGCCAGTACATCTAAAACTTCTGCACTGCGATTAAGTGTGAAAAGTTGAGAAACCTCTATAAAAACTGCATAAAAAACCAATAGCAGGACAGTTTGAAACCATGTCACTGAATAAGCGACCCTAAGTAGCAGAGTCAATATGGAAAAAGCAATAAAATGTATACTTTTATCCGACAAAGAACCTATATGGGGTGCAATCTCCTGTGGTACAATTGCAGAAATATAACTAAGTATCAATGCTGTCCAAAACAATACTTTTGTATATCGTGAATAGCTATACAGCTTTAACTTTCTCAACGATCATTTCCACAAATTTATCACTGTCATTTATACATTTAGCTACGATATACTCTTCATATTTTATCTTCTCAGCTATCTCCCTGTGTTCAATATCCAATTCAAACAGTGTTTCGGAGTTGTCTATTGTAAATGCCAAAGGATAGATAATAACCTTTCTATGGGTCGGATTACGCAGGACATCTACCAAATTCGGCTCCAACCAGGCAGAAGACCCTACTTTGGATTGATACACGAGTTTAATATCATGAAATTCCACGCCACAGCAAGCCAAATAGGTTTTAATGGCTGAAGCATTTCCCTCAATCTGATTTTGATATGGGTCTCCTGCTTTGATGATACTCATTGGCAATCCATGTGCAGAAAGCAAAAGATCATATTCTTTTGTCTCTTTCCCCTTCATCGCTTCCATGATTTTTTCATAACAAGCCTCTATATAAGCATAATCATCATAATAGGGGTCAACAACTGTTATCTTTGGTCCGTATCCCATCGCTTCACACTTCTCTTCTATATCTTCTACGGAAGAGAATGTTGTAGTGCTTGAATACTGAGGATACATAGGAAAAAGAATCAGTTCTTCTATCCCTTCTTTTTGACACTGGAAAAGTGCTCTATCTGCAAAAGGAGGTACATAACGCATAGCAGGATAGATAGGCATATCAAGATGATCTTTTAGCTTCTCTATGAGTTTATTTGTAAGTTCAGGCAGTGGTGACTTTCCACCCAATAACCGATAATTCTCTTTCACCTCTTCAAGACGTTTGGAGATAATAATATTGGCAACAAATTTACGCATAATGGAGTTCATTGTCAATATATTTTTATCGGCGAACATATTACGCAAAAAGAGTTCAACCTCTTCTATGTTATTCGGTCCCCCCATATTGAGAAGCAAAAGTGCCTTCATATTTATCCCTTACACTTATGAGCAAAGCCCAAAAAATGTTAAAATTTAAAAACTTGCATTAGGGTACCTTTTTGAAAGGTGACTACTAATCCTATATTCTATTCGGCAGAGTGCCCACGCGCAACTAGTCTCTTCCAGCCTTTAAACGTGTATTTTAGCATAGAGAGTGTAAAATTATGGCACTTAATATAAAAGGTTTATTTATGATCATTATCCCTGCGCGTATCGGTTCAAGCCGCTTTCCAAATAAAGTCCTGGCAGATATAGGAGGAATCCCTATGGTTGTCAGAACAGCTATGGCTGTATATGATATAGATCGTGTAGTCATCGCAACAGATTCACATGAAGTTATAAAGATAGCAGAGGCACATAATATTGAAGCAGTAATAACTTCCCAAAATCACCAAAGCGGTACAGACCGCATCTATGAAGCAGTACAAAAACTGGGATTAAAGGATGATGAAATCATTATCAATGTACAGGGAGATGAGCCGTTCATAGAAACAGAAGTGGTACAAGCTGTTTATGATCTGACTAAAGAAAATAAAGATAATAAGCATATCATGATGAATTCATGTTATAAAACCATCACCAACCCTGAAGCTGATGATCCAAACATTGTAAAAGTAGTAACAGATAGTAATCATATAGCACTTTATTTCTCCAGAGCTAAAGTCCCCTATCCTAGAGATCACCATTTTGATAGCTATAAGGGACATTTGGGGATCTACGGTTTTACAGTAAGATCTTTAGAAAAATTTTGTATGCTTAGTCCCGCACCGCTTGAAAATATAGAAAAACTGGAACAACTTCGCGCTCTTTATCACGGTTACAAAGTAGCTATGACAGAAGTACATACTGAAAGTTTCGGGATCGACACACCTGAAGATTTAGAAAAAGCCATTAAACATCATCGGCTTTAGTAGCGAAAAAGAGAAAAAATATTTTTCTCTTTTTTTTATATATTTTAACCTTTTACTGCCCTGCCTAGATCCCACATTGGCATAAATATACCAAGTGCCATCAATAGTACAAGCCCTGCAATGAAGAATAATAAAACAGGTTCTATATATACTGCAAGATTATCGATCAGGTCCTGAAATTCCATGTCATAATACTGAGTTACTTTTCCCAACATAGCATCAAGCTGACCACCTGCTTCTCCCGCTTTGATCATCTGTAAAAGCATATTTTCATATAATCCTGTAACGTCAAAAGCTTCAGCCAGATTCATACCGCGGCCTATATTTACATTTACTGTCATCAACTTCTCTTTGATCGCCAAATTATCGACCATGCCAACAGCTGTTTCCAATGCTTCCGAAACCGGGATACCGGCTCTTACAAGTTCACTGAAAACCAAATTATATTTATGCATAGTAGAGAGAAAAATAGCTTTATTGATAAGATAAAATCTAGGACTGATCAGCATTTTATCCATACTGTATTTAAAATCTCTGCTATTTTTATAAAAATATTTAATTGCAAAAATCATTGCTGCCAAAATAAGCAGGATAAGTATTCCATAATTACTTAATGCCCACTCCAACTTTAGCAATATCTGAGTAGGAATAGGCAATTCTGTTTTAAATTTATCAAAAATATCTTTAAATTTTGGCACAACGACCATAATAAGTATCGTAAAAGCAATCCCCATTGCAACCAGAGTAATTATTGGGGTACGAATCGCTTTTTTGAACTTTGCCGTATTATTTCTGATATTTTCTAAAATATCGGCAAGCTTATGGTAAGATTCAGCAATATTCCCTGTTCTTTCTCCCAGGTTTGTCATTGCCAGTGCAACATGCCCAAATTCTTCAGTGTATGGTTTCATCGCATCTGCCAAACTGTTACCAGCGTTAATATCGTTATTCATAGTATAATATATTTCTTTAAGTTGCTTATTTTCAGTATTTTCTGCAACTTCTTCCAACGTATCATTAATAGCGATCCCTGCATCTGTCATAACAGCTATTTGTCTGATCGTGGAAATTTTATCATTGATAGGAATTTTAGGTTTAAATGACTTTGTGATCTCTGAAAACACATTACCTAAACTTTCATTGAGGGGGGCAGAGGTCTCTACAGCTTTTATTATTATATTCGAAGGAAATTTATTTTTAGCCGACTTGATCGCTGCTATTTTACTCCCTGCCTTGATCAGCTCTAAGCGCTTTTTACCTTTATCCATTATCGTTACATTAAAATATTTCATTACAACCTCGCTACTCTATAGATTTCTTCAATCGTTGTTTTACCTTCCAATGCCTTACGTACCCCATCTTCAAACATATTAATAAACCCTTCTTCCATTGCCTGATTCGTCAGCTCTTCTTTTGATGCATTGGCAGCGATCATGCGTGAGAGTTTTTCACTTATCGTTAAAACTTCAGAGATCATCTCTCGTCCTTTATACCCGGTATGATCACACTCCTTACAGCCTTCACCTTTATAAAATACCGGGTTTTCCGGAAGATACTGCTGTACATCCTTTAAAAGACTTTCCGGAAGTACTATTTCTTTCTTGCAGTGTGTACATATTTTTCTTACCAGTCTTTGTGCTTGAATAGCTACAAATGCACCACTTACAAGATACTCTTCTATACCCATATCCAAAATTCTTGTTATAGCAGAAATCGCATCATTTGTATGCAGGGTTGAAAGTACCAAGTGACCGGTCAGTGCTGCCTGAATAGCGATACGTAACGTTTCTTGATCACGTATCTCCCCGATCATTATCTTGTCTGGATCCTGTCTCAATATGGACCTTAATGCATCAGAAAAACCCAATCCGATACTTGCTCTGACCTGTACCTGTTGTAACCCGCTCATGTGGTATTCTACAGGGTCCTCAACCGTAATGATCTTGTCTTTAACATCTTTGATCGCATTAAGTGCACCATAAAGCGTTGTTGTCTTACCAGATCCTGTAGGGCCTGTTACCAACACTATTCCATATGGTACTTTAATTGCCTGACTAAACCTGTCATAACAAAATTTACTCATACCGGCTTCTTCGAGTTTAATCATTGCTTTAGATTTATCCAAAATCCTTAAAACAATGGATTCTCCGAAGATAGTAGGAAGCGTAGATACCCTGAAATCAAAATCTCTTTTTGATATTGTGGCAGAAAACCTACCGTCCTGAGGCTTTCTTTTTTCAGCGATATCTAAATTGGATAAAAGTTTCATACGTGAGGCAAGAGGATTGAAAATATCTTTATCAAACGTAAAACTTTGACGTAACATACCATCCACACGCTCTCGAACGATACAGCTTTTTTCTGTTGCTTCAACATGTATATCACTTGCATTAATGTAAATAGCAGATTTCAGGATGATATCAATAAGTTTCAAAACAGCTGATGAACCATTCTCCTCTATATCCTCCATCTTTTCTGCTTGACTTAAATCTTTACGTATATCCGTTATTAAACCTTTAATACTTTCGTTGATCTCCAAACGTTGCAAATGCTGATGTATCTGCTTAGGTCTGGCAATCCCTATACGTATAGGTTTTTTAGGGAAAAGCCGTTGCATCGCATCTTGTGCCGCCATATCAAGTGGATCATCAAACACGACAAGTACATTAAGATCATTCTCTTCAACTGGAATAGCATTATATTTAAGAATTTGTTTATAAGGTATTTGTGAAAAAAGTTTCATATCTATTTCAACTTCATCCAGATCAATATACTCAACATGAAGTACTTTTGCGACTTCCTTGACAATAGGAGTAATATCGATCCCCTCGATCTTTTCTAAGCGAGATAAACTAATGATGCCTTGTCTTATTTTTTTTGCTAAAAATATTTCTACAGTGTGCAGATCGATCATATTTTCAGCTATAAGGTTTGCAAATGAAATCTTTTTAGGTGGCCTGCTTTTTACCAAAGTAGAAATAGCATCTTTAGTGATAAGTTTTTCATCAAGCATCATTTCAATCAGTTTTACCATTTCAAATCACTCCTTTTTCTTATTTAGTATAACATTATATTATTATTATTCAAGCTAAATTTATAATTATAGTTATAGCGTACCTTTTTTTATCTTATATAATAGACTTTTAACTTGTGCAGAGTCTGATTTTTTAAGATAGGTTGTCAAAATATGTATCGCTTCATTTCTGTGACCCAACTTCACTTTTGACTTTGCGAATATCAACCAGCTCTCTTCAATATTTCCATTCACTTTATTGGTTTGAAGTGCCCAATATTCCGCTTTTTTATAATTTCCTTTACGATAATAGCTTTTTGCCAGGAAAAGCGAATCATCCGTATCATGTGACTGATAAAAGCGCTTTGCAACATCTTTGTATGCACTTACACTGGTTGTTTCTATAATATTTAAATGCATTTTTTTATGAGGCTGAGATATGCTTTCTTCTACTTGAGGGGCATCCGGTCTTACAGTATTTTCATCAATAGGCATATCTTCTACAATTTCATTCGTATCAGTTTTATTAGATATTACTGTTTCAGATTTTACCTCAGGTATTTTGGGGTGTTTTTTTTCCAATGTTGTTAAAGCTTCATCTACTAACAATGAATGAGTCACTTTTACAGGTTTAAGCATTTTGTTTTTATTATTAGATTGAAGAATATCGATTTCTTTATAATTTAAAAAAGTAAAAGAAGCAAGCAATATAAGAAAAATAGAGAGAAGAAGCATAAACCAGGGCCTTCTCTTTTTTTTCTTGTATTTTTTCCATTCATCTTCCAAAAACTTAATATCATACATGGATATATCCCAATTTTAATGCTGCCATTTCAATGATCTTTTTAGGAATATGTTCATAATTGATTTTAGAAGGTTCGTTTTTATCATAATATTCACATATTTCAAAAATAGTAAAAAGTAATTTATTACACTCTCTGTAGTTACCTTTTGTAAAAGTATAAATGAGTTTCATATTTTTATCTTTGATCGTATTTGCAACTTCAAAGAGATTTTTTTTCAAAAGTTTTTTATGAATATATTTACCCTGATCCTCTTTACTCGCGTTTTTAAGCTCGATCACTTCCCAGATACGGGATTGAAAATGCTCTTTAGCTATCAGGTCTTCATCTTCCGTTTTATGCAAAGAAACAACAAATTTCACAGCGCGACTATCTGAAAACAGTCTGATCTTTTCCATCATTTCAGGGCCATACATCTGTGCTTCATCAAGAAGTATAATGATTTCTCTTTTACCTCTTAATTTCTTACAAAAATCGACCAAAGCTGAAAAATTCACTTCTGTATTCTTAGGCAAATCCTTTTTTGTAAGCACTTTAAACAATTTGTGGAAAAACTCTTTTTCACTCACAGCAGGGGTATCAAAATAATAAATTTCCTGCTTATGTTTCAATTTATTGTGTATTCGGTTAAGAAGAATACTTTTCCCTGTCCCGGGCTTGCCAAAAAGAAGGATCATTTTCAGCGGTTTGCTCATACTGTGTTCTAACTGCTTATAGGCAGACATTGATGAATTTAACTCAATGTAATCATCGTTATCTATGGAATCGATGAATACATTTTTAGCTGCTTCGTATCTACTTTTCATTCAATTTTGTATATCCTAAATCTTTTAATGACACAGATTTAGAATTTTTTACGACATGCGGCGTTATGATCAAGACCAATTCTTCTACAGTTTTGATCTTTTCATCATGTTTAAACGCAGCCCCCAATAGTGGTATATCACCAAGCAAAGGAATTTTATTGCTCTTAAAACCCATCTTTGAGGATATAAGACCGCCAAGAATAGCATGCTCACCATCTTTAACTTTAACCACAGATGAAATTTGTCTTCTGATCAGATCTGGTGGAATAGTCCTAGTAGTAGCATCACCACTCACAGGATTTACCGTATCGGATATGGAAGGATTTATCTTCAGTGTGATCATACCGTTAGAATTTATTTCAGGTGTAATATCAAGTAAAATACCGGCAAATACAGAATCAACTGTTTCTCCCTGAGCGGTATTCGCATTAGCTCCTGTTCCTAAAGCACTTGTGGACGAAAGTTTATAGAAGAGTTCCTTACCTACGCTTATAAGTGCCGGTTGATTATTAAGTGTCATTACTCTTGGACTGGAGATAGATTTTACATTCCCTTGAGTTCCTAAAAATTTAATAACTTCAGAAACCTTTGTATTTCCGGTAATGTTTATTACGGCTGCCCTACTTGGACCACTTAAAGTTGTTCTAGTAGCCTCTGTTATACCTGTCTCTGAAAAAGTAAATTTCGATATATTTTTTTGTGCCATTGCCAATGTATTGATAGTTAAATTCTGTAGCCCGTAAAGTTGTGACCAGTCAACTCCGGTTGTTCTACTGTCATCAAATGTAACTGTAAGTATCCTGACATCGATGAGTACTTGTGATTTGATCTGTTTATCTAATGCGTAGATATATCTTGCTACTCTATTGATCTGTCTATCTGTACCTGTTACCGTAATCATACCGGCTTCCGGATTCACAATAGGCGCCAAAGGATTGTATTCCCAGATCTGACCGTCAGGGCCTGTCCAGGTACTACCTGTTCTCGTATAGTGTATACTTCCATCCCCTGCCCCTATAAGAATACGCTGAACTTCCTTCTCAACTGTTCTCCAAAATTTAAATTCATCATTGCTTTCTATACTGATGCCCGTTCTTGAAGTACTCGAACCGGCAGAAGAACCTGTACTACCAGTACTGCTGGTACTGGCAGTACTGCCGGAAACAGAAGTAGATGGATTTGCTATAGTTACATTTGCTTGACTTTTTCCTGTTCTTTGCCCGGAAATGTAATGAATACGAAATGTTCTTGTGATCAAATATGAAATTGCCAGCTTATTGCCGCTCAATGTATAATGTAGATCATTGTCTTTAAGGATAGTATTAAGGAAACCTTTTAGTGTACTGTTCTTCAATTTAATATAGTAAAGGTTTTTATTCATTCTTTTCTTTGCGGCATCATCCTTGACAACAACACTCAAATCACAAGTCTCTGCAAGATTTTCGATCACATCACTAATGGTTAATTTACTGTCAATACTAACACTGAATAATTTTGTAGAACAATCCCCTGCGACTAATACATTTGTAACACTTAGCATCATTGTAACTGCAACAATAAACTTAACCCCTAAATTTCGTACTTTTTTCATCCTCTTACCTCTCTTCTAACTTGATAAAATCATTTCTTTTTGTATGAAGAAATAATTTTTTGATATTATTACCATTTCTAAGCACAACACCTCTTTGGCCTACATATTTCAGTTTATACCCCATGATAGTATCACCTATACTTTTCCATGTATCATTGATGTATGCTTTACCATTCATGATAGCATGAAGTGATAATTTTACTGTTTTTGTTTCACTAGGAACCACCACAGTTGTTACATTATTCTCTTCTTTCACACGAACAAACGGGCCTTTTGTCGTTTCTAACGTTTTTAATTTAACACCTTCTCTTTTTTCATGTATTTTACTGATCATATTTTCTATCTGCTTTACCGAAAGATCAGCGTATATTGAAACTATTAAGAATGGAATTACAAATAATATTTTTTTCATTAGTGATTTATCCCCCATACTGAAATATTGACATCAGCCGCTACCAGTGATGAATTTTGATCAAGAGAAAGCTTTGTACCATAAATATCTGTAACCAGAATATTTTGTTCAAGTTCATTCATGAATTTTACAATACTTTTATAATCACCTTTACACCCTATACCAATTTCTAATACATATCCGAAATTACCTTTACTGCTTACATATTTATTTGTTATATATTCTAATTCTACATTTTGTACTTCTGCTTTATCCGTAATGGAATTTAAAAATTTAGACCAACTTTTCTGGTTAAAAAGCATATCAGACAATTTATCTAAATTAGTATTAATAAATTTTATTTTTTTATTCAATACTACTATTTTACTTTTTTTGCTACTGATATCACGGTCAAATTTTTTAACATAAAATTCACGATCGCCGCCTACAGTAATGGAATTAAGATAAATATTGTTATCTGCTATACTTTTTTGTATACTTTTTTTGGTAGCTTCACTTTTTTTATACATCTTTTCAGTATAAGGTAAAAGATATGCATAAGCAAGATATGCGATAATACCTGCTATCCCTAAAATAATCACCCATTTTTCACTCTCTTTTTTAGGAGCAAAATAACTATCTAATTCTTCTAATTTATTTTCTATGAATTTCATCTTAAATCAACCTTTAACAGACCTTTATAATACTTGCTCTCCTGGTTTTTTTGGATACGTTCAATATCAATTTGATCTATTTCATCAAAGTGAGTATCTGAAATATATTTAATAAACTCTGTGAACTTCCTGTCATCCGAGCTTACTAAAGAGAGCCATATCGTATCTTCTTTCGTATAAAGCATATCGACATGAACATCAAATTTATTCAAATCTTCTGCAATTGTATGGAACAATCCTGATTTAAGACGATAATTTACTTTTTTATTATATATAGTGCTTAATGTTTTCGTTTTTCCTTTATATATTGTAGAAAGTTTAGCAATTTCCTTATCCAATACACCTATTTTTCGCTTCTTCTCACTTAATATCTTCTTATATTTTTCAGCTTCCGCAGTTAACTTATTATTTTCTATATTTAATGTGTAGGTTTTGGCATCATTCATATAAGATCCCATTAAATAAGCCAAAGGATAGGCCAAACCAATAAATGTAGCAGCCAATGTTGCTATGATGAATTGTCCACTTGCACGGTTAACAAATGATGGCGGACGATGGAAGATCGTAAGGTTTGGAATAGCAGATTCATCTTCCATATAGTCAAATGACGTAAGTAACATCATATATTGTAATTGATCCGTATACCATTCATCTGTATTTACATGATAATCAAAATTCAAATCTTTTGACTGTAGCCCTAAATAGTTTTGACTATATTCATCCAACCCTATGATCGGACCTTGTACACTTCCAATAAACATATTACTGATAGTTTCTAATTCAAATGCTCTTTTAGTATAAATGATGATATCATTGATAACAATAAATATTTCAGCAAAAATTTTCATAAAATTCTGCTGATAATTATTATCTGTTGCTTTAAGTCCTTCAGATTCCAAAATAGAAAAAAACTCTTCTCTATTGACTTGTTCACCAACTATCTCACAATATTTTTTATATATTTGTTCTAAAGAAAATTCTATAGATTTGGAATAAAGATATTCTCCATCTTTATAGAATGTTATAAATGCATCATGCATCGTAAAATATACAAAACAATGTACACCGCTATTATCTAATATCTCTTTTTTATATAAGGTTTTATAAAGGAGTGGTGCGGGGACAATCAGATCAATATATTTTGTTTCTTCTTTTATAGGGAGAAAAATACGATCCAAAACTTCAGGTTCAACTACAAAGAGATTAAATGTTCTCTCTTCTCCTCCATTTTCAACTTCCATTGTAGAGATAGTGTAGTTCCTGGCTTGATTTAAACTTAATTCTTCATATGCTTTTATTTCAAGAATATCAGCAATATCTTCTTGAGGTATATTACGACTAATATTTACTGTAGTAGTAATAATATCTTTATTACCTACATATGAAGTAATAAAATTTGAAGTGTTATAGCTGAGTTTACTTAAAGGTTTAAATGTATCATTCTTTAAGATATAGTTCTTTTCAGCATATGCATTAAGTGTAATAACATTTTTTATAGCTGATTCTTTTAACGAATTTTTTTTCAAAAACATTCTAAACTTCCTTCCTTCTTTGACAATTATATATGTTATAATATTAAAACTATCTTACAAAAATAATTTTTTTATTATTTATCTATAGTTTAGATAATATATCCAAATTCTTCCAGGCTTTCCCTATTCTTGCTCCAGCCTTTTTTAACGGAAACATGGAGGTCCAGGAATATTTTTTTACCTGAAAAAAATTCCATCTGTTCACGGGCAAGTTTTCCAACACGTTTGATACCTGCACCTTTTTGTCCGACGATCATACCCTTTTGTGTCTCTTTCTCTACAACAATAGTTGCGTATACTTTATCGAAAGTATCACTCTCCTCTATCTTATCTATGGTCACATCACTCTCATAGGGTATCTCATCACTCATATTCTCAAAGATGGATTCACGAATAAGCTCTTTATAAATATCCCGTACGTTCTCTGTTGTAAGTATCTCAGTATCATACAAAAAAGGTGAATTTGGCAAATGCTTTGCAATTTCATCGAGCAATTGTTTCTTTCCTACCTTTTTATTGACTGAAAAAGGGATGATCGCTTCAAATTCATCTTGATACTTTTGATACTCACTTAGTTTTGCCAGAATATCCCCCTGCTTCACATGGTCTATCTTTGTCAAAACAACAATATGCTTTACACCTTTTGCCTGCGCTAATTTTAAGAATTTTTCATATTCTGTCAACTTATCGGTTACTGGAGCAAGGAATACAATAAGATCACTGTCTCCCATTGCTTTAAGTGCTTCATCAAGCATGAACTGATTGAGCAGTCTCTCTTTTTCATGAATACCTGGTGTATCTACAAAAATGATCTGGGCATTATAATGCATCACAATAATATTCATGCGTTTACGTGTTGCCTGCGCTTTCTTCGATACCATAGCAAGTTTTTCACCTGCCAGATAATTCAGTAAAGTACTCTTCCCCGCATTTGGCCGTCCTACTACAGCTACAAACCCTGCTTTTGTATCTGTCATTCCTTTATTAAACATAACGCTCCAATTTCCAATTCCTGATTTTACAATATGTATCTTGTCGTATCTTCGTCTTCAACCACTGTACTTATCTTCTTTTCTACAAGTACTTTATCAATAGTCACTTTTTCACCGCTATATTCATCTGCAGAGAAGCTGATCTCTTCAAGTATCTTCTCCATCACCGTGTGTAAACGCCTTGCCCCTATATCTTCTGTTTTTTCATTCGCCAAAAGTGCATAGTGGGCTATGGCATGCAGTGCATCTTCATCGAACAGCAATTCGACATCTTCAACCTTCATCAGTGCCTGATACTGCTTGATAAGCGAATTCTTCGGTTCGGTCAGAATACGATACAGTATTTCTTCATCCAAATTGTCCAACTCGACACGTAAGGGGAATCGTCCTTGAAGCTCGGGAATAAGATCACTGGGCTTACTCAGGTGAAATGCTCCGGCTGCAATGAAGAGTATATGATCTGTCTTTACCATACCCAACTTAGTGGGAACAGTAGACCCCTCTACTATGGGAAGCAGGTCTCTTTGTACTCCTTCTTTACTAGGATCCTGCCTGCTCTGTGCACTGGCAGAAACAGCGATCTTGTCCACCTCATCAAGAAAGACGATACCCCCTTTCTCCACTTTTTCAAGTGCAAGTGATTTGAGTTGCTCTTCATCAAGCAATGCTTCACTTGCCTCTTGTGCCAAGATCTTTTTCGCATCTTTTACAGTAACCTCTTTTTCAGGTCCTTTTTTGCCCATACCTCCCAAAACTTTTACTATGGACTCCTGCACCTGTATCATTTGAGGCGGAAGTCCGTCTTCCGGAAGGTTGGCATTGTTCGGCATCGTGATCTTTATCTTAAGATGATCCAATTCACCTTTGGAAAACTTTTCTTGCATACGTGAAAATGAAGCATCATACTCTGCCTGCTTCTGTTCACTTGCTCCTGCAGGTAGAGGAGGAAGAAGCTTTTCAATGATCTTGTTCTCTATATAGTTCTCTATCTTCTCTTTATTTTTTTCATTTTCTGCTTCACGTACGATACCCATAGAAGTTGCGGCCAGGTCACGTATCATGGATTCTACATCGCGGCCCACAAAACCCACTTCTGTATATTTACTCGCCTCCACTTTGATAAAAGGAAGGTTCATCATTTTCGCAAGTCTTCTGGCTATCTCTGTTTTACCTACTCCCGTACTTCCTATCATCAAAATATTTTTAGGTGTTACATCCTGCTGCATCTCTTCACTTAACTGCATCCGTCTATAACGGTTTCTCAATGCTACGGCAATAGTTTTTTTGGCATCATTCTGTCCTATGACATATTTATCTAAATGAGCTACAATCTCTTTAGGTGTCAAGTTATCCAATATATTTCCTTATAATTCTAATATTTTTATATTTTTATTCGTATAGATACAAAGGTCACCTGCGACTTCAAGTGACTCCTGTACAAGTTCTCTAGCTTCAAGATTTGCATGCTTGTCTAAAGCTCTGGCAGCTGAGATCGCATAGTTGCCTCCAGAACCTATAGCTGCTATTTTTCCATCCTGTGGTTCTACGACATCACCTGTCCCGGAAAGAATAAAAATATGCTCTTTGTTCAGCACGATCATCATCGCTTCAAGCTGGCGCAGATGCTTGTCTTTTCTCCATATTTTAGAAAAACCTATAACAGACTTGAAAAGATCCCCTCTTTTCTCGGCCAATATACCTTCGAACATATCAAAAAGGTTGAATGCATCAGCAGTACTTCCGGCAAATCCCGCCAGGATCTTCCCTTCGTAAAGCGTTCGGATCTTTGTGGCATTGCTTTTAAGCACTGTATCTCCGAAAGTTACCTGGCCGTCACCACCTATAACTGCTTTACCATCCGCTTTGTACCCCAGTATCGTAGTTGCATCAAACATAACTATACACCTACGATCTCAACTTTAAGCGCCGCATGGATACCATGCCCGAGTTTTGCATCTACTTCATGCATCCCTGTAGATTTGAGTGCTTTTTTGAGGTTGATATGTTTTTTATCCAACTCAATGTTCAACTGATCCAGGATAGCAGCAGAAATATCTGCATTTCCCACTGAACCTTTGATACCTACCGGTGCCAATGGCTTTTCTATTTTGATAGTTGCAGCTTCCAGCGTGATCTTCTCTGATTCGAGCTTTTCCAACTCATTTTTAAGCTCCTGTGCCATGTGTTCCTGTTCTTCTTTCCAGTTCTCTATAACCTCAGCTGTCGCCAGCTTTGCCAAACCTTTATTGATAAGAAAGTTTTGTCCATATCCATCTTTTACCTCTTTTATCTCACCTGCTTGTCCCAGTGTTTTTACATCTTTGATCAATAGTACTTTCATTTTACTTATTCCTTGTATTATGTCGTTATGATTTGGGCACCTCTAATAGCCCTAAATACTCATAATGGGTTTTTAGAAGTGACCATTTATAATTGCTTATATTTTATCTAAACTTTAATTAACAAATGCGTATATCAAATCAGTATCATAATAACTTAAATCCGATAAAATAGTAAGAATATTATATACAAGAGAATACTATGCTTATAGATAAATTATATACTATTGAATTCAAAGATGATACAAAGGCTATAGTAAAATTAAGCAATAAGAATCATCCTATTTTC
Source organism: Epsilonproteobacteria bacterium (ex Lamellibrachia satsuma) (assembly GCA_003934925.1). Classification (GTDB taxonomy): domain Bacteria; phylum Campylobacterota; class Campylobacteria; order Campylobacterales; family Sulfurovaceae; genus Sulfurovum. Next base: position 60,301 of record JQIX01000063.1, read on the forward strand.
AAGGCCCACTTCCCAGATCATCCCATATTGCCGGGATTTGTACATTTTGAGGTTATCGCGGATGCTTTTAATCTTCACATAAGCACTATAAAAAAAGCCAAATTCTTAAAAACCGCACTACCGGAGCAAACTTTAATTTATACAAAAGACAATAATAAATTCAGTGTTGTATCTGAGAACGAAGAGATAGCAAGTTTTAGCATATGAAACCATGTGTCGTTGTTCCCGTCTATAATTCTCCTTATATCCTAGAAGTGATAGAAGATCTTTTAACGTATGATTATCAAATAATCGTTGTTGATGATGGTTCAGATATACAAGTAGAGATAAGCCATCCTGACATTGAACTGCTAATACACCCTGTAAATATGGGGAAAGGTGAGGCGATACTCACCGGAGCTAAAAAAGCCAAAGCATTGGGGTATGAGAGTTTTGTGACCATCGATGCAGATAAACAGCATTTAAGTTCTGAGATCGTTAAACTGCTTAATGCCTATCAGCCAAATACAATTGTCATAGGCAATCGGAATTTTGAGCATGAACATATACCGGACAGTTCAAAATTCGGACGTAAATTCAGTAACTTCTGGGTCATGCTTGAAACTTTTCAAAAATTGGGTGATACGCAAAGCGGTTTCCGAATGTATCCCATCTCAATACTGGACCTAAATATCAAAAACAGACGCTTTGATTTTGAAATAGAGGTATTGGCACTACATGCCTATAAAAAAAGGGAAATTATTGATGTTGAAGTAGAGTGTTATTATCCACCAGAAGATGAGAGAGTATCTCATTTTGATAAGCTAAAAGATAATATGCGTCTCTCTTTGTTACATTCAAAACTCATTACACAAAGATTTCTTCTTCTTAGAGGGTTTTTATGGCATTGAATTATGCTACAATCGCATAAATTAAATAACGGATAAATAACATATGTTTCAAAAATTCAAAATAAATAATTTAGAACAATTCCCCCAAGAATTAGAAAAATTGTTGGACCATCAGCGTACTGTGATCAATAACATTACAACCTCAAGTGATACTAGCTATGAAAAAGTTCTCAAACCTCTTCAGGATCTGGATGAAGAGTTGGGGCTTTTCTTTACCCCTCTTTCTCATCTCAACTCAGTGATGAACTCCGATGAGACACAAAAAGCCTATGAAGCATCTATTCCTTTACTTTCCAAGTTCCACTCGGAGATAGCACAGAATGAGGCCCTGTTTAAAAAAATAGAACTGATCAAAACAACGGATGAAGAGGCAAAGACCGTTGTAGCCCATGATGTTAGAGACTTTATACTCTCCGGAGCAAAACTCCCTAAAGCCAAAAAGAAAAGAATGGAAGAGATCTCTCTCAAATTAAGTGAACTCTCCAATAATTTCTCTCAAAATCTACTTGATTCAACCAATGCCTATGAACTCATCATCACAAATGAAAAAGATGTAGAGGGAATGCCTCAGTCTGACATCGATGCTGCAAAAGAAGAGGTAGAAGGGAAAACCGTTTATAAATTCACACTGCAGATCCCAAGCTATTTAGCCTACATGACCTACGGGCCGAATCGCAAATACAGACAGGCGATTTCAAAAGCCTACAGCACCAGAGCACCCCAGAATGCGCAGGTGATTGATCAGCTCCTTTCACTCAAACAGGAAAAAGCCAAACTGCTTGGTTTTGAAAATTATGCACAATACGCCCTGGAGACCAGAGATGCAAGTACACAAGAGGAAGTCATAGGTTTTCTGGACGACTTATCCGATGCTGCCTTGCCTCAAGCCAAAGTTGAACTTGAGGAGCTCAAACGGTTCGCAAAAAAAGTAGACGATATTGATGATCTTGCAACACATGATGTGGCATATTACTCCGAAAAACTCAAAAAAGAAAAATTTGATTTTGATGATACCATGACAAAACCTTACTTTGAACAGAGTAAGGTCCTGGAAGGATTGTTGAAGATCGTGTCTGAACTCTTTGCTGTTACATTCAAACCGGTAGATGTTCCTACATGGCATGCATGTGTCAAACCTTTTGATATCTTTGAGAATGGTACATTAAGCGGTCGTATCTACTTTGATCTTGAAGCACGCAAAGAAAAGCGTGGCGGTGCATGGATGAATGACTGGGAAACACACTTTGTAGACAGCAAAGGGAAAACTCACCTTGCTTCGGCATTCATTGTTTGTAACTTCTCACCAAAAACAGAGACAAGCCCGTCACTCTTACGCCATGATGATGTTGTTACGCTCTTCCATGAAATGGGCCATGCGATCCACCACCTCTTTGGAAAATGCCATGAACGTTCAGTTTCAGGTATCAACGGTGTAGCCTGGGATGTAGTGGAATTCCCTTCTCAGTTTTTGGAAAACTTTGCTTATGAAGCTGCTATATTAAAAAGGTTCGGCTTCCATTATGAAACAGGTGCACCTATCTCAAATGAACTGATGTCAAAAATAAAAGAGACCAAGAACTTCCAGGCAGCACTTGGTATTTTAAGACAGGTAGAATTTTCACTATTTGACTTTAAACTGCACCAAAAGCTTTATCAGGGTAAAGAGGTACAAACTCTGTTAGACAGTATAAGAGAGAAAACTTCACTGCTCAAACCTCCAAGCTACAACAAGTTCCAACATGGATTTGCACACATTTTTGCAGGAGGCTATGCAGCAGGATACTACAGTTACAAATGGGCTGAAGTACTCAGTGCTGATGCATTCTTTACCTGTTTGGATGCAAAAAACGGATTTAACAAAAAGATGGCAAAAGGATATAAAGAGTATATACTTGCCAAGGGTGGAGCAAAAGAGATGAGTGAACTCTATCAGGAATGGCTCGGACGAAAAGCAAATGTAAAAAGTCTTATCAAGCTTTATGAAATAGCTTAATGGTAAGGTACAATACCCTACGGAGGAAATCATGAGAGAGTATCGTTCTCTTACTTTTATTATCATTGCTATTTTTATTATTACTTTAGCAGGGGCATATTTTAGCCCAAGCTTTGAAGAACAGAGAAATTGGCTTGAACTTTTTTTGCTTTTTGGAAGTCTGCTTTTCATATTTTCGGTACTGGTCATATTCGCTGCTATCGGCTTCTCTTCTTTTTCTCTCTATCTTGCATTGATACTTGCTGCGGTTATGGGGATGTATGGTATAGAGGGGGCTTCACTTGTCGCAGGTTTGACCTACATTACTTGGGGCTCTATCTTTGCTATGGAAGTATTACTTTTTTACAATGGCCTGAAAAGTGCAAAAGAGTGGTTTCAAAAACGATATACATTCAAATCATTTAAATCAGAATATTATGCTTTTTACCCTATGCTGGGAATAGCTTATATTTTCTTGGAATGGATACCCAGTATTTTTTACAAAGAGAGTTTTTTGAAGTTCTCACCTTCCAAAGTTTTGAAAATGATGGAAGAGATCTTAAATTGATGTTGATTTTGTCGGGGTAAGGATACCCCGGCCTACAGTACTATTTTTTATCTGCTTTTTTGCCAAATCCAAAGAAACGTTTGATACGCTCACAGATCGTGACAGAACCTGTTTCGATCCTACATACTTCTGTCTCTTCAAAGTCACCCACAAGTGCTTTGATCCGTTCAGGCTGCTTGGTACCTTCAATGATGAATCTAAGGGCATTCAGTCTGATGAAACCTTCCGCATCTGCCTGATTATATACTTCATCTTCTTCAAATGTTGAGTGTTCTTCAGAGTAAAGAGACTCTTCAGATTTTCTACCTACGACGATCACATTTCCTTTATAAAGTTTCAGTTTAACTTCACCGTTCACTGTCTCCTGCGTTGCATCGATAGCTGCCTGCATCATCTTACGCTCCGGAGACCACCAGAAACCGTTATAGATGAGTTTTGCATATTTTGGCATCATCTCATCTTTAAGGTGTGCTTCTTCTCTGTCAAGCGTGATGGATTCAATAGCCCTGTGTGCCTTAAGCATGATCGTTCCACCCGGTGTCTCATAGCATCCGCGCGCTTTCATACCTACATAACGGTTCTCTACGATATCAATACGCCCGATACCATGCTTGTTACCATAGTCATTGAGTGTTTTAAGCAATGTTGCCGGGCTCATCTCTTCACCATTGATGGCATACGGGTCACCATGCTTGTAACTGATCGTAATGTATTCTGCTTCATCCGGTGCTTTTTCAGGAGAGTTCGTCCATAACCACATGCTCTCTTCCGGCTCTGCGTTCGGATCTTCAAGTATCTGCCCTTCATAAGAGATATGAAGCAGATTTGCATCCATGGAGTATGGAGATTTCTTCCCTTTTTTATCTATCTCGATACCATGTACTTCAGCATAACGAAGCAGCTTCTCCCGAGAGTTCAGATCCCATTCTCTCCACGGAGCGATAACTGCTATTTCTGGATCAAGGGCAAGGTAACCAAGCTCAAAACGCACCTGGTCATTCCCCTTACCTGTTGCTCCGTGAGAGACTGCATCTGCACCTGTTTCATGTGCGATCTCGATCTGCTTTTTGGAGATAAGCGGACGTGCGATCGAAGTCCCAAGCAAATATTCACCCTCATAGATAGCATTTGCTCTGAACATAGGGAATACAAAGTCTTTTACAAATTCTTCTCTAAGATCCAAGATGAAAATATTCTCAGGTTTGATCCCAAAATCCAATGCCTTTTGACGTGCAGGCTCTACTTCTTCACCCTGTCCCAGATCAGCTGTAAATGTCACTACCTCACAGTCATATTCATCTTGTAGCCATTTTAAAATAATACTCGTATCAAGCCCACCGGAATAAGCCAATACTGCTTTTTTAATCTTTCTTTTTGCCATTTTTTAAGCCTTAAAATAATATGGCGCGATTTTAACATAATGTTGGTTAAGGACTACTCAAACCCATACTTCTTTAAAATAATATCTACTACAGCTTTCTTGTATGCCCCGATATGGCGAAAAACTTCATTCCCTTCTGCATCAAAAAATATCTGTACAGGCATCTCTTTAAGTTTATAGATATCACGGCTGACAATGCGCTCTTTTTGTCCATCTATAGAATAGATCTGAAATCCAGGATGTTCCTGCAATACTTCTGTAAATACCTTGGACATAGCCAAACAGCTGTAACAATGACTCATGCCAAAAGCTAAAATAGTGGGTTTTCCGTTACCTATATTATGTTTAATATTTGCGTAATTACTTACTGTCAGTGGTTTTTTTTCAAACATGATTTTACCGAAGAGTAATGGTGAAAGAGCCTGTCATTATGATAATATCATTATCATAAATAGTAAAGGAGAGAGACCGCAGATCATCTAGTTTGTAATCCAAATGTATATTTACTTGATATGTTGTTACTTGAGGTTCGTGTAAGAGTTTTATATTTTTAAGGGTAACAAGAAAGCCTACCCGACCATTGATCTCATCGTTAAGAATACCTGATGAACTTTGTGTGGCAGCTTCTATAAGCATACCAAATGTAGGGATTTCATTAAACCCTATTTCTACCAGAGCATCCTCCAGTGTTGCTGAGATCCGCTCTTTAACAAATCTAAGAGGGGCAACATGAGGAATAGCAAAATCTGACATTATTTTAATTTATAGACTATGCTTTTTGTTCATTAATATAAGCAACTAGTGTATTTGGTGTTTCAAATATATTTTTATTTTCATCCATGTTTGTAACTTTGACACCAAATTCCTTTTCTAAAATAAGTGTTATTTCAATAGCATCCACACTATCAAGTCCCAATCCGTCATCGCCAAAAAGTGCCATATCATCCCCTATCTCATCCGGCTCCATATCTTCAAGACCCAATCCTGCTATAATCTTCTCTTTTAAATCATTTGTTGTTACCAAAGTAAAACTCCTATGCATATTTTTGGCATTATACCTTATAATACCTATTATTTAAACCCTATTTTTTTACCTACAGAACTTCTAAGAATTTTTTTATGATTGTATATTTTAAACGGTATATGAAGAGAACCCAAGGCTTCTTTTAAGCACTCTTTTACTGTTTTTGCCTCTAAGGTTAAACTTCCTTCTACATAAATATCTAAAATCTCATCTTTTAAAGCTCTTTCTTCTTTTCTTATTTTAATAAAAACTGCATCCACACCACCAATACTTTCTATAATATCTTCTACCTGAACCGTGGAGACCCTTTTTCCGGCAATTTTTACCAACTTTGAGCTCCTTCCAAGCAATTTAAATTCATTTACACTCAAAATTTCTACTATATCTTCTGTTTGAAAAGACGATTCCACCCTTTTTAGTCTCCCATCACTGATAATCTTTTGCGTAACAAAAGGAGACGAAACTCTAAGCATTCCATCTTTTTGAGAGATTTTCACACCATCGTAAGCTTTTAATATTGACTCATCATTTTTCTTATAGCCCATAAGGCCTGTTTCAGTAGAAGCAAAGAGTTGTAAAACAGAGCAGTCATAATTTTCGTAAAACTCTCTACCATCTGCAATAGGAACAGGTGCCGTTGAAGTCAAAAACAGAGATTTACTAAATTTGGCATTGTTTTTCATTCTATTTAATGCTTTGATAAAAACCGGTGTCGTTACCACTAAAGTTCCCTCGACTTCAGCCTCTTTTACCAACTCTTCAGGTAAAAAGTTCTCTTTGGTCCAAACATCAATATCCAGTACCATTGGAACTACACCTCCTATATCAATGCCGTAAATATGAACAAATGGAACAGTTGTTACAACTCTATTGAACTTCATATCTCCAAAAGTTTTTATCAATGCCATTGCCTGCTTATGAGAATTCTCTTTTGTCTTAAATACACCGGTTGGTACTCCGGTTGTCCCGGAAGTGAAATACAACCATTGCATCCCCTCTGCATCCAATATATTTGTATCTAATGAATTTATATAGCTGACTAACGCAGGTTGTGTCGCATCATATACCATTTTGAACATACTGTTTTTATAGCAATACATTGCATCACTAAGCTGCTCTATTTTTGTTAAAGGATTGTCATGTTTTTGAATTTCTGTATAGCATTTTTTATCCATATCATATATTCTCATATCTCTCTCCAATAAAGTAAAATAAAAATTGCTCCAATTCCTATGGTGATAACAAACCCAATGGAATAAAGTGCTACCGTATCACTGAATATTAATACCCCAAAACCTGCCAATGTACTCAAAAGGGCATATTGTATGGCTGTTCTGGTTTCAACCAAAGTTTTGGTATTATGCATATATACACCATAATCTATGCTTATCGCTATGAGTATGATGATCGCGAACATATGCATAATGTTAATCGTACCAAAAAGTGAAATGAAGAATAACACCATACTCAAAGGGAACAATATATAGACCAGCGGATATAAGATATTTATACCACTGACTAAAAAAAGCATCATTATAATGAAAAATATAGAAATAATCATGAATTTCACTATAGTTTGTTTTGATTTTTGCATATCCTTGGATAAACTTTTTGCCAGATCGAGTACTTCTATTCCTTCTGTCAGTGATATCTTTTCATCTTTTGGCACAAAAGCTACTGTGTAATACCTGTCTGCCTCTTGTATAATCTTAAAACCCATATCTTCTATTGGCTGTATGTTGCATTTCATCTTTTGTATACCTGCATAAGTATTGCTGAAAACATCCTTAAAGCCTATTTTTTTGGCTTCAGATTTTATATCTTTTCTTACTTTGGGGAAATTATACTCTTTGAGCAGTTCAAGTCTCTGTTTACATTTTGCTTTACTGAGTATAAATTTTCCAATACCCAGCATTGCAGGATGTGCAGCTTGGAGTTTTTCATACTTGCGAAGAAGTGATTCTTTACTCTTTGCACTAATTAAAATATTTTGATATTTATTTTGATCCAGCCCTTTTCTAAATTTATCAGAGAGTTCTAAAAGTTTTACATTTTTATAATCCAGGTTTCTAAGGTCATCATCAAAATTTAAATTTTTATAACTATAGCCTAGAAGCAGAAGTGATATCAGCAATACATGCAGAGGGTTGAAACTTTTTATATGGCTCTGCTCTTGTTTTATGATCGGTTGTGGTATATCCATATAGCTAAATACCCAACTAAACAGTAAATAGGCTACCAATAGGGATACAGCAGCAAAAAATGCAAGTTGATAAAAGAGTTTTATATCTATAAAACTAAAAATTACAAACACACCAAACGTAGTTAGAAATCCAAAGAATACACTTTTTCGTTTTATGAACCTTTTAGAAGAAAAATCACCATGAAAGTAGTAGTGAAACATATAATCTATAGAGACAGTCGTAATACTTATGCCAAAAGCCAATACCATGATATTGATACTTCCAAAAAGCAATGTACTTGCAATAATGGCACTTAAAACAGAACTTCCTATAGCTATGACAGTATGTATAAGGAGTCTATAATTTCTAAGCATAAAAAAGTAGAGCAGAAACAGAAGCACTGTAGCTGCAGTGATGATCTTTTGTGTATCACTGCGTATATAAGATGAGTTTTCTACCAAAAAGAAAAAAGGTGCATAAACATAAATGTCTTTATGATTAGCCAGCAATACATGGATTTTGTCATAAAGGACTTTAGCTTCTGCTGCAGATGATGTATCAATGGTGGTTCCAGCTTTTAATATATACCCATAATTTTTCAGTTTTAAATATGTATCGTTTCTACTGATATTCACATGAAACAGCCCAAGAGGATCATTTGTATCTAGTGGTATGTATATATATGCGGTTTGCAGATCATCATACACTTTTTGAAGCTTCTTGGCTATTGCATCGGAAGATAATTCTGTACTGTTAAAATCAGCCAGGAGATAATAGTTTTTTTTGTAATATGCTTTAAGATCATCTGATGGACTGAGAGAAATACTTACTTTTGATATACCATCAACTTTTTTAAGTTCATCAGCAATAGCATATAATTCATCCAATGATTGACTGTTAAAACCTTTTTTGGCAATGAATATGTTGTTAGAAAGTCCAAGTTTTGAGGTGACAGAAAAAAGCCTTACGCTGTTTGATGAGAAGAAGACTTCTAAAAAGTTGCTAGAAAATTTAATATGCGAAGAGAAAAATAAAAAAACTCCGCCAAGAAAAAGAAATATAAAAATATTTAAATATTTCATCTCTTTACGATTTCTAACGTATCATTGTTTTTCATAAATAGTTTAAAACTTGTTACTTTGGAATTTTTTACTTTAACCTCTGCTTTGAGAAACATTTGCCGTAATTCATTCTTAAATGATAAAATATATTTATCATTTTCTTTTTTAACATCAAAATCTCTATTATTTTTTATTTCATTGAATTGGCCCAATTTTATCATAATATCAATGAACTGCTTAGTATGGGAAAGTGCTTCCCCTTTGAGATGGTATTTTTTTCCGGATTTGCCTTCTATGCTTATATTATTTTCATTCTTGATAATCTGCTTATATCGTGGACTGCTATAAGTGATTGTTGCTTTATCTTTTGTAAATGATATATTTCCTACTTTATGAAAAGTATTTCCAATGGCAAAAACAAATTTATTTTCATCAAAATTATAAGAATGGGCAAAAAGAACAATATTAAAAAGCAGTATTAAGAGATATCGCATAATTCATCCTTTTCTTTTTGCATTAATGTTTGTACATGTTTCATCAATTCAAGATCACTTGAAAAATTTTCAGGATAGATGGGGTCTAACATTTTAACATACACGACCGTCTTTTTATTGGTTGTAAAACAAAAACTTTTTCTTGGCAATATTTTGTTGAGCCCTTCTATCACTACTGGTACTATGGGTTTATTGGTTTTTCTTGCCAATCTAAAGGCACCCCGTTTAAAAGGTTCTAGGCTTCTGCCTGTATGTCTTGTACCTTCGGGAAAAAATATAATATTCTTGTTTTTTAAAAGTGCTTCTTCAAATTCTTGATATATTTTACTGACTTCATCTAAATTTTTTCCGGCAAAATATCTTACCCCCACAAGATTAGAAATAGTTGCAACAAAAGGAACCACACCTAAATTAACCTTTGCAACAATCAAATGTTTTTTTATGAGTAAACTGAGTATAGGATAATCCAATATGGACTGATGTGTAGAAAGGTAGATAGCACTTTGAGGAATATTATCTGTAAGATCATATTTGACTACTATTCTGGGAACTAAGATAAAAAATATCTTATTGCTAAGGGCAAACCCTTTTTGAAAAAAGTAATTAGGTTCTTTTAAAAATGGTTTGGCAAACAAATAGATAACAGATGCAAGGGGTAGGAACACTACAATAAGCCCAAAAAAAAGAAAATGGGAAAAACTACCTAGAATACAATTTAATCGCATAAACTTTCCCATATACAATCTGTGTAATCAAAGATACAAAAAATAAAATATACCATCCAACCGATGTATAAAAAGCCCATATTATGTCATCATCATAATAAATTACATAAATTTGTATCAATGTATTGATACATGTAACTACAGCCCAATAGCCATCCCCTCTTTTAATAAACTCTATTTCAGCTTCTGTCAATTCTTTAGGATAGAACTGCCTTGTAAAGCCCAAAATCATCTCTTTTTTATTGTAATAGGCATCAACAAACAAAGCAAAGAAAATAATTGATAACGTTACAGGAACAAATTTGACCACCTCGAATGAAGAAAAATAATACGCAGCACTAAGTGCTATAAGGTAGATACTTGGCATCAACATATCTCTCCTGCTTTTCTTTTTAAAAAAAGAATATATAAAAAATAAAATTGACACTCCCAAATATCCCGTGACTACAGCCGTAAATTCAAAATAATACAACAACAACACAAACACCGGAGCGAATAAAATAGAAAACAGATTCAACATAATGAAAATTACCTCACCATTCCACCGCTTATATTAAGAACTGCTCCGGTCACATAAGCTGCTTTGTCTGCCAAGAAGAAGACACATTCTGCCACATCTTCAGGCTTCCCAATTCTTTTCAGAGGAATGCTCTTCTTCATCTCTTTTAAATCCAATGCTTCTGTCATTTCAGATTCTATTAACCCTGGTGCAACTGCATTGACCCGTATCTTATATCTTGCAACCTCTGCAGAAAGCGCTTTTGTAAAAGCTATCATCGCACCTTTGGCAGCAGAATAATTCGTTTGGCCGGCATTTCCGACAAGTCCCGATATAGATGCCACATTGACAATAGCACCTCTTTTGTTACTAATCATATTTTTCAGTACTGCTTTAGTAACATGGTAAGTCCCATTAACAGAGGTGTCTATAACATCCTCCCATTCTTCGTCATTCATAAAAAAGAAAAGATTGTCTTTTGTGATACCTGCATTATTTACCAACACATCCAATTCAAGATCCTGAAGTTTCTCTAGAACCTCTTTATTATTGGTAATATCAAAACCTATGATCTTGGAATTTTTTAACGTATCCCTTAAGGTTTGAGCTTTATCTTTCTGATTTCTATAGTGCAAATAAACAAAATACCCATGATCATGAAAATATTTTGCTGTAGCTTCGCCTATAGCTCCTGTTGAACCTGTGATCAAGACTTTTTTCATGCAAATTTTCCACTAAGTAATAATTCATTTACTGCTCTTATATCCAGATCTGTTCTTCTGTCATCAACCAGTATATCTACAACTTCCCTTATGATATTATAGTTTTTTTGAAGATGGGTAGAGCATTTCTCAACTCCTCGTATATCAACTGCCTGTGCCATTCCGATAAATGCAATACTTAACATATTTGCCAAATCCGGAAGCTGTTTGGCAAAATTCAGTGCAGCTGTTGTCCCCATACTTACTTTATCCTGATTAAGCGATTCTGTAGGGCGGGAATAGAGGGATGCTGCGGAAGTATTCATCATAACATCCGCTGCCAATGAGCTTAAAGTGACCTGTATAAGCTTTAAACCATGATGTGTGGATTTTTGATTGATCTTTAAACTTTCACCCAATCCTTTATTGAACTTATGGTCAATAAGGAGTGCAAACTCTTTATCGAGCAAATCCGCTATATTTCCTGCACATATTCTCATACTATCCATAGCTTGTGCAATATACCCACCGTAAAAGTTGCCGGATGTATATATTTTTTTACCAATGTGGTCTATAAGCGGATTGTCATTCACTCCATTGATCTCTGTTTGTATCCATTTTTTGGCTACTTCAAGAGAATCACGCACAACACCTAAAACTTGTGGTGCGCATCTTATGGAGTACCTATCTTGAATATTCTGTTCTTTTTCCAAATGGAAATTCTCATATCTGCTAAATGCCTGGTGTGTTAATTTTGAATCTTTACATTTTACAAAAATATTCGCTGCTGTCTTTTTTTGCCCATCAAAAGGTTTACTCTCATGAACAAATGGCTCCAATGGTGTTGTATCACAAAGAAGAAGTTCAAAAATAGAAGCAACAAAACTCTCCATACTTTCCAATAAATTCTCGAATCTCTGTATAGCATCTATAGCAATGGCACTCATTGCTGCTGTTCCGTTAATCACTCCCAATGCCTCTTTTGCCTTAAATACGTAAGGTTCTATACCTAATTCTTCATAGACATCTGCTGTTTTTCTCTCTTCACCCTTGTAAAGCACTTCTCTTTCACCGGCAATAACCGCTGCAATATAGGAAAGTGGTGCTAAGTCGCCACTGGCACCTACAGAACCCTGTGATGGGATAAGTGGGTATATTTCATTGTCAAGTAATATTTCAAATCTCTTTAATAAATTGTAACTAACCCCGCTCTTGCCTTTGCTTAGACTGATCAGTCTCACTGTCAGCATGATTTTAACAACATTTTCACTTAGGTATTTACCCACACCCACACCACAGAATCTATAAAGATTTTTCTGAAGTTCTTCTGCTTCTTCAAATGCAGCATAATTGTTTCCTGCTTCACCGTATCCTGTGGTAATTCCATAAATTGGTCTTCCATCACGAATTTGGTCAAGCAAGAACTGTTGTCCCGCATTGATAAAATCAATAAACTTCTGATCTGTACTAAGTTTTATTTTTTCATTATAAATAAATTTTTTATAACTTGAGATACTGTTATCTATTATCATTTTTTTATTTTTCCCCTAAAAATTAAAGTTCGATAAGGATCTTATCTATCCCCTGTTCATGCATGTTTACTACAGATATTAAATCTTGCAATGAGTCCATTATCCCTGAAACACCTAAGTCTTCTATCTCTTTCGCATTACTTTCATCATTTGCTATCTCTAAAACAACTGCTGCCCCTGCTTCAAGATATTTGGTACATCTGTTTATTTCATCTATATTTTTAATATTGATGCATTCAATAGCAACACAAAAGATACTTTCTCCGGAAATAAGCGCTTGAAGTGCTGCTGTTTTAAGTGTATCCAGTGAAGTTTTCATTCCTGATGAGACAGTGATGATCTCATCTTTATCTTTATTGATGAGCGAAAAATAAGATGGTGCAGTATTGTAAACACTATTCTGAAAAGATGTTGGGGACAATGTTCCATTTGTTACAACATCATTTGCCATTTTAGCTGCTTCTTCAAGCTCACTGTAACAAGTTCCATATACTATTTTTCCACCATCAAATTTACATTTATCGCTTAAATAAAGCATAACTTTGGAGTTTCTTGTAAGACGACGGCGCATCATCATATTTGGTACAAGTCTTTTTTCATCTAAATCCTCTATCTTTTCTGGAGCATAGATTTTAGCTGAATTTATAATTTTAATAGCCACTTTTTTCATGAGCAAGCTCCAAAAACTATTGATGCATTATTACCACCGAATGCAAATGAGTTACTAATAATATTTTTTACATCCATTGCAATATTCTCACGAGGGATATTAATATTTTCATTTTCCTGGTTCTCTAACCCCGTTTGAGAAGGGATAAGAGATCTTTTAATAACTTCACATGAAACTATAGCCTCAACAGCACCGGCCGCACCAAGCGTATGTCCAGTAATCGCTTTGGTTGAACTTATATACACACTATGGTTAAAAAGTTTTTCTACAGCTAAGGCTTCAACCTTGTCATTTGCCAAAGTTGCTGTTCCATGGGCATTTATATAGTCTATATCATTTAGCTCCAAACCTGCATCTTTTATGGCTGCCAGCATTGAACTCATAGCCCCTGTAGCTTCAGGATCTGGATTTGTTATATGATAGGCATCACTGCCTGCCCCAACCCCCTTAAGTTCTACCGAGTTCTCTGTTTTGATATTTTGTACCAAAAGTGCAGCAACCGCCTCAGCTACATTCATGCCATTACGATCTTTATCAAAAGGGGTACATTTCTTATCTGACAAAACCCCCAAGGCATTAAAACCCAACACTGTAGAGTAACAAATCCCATCCGCACCCACAACTAAAATATTTTCATAAGCCTCAACATCTATAAGCCTTTTGGCTAAAAGTAATGCATTGGCACTTGATGTACATGCCGTGGAGAGTGCACGTGCATCATAAAAACCAAATTTTTGCACTAAGTGATCCGTCAACACATTGATTGAATATCTACTTGCATCAATATTTTTATAATTTTTTTCTTTATAAAAAATATTTTCACACTCCTGCATGCCACCGACAGATGAACCCAGTATCAGCAATGTATCATGAAAATTTTCAAGATTGGATTCTTTTAAAACTTTTGTTGCAATATCTTCCAAAACATCAAAGATAGTCGTATATTCCATCTTTCCAAGACCTGCTGTTGCATGAGGTAAATATGTCTCATCAACAACTAAAGCGGATTCTTTTGCATAAATAGCATTCATAAGGTTCTTAGTGTCTCCGGCATCACACAACAACTCATAATTATTGATATACGCTTTCATCTTAAACTCTTTAATTGTAATATTTTATAATGATTTTCAAAGCAATCTATATACATTAGATCTTCATTCTTTTTCATTGCATCATTTAGTGCAAAACTAGCTGCTGTTTCAAACATTTTTGAATTTTTTTCAAGTTCTAATTTTTTACATCTCATAGAAGCTTTTACCGGCTTATGGTTGGATATCAGTATCTCTTTCACCTCATCTAATGTGTAACTCTTCGATTCAAACTCCAGTACGGCTACAGCATTTCTATTATCGAGTGAAAACTTTTGATAATTCACACTGCTTATCACTTCCAAATCCCTAGCCATCCCCAAAACCCTTTTTATGACCTCATCCGGAGTATTTACCAAATCTATAGCACATAGTATAGCATCTTTTTTAGAGTTTGTAATTGATGCATATAAAGAAACCAGCGTATTTATATAAGTAAAATTATCTGAAATCTGAAATATATTTTTTCCGCTTATATCTAATGATTTTGCAACATAATAACTAGTACTGTTGCCTAGCAAATTAATAAAATCAAAAAGTTTTACAGATAAATTATCTTTATTTACATGTGTATTCGTTCTTTGTACAACACCTATATCCCCAACTCCTGTTGTTACATAAAGTTCATCATCCGGTTGTATTGTCGTGTTTTCTTTTAGCCGTTGTGCACCATAAACTGCCAAATGTATAAAATCATCCTGCCTTCTTGTATCAAGTCCGTACTTCTCTTTCAATTCTTTTTTAATGTTGATATCTTCTTTGTCACTTCTGTAACTGCTATAATTTTTAATATATAATTTCATGATGATGCTTTTTTGATAATAAGTGAAATATTATTACCGCCAAACCCAAAATAATTACACATAAACAGGCCACTCTTGCATTCTTTAGATTCACTGATAGGTATATAGTCGGCAAGTATTGATTCTGTGCATGAGAGCGTTTTTGGAATAAAACCATTATCTATAGTTGCCATAAATATAGCTATTTCCAATGCACCGGAAGCACCTATCGTATGTCCTACATAAGGTTTTAATGCAGTAAAGATCAAAGTATCATCAAATACTTTACTGATAGCATTTATCTCTGCAAGATCATTACTCTCAGAACCTGTAGCATGTGCTTTTAAAGCAGTGATATCCTCAGCTACAATATTTGCATCTTCAAGTGCTTTCTGCATCACTTCAACACATTCATCTCCACCCTTGCCTACCGATGTAATCGTTGAAGAGTTACAGTTGCTGAAACCACCTTCTATCGACCATTTCGAATCATCTTTTCCCAGTAATATCCCGGCAATAGCTTCTCCAAGGACAAGTCCATTTCTATTTATATCAAATGGTTTTGGCATACGATCAGATATAAGATCCATAGTGTAAAAGCCGCTACTCATGATCGATGAAAATATCTCTACACCTAAAACAATCGCATAATCAAATACACCACTTCTGATCAGGTTTGATGCTTCAAGCATTGCATTGGCACTGGAGGTACATGCAGTATTTATGGTCATTGTGAATTCATTTAAGCCAAATTCATTGGATAATTTCTTTGCATATGAATCTATACTATGCTTCTGGGAAGAATATACTGTTCTCTCTGATTCATATACACATGCTTCGATCGCATCCACAAGATATAAATCCACTAGCGATGTACCTATGATGAGTGCAGTGGATCTTCTTCTTTTTTCACTCATACCAGATACCAGTTTTAAAAGTAATTCCCTAATAGCCCCATAAATACTCTCTTGCTCTTCTTGAACTTCATTCTCAAAGGCATAAAAAGGGATATTTATTTCTTTCTGATCTACTTTAATGAATTTTGAAGAGAGAATGATCTCTTCATTTTTAATGGCATTAAGCGTTTGATGCAAATCACCCTGAGCAGAATGAATTTCATAATTTAAGATATTGACACTAGCCATTTTGCTCATTTACATAATGTGCCAATTTTTCAATAGTGGTGACATGTCTTCTAAAATCTTTTGAATCTCCAAGTCGAATACCATATTTGCGCTGAAGCCCCATAGAGATCTGAAGCGCATCAAGGGAATCCAGTTCCAAGCCGCTTTCTTCCGAAAATAGTTCCACGTCATCCCTAATATTCTCAGGAGTTATATTCTCTTTTTCACACTCTTCGATGATCATATCTTTGATATCATATTTTAATTGTTCAATATCCACTAAAGCCCTCTATCCAATCTTATATATAATATTAACATAGATATCATTAATGCGATAATGCCAAAAAATATCAACATTAAAGATTCGTTTAGCACCATAAAAAAATTACCGCCTTTTAAAAAAATATCCAAAAATCCATCGAGTCCCCAAGACATTGGAGATATATCTGCCAGTTTCTGCATGGATTCGGGCATAATGAATTTTGGTACCATCACACCGCCTATAGAGCCAAGAAGAATATTTAATATACCGCCGATCGTTGTTGCTTGTTCACTTGAATTTGCACTTGCTGCGATCAAAGTGGATAACCCTATAGCTGATATACTTAATGCAAAGGAGAGAAAAATCAATGCAATAACAGAACCATTTATCTCCAAGGCAGGAGTGTTGAACAAAGGTACGATAAACATTCCTACTGCTACCATTACCCACATTTGAACCTGGGCAATAAAAAGATAAGGGATTATTTTAGAAAAAGTTATCGAAAATATAGAAATATTCATAGAATTCAATCTAGCCAATGTATTTTGTTTTCTTTCATTTATATAAATTGTTGACATAGGAATAATAATGAAAAACATACCAAATACTATCCATGCCGGTACACTTTGCTGTGTTGAATTAGGTATATCTTTATTTTTATTATATGTAACATTGAACAGATCGTTTGATGAGAGACTTATCAGATCAATCGAATTTGCTGCTTCATCTGAAAACTCACCCAGCCGCATTTTCATGACATTAAGCTCCAGCTTGACAATATTTTTTAGCAGTTTAGACTTGAACATTTCCAGGACATCACTTTTAACCGTACCTTGCACGAAGATATTCAACTTTGTTTTGTTTTGTTCATCTTCGATGTTGCCAAAGCCTTTTGGCATTTGAATAATGAATTGTGCATCTTTTTTATGCACTATATGAAAATTCTTATTCTTTATTATTTTTGCAGTCAGATTTTTACTTATTTCACTTGTATCCAAGTCGTCTATAGATACATCAAAATGAACTGTATCCTGTGAAAAAATATCTCTCATGGAAACTGACATGATCAAGATAAATACTGCAGGCATAATAAATAGTGCCATCAATGCCTGCTTATCCCGCAATACTAAAAGAAACTCTTTTCTTATCATTGCACTAAACATCTTCTGCCTCATCAGTCAATTCCAAAAAATGTTTCTCCAGATCGGTAGTGGAGTACTTTATCTGCTTTACGGAGATATTGTTTTGATCCAATTTTTCAAGAACTTCACATAATCTATCTTTCGTAGTTTCTATAAAAGAATTGTCTTTAACAGTAAATTCATCTAATTCAATACCATTTTCATAAACGATCTCTATTAGAATTTGACCTGAGATCCTGTCTGAAAGAAGATTTTCAAGCCTGTCTTGTTCAATCAGTTTGCCTTTGGATATAATAGCAACTTCATCACATATCTTCTCGATCTCATTCATATAATGGCTTGTATAGACCACCGTAATACCAAGATTCTTGTACTGCTTGATGGAGTCCAGTATCTCATTTCTGCTTTTTGGATCTATCCCGACAGTCGGTTCATCAAAATAGATGATTTGAGGATCATTCAATATCCCTATGGCCATATTTAGTTTTCTTTTTTGTCCTCCTGAAAGTGTTGAGGCTTCCTGATTCAGGATTTTCGACAGATCGCTTATTTCTATAGCTTTATTATAATTTTCCCGGGTTGCATTTTGAATATCAGCAAAAAAATCTAAATTCTCTTTTACTGTGAGTTTTTCATAAAATGCCAAATTTTGAGGTACGATAGAGCTTATTTCTTTTATCTTTTTTTTATCTTTTTTTATGTCAAACCCTAAAACATCTATCGTTCCTGCATCTATATCCGTTAATCCATTTAAAATAGACAAAAGTGTACTTTTCCCTGCCCCGTTTATACCTAAAAGTCCAAATATTGTACCTTGTTTTATCTCTAAAGAGAGGTTGTCCAATGCTTTGAGATCGCCATACTTTTTTGTAACATTTGATACTTTAATGTTCATCTAAACATCTGCCTTGAATTCAAGCATCTTTTTATATACTTTAGATTCATTTTCACTGATATCCATCAACTTGTCAGAGATAGCTTTGTAGTCAATTGATTCTTTTGATCTGATAGATTTTGCTATCATGAGAGCAAAATCCCTCCATTCATCTCCAACTTCTAACATGAGTTTTGAAGCTTCTGCCAAGATTTCATCATGATCGAAAAGTTCACTTGCTTCTTGAAGAAATGAAGCATACATAAATCTAAAACCTGCTCCGCCCGTTCCTATTTCCTCTTGCATTCTGACTATATGCCCTAAAAACAGTTTTGCATATTTTTTCTCTTTTGATTCAAGCTTGAGTATGGATTTTGCCAAATACCTCATACCTCTTAATCCAGCAATAGGCACAGGTGTTTTTAGCATACTTTTGGAGATTTTTTTAATATTTTTAGCAACAATAGGCTTCAGATCTATCTTTTTAGGAACAGATATTGGGTAATACAGTAGTCCTTTAGGCGCCATTACACCTTTTGCAAATCTTGCTTTACTTAGCGATTCTTTATTGCATCTTACACTTTTGTCAAACACAGGATCACTAATAAGGTATTCATCGCCTTCTCTAGCATAAATCAATAGATTATGGGCATTGAAATGAAATCTTATCTCCTTAGGAAAATAATCAAGCCAATACACTGAACTCTGGGCACCGACGATCTTCCCTTCATCTAAAAGCTGATCCAGTCTGTCTTGCCCTGCTTTTTTAGATGAAAAAGTCTCTAACTTCATTTTTATTTTTAAATTTTTTCTAATATTTTTAATAATTGATTTTGGCATACTTCTATAAGCAATAAGAGGCATTCCACCAATTTTAACAAAAGGAATATATGCGAAATTAAGTGCATTGGAAAGCCCAAATACCATAGGTTCACTTATGTTTAAACCATGATGTCTTAACATTGAAGACATAACCCCACTCTCACAATGTGCATGGTGCTTATGTTCAAAATTATTCATCTCTATCCTCGGGTATCGTTTTTATTTCATCTAAAGTTTTTCCAAGAACATCACAATATTCCAAAAGTTTTTTTTCACTAAGCTTTGCAAAAACTTCGGGCTTAAAATGCCTTTTTATAGTCCACTGAAAAAACCCTGTTGATTGTGCCAAAACCAAAAGATCCATTCTGGCATCATACATATGATAATATAACGGTGATTTTTTCTTGAATTTAACTTCTTCATATGCATTTTGAATACTGTTTTCTATCTCATCAAGAGCCGCTTTTGTGGCAATTTCTTCTACATCCCAGCCTGAAGAGCCAACAGTTTGCATTTTACCGTTCTTGCCGGCTGCATATATGGCTTTTTTCATACTTGCATATGTTGTACTATCATCCTGAGGAACACTGTTGATATCCATTTACACTACCTCTAACAACATAAACGATGTTGAAAATCTACCGCTTTCCGGTATATAGCATAAAAGCTTTTCACCTTTTTTTAACATACCGGAACTAAACAACTCTTCAAGAATAATATAGATTGATGCAGAACCTGTATTTCCTTTTGTTGCAAGATTTGTGAACCATTTCTCTTGAGGTATATCGCATCCAACCTTCTTTATCATCTCATAAAGTTTATCTCTAAAATATCCTGAAGAATAATGAGGCAAGAACCAATCTATCTCTTCAGGTTTGAACATATTATGTTCCAGCATCTCTTCAAGAGGCTTATATACCGTATAGTACAGAACATTGTCATTTAACAGTTTTACATCTTGTTTTACAGCAAAAATTGACTTTGTCAGCCATTCTTCCGGCAGATATTCTCTATATCCTCTGGTTGTACCGTCTTTAAGCTTTTCACATCCGGAATACATACATGTCTCCATCTGACTTGCATATGATCTGACGAAAATTCTGTTGATCTTTAAAGAGAGACTATCACTATTGGGTTTGTTACTGACTCCGATCGCTCCGGCACCATCACTGAGCATCCATCTTAAAAAGTCTTTTTCAAAAGTCAATTCTTTATTTCTTTTGACCATTTCAACTTTGCTCTGTACTTCAGGTTCAAAGTTTCTGCCCCTCATCGAAGCCGATACATTTTCGCTACCGGTTGTAATGGCACTCTGTACTTCACCTGCTTTTATAGAAATATAAGCATATTTCAATGCACTTAAACCACTTAGGCAGATACCTGCAACACTTAAAACTTCCATAGGGGACAGATCTGTTTCACCATGAACCATTAGTGCATGACCCGGCAGAAGCTGATCCGGAGTAGTCGTTCCGCATACTAACAGCTCTGTACTGTCAGTATCAAAACCATCTTTCTGGAGATTTTTAATTGCCTCTGCCGCCATTTGTGCATTTGAGTGGGTAGTCTCACCGGTTTGGGGATCTATGGCATAGTATCTTGTTTTGATCTTGTTAGATTTAAGTACAATTCTTTTTACAAGAGACGGGTTTCCGTCAACCATACCTAACACATTCTCTATATTGTCATTATCCACTGCTTCATTTGGAAAAAATGCTGCAATTTTATTAATATAGACTTCCCTCATATTCACTCCTATCTGCCACTTGGCTTTTCATATTTAATCTCTAAAGATCTTAATTTTTCTTTTTGAAATATATTTAACAATTTTCTTACCATAATATTTAACGGCACTATGGTAAAAACCAATAAAACCAGAAAAATAGAGTATAAAGTCAATCCGACTCTGCGTCCAAAGCTTCTCTTTTTACCAAAAAGTTTAATAATTTTACCCCATATTTTAGAACTTCTTGTCGCAATGATCTCTGAAGCTATCAATTTCCCATCAACATTAACTGCTCCCAAATTTTGAAGTATCGGCTTACCTTCCTTCTCTTTATTGTCTTTGAGTGCTATTTTCAGGCGTTCTCCAAAACGTGAAGCTTCATCTATATCGCGTTGCGATATCCCTGCCGGGGGGAAAAACCAAAAAGCATCTTTTTTACCTGTAAGCAGCCACCTGGGCGTTGTTACAAAAGAATAAATACCTTTACCCTGATCGGTCAATGCAACATTATCTATAAGCTTTGCACCTAAATT
Organism: Epsilonproteobacteria bacterium (ex Lamellibrachia satsuma); assembly: GCA_003934925.1. Taxonomy (GTDB): domain Bacteria; phylum Campylobacterota; class Campylobacteria; order Campylobacterales; family Sulfurovaceae; genus Sulfurovum. The sequence continues at coordinate 82,354 of JQIX01000063.1, forward strand.
CCCTAAAAGAGCTTTCATCTTCTCTTGCGCCAATACCCACATATCCCTACACGCTATAAGTGTCACCACCGGCTTATCTTTAAATATCTTTTTTGCCTGGTCGGATTTTAAAAATCCAACGATTGGAGTCGATGGTGACAAGAACCAAATAGTATATCCCAAAATGATCAGGTCATAACTATCGGCTAAATCCTCAAGCTCCTTTACTTCACATCCATCCATATGTACAGCTTCCGGAAACTCATCTGCAAATTCATAAAAATTCCAAGGATAAGGATATGGTCTGAGTGGTTCTATCTGCTTAATATCCACTTCAATTTCTTCATCGTAAAGTTTAGAGATAAAACTATCAACCACTCCCTTCAGCTGCCCTGATTGCGAATAGTAAAGCACTAATACTTTTTTCATATGTTGTATTACTTTTTTATATATTATACTAAAAAGTTCATTAAAATTTCATTCTCGGATTACTGTCAAGCGATATTTCCGAATTTGAGCTTCCCTAAACTCTTTTTTGCTATAATCAATCCAATTAAACACCCATAGGAGTTCATCAATGTTACTTGGCGTAAATATAGACCACATAGCAGTTTTAAGAGAAGCCAGAAAAGTTGCAGACCCTGATCCGCTTGATGCATTGGGTATCTGCAAACGTGCAGGAGCTGACCAAATAACCATACACTTACGTGAAGACAGACGGCATATGCATGATGTGGATGCAAAGAACATCATAGAACTCTCTATGCTTCCGGTGAACCTTGAATGTGCCATTTCTTCCGATATGATAGATATTGCCTGTGGACTAAGGCCGCATCGTGTGACACTTGTCCCTGAAAAGCGTGAAGAAGTGACGACAGAAGGTGGATTGGCGGTCACAGGGGAACAGCCTAGACTTAAAGAAGCCATTAAAAGACTGCATGAGCAAGAGATAGAGGTCTCTCTTTTCATAGACCCAACACTTGATGCGGTCAGAACCTCTGTAGATCTTGGTGTAGAGTGGATAGAGTTCCATACCGGAAAGTATGCCAATATCTATGCCATGCTCTACAGCAATCTTGCAAAAACCCACCATAGCATCAAAGAACTTGAACTCTCCCGCAAAATACTCAAACAGATGCTTGATGATGAATTGGAAAACCTTAGGCTCCTCTCCCGTGACGCTAGGGAACTGGGCTTACGTGTAGCAGCAGGTCATGGGCTGAACATGCAAAATGTCAAAGAGATCGTGGAGATAGAGACCATAGAAGAGTTGAATATCGGACAGAGCATCATCGCCCGTTCTGTTTATGTCGGCCTTGAACAGGCTATTTTAGATATGAAAGCGAAAATGATACGTTAACGCGCAGGGTGTGCAATTGCACACCACGTCATAAAATGTGCATAAAATAAAACGTTCGCCGTAAGGGCTAACAAAAATTTGAATTATGAATACATGATTACGCACCTCACAAGGAAGAAAATGCAAAAAGTAGCCATAAGCATCGGTGACCTTAACGGAATAGGTATCCAGCTTGCTCTGGAAAACCATCATATCCTCTCTAAAGAGGTAGAGGCTGTTTACTGTATAGACAAAAATATGCTTGAACAGGCAGCTAAAAAACTGGATCTTAATATTCCCAATGATCTCCAAACCATAGAGGACATTGCACCCTCTTTTAACATACAACCGGGAATAGTCAGTAAAGAGAGTGGAGCATATGCCTATGCTTCATTCGTCAAAGCAGTGGAGCTTGCAAAAGAGAACATTGTCGATGCCATCTGTACCCTGCCCATTCATAAAAAAGCATGGGAACTTGCAGGCATAAAATACAAAGGGCATACAGATGCCCTTCGTGATTTTTTTGGTGCAGAAGCCATCATGATGCTGGGGTGTCCGGAAATGTATGTGGCACTCTTTACGGAACATATTCCGCTTAGAGAAGTAGCGCCAAGCATCAATGAAAAAGACCTGACACGGTTTTTATTGGATTTTTACAAGACTGCCAAACCACAAAATACCGTAGCTGTCTTGGGGTTGAATCCTCATGCAGGAGATAATGGTGTCCTTGGAAATGAAGAAACTATTATACAAAAAGCGATAGACAGTGCAAATCAGAAAATAAATCCAAATTATTGTCGGGGAGAGGGCACTCCGACCTACAGTGATCCCCTTGTGCCGGATGTGGCATTTACTCCAAATGTTAGGAAAAACTACACCCACTACATCGCCATGTACCACGACCAGGGGCTTGCACCGCTCAAAGCCCTGCACTTCGATGAAGGCATCAACGTATCACTGAATCTGCCGATCCTACGAACCTCCGTAGACCATGGGACAGCATTTGACATAGCGTACAAAGGGATGAAATTAAATAACCTAAGCTATATCAATGCAATAAAATATATAGTTAAAAATTAGAAAGCATATAATGGGCAGCATTAGCCTACAACATTATTAGCCCTCGAAAAAAAGGAACAAAGAGAAATAAAAAAAACCGTTAAAATACTTCTAACAGAAAAGTCCGCCCTCTTCTTCCCTCACGATCTCACACTCCTCATTCATCATAGAACAAAGCTTCTCTTGACAGCAGTCGCACAAATAACGGTAATTCTGCATATCATAATGGATCGTATCACCTACATGAAGGTCACTATAGCACTCACCGCAAACATTTGTCACGCGTAAGAGTATCTCTTCTGTAGCGATCTGGGTTACAAAACATGCATTGCTCATCATCTACTCCGAAAGTTTCATTATCATTTTTTGAGCCTCTTCAAGAGAGCCATCCAGTTCATACGCTTTTTGGTACATTTCCAGTGCCTCTTTATTCTGTCCCAGATCATAAAGCGTATTCGCATAATTAAAGTAATGCGGTGCATATCCAGGATCCAGTTCTATGGCTCTTTTATGATGATTGATGGCAGATTCATTTTCCATTAGTTTATGAAGGACATTGGCCAAAGAATCATGCGCTACGTCATCGTTTTCATCCAAAGAAAGTATTCTTTCATAACTTTCTTTTGCATCTTCATACTCTTCAAGTTCAATATGAAGATACCCGCTTCTCCTCAATGCTTCGATATTGTTCTTGTCGATGATCAAAGCACTCTGTATTGCTTTTTTTGCTTCAAGCATATCCCCTTTCTCTACAGCTTCATCGGCCATTTTCAAAAGTTGTTCCATCCGTGTCGGAAGTGTAGAAGGTGCAGAAAAGGTCTTATCCGGACGGTTGATCCCGCCTAACTGGTCATTCGGCAGCTTTGCTTCAAAATCCACTCCTCTTTTAGGGTAGTCTCCTGAAAAAAGTTGTTTGAAAAAAAGATAAAAGACTGCTCCCGCAAGCACTAAAAGTAAAAGTTGAAAAATTGACATTATGTCTCCATTTATTTGTATCGAATAATAAGATAATCTAACTTAAATCCAAAGAAATTTAGATATTATGATATTAACTTAACTTTCGCACCTAAACCCAAGCATTTTCTGAGTGACATCCTGCAACACAGTGATAATACTCACTAAATCCTCATTCCTATTGACTACTTCTTCAATTTTAGCTATTTCATCAAGTATAGAGATAAAGACCTGCATGGCTATTGCCAG
>JQIX01000008.1 GCA_003934925.1 Epsilonproteobacteria bacterium (ex Lamellibrachia satsuma)
GGGTATTTTTAGGAGAACGTGGAAGCAATTTTAACACCTATTTCGACCAAGAATTAGTCTGTTTTGTTATGTTTATTGGTTGTTATTATACCCTTAAATCACTTCCAAAGTACCTATTTTTGGGAGGTGTTTGGGTTTTTCAGGGGTGACTAAGTATGATCTCCATAAGTACGATTCTCTACAGTGATCTTATCAAACCTCTTCCTGATCAGGTAAAAGCAGATGCCAGAAAAGTTCAGTTGGGTAAGAAACTTTTCTTTGATCCCATTCTTTCCAAAGACGGTACGATCTCCTGTGCCAGCTGCCATGATCTTCAAAAGGGAGGGGACGATGGAATGAAGTTCTCCAGAGGTATCAGGGGTCAGATAGGTAATATAAATGCTCCTACGGTATACAATGCTGTTTTTAATTTTCGTCAGTTCTGGGACGGCCGTGCCAAAGATCTGAAAGAACAGGTGTTCGGCCCCATAGAAAATCCTGTGGAGATGGGACATAGTATGGATCTGACAGTCAAAGTGCTTAAAAAAAACAAAGCATATATCAAAGCGTTCAATGAAATATATGCCGATGGCATCACCCACAAGAATGTAGCGGATGTGATCGCTGAATTTGAAAAAGTACTGATCACCCCGAACTCTCCTTTTGACAGATATCTCAAAGGGGATAAAAGAGCTATCTCTGAACAAGAAAAGGAAGGTTACCGTCTTTTTCAATCCAAGGGGTGTATTATTTGCCATCATGGGGTGAACATCGGAGGAAATTTTTATAATAAATTCGGGATATATAAAGATGCGAATAGCAGCAATTTAGGACGATATAATATTACGAAACGAGAAGAAGACAAATATGTCTTTAAAGTCCCTTCTTTAAGGAATGTCGCCCTAACTTCCCCCTATATGCATGATGGGCGGTTCAATACCTTACAAGATGCTGTTGAATTTATGACAGAACATCAATTGGGACGATATATAGAACCTAGAGAGATAAATGCCATTGTTGTATTTCTCAAATCTTTAACAGGAGAGATTCCTGAAATTGTAAGAATAAAACAATGATGAAGACTAAAAACTTTTGGAAAAAAAGAATAGATAAATTTACAATATTGCTTATTTTCTTTGCTCTGGTTCTCTCTTTTCTTTTTTTATATTTGCAAAAAATTGATAATGATATCAAAAACTACAACAGTTATCATCATGAACTTGAAAAGATGATCGTTTTAGATCACCAATTAAATAATTTTTTCTTAAAAGCGTATCGTTACATAGATTATGATGAAGTAAGCCAGGACTTGAAAAAGTTTGAGGATAGTATAGATTTTCTTAAAAAAAGCAACCTTAAAAAAGAGTTTAGCTGGAGTATTTATAAAGAACTTACAGTGATTGATAAAAAATACCGGGAAAAATCAAATTTACTTGAGCATTTTAAAACACTAAACTCCAGGATTACGAATTCTATCTACTATCTTTATGACCTGCGTAAGACCATAGACAAAACATCCAGGCAAAATGATGAGAAGCAAGCAGTACTTAATCATACTTTCTTTGCTATAGGTCAGATACTGATGGATCTTCCCTATGATAAAAAAAGACTTGACAAAGATATGAGTAAAATAAAAAGGTATAGTCAAAAGTATAAAATATATGTCTATTTTTATCAGCATAGCAAACAATTTTTCTCAGATATGCAAAAAATGAATGAAATTTTACGACAAAAAAAAGAAATCAAACTTTCTAATGCACTTGAAATGATGATGTTTGATCTAAGAAATTATTACGATAACAATCGTAATCAGCATAAATTGATCACGCTTTCTTTTTTTATATTGGCCTTTTTGATCTTGCTCATATTAATGTTTAATTATCAAAAAGTACGTAAGACAACACGAGATCTGCGTGCATTCCGTTATGCCATAGAAAATAGTGATAATTCAATTATTATAACAGATAAGGATCGACAGATCGAGTTTGTGAATGAAGCTTTCGAATTGCATAGTGGGTATATGAAAGATGAGATACTTGGTAAGAATCCAAATATCATGAAGTCCGGACTACTCAGTGATGATTTTTATAAGAAGATGAATGAAACACTAGATCGTGGTGAAAAATGGCAGGGAGAATTGATAAACCGACGAAAGGATGGCTCTCTTTTATATGAGAAGGCTTCTATAGTCCCTGTTATTATGGATGATGAAGTAATGCGATATCTCGCGATCAAGCTTGATATCACAGATTATAAAGAACAGCAGAAAAAGCTCCAGCAGTCTGCTGCTGTTTATGAAAATATCGGTGATGGGATCATGATCACAGACAGTGAGAAGAAAATTCTTTCTATCAATCCTGCATTTATACATATGTTCGGATATGAGGAAGATGAACTTATCGGCCAGGATCCAATGATCATTGCTTCGTTAAAGCAGAATAGAAGTTTTTATAAGAGAATGTGGCATTCTCTTACAACAAAGGATCGTTGGACAGGGAAGATATATAATAAAGCAAAAAATGGAAAAATACTGCCTATTTGGCTTACTATTACGGTAGTGAGAGACAAAATAGGGGCTATCTCCAATTTCATTGCGATCTATACTAATCTGGAAGAGATCATCGAGATGGAAGAGAAAGTAAATTTTCTTGCATATCATGATAGTCTGACCAGCCTTCCAAATCGGGCGCATTTTGAAAGAGAGATCGTCCGTATATTTAATCTTGCAAAATATAATCATGAGCAGGTTGCTATTCTTTTTATTGATCTTGATCGTTTTAAAGTGATCAATGATACATTGGGGCATGATATTGGGGATGATATGCTGATACGGATATCTAAACGGATATCTAATGTATTGAGAAAAGATGACCTTTTCGCACGTATCGGAGGAGATGAATTCGTGATTATTCTTGATCCTTTGAAAGATAAAGAACATGCTGTCATGATAGCAGAGAAGATCCTTTCAGTGATCAGAGAGCCTATACATACTCAAAATTATCATCTTAATACAACGGCAAGTATCGGTATTGCCATTTACCCAGATGATGGAGTTGAGAAAAACGAGATCATTAAACATGCAGATTCCGCCATGTATTATGCAAAAGAAAAAGGAAAGGACAGATATGAATTTTACACGGAGAAGCTTTCTATAGATATACAAATGCGTCTGGATCTGGAGCAGGAATTAAAATATGCATTGAAAAAGCAAGAACTGTATGTACATTATCAGCCACAGTATGATTTGATAAGTGGCAAAATATCCGGAGCAGAAGCCCTTTTGAGATGGAAAAACTCAAATCTTGGAAAAGTTTCACCTGATCTTTTTATCCCTGCAGCAGAAGAAACGGGTATCATTATTGATATAGGATATTTTGTTTTTGAAGAAGCATGCAAAGAATTCATGCACTGGAAAGAAGAGGGATTGGATATAAAAAATATTTCTATCAATATTTCCACTATACAGTTCAGGCAAAAAAATATATTTGAAAATTGTAAAAAAATCATTGAAAAAACGGGTATTTTTCCCCAAAATATAGAAATCGAGATCACAGAGCGTTTTATTATGGAGTATTCGACTACGAATCTTACTGTTCTTGAAGATTTCCGAAGGATAGGGTGCCGAATATCCATAGATGATTTTGGAACTGGATACTCTTCTTTGAGCTATATGAAAACACTGCCGCTCGATACGATCAAAATAGACAGATCTTTTGTAATGGAGTTACCCGACAACAGCCATGATGCTGAAGTTTCGAGGGCGATCATTGCACTATCGAAAAGTTTAGGGTACCAAATCATAGCTGAAGGGATAGAGAATGAATTACAGGAAAGCTTCCTTAGAGAGAACGGATGTGATACCGGTCAAGGATATTACTTTGCCAAACCGATGGATCCTGGTACATTCATAGCTTTTGCTAAAGAAAAAAATAAATAAAGGGCACCTCTAAAAACCCTAGATGCTCATAACATCACTAGCTTTTGTCTAGGCTAGGCACTCTTTTGCAGGCCTAGCCATAGCTAAGTCAAAAAAGAGTAACAACGCATAGGCGAAAGCTAGTGATGCCCACAGGGTGGATTTTGCAAACGCAATCTTTCACAAGATGCTTACTTCGTCTTAGCTTTGGCTAGGACTTGAAAACCTCTTGCAAAATCTTACATTTGCAAAACCCATTATGAGTATTTAGGGTTATTAGAGGTGCCCTAAAGTTTAATAGCTCATTTTTTATAGTATAATGAATAAAATATAATCATTTAGGATAAGAAATGCAAAAAAAGTTATTTTATATAATATTAAGTATGGTACTTTTTTCATTAAGCAGTCAGGCAAAAGAGTCAAAGTCAAAAAAAGAAGTGTATTCCGCAATATGGCAAAAGATATATGGCGGCAAGGAAGATGATATTGCCTATGGTATCGTAGCGCTTGAAAATGGAGACAGTGCTATTGTGGGAACATGCAAATCCTATGGCGCGCAGCGTACAGATATTTGTATAACAAGGATGAATGCCAAAGGAGAAATGAAATGGCGTTTATGGCTTGGTGGAGCCAAAAAAGATGAGGGGAAGGCTATTTCCAGAGCTGCTGACGGGAGTATCCTGGTACTGGGAAGCTCCAAATCTTTCAGTAAGAATTATGATTATGATCTCTATGCGGCAAAAGTATCACTTTCTGGAAAACTTGTATGGAAACAGGATCTTGGAGGGAAACGTGATGAGTTTGCAGGAGGCATTGCCGGAACGGATGATGGGGGTGCTTTGATCGTAGGGGATAGTGAATCCTTTGGTGGAGGAGATAAAGATATTTTTATTGCAAAACTGGATAAGAACGGAAAGGTCATTTCTGAACATACTGTCGGCGGGAAGAAAAATGACAGTGCCAAAGCACTTACGCGAACACGAGACGGCAAATTTGTCATGGTAGGTTACCGTGAAGTGGCTAGATCGGGTGATACGGATTTCTTTGTTATGAAACTGGATCAGAACGGTAAAAAGATCTGGGCAAGGACCTATGGGCAGGATGCACCGGATAGTCTGTTGGGTGTAACGGCAACAGTAGACAACGGTATCGTCGCAGTGGGGAAAACCCGTTCATACGGCAGTGAACAGACGGATCTGACGGTAATGAAGTTTGATGCTAAAGGAAAACTTATCTGGCATAAGATCTACGGATTCAAGTATTATGAATACGGGAATGCTGTGGCAACAACACGTGACGGAGGTTTTGTCCTTGTGGGAGGGACAAATACGTTAGGAAAAGGTAATCATAGTGTTTATATCCTGGCATTGAACAAAAAAGGTGAACTGATCTGGTCTCATGTATATGGTGATGAAAGAAAAGATGTAGCACATGGTGTGGCAAGAATGAGTGATGGAAGTATTATAGTTGTAGGGGAGAGTAATAGTTTCAAACGTGCCAAGAACTTTTATATGATCAAGCTGCGCAAGCGGTAGTCCTTAGCTTTTTTAGCTATAATTATAAGAAATATAACGAAATACAGGATGATATAAATGCAATTTATTGAGACACGGGGGAATGATGGAATTAAACCCTCATCTGTGCCATTTTCAGAAGCTATACTTAATCCAAGTGCCAGTTTTGGCGGGCTTTATGTACCGGAAGAACTACCGGATCTGGGTAACGATTTTTTAAAAGAGCATTGCTCCAGCCATTATAAAACACTGGCTTTGGACCTTTTGCAGCGATTTGGTATAGATATAGATAAAGAAGTACTTGAAGAAGCTTTAAGCAGATATGATGCTTTTGATGATCCTGATAACCCGGTTCCTCTTGTAGAGATCGAAGAGGATTGTTTCGTAAGTGAACTCTACCATGGTCCTACTCGTGCATTTAAAGATATGGCCCTGCAGCCCTTTGGCTATATCCTTAGCGATCTTGCTCAAAAAAGAGGTGAGAATTATCTTATAATGGCGGCAACCAGTGGAGATACCGGTCCTGCGACACTTGAAACATTTAAGAATCAGAACAATGTCAAGGTGGCATGTCTCTATCCTGATGGAGGCACCAGTGATGTGCAAAAACTCCAAATGGTCACCGAAGATGCAAAAAACCTTAAAGTAATAGGGGTTAAAGGAAATTTTGATGATACACAGCATATACTCAAAGACCTTCTTGCCTCTGAAGATTTCAAGTCTGAGCTGAAAGAACGCGGAATCAAACTTTCTGCAGCGAATTCTGTAAATTTTGGACGTATTATATTTCAGATCATTTATCATATCCACAGCTATTTGGAAATGGTACGGAACAAGACGATCAGTATGGGCGACAAGATCTATCTTGTGGTACCAAGTGGTAATTTTGGTAATGCACTGGGTGCTTATTATGCTAAAAAAGCAGGGCTACCTGTTCAAAAGATACTGATTGCTTCAAATATCAATAACATATTGACAGACTGGATCACCACAGGAACTTATGATCTTACGGACAGAACACTTATATTGACAGAATCTCCGGCAATGGATATTCTTAAAAGTTCTAATATCGAACGTGTGATGTATGACAAATTCGGTGCTCAAAGAACCAAGGAATTGATGGATAACCTGAACGATGATGGTAAGTTCCAGTTAAGCAATGAGGAATTGGAATCTTTACAGGAAGATTTTGCAGCAACTTTCTCAAGTGATGAGGAGGGTGAAGCGGTGATCGCTGTATATGCTAAAAAAGGATATATTATGGATCCTCATACGGCAACCTGTATGAAAGCCTATGAAATACTTAGGAAGGAAAAATTGCCTACAGTAGTCTATTCGACAGCGGAGTGGACTAAATTCAGTACGACTGTGGCAAAAGCACTTGGACATGCTGTTAAAGATGATCTGGAAGCATTAAAATGGGTAAGTGATCATGCAGATGCTCCTGTGCCTTCCATGATCAGTGGGTTGTTCAGTAAACCGATCATTCATACGGTAGTCGTAGATAAAGAATCTATTAAGGGAGAAATGTTGAACTTTTTATAGTTTGGCATAATATCATGGCTAAAAATTATTTAACTTTTTTCATGATACCTTTTATAATGCTGGAAGTTGCAACAGCAAAGAATATTGTAGACTGTAGGATCGTGACCGGAGGAACTACAGAGTGCAATCCTTACAGTTCAAAGTTCATCAGGGCAAAAGAGATCACGTATGATCTTGACAGAAAAAAGTTGATTATCGCAAAAACACTGCCGGTACCGGAGAAAAAAGCCTCCCTAAAAGTAATTTCTGTTGCAGACATGATCGAAAAGTATGTAAAGATCGAAGAGCCTATGCGTTTTAAAGGAACAGAGAAGACAGCACCTTTAAAAGAAATAAAAAAAGAGAAAACATATACGCAGTTGGAAAAGATCAGGCAGAGAAGAAAAGCACTTTTGGATCTGGTAAAAAAACTTAAAGAAGAAAAACAAAAACAGAAACTTGAAGCATTGAAACTTGCAAGAGAAAAGCAAGAGGAACAAGGTCTTTATATTGTTAAAAAAGGTGATACGTTAAGTACAATTGCTACAAAATTCAATTTGAAGACAAGTTTTCTGATAAGTTCGAATCATTTGAAAAAGAATGAAGCACTTAGAATAGGAAAAAAGTTGACTATCCCTTATAGTCAAAAAGTTATTGATGCTATGGCCAGTGCGGAATATAAAGTTGAAGAGGGTGATACACTTATCTCCATAGCTGACAAATTTGATCTTGCACCTAAAGAGCTGGCTGAATTCAATCATATTAAAAGCAGTGCAACCATACGTGCAGGAAAAATACTTCTTTTGCCTTTGCCTTATAAAATAGCAGAGATAGAGAAAAAAAAGAAGGCTGAAGCTAAACGCAAAAAAATTATAGTCAGCAAAAAAAGAAAAATGATCCGAGGCTTTGGCAAACGAAAACTTCGTGTCACAGCGACAGCTTATAGCTCTCACCGGGGACAGACAGATAAAACTCCGTTTTTGGCGGCATGGAATAACCGTATCCGTCCGGGTATGAAGATCATTGCAGTTTCCAGAGATATGTTGACCAGGTATGGTATGCGCAACGGTACAAAAGTAAGAATAGGCGGGTTGCCCGGTATTTATAGAGTAAGAGATAAAATGAATAAACGTTTCAGAAAACGTATCGATATTTATATGGGCGTTGATAGAAGAAAGGCCCTGCGCTGGGGAAGACGAAGCGTCATAATGTACTGGTAGCAGACTCCTAAAAAGATTCTGCTATTTCCAAAACTTCAAGATACCTTTCACTCTTCTCTTCATATACCTTTTCAAGTGTAGCTAGCTCTTCCGAGATAGCCGTTAAACCTTTTTTCTGATAACATTCAGGGTCAGCCAGACAGTGATTGAGCTCTTTCATTTTTTCTTCCAATGCTTCTATCTCATCAGGCAAAGTATCGAAATCTCTCTGTTCTTTGTAGCTGAGTTTTGTCTGCTTTTTCTCTTTAGGTTTCTCTTCTTTGTTAATGGCTGTGGTAACCTCTTTCTCCAAAGAAGCTAAATCTCTCATCTCTTTTTCTATTTCCAAGTATTCGGTATAAGTCTGGTACGATTCCTCAACCACACCATTGCCTTTAAAGATGAAAAGTTTAGAGGCTATTTTATCGATGAAATACCGGTCGTGTGAAACAAAGAGTAGGGCACCGGGAAATGCGATGAGCTTATCTTCTAAAATAGTAATCGTTTGAATATCCAGATCATTGGTAGGCTCATCAAGAATGAGGCATTCTACATTTTTGGTGAAGAGCAGGGCCAGGGCAACTCTGTTTTTTTCTCCACCACTGAGTTGTCCGACTTTTTTAGTCATATACTCCTCTGGAAAAAGAAATGTTTTGAGATAGGCATAGACATGCATATGTGAGCCTTGTACATCTACGTGATCCCCGCCATCAGGGCAGAAGGTCTCTATAAGTGTATGTTCATCATTGAGCATCTCTCTGTGTTGATCAAAATAACCAATAGTGAAATCCCCTTTTTTGATAGTACCGCTATCGGCTTTAAGCCGTCCAAGCAATAGTTTAAGCAAGGTAGATTTTCCTGCACCGTTAATGCCTACAATGGCTATTTTGTCATGTTGAAGAATACGTGTAGAGAAATTTTCTATGAGATTTTTACCTGCAATACTGTAGTTCAGATTCTCCACATCAAAGAGCATTTTACGTTTACTTAAACCTTTTTCTCCTTTCCAGCTTTTCTTTTCTCTTTCTAGTTCCACCTGCATTTTACGGATGAGTGTAGGGTTTTTTTTGGCTTGTTCTCGCAGTTCAAAGACTCTTGCTTTACGCCCTTGGTTTCGTTTTTCTCTGGCACGTACACTTTTACCCAGCCACTCTTCTTCACGTTTGAGAAGTTTAAGTAAAGTATCATGACTTTTAGCAAGTGACTTCATGCGTTCTTCTTTTTGTGCCAAGTAATCACGGTAACCTCCTTTGTAAGAGACGAGCCCCTGGTTCTCTACCTCTATGACACGTGTGGCAATAGTGTCAATGAAGTGCCTGTCATGTGAGATAAAAAGCAGGGTGAACTTCTCTTTTAGGAGTATCTCTTCCAAAAACTCCACCATATAGACATCGAGGTGGTTGGTAGGTTCATCCAAGAGTAGTACATCAGGTTTTTTAAGTACCAGTGAAGCAAGAGCCACACGACGCTGTTCTCCACCTGAGAGTGAAATGACCAAACGGTTCTCATACTCTTTGAGCTTGAACTCCTGTAGAACACGTTCTATCTTGTCATCAAGATTCCATGCATTGTGATGGTCAAGGTAGGCAGAGATATTTTCAAGTTGTGCCAAAAGCTCTCTGTTTTCAAAGTCATGTGCTACCTTGGTACTAAGTATGGCATGTTTTTTCTGGGCATCTCTGAGTTCCGTGAGTTCATTTAAAATAGCATCTCTTACGGTGAGATCTGCATCGAAACGGGGCTGCTGTGCCAGCATCTCCACTTGAATACTACGGTTGACTACACGTTTGCCTTCTGTGGGCTCTTCGCTTCCAAGGGCAATTTTCATTAAGGTAGATTTGCCACATCCGTTTTGACCTACAATAGCTACACGTTCCCCTTCATTAAGATGAAAATCCACACCATCAAGAAGAAGTTTGATGTCATACTGTTTTTTGATGTCAAAAAGGTCTATGAGTGCCACAATATATCCTTTGGATTAGTTGTTGGAATTATAGCAAATAGTGTAGATTTTAAGGCTTGATAAAGTTCATCTTGATATATTTGCGGTAAATATATTCATTAGGAAATTTTATGTTGAAAATGATCATTATTCTTTATTCTATCTATACTTTTTTAAGAGTCTATATTTCAGTTATGCAAATAGGCTATATCAACCAGGAAAAAAGAAAAGATCCTGTACTTATGGCAGCAGGCAAATATATGGTTGCGGCAAATTATGCCGTAGCAAAGGAGAAGGTCGCCATTATTGAGCATTTTGTGGATTACCTGATGTTTATCTGGTGGGTCTTTGCAGGATTTGCCTGGCTCTCTTCTATGGTGCAGGTTGAAGGTGAATTGCTTCAGGCTGTACTCTTCTTATTTGGATTTGTTGCAGTAAACTACATGGTCGGACTTCCTTTTGAGCTCTATCAGAAATTCAAGATAGATGAAGATTTCGGTTTTAACAAAATGACAGTGAAGATGTTCATTATTGATGCGCTCAAATCAGCCGCCATGTTCATTGTTCTGGGCGGCATACTGTTCGCAGTACTGGCCTGGATCATTGCCAACTATGAAATGTGGTGGCTATGGGGGTTTGTGCTGATATTTGCTGTGGCACTGCTTGTCAATGTATTTTACCCGACTGTCATTGCACCCATTTTCAATAAGTTCAATCCTTTGGAAGAGGGTGATCTGAAAGAAGCTATTACCAAGCTCATGGAGCAAGTAGGCTTAAAAAGTGACGGAATATTTGTCATGGATGCAAGTAAACGTGACAGTCGTCTGAATGCCTATTTTGGGGGGCTTGGAAAAACTAAGCGAGTTGTACTTTTTGATACCCTTCTGGAAAAACTTGACAAAAAGGAACTTTTAGCCGTACTTGGGCATGAACTGGGACACTTTACCCATGGGGATATCTGGAAGAACATTGCACTGATGGGCGGCTTGCTTTTTATCGCTTTTTATCTCTTTGGACATTTGCCAGATGAGCTCTTTACTCAAATGGGTGTCATTCCGCATGCGGGTGTGAAGATAGCCATGCTGATGCTGCTGCTTCCGCTTGTGAGTTTCGTCTTTACCCCATTCATGTCATATGTAAGCCGTCATAATGAATATGCAGCAGATGAGTTTGGTTCACAAATGGGCGGTAAAGAGAATCTGGTCTCAGCTCTTATGAAACTGGTTACGGAAAATAAATCATTTCCAAAATCACACCCCTTGGTCATCTTTTTCTACTATACGCACCCGCCTGTACTTGAAAGACTGAAAGAGTTGGGTTTTGATGCATCCAATACGATCGTAGGGGAAGAAGAGATTACAGAAGAACCGGCTTTGCCGAGTGATGGTATTTTTGCTTTTGTAGACAAGGAAGAAAAGTAGCAGCATTGAAAACAAGTATTCAAGAAGCTTTAAGCTGGGCAAAAGAAGAACTGACAGAGTCCTGTGAACGTCCTATGTTTGAAGCTGAATTACTTTTGGCATATCATCTTGGGAAAGATCGTATTTATCTGATCACGCATGAGAGTGATAAAGTTGAACATTTTGAAGTTTTTCAAAAGTTTATAAAGAGAAGAGCAGCCAATGAACCCTATGAGTATATTGCAGGAAAAGTAAGTTTTTATGATATTCATCTGGAAGTTGAAAAGGGTGTACTGATACCCCGTCCTGAAACGGAGATTTTGATAGATCTGGTATCCGGGATTATCGAAAAAGAGAAGATCACCCATATTGCCGAGATAGGTGTGGGATCAGGAGCTATCTCAGTGGTATTGGCACGTAAGTTCCCTGAACTGAAGATCATTGCAACCGATATTTGTGATGCACCATTAAAGGTGGCTCACAAAAATATTGACACTTTTGGTTTGACTGAGCAGGTCGAATTGCGTAAGTCCAACCTTATAGATGAAATTAATGAACCCATAGAACTGGTGGTTTCAAACCCGCCTTACATTGCAGAAGATTGTTTACTGGAACCCAATGTAGTAGATTATGAACCTAAAGAGGCACTTTTTGGCGGAAGAGTAGGGGATGAGCTTTTAAAACAGATCATCTTGGATGTAAAAGAAAAAGGTATAAAATATTTAGCCTGTGAAATGGGGTATGACCAAAAAGAACCCATAAAAGCTTTTGTTAATGAAGTTGGGGTAAAATCCATAAAATTCTATAAAGATTTAGCAGGATTTGACAGAGGATTTGTCATTCAATTTTTGTAGGGTGTTGTCTCCCGATAACACCAATAGCTAAAAATATTTAAATGGTGTTGTGAGGACACAACACCCTACAAGATAAAAGGAAACAAAAAATGAAAAAATATTTCAGAATAACAACAATGGTATATCTTATATTGCTGGGAGCCACACTGGGTGCAGGACTTTTTGCAGGTATTGTTGTTGCGCCTGTAACATTCCATACGGAGCAATGGTTGGGATCGGAAATTTTGAGCCATTATCAGGAAGGGCTCATTATGACAGAGAACTTTGTAAAACTCTCTTATCTGGTGGACTTTACCCTGATCTGTGTTGCATTGTATGAGGGATATAAATATAAAAAGTTTGAAAGAGACACCATTACACAAATAGCAACCTTTTTTGTTTTGGCTACGGGATTGATGTTCAGTCACTATTATCTGCCGGATATCCTCAATATGCAGTTGGCAGGAGAGAAGATGACACAATCTGCAGCTTTCATCAATACACACAAAGGAAGCGAGATCAATTTTAAGATCTTCTCTTTGGCCCTTTTGGTACTTATGATTCAAAATATGCGTAAGGCATGCAAGTGATGCTTTGCATCATTAAGTGAGGGGTGATGAGTGATGAGTGAAGAGTGCAGGTATGCATTGCTCTGCAATGCTTCTATTGGTTGGGTGTGTATTGCACACTACAGGAGATGTAATGGATAATGAAATTTTAGAACATCCATTCAAGCCCATTGTTTACAAGGATACAGAGATACTTATATTGGGTTCTTTTCCCAGTATCCAATCATTTGAAAAGAATTTCTATTATGCACATCCGCGTAACCAGTTTTGGAAGATCCTTGAAGCAATAACAGGCTACCCTGTTAACAATCGTGATCAAAAGCTTTGGTTGCTCAAAGAGTGTAAATTCGGTCTGTGGGATATGGTCAAAGAGTGTAGCCGTAACAACTCGCTTGACAGTTCCTTGGAGCAAGAGGAAGTCAATGATATAGCCTCTTTTTTGGAAAAGAACACAACGATCAAAAAATTGGCATTCACCGGTAAAAAGGCAGAGACACTTTTTAAAACACACTTTTCTTATTTGGAGATAGAGACCGTCTATCTGCCTTCACCTTCATCAGCTTATGCTAAAATGTCATTTGAAAAAAAAGTCATAGCATATAAAAAAGCTCTAGGATACAACTGATGCAAACTCTTCACTCTTCACTCTTCACTCTTCACTTTATCTGTATGGAGTACAGATAATGGCAGTTTGGGCGATCGGAGATATACAGGGGTGCTATAACGCTTTTATGCAGTTGCTTGGAGAGATTGCATTTGATCCAAAGCATGATAAGCTGTGGCTTGCAGGTGACCTGGTCAATCGCGGAGAGAACTCGCTTAAAGTACTTGAATACCTTTATAGTATCAGAGAGAGTGTAGAGATCGTTCTTGGTAATCACGATATTACACTTATAGCAGCCTATTATGGTATCAAAAAGAGCAATTCCACCATAGATCCCATACTTCAGTCGCCTAGGGCTAAAGAGCTTGTAGAATGGCTTAAAAGCCAAAAATTTCTGCATGTGGATTATACACTTGGATATTGCATGGCGCATGCAGGCATTTCTCCGGAATTTGATCTGGGTATGGCGATCCGTTATGCAAAGAGAGTAGAAAAGAAATTGCAAAGTGATCATGCAGGGGTATGGCTTGAAAAAATGTTTAAAAGCGGTATGAACCGTTTTAACAGAGAATCCAGCAAGATAGATATCGATCGTTATATCGTAAGTGCCTTTACACGTATGCGATACTGCTATAAAGACCATAGACTGGACTTTGATCAAAAAGGTGCTCCTACGGATGCTTTGAGAGAAAAAGGTTTAAAACCCTGGTTTGAATGTGAGAGCAGAAAAGAGATCCATTTGAAGATCATCTTCGGACACTGGTCAACATTGGGTTTCTATGAAGATGAAAATGTATTGGCTCTAGATACAGGGTGCCTATGGGGCGGAAAGCTTACAGCCGCGAGGATAGATGTGGATGAGGTGGAGATTGTGCAAGTATCGTGTGATGCTGCTATGGAACCGTAGGCCTGGGTGTCCCCATCCCGACATAAGCTTCTAATAAAGAAAATGTTTATTTTGCATATTAAATTTTTTCTCGTTCCGTATCTCCTGATACGGAATGCATATACAATATTATAACGAATTGGTAGTAATTTTATTATTTAAATGTGGTGTATGTTCCATATCGGGAGATATGGAACAAGAGTGGAATAGTTATGATTCTCTATCTAACAATATGTCCCACGAATTTAGACATATTATCGAGTATCTTCCCGCCCTTTCTAAACCCTAATCCACATGCTTCATAGGCGTAGAAGACACCGGCCTGATAACTTGAACCATGGCTGTCTGTAGGCAGTTCGGTATAGGCCTGGTAAAGCATTTTGTGTTTACCGTACTCTCCGCCTATCTCTTCGACTTTCTGGCCTTTTTCATCAAGAATGGTTACATTGCCTCCTTCTCTTCCAAAAAGAGGTTTGCTTACCTGTTTTTGTCCCTGCAATGGTTCAAATGAGCTCTCCAAAAGCAGAGGGTGGTTTGGATAAAGGTCCCACAGTATTTTGAGTATCCCTTTACTCTGGAAGAGCAGGGTGTAGGCAGGGTTGAAGATAATAGCTTTCTGGTTCTTGATAATGTTGGTCAGCAGCATAGCGAGGTCAGATTCTTCCAAGGCTATGTCCTCCCAGGGAATGAGTTTGAACCACAGCTCGTATTGCTTATCATTATAAAAAATACCTTCTTCTGCAGAGAACTCTATCTCATCGATATAGGCGAACTGGGTAGTATATCCTGCTTCTGTGGCGATATGTTGTAGGAGTCTGACCGTATTCTCTTCCTCGGCATTGCCTCTGATGGAGGTAAAAAGGAACTCCCATCCTTCATAACGTGCTTCAAAAGTGGTGACATCCTCTTCAAGTGTAACAAGACGTTTGAAATTCTCAAGCAGGGCTTCATAGAGGGCATTGAACTGCTGTGCTTCCTCAAGACCGTTCTGTTTGAGCATCGCCCACTGGATGATCGCCGTCTCGAAAAGGGCCGTAGGTGTATCTGCATTGAACTCTATAAGCTTGATCGGTTTTCCGTCTATGCCGCCTGCCAGATCAAAACGCCCGTAAAGATGCCAGTGTACATCATTTTCCCATGATTCCTTGATGATCTCAACCAGATTGAAAGGAATGCCGATCTCATGAAAAAGGTTATTTTCAATGACATATTCACCGGCTTCAACGAACATGTCGTACAGAGTGTTGGCAGCTTCATAGTACGCTTCCGCATCGGCTTCAGAAATGACAACGAGTTCATCCGATATATAAGGACTCTCGTCACTATCGGTATGCCAGACAAATCCGAGGGATTCAAGATAGTCTGTTGTAAGTGGTTCAATCTTTTTTAAGCTGATCATACGTTAACCGCCAAAGAAGCCACCGCTTCTTGTAGAACTTTTTGTGTTTCCGAAAAAGCCGCTTCTTTTGGTCTTACTCTTTCTTGGCTGATTGAAACTTTTCTGGCTTTTTTGGTAGGTGGAGGGTGACTTGTATCCGGCTTTACGGTTGTTCTGATAGTTCTGGTTGCCAAAGAGCTTATTGCCTATCCATGAACCGATCATCGCACCGGCAATACTCGAAAGCAGGACAGAACCAAGACCCATTCCTTCAGATACCTGTGGATTTTCCTGTGTCAACGGCGAAGTACCGTTGTCAATCCTTGCAGCCTCCTCTTTGACAAGCTGGTCCATCTCCTCTTTTGTAAGTACTCTTTCCGTACCATTGAGATCTTTAAGCACAATACGTGTCTCATCTGCGGGGAACTCATCTTTGATCTTGTATTTGCCCGGAGCAGTCTCTTCGATAATGACAAAAGCACCTTTTGTCTGCGCCTGTTCTTGCTGCTGCTGGTTATCACCCATGCATCCTGTTAATCCGGTCGCCAATAGAGCACCAAGTCCTGTAGCAGTTGCAATAGTCGAAAATTTATTGATATATTTCATATATGAAGATCCTATGATAAAAATTTTGGCAATGATAGCAGAAAAAAGTTAATCTCTAATACATAATTTAAATCAATTTTGAATAAGATGGCTATGAAGTGGTTTTTCTAATCTATGTATAATATTTATAAATGAAAGACAGGATATAAATCTTGCCTTTCTAAAAACTGAGGATGAAAAAAGAGGAGGGAAGTGTTTCTCTTAGTCCATCTGCTTTCTTAAAAAAGTCGGAACATCCAGAATATCTTCATGGTCACTATTGTATCCGCCTACTACCATTTTATTTGCAGATCTGATAGTATTGATATTGCTTGTATGTGTATTACCTAAGAGTGATTCCTGTTTTTTGACAGTAGGCTCGGCAATAGCATTATGATCTTCAAAACCGGTTGCAACGATAGTGATCTTCACTTCATCTATATCCATATCCGGATTTGTAGTTGTACCAAAGATAACAGATGCATCTTCATCGGCACTCTCTTCAACAATGCTCATAGCTTCACCAATCTCCATGATAGGATAATCGGGGTGGATGTCAAAGTGTACAAGTACACCCATGGCGCCATCAATAGATATATTGTCTAAAAGTGGTGATTCGATAGCTGCTTTGGCTGCGTCATAAGCGGCATTGGTCCCCGTACTGTATCCTGCACCCATAAGGGCAAGGCCTCTATGGCCCATAACTGTTTTTACATCGGCAAAGTCAAGGTTGATGTCATTTTCTCCATGAGAAAGGATGACTTTGGAGATACCGCCGACTGCCTGGGCAAGAATGTCATCTACCATTCTGAAGCTTTCTTTGATACCAAGGTTTTTTTCAACAATAGAAAGAAGTTTTTCATTTGGCACGACAATGATGGAATCACTCTCTCTTTTGAGTTCCTCCAACCCTTCTTTTGCAAGTTTTGTTCTTTTTCTGCCTTCAAATTTAAAAGGACTTGTTACAATGGAAACAGTGAGTGCACCTACTTCTTTAGCTGCCTGTGCAATGATAGGTGCAGCACCTGTACCGGTACCTCCGCCCAGACCGGCAGAGATAAATACGATGTCAGAACCTTCAAGCATGGATTTGATATCTTCAAAACTCTCTAGGGCGGCTTCTCTTCCTTTTTCCGGAACCATACCGGCTCCCAGTCCTCTTGTCGCATTGATACCCAGTTGCATTTTGTATGGTGCAAGTGATGAATCCAATGCCTGTGAATCAGTGTTTGCAACGATAAGATCAATACTATTGATTCCTTCATTTATCATGTGGTTTATCATGTTTCCACCACCACCACCTACGCCGATCGCCTTGATCTTTGCACCATTTGTATGACATTTTGTTTCGACGATGTCTATTTCAAATTCTTCCATATTTTCCCCCTTTTTGTGATGTGTTTAAATAAGTTACCTAGTTAAAAAAGTTGTTTTGCCCAGTTTGCAATCTTTTTAAATGGGTTACTGTTCTCATTCCCGATATCGGGAAGGTCATCAAATGAAATTGATGATAGTTCATCAGATCCACTTTTTTCCGTCTTTTCTTCTTTTTGTTTTTTGCTCTCTTCCACCTCATTGACGGTATTTCCTATTTTTATATCGTCAAGATTGTCTTCATAAACACTTTTAGAATGTAATAACTCCTGTTGGAAATTGATCTCGTACTGTGTATGTTTACCGGCTTTATAAAGAACTAAACCAACCACTGTAGAAAATGCAGGATCTTTTAGTTCGTCGAAAAGACCGTCAATATCATGCGGTTTAGCAATACGTACAGGCATAGCAGGGAAGATCGATTGTGCCAACTCCCTGATACCTTTCAACTTCGTCATCCCTCCTGTAAGGATGATTCCTGCACCTATCTGCTCTTTGAGTGCAGATTTTTCCAGAGATTTCGCCAAAAGCATCAATGCCTCTTCAACACGTGCAAAGATAACACTATGTACGATCTCAAGGGAGACACCATTGCGGTTCTCTTCATCTCCAATGATCGGGAGTTCTATGATCTCATTGCTTGTTTCTGTAAGGTTGCCATGGCGTATTTTGACATTCTCTGCGATCTGCAGCGGCGTGTGGAGTGCCATAGAAAGGTCATTGGTGATATGATTTGAACCAACTCCGAGAAAATCGTTGTATCTGATAGAGTTACCTGTGTGAATAACAAGATTACTTGTCTGGCCACCAAGGTCTATAACAGCCACACCAAGTTCTTTTTCATCTTCGTCCATTACGGCTATTGCTGAAGCATAACCGCTAAGTACGATACCATCTATTTCTACCCCTGCAGAACGAACAGCTTTCTTAAGGTTTGAAAGATTTGATTTTTGTGTCATGATGATGTTGACATCAACTTCCATGCGGCTTGCATTCATACCGAACGGATCTTCGATATAGTCCTGATCATCTACTCTGAAATTGTAAGGAAGTACATGGATGACTTCATATTCATTGGGTACATTTGCATTGTAAAGTGCTGTTTGCATCACACGGTTGATCTCTTTGATAGAAATATCTTTATGGGGTATGTTGACTATACCTGTTGAGTTCAGACTTTTGGCATAGGCGTTAGAGATAGAGACAGTTGCTGAAGTAATATTGCTGCCTGCGATACGTTTTGCGTCATTAATGGCTTTTTTAATAGATTTGGAAGCAAGCTCGATATTGGTGATGGCACCTTTTTTGATCCCCTGGGATTTAGTAATGCCATGACCCTGAATTTGTACTTTGCCATCATCAATTTCAGCTATGAGTGCACAGATTTTGGTGGAACCGATATCTATAGCTAAAATTGTTTCACTCAATTTACAAGTCCTCCCATATAAACTTCTGTAGGATACTTCTTATCTAACATCTTTATGAAGTTCGTTTCAAATGTTCTTCTCTTCATTTGATCGATATTCCCTTTTATGAAATCTGTTTTATTGCTATCCATTGGCAGAAGTTTTTGTTCCATAATGTCATAAACTACCACTTTATT
The DNA here is from genome assembly GCA_003934925.1 of Epsilonproteobacteria bacterium (ex Lamellibrachia satsuma). Classification (GTDB taxonomy): domain Bacteria; phylum Campylobacterota; class Campylobacteria; order Campylobacterales; family Sulfurovaceae; genus Sulfurovum. The sequence goes on from JQIX01000008.1 coordinate 19,307, forward strand.
CGATACACTAATAATACCTTTTTCTTTTGTTGATGTAAAGAGTTTTTGTGAAAATTGTAAACTTTCTTGTGAATTTAATGGTTTTAGGTTGTCATGCTGTTCTAAAGTAACAAAGTCAGAGACCGTTGCATCACTGTCTTTGAGGTTTTTGAGTGTTGACTCGGCAAGTGTCAAAAGTGCCTCTTTTTTTGCTTCAAGCATATAAAGTTCCGTTACTTCTTTCTCAGCTTCCTCAAAACGCATGACCTTTGGTTCTTGAATACCGATGATCTTCACTGTTGCATACTGGTCACCAACGACTTTAGGTTTAAGTATGTCACCTGTGTTTTTTTGCTGTATCTCGTCCCAAAGCATTTTACTCAATTTAGGATCACCGAGTGGAAGAATGATGTTTTCAGAACCTTCTATTTTACCTTTTTTGAAGGCAATATAGCTCTTTTGGGCTGTTTTTTTTGTTTTCTTAAGTTTTAAATCTTTAGAAACTTTTTCTCTGGCTGCATCAAAAGAAAGTTGTTTGCCTGCTGTATCAGTATAGTTGAAACTGTTTGCCTCATAAAAATTTTTCAGTTCATCATCTGTGATCGCTGTTTCATTACTTGCTGTCCAGACAATAGAGAGCTTATATGCTTTTTTTGTCATAAAGTTCTCTTTGTGTGATTCCCAATATGATTTTAATTTGGCTTTATCTTTGGCTACAGTGATATCTGAAGGTGTCAATACCTTGTATAAAAGTTTATCGGCTACATTCATTGCGGAAGAAACAGCTTCTTCTTCCAATGGCAAACTTTTGGTTTGCAGCAGATCAAGTGTTTTGTTTATGGTAATCTCATCTCTGAGTGTTGCTTCAAAGACTTTGGCTTTGAGTCTTTGGCTGTTGAGGTATCCTTCATAGATCGACTTGTTGAATACACCGTCTTTTTGGAAGCCTTTGATCGATTGAAGTGTATCGGCCACTTCCTTGTCTGAAACAATGATACCGTTATCCTGTGCAAAGTTCAGTATTTTTGCCTGTGTTGCAAGTGTTGCAAAAGCTTGCTTGACCAGCCCCATCTCTTTAGCTTTTTTGTCATCAAGTTTACCTTGCAGCATTTTATTGTATTGGTTGTAAATATTGCTGTAAACCATATTGAGTCTGGATTGTTTGATTTCAATATTACCCACTTTTGCAACATTGCCTGCTTTGGAACCGAAGTGATAGCTTCCCCATCCAACAAAGCCTGCGCCTATAAATGCGATGGTTGCTATCCAGATGGTCCATACCAGGTATTTATTGTGTTTTTGCATCCAACTAATCATATTCTCTCTGCCTTAATCTAAAAATTTGTAATATTTTAGTAAAGTTGTGATTAATAGTAATTGAATTGGAGTATATAAGTACGATGATGGTAAAAAACAGTGAAATGATGCAGCGTGACCTGGAGGTTATATGGCATCCATGCACACAGATGAAGGACCATGAGACACTGCCACTTGTGCCTATCAAGTCGGGAAAAGGAGTCTATCTTTACGATTTTGAAGGCAACAGTTATATAGACGCGGTAAGTTCCTGGTGGGTGAACCTTTTTGGACATACCAATGAAACTATAAACAGTAAAATAAAAGCTCAGCTTGATACCCTGGAACATGTACTTTTGGCTGGATTTACGCATGAACCTGCGATAGAATTGGCCCACAAACTTGTCAACATCACACCAGGCCTGTTAAAAAAAGTATTTTATGTTGACAATGGCTCAAGTGCGGTAGAAGCGGCATTGAAAATGAGCTATCATTATCATCGTAACCAGGGAAAGCATAAATCTCTTTTCCTCTCTTTGACAAACTCCTATCATGGTGAGACCATAGGTGCACTTTCTGTAGGGGATGTAGCACTGTATAAAGAGACGTATGAGCCATTACTGATAGCAAATATGCAAGTACCTGTACCAAAAGATCAGAGCCAAGCAGCCGCAAAGGAGGCTTTAAAAAGTTTGGAGCAGGTATTACAGAATAAAGCAGACGAGATTGCAGCATTGATATTGGAGCCCCTTGTTCAGGGGGCAGGAGGAATGCATATGTATCATGCCGCTTATCTTACCGGGGCAAGAATATTGACAAAAAGATATAATGTGCATCTTATAGCAGATGAGATCATGACAGGTTTTGGCCGTACGGGAAAAATGTTCGCCTGTGATCATGTAGATATTTCACCGGACTTCATGACACTCTCTAAAGGACTTACAGGCGGGTATCTGCCACTTTCCGTGGTGATGACAACAGATGAGGTTTACAATGCTTTTTATTGTGATTACAATGAATATAAAGCTTTTTTGCATTCTCACAGTTATACAGGGAATCCATTGGCATGCACTGCTGCTTTGGCCACTTTAGAGATATTTGAAGAGAATGATATATTGTGTGAAAATGCAAAGAAAAGTGCCTATATTGCGCAAAAACTTGAAGTATTCAAAGTACTTGAGAATGTCAAAAGTATCAGACAGCAGGGGATGATAGCTGCAGTGGAACTAAGTGGCTATGACGCTAAAGAGCGGATAGGACTGCGTATCTACCAATACGGATTGAAAGAAGGGGTGTTGCTGCGCCCGCTTGGTAATGTGATCTATTTTATGCCGCCGTATATTATTACCTATTCCCAGATCGACAAGATGATGGATGTGGCGTATGAAGGAATAAAGGAATTAGAAATGAGGAATTGACGGGATGTGTTCCATCACATCCGGTAGAGCTATTTACCGAAAAGTTTTCCAAGCAGACCTTTGTTGGCCTTTTGTATTCTTTCATAATGGACTGCAGCTCTCTTGACACCCAGTTCCATCGCTTCATGGTAAAGCTCTTCAGCTTTCTTTTTATTTTTGTCTATGCCTATACCATTCTCATAAAACTGTGCCAAATCACAGATAGCTTCAGGAAAATTGTCATTGATGGCTAAACGGTTGATGAGTGTAAAAGCTTCAGGAATATTTTTTTGAAGTATTTCACCTCTATACAGTTCTCTTGCCAGCATGAATTGTGCGAATTTGGATTCTGTAGCACCGGAGATCAAAAGTAACAGTGCCGTTTCTGCTTTTTTACCTGATTCACGTAGTTTTGCAACATGTTCAATCATCTCTTCGATATTCTGATCACTGTAGCCGCTGTTACTTATTTGCAATAGCCATGCATTGACAGAGGGGAAGTTTTCATTACTCTCTTCCACCGGAGGATATTGGGTAAGCATATTTTTTAATTTTTGGTCTATATATGTGATGGCTTTATAAGATGATACTGTATTTTTTCCAGCTTGCTTGACCACAGGCTCCTTTTGGGCCGTTTCGCTGTGACTCTCTTCATCAAAGAATAACATATCCTCTTCTTTTTCAGATATTTCTTCATCTACTATTAGATTATCTTTCTTCTCCTTATCTTCGAGTGTTACCGGTATCTCTTCTTTTTCGTCCTCTATATCAAAAAAAGTATCCTTGTTTATGAATGTTGTATTTGTGCAGTTCTCTTTTATATTTTCATTCTGATGTTGAGGTTCATCAAAAAAAGTATCTTTTGGTGGATGAGTAATGTCTATATCTATATTTTCAGGCAGAATGTCATCTGCTTCAATATTGAGTAATGAGTCAAAATCAACACTTTCATGCTCTTTTTTAGGAGGGCTTTCCGGTTCCAATGTACTAAAATCAAATAATGTTTTTTCTTCTGCCGTGTCTGTTTCAGGAGTTGTCATAAAAAGGTCAAGTTCGTCAATGAGGGTTTTTTCTTCTACTTCTTTGCGCTGTTTTTCTTCCTGAGCAACTCTTTGTAGAATCTCTTCGGTAGGGGTTTCGATATATGTAGTGATGAGTCTTTGAGCCTGTGCATAATTTTCTGCCTGAAGCATAGAGATTATCTCCTGGATCTTCAGATCTGCTTTAAGGGCACTGAGTTTCAATACTTGAAGCTGTATCGTTTCTATGTCTGTAATAGAGATGGCAAGTTTAATGATGCTTAAACGTTTTTTTGTCTGATTCATCCATGTATCCTAAGCTATGATAAATTAAAGTATAACAAAACTATGCTTTACAAGAGTGTTTACAAAATTGCAGACAAAGCCAGTAATCTGCAAGAGTTTTCCAGTATAGAAACTTTTTTTGCCATTTCAATAATATCCCTGTCATATGAGATGAGCCCGAAACCTTTAATAAGGAGGAGGTGCGTATCATGTTTTTGGAAAAATAGGGGTATTTCGTACGGGGCACGTTCCAGCCAGTCATCTATGTTCTTTGGATCATAGACGATGATCTCGCCTAAAACTTTTTTCCCATGGTAGTCCTGGGGAGATACTTTACCGTGTTTCAAGGAGTAGGCAGTGGCATATGGCGGCATGGTAAAAGAAACATATTTGGCATTGGGAATGGTTTCATAGATGTGTTCGTGTATATAAGCATCGGCATTTGCTTCACCCCATCTGTAATCTTTCTTTTTACAGTCAAGTTTTATAAGAGAAGCTTCTGTTACTTCATCCAGGATGGTATCTTTGGAATTGATAATGAATCCGCTTGCAGATACCCTGGCAGAGATAGAACCATGGTAGACACCAAAAAAGTTTTTGTTGAACATAGAGAGAGAAACATGCTTAATGCCATCGATGAGATGTTTATCCATAAAAAGAGCCTTTTTCATCTAATTTTGGTATTATAGCACTAAAAAAGAGTGAAGAGTGAAGAGTGAAGAGTGAAGCGTGCATGTATGCATTGTTTCACAATGCTTTTGTAGAGAAAGGAAACATGTGAAAACACCTCATATACCGGTACTTTTAGATGAAGTATTGGAGAGCTTTAAAGATGTTCCTGAAGGGTACCTTGTGGATTGTACACTTGGGTATGCAGGACACAGTTTTGAAATATTGGCACGTTATCCCCATTTAAAACACATTGGTATAGACAGAGATGATGAGGCTTTGGCATTTTCCAAAAAGCGACTTGAGCCTTTTGAGGGAAGAAGTACACTGTATAAAGGCACATTTGCGACCGTACTTCCTACTTTAAAAGAAGCACCTGTTACGGCACTGCTTGCTGATTTTGGTGTCTCCTCTTTGCAACTTGACAAAAAAGAGCGAGGATTCTCTTTTTCTTCTGAAAATTTAGATATGCGTATGGATGCTTCCGCCTCTTTAAGCGCGTATGAAGTGGTTAATGAATATCCAAAAGAGAAACTGGAATATATTTTTGATACGTATGGTGAAATACGCTCCTATAAAAAATTAGCGGCTGCTGTAGTAGAGGCAAGAGCCAAGGCAGCTATAAAAAGTGCCAAAGAGTTGAGTGAAATAGCTAAACAGGTGATCCCGTCGGGAGGGAAGATACATCCTGCAACCTTGATGTTTCAAGCCATTCGTATAGAAGTAAATAATGAACTCGGGGAGATAGAGGGGCTGCTTGATGCTATAGAGGCAAAACACTATAAAGGAGAAGTGGTTTCACTGATCACATTCCATTCCCTGGAAGACCGTCTCGTAAAGAACCGTTTCAAGAAATGGAGCACAGCGTGTATCTGTGATCCTCAGGCGATGCGTTGTACCTGTGGTAAGAATCATGCATTGGGTAAAACACTTTCCCGTAAGCCTATCCCCGCATCAAAAGAGGAACTTAAAATGAATCCCAGAAGCAGGTCTGCAAAATTGAGAAGTTTCAGATTCAAGAGTGACAGTTAAAATGACGGTTAAGAAGAAAAAATCCAAACCAAACGGTATTACTTTGAGTATGGTTATGATCATTTTAATGTCCATGACGATCGTTCTGATCTTGACATTGATCAAGATATACTTGAGTAATCAGATCTATTATGAGAGTAAAAAAGTCAATAAGATACAAAGAGAAGTGGAAACACTTAGATCAGAAAAAGTGATTCTGCAACAAAATGTGGAAGCATTGAAATTCAAGAACAGAGTAACAGATACGATATTTGTTATTGATGATATGGAGAATGGATGATCAGAAAATTCATTACATTTGCGATAGATAAACCTATCATAAACCATATTTTATTGGTCTTTATGCTGGTTCTTTCTATTTTTTCTTACCAGAATATCCCTAAAGAAATATTTCCTCCTTCCGAGCTTGACCAGATCACGGTAACAGGCGGTTATCCCGGAGCCAGTGCGGATGTTCTTGATAAAATGGTGGTCAAGACCATCGAAGACAATATGAAAAGTGTCAGCGAAATAGAGAATATTGATACCGTTATACAAAATGGTTCTTTTTATATCAAGGCAGATATTAAACCAGGAAGTGACAATCAGCTTGTTCTGGGAGATGTGAAGGATATACTCTCCAATACCAGACGGGACCTGCCTGCAGATATGAATGAACCTGTCGCCAAGATAACGATCCATGACTTTCCGCTCTTGCTTGTTGCGATCTCTGCAGACCTACCGACCAAAGCACTGCTGGATATTGCAGACAAGCTTAAAAGCAAACTAAGTGCTTATAAAGATCTCAGCGGTATTACTATACGCGGTGATGCCGATGATGAGGTTCTGATCAAGATAGATGAAAAGAAGCTTTATGCGTATGCCTTGCCTAAAGATGCTGTATATCAGGCCATAGGTTCCCTTAGTTCCATTTTCCCTATCGGAACGATAGAAAAGAAAGGAAGCCATCTTTATATTTCTACGATCAATGGTGAAAAGAGTGCGAAAAAACTGGAAGAGAGTCTCATTACGGTTGCAGGAAAAAGAATACGTCTGGGTGATATAGCAACGGTGAGCTTTGGCCTGAGTGAACAGAGTGAAATATCCCATTTTAACGGGAAGAAAAATATTTCTATCAATATCAATAAAACCAAAGAGGGAAATGCCATTGCTCTAAGTAAAGAGATCAAAGCATTGCTTGTTGAATTTGGAAAACAGTATAAGGATGTGGAATTTGAAGCTTATACAGATACATCCGTATGGGTTAAGAACAGATTGAATCTTGTCTCTTCCAATATCCTCTTTGGATTGATATTGGTCTTTTTGGCACTTTTTATGAGTGTGAACTTCAAGATCGCCTTGGTAGTAGCCATAGGGATACCGGTAAGTTTCATGATCACGATTATAGGTGCGGATCTGATGGGCTACAGTCTCAATATGCTTACGCTTCTCGGTGCTCTGATCGCTCTTGGAATGCTGGTGGATGAAGCGATCGTAGTAGCAGAAAATATTTTCAGGCATATGGAGATGGGTAAATCTCCAAGAGAAGCAGCCATAGACGGCTCTGTGGAAATGTTCCCAGCCGTAATGACTGCGACACTGACAACGGTTTTTGCTTTCCTGCCTCTGCTGATCATGAGTGGTGAGATGGGAATGTTCATGAAAGTCCTGCCTGTAATGATCAGTATTTTGCTTCTGAGTTCTCTTTTTGAAGCATTTTACTTTTTGCCGTTGCACTCGAAGGAGTTCTATACCAGAGGAGATGTAGGCAAAGATCACAGCCGAAGCGATTTCTGGTTGAAAGTGGACCGTATCTATGAAAAGATACTTGGGAAATTATTGAAAACAAAGAAACGTTCTTTATTTTTTATGGTTCTTTTTATCATACTTGCGACCATAGGCATGGCAAAGATCACTAAATTTCAGCTTTTCCCGGAGTTCGATACGACACAGATCTATCTGAATGGTAAAGTGGATATCAATTACAAGCTGGAAGATACGGAAAAAGCCGTTACACGGATAGAAAAAAAGCTTTTGGAAAGTTTGGATAAAAGTGAGGTCGCATCAGTCACTTCTGTGATCGGGATGATGTTTAACCCTGACCAGAGCTTTGAAACAGGCAGCAATCTCTTCCAAATATTTATCAACCTTCATGAAAAAGCACCGGAAAATATTTTTGACAGGTATATCAATCCTATTTTCTCTTTGGAATATGACGGTAGTGATATGGTCCGAAAAAAGAAAGCACAGGAGATCGTCAAAGAAGTACAGAAAGAGGTTGTGGAAAAATTTAAGAATGTCAAACTTCAGAATGGTGATCCTCTCTTTCAGGAGATCAATCTTTTTGTACAACAGGCGGGTATTGTGGGGCATGATATTGAGATAGGTTTGAGTACACCTGATACCCAAAAGAGCATGAAGGCTTTGGACGCATTGAAAAAGAGACTCTCAGAGATAAACGGGGTGCATGACATCGCAGACAATGCCCAGGAGGGAGTAAAAGAGCTTAAACTTCGTGTCAATGAATATGGACAGTCATTGGGATTTACCGAAGCCTATCTGACTTCTGTGCTAAAAGGGTCTTTCCTTAAAAGTGAATACGGGAAAATGTTCAATGATACCGGTTTGGTCCGCATACGTGTAGAAGATCTCAATAAAGACAAAAACATCCAAATGGAATCCATAAAGCTTTCCACCCCGGACAGGCAGCACTTTGTAAAGCTGGGAGATATCTGTGATTTTGAGTATCAGAAGAGTTTTGTCAAGATATTCAAGGAAGACAGCCAAAGAGTACGCTCCGTCACGGCAAGAGTGGACAGTAAAACCGTTCTGGCTACCGAAGTAATGGAGCAGATAAGACCTTTACTTCAAAAATTTGAAAATAAGGGGATCAAAGTCATTATCAAAGGTGAAGAGAAAGAGAACAAACAGATGAAAAGAGAGATGTCCCAGGCGGCAATGATCGCTATTTTCCTCATTTTTATCTCACTGGTATGGATGTTCAACTCTTTGGTGCTGCCTCTGATCATCGTCTCTACCATACCGCTTTCCATCGTAGGTGCTCTGGTGGGAACCTATATTTTGGGGATCAATTTAACGATGCCGGGTGTTATGGGTATCATAGGGCTTGCCGGAGTGGTGGTCAATGATGGCCTGATCATGCTTGATTTTATCAAAGGCAGTGAAAACTATGATGCGATGGTGGAAAAAGCAGGTATGAGACTGAGGCCGATCCTGCTTACTTCCATTACCACTGTTTTGGGGCTCTTGACCCTGATGTTCTTTGCCAGCGGACAGGCACTTATTATCCAGCCTATGGCGATCTCCCTTGGCTTCGGGATTGCCTGGGCAACGGTACTTAATCTTTATTATGTGCCGTTGATGTATGCGGTTATCTATAAAGTGAAGGGAAAGTAAAGAAAAATGTTGAAAAAAGAGACCAAGTTATAAATCTCCAAGTAAAAGTTCCATATCAATATTATCCCCATACTCTTTAAAGAGTTGGCATATCCTATCTAATTGAATGTCTGAACGGTCTAGATAGGAATTGTTGTCTATGAATTGCCAAAAGGATTCTGGGTTTTTACAAAGTTCTTTGAGGTAGTATCTTGTGAGTTGACCCATGGTTCCTTCTGTTTTTTTTCCCGCAATTAAAAAATTTTCTTTTTTGATGACAAATGGAAATCTCACTCCATAATAATCTACAGCATCACCAATTGGTTCAAAGGCAACACTTTGTCTTTTTAAAATACGGTGCAATGAACGTTCCATAATTGCAAAAATTCTAGAATAATGATAGAGAAGAAAGTTGACTCTTGTCGCACTCATAAGAGCCATAGATAAGAGAGTTCTTAATTGAAGCATTGAAAAATCTTTATGTTCTGGAAGGGTTTTTATGAGAGCCAAACGAGAAATCTCACAGATCGGTAAATCTTTTGTTAAGTGTTCAATATCTTCAACTTTGCCATCTCTTTGCATAGGCATTATCTGAACAGGTGTATGTTCATTGATAAAAAAGACTCTTACTGATCCGACATATTTTTTTGTTGCGTTATGTTGTAAAAGATAGATGAATGCTTGTTCATCATCTTGGCTAAAAAGAAACCATTTAGCTTTTTTAAGGTCAGGGTAGATTGCATATCTGTTGACAAATACATCACTCCTTACCTCTTTTACGGCTTGAAAATCCTCTTGTGTCTTGGCAAGGATAAGAGAGTACTCTTCGGTTAACAGATGAAAAACTTTATCAAGCACTAATAATCCTTACGTACATATACATTTATAAATTACTATAATTATAGTATAGAGTTATTTTTGTTATAGTTTACTAAAATCAATAATATTTTATTAAAAGGTAGGATATAATTAAATGGGAATTTTTTAAAATGGATTAATTATGGGATATTTTTTTGGACAAAAAATGATACAGAAGAGCTTAGTTTTTTTATGGTTGCTTTCTTCAAGTACGATCAATGCACAGAATGTCGGCAGTATTTTACAAGAGTATAATAAAAAAAATGATTTAAGCCAAAAAACGATTGATGAAAATAAAGGGCATTTGGTTCTTTTTACCAGAGAAAAACTGGAAAAAATGCATGCCAAGACGCTCAAAGATGTTTTTAAAACTGCACCGGTTATCTATTATCATGAAAACAGATATGGTCTGCCAGACCCTTTGACCACGGGTGCATTTGAACCTTATAGAAGCAACTTTATTCGTCTTTATGTGGATGGTGTAGAGATCACTCAGGGATGGATGGGCAGTGGATTGATGCTTTATGGGGATGTAAATATAGACTTTGTAGACCATATAGAGTTTTATTATGCTGTTCCCTCGTTTGAAGCAGCTGTAGAACCTGCCTATCTTACCATTTTTCTTTACTCGAAAGACCCCAAAAGAGACAGTGGCGGGAAGTTAGACCTTGTAGGGGGAAGTAGAGGACATAACTCTCAAAGTATTAGTTATGGAGAGCAAAAAGAAGATTTTTCTTATATGGTTAATTTTTCTCATACCAATGCTAAAAGAGAGACGATAGATAATGGAACTTCCACATCTCTAAGTAGGGATTTTGAGCGTACACAACTTTTTTCTTATATAAAAACTGAGGATCAAATTTTTCATTTACAGGTAATGAAAAAAAATACAGATAGCCTTGCAGGAATGAGTTGGGATGCTACACCATTGGTCTCTCAAATAGATTATCTCAATATTCATATGGATTATGGGATTGATCTCTCTGAATATTGGCGAGCTCAATTTGCGTATGATTGGCTTAAAACAGATATGCTACAAGCAGATGAACTTCCTTTGATTTGGAGTGATGCTTTAGGTGCAAACACCTTTAACGGCGAGTATAAAAACAGTACCTATACAGCCGAACTGACCTATAAAGAAACCATAGGAAACAGTCGTGTCACAGCTGGGATAAAAGGAAGATATAAGGAGCTTGATTCATTTACAAAAGATGGACAGGATGCTCTAGTTTCACCCTTTACTAATGAAAAGATAGCAACGATCTTCTTTCAGGATCAATATGCACTTAGTGACCAAGAACTCTTAACACTAGGTATATCATATAATCATATTTCACGGAACGGAGGAATAGAAGATGACTCTCTTTTGCAACTGCGTTTAGGTTATATTTATACCAGTGATCACTGGAGTTATAAAGTTTATCTATATCGTGCCCAGTTTGCTTTAGAGCCTTTAGTACGCTATTTGGATCTTCCAGCCTATCAAGATGTGGAACCACAAACAACAATAGCCGTAACGCAAGAATTAGCTTATAGTAATGAAAATTACCGACTTAGACTTATGTTGCTTTTAATGCAAGATGAAGATGGACTGGTAAAAAACAATAGTGAAGATGATACAAAATATTTCTTTACGATTGTGAATTATGACTATGATTTTGATCTAAACAATAAAATGAATTTGCAACTCTACTACGCAGACTATAAAAACATAGGAAATGTAGATGAATTAGAGGATATTAGTGGATATCTGAGTTTTACTAATAGTTATGAAGATTTTGACTTTTATAATGGTGTTGTCTGGCATAGTAACAGTCTTGATTGGAAAAATTATTTTGACCTGACCAGCTCTGTCTCTTGGAATATCGATGAAGACCTTACTTTAACGCTAAAAGGACAAAACCTTCTAGATAAAGCTAAAAAAACAAATCTATATAGAGTAGATCCTGTAACACCCGCCATATTGCCTCCGTTACAAATCTCCCCAATAGATCAGCGTATTACGCTTGAGTTGGAGTATCTATTTTGAAAAAGATATTTATTCTCTTAATTTTTCTGTATGGGAATCTCTATGCGTTGGATAGGGAAAGTACACTTAAAATGTACTATCAGATATTTTCAGCATTAGTATCCAAACCGATGATACATGTTTTTACTGATGATAAAGAATATAAAGAAGTGTTTGCTTTTTCAAAAAGAATGATTTTGTCGGATGACTCTGAAAAGTCAGATATTGTCCTGATCACAAATCGTTCAACATTTTCTAAAATCATGAGAGAAAGGCAGCGGGATGTTGAAAAGGGTGAAAAGCCTATTTTATTTGTAACGGATTATCATTTTTTAAAGTTGTCCACTGATGTCGTTGGCGCATTTTACTGGAGAAAAGGAAGATCCCAGTTGTTATTTATTAAAAATCGTTTGGATGAACACAATATTACCTTGCCTAAAGAGTATAAAGATTTTCTGGTTGATGAGTTATGAAACACAGGTATACCGAAAAATATATCTTCTTGATCATGGGACTGCTTATCCTCTTTGCGCTCTATCTGCAGTTTTCGATCTCCAAAAGTACTGCGAAACTGAAAAATGAAGAGATAAAGAAAACAGAACGGTATGCTGAAAGGATCACCCGCTATATTCAGTCAGAAACCAATAGTACAACCCTTAAATCATATTTGGAGGTACATCCTGATAAAAGGGAAGCGCTTAATAAAATGCTTCATGCATTTCTGACGAAAGAAATTCAGTATATCTTTCTTTTATATAAAGATGAAAAAAAACATTACCGTTTTTTGCTTGACGGATCGTTAAATGACCCTGTTGAATACAATACGATATTTTTCCCAAAAAGCAAACTGTTTGATCATGTATATAAAACACAAAAGCCACAGATCATTAAACAGTCCGAAGGTGTTGAAGAAATTTGGCTTTCCCTGCTCTCTCCTATTGTAAAAGATGGTGAGACCCAGGCACTCCTTGTGATGGACCTTTCAAAGACATATGGAGATTATCTTAATGACTTTAATTTACCTATTGTATATCTTGTTGCACTCATGCAACTGTTTTTATTGATCAGTTTTTTCTTTTTAGCTTATCTTGCATACAGTTTTTACAGACTGAAAAAAAGTATCTTGATCGATCCTTTAACTTCAGCCTATACCAAGCTTTATCTGAAAGAATTTTTTGATGTAAAAAAAGTCAATCAGTACAATGCCATGCTGATAGATATAGATGCCTTTAAACTCATAAATGAAAAGTATGGACATGAAACCGGGGATATCGTATTGAAATTGTTTACCAAGGAGATGGTGTCGCTTTTACCGAAAGAAGCAAGAGTCATACATACCGGCGGAAGCGAGTTTTTTGTCTTTATGAAAAAAAACAGTGCTGATCTAAAAGAAATAGCAGAGAAGGTATTTAAAGGGCTGACAAAAAAACGTTATCTGATCGACAATGAAACGATCTCTTTGACTCTCTCCATGAGTGCCATGGTGATCCCTGAAGATGTAGAATATATAGGGAATGTTCAGAGATTTTTAGATGCAAAACTTTTGGAGATCAAAAATCGCGGAAAAAATGGCTTGGGTATTATAGATAATATTTCAAAAACTGAAGTGAAATATAAAAATATAGATTATATTAAGGAAGCTTTGGAAGAAGAACGTCTTACCTGTGTCTATCAGCCTATTTTTGATACGAAAACACAACAGATCATTAAATATGAAACATTAGTGAGGCTGATCGACAAAGAAGATCCTCAAAAGCTGATCACACCCTACTATTTTTTAGATATGATCAAAGGAACAACACAATATATCAAAATGAGTAAACTGGTATTTAAAAATGTATTTAAGATCTTAACTTTCGCACCTAAACCCAAGCATTTTCTGAGTGACATCCTGCAACACAGTGATAATACTCACTAAATCCTCATTCCTATTGACTACTTCTTCAATTTTAGCTATTTCATCAAGTATAGAGATAAAGACCTGCATGGCTATTGCCAGTGTATGAAGTT